>DASRFD010000052.1:0-21725 GCA_035651715.1 Nevskia sp.
CGATCGAGGCCTTGAGCGCCTTGGCGCCATCCTCGGCCCAACCGCCGGCACCGCTCATCGGCCGCAGCTCCCGTTACGCCGAGATATAGCGGGTAGACCAGCGGCGCTCGTCCCCGGCGGCGAGGCTGGCCTTGAGGAAGATGTAGGGCCGCACCTGGTCGTTCTCCTCGTAAGCCAGCAGCACGTACGGGATCACCGTCAGCACCTGGGCGTCGTCACCCCAGGAAGGAGAGACGGTGAGCCGGAACCGCTCGCCGAGGCCGCGCCTGCCGATATCGTCGGCCAGCAGCGCAAACGCCGGCACGGTCAGGTCACTGGTCAGCCGGGCCGGCGAATCACCAAGCTCGCGCCGGGAGCGCGCACCTTCGGCGGCGTTGGCCGCGGCGAGGCCGGGAGCGCCGAACAGCAACACCGCCCCGAGACTAGCGCCCGACTGGTGGCCGGAAACGACGAAGGACGCGTCGTCGATCTGGTAGGCGCCGATCGGCAGGCCGTCGAGTCCGGACGGCGGCGCCTTGGCGACGAATACCTGCATCGGCGCCTGCGCCACCGGCGGCGCCTTGACGCGGTCGTGCGTCATGCAGCCGGAAATGACCAGCATCAAAGCCAGCAGCGGAAAACGCATGCATTCCCCCCGAACCCATGTACCACTCCGTCCCGCACTGCCACCGCGGGATTCCCCTTAAAGTCCCAGTTCCCTGATCAGCGCGGCGTGACGCTGGCGCTGCCCCGCCAGGCCCAGCCGCCGCGCCAGCAGCACCGACTGCAGATCCTCCAGCGCATGATCGAACGTGTCGTTGACGATCAGGTAGTCGTATTCGGCGTAGTGCGTCATCTCGGCGTGCGCCGCCTCCATGCGCGCGGCGATCACCTTGGGATCGTCCTGGCCGCGGCCGTGCAGGCGCCGCTCCAGCTCCGCCGCCGAGGGCGGCAGGATGAACACGCCCGGCGTGTCCGGCCGCTGCGCCTTGATCTGCCGCGCGCCCTGCCAGTCGATGTCCAGCAGCAGCTCGGTGCCGGCGGCGAGCAGGCGCTCGGTCTCGGCCCGGCCGGTGCCGTAGCGCCGGCCAAACACCTCGGCGTGCTCGAGAAACTCCCCGGCGGCGGCCATCGCCAGGAAGCGCGGCTCCTCGACGAAGTGGTAGTGCACGCCGTCTTCCTCGCCGGCGCGCGGGGCGCGGGTGGTATAGGACACCGAGATCGCCGCCGCGATGCCGCGCTGGTTCAGGCGCTGGACCAGGGCCCGGGTGAGGCTGGTCTTGCCGCCGCCGCTGGGGGCGGAAACGATCCACAGCGTGCCCGGCGGAACGGCGGTTTCGGACGGCGGCTGGGGCATCGGCTTTTGGCGATCGGCTGGATTTGCGCCGATTCTCGCCGATGCCGCGCCCCCTGCCTATGGCCTGTATGGCCCACTGCCGCGAGGCGGGCGCTCCCCCGGCGGCCCGCGCCTCCGGCCCCTGACCGCGGGGAAAGGGGCGGAGCGGGTCAGTAGACCACGCCGTCCTTGCTGAACGGGTGATATTGATACAGCCAGGTCTCGCTCAAGGTCTTGTCGCCGGCCTTGAGGTAGAGGCGCATGTCGACCGGCTCGGCGCCATCCACCTTGAGGTCGAACTGGGCGCGCCAGTGGCCGGACACGCCGTCCGGCACCGCCTCGGTGAAGACGTAGGAGAACTCGCCGCGGCTGGCGCTGAGCACCGCCTCGGGCTTCACGCCGAACGGCAGCGACACCAGCGGGCCGCCGAAGAATTCCACCACGAACTTGCGCAGGCCCGGCGGGCGCGGCTGGCCGGGCTGGCCGCCGCGGCCCAGGCGGGTGGCGACGCAGCGCGCCAGCGGCGAGGGATAGGGTTCGTCGGCGGCCCAGTGCAGGCGGTAGCGCAGCCGGTAGCTGCTGCCGGCCTTGGCCGGCTCCTTCGGCACCCACATGGCGCCGATGTTGTCGTGGATCTCGTCGTTGTCGGGGATCTCGATCAGCTGCACCGTGCCGGCGCCCCAGCCGTCCAGCGGCTCGACCCACAGGCTCGGCCGGCGGTCGTAGTTGACGCCGTCGAGGTAGTGGTCGAAGTTGCGGTCGCGCTGCAGCAGGCCGAAGCCGTGCGGATTCTGGTCGCTGAAGGCCGAGGCCATGATGCGTGGCGGATTGTTGAGCGGCCGCCAGATGTGTTCGCCGGCGCCGTTCCACATCGCCAGGCCGTCGGAGTCGTGCACTTCCGGGCGCCAGTCGATGGCGGTGTTCTTGATCGTCTCGGAGAACCAGTACATCGAGGTGATGGGCGCCAGGCCGAGGCGGTCGACGTCGGCGCGCAGGAACACCGCGGCCTCCACCTCCATGTTCACCGCCTTGGCGCGGCGCATGCGGAAGCGGTAGGCGCCGGTGACGCTGGGGCCTTCCAGCAGCGCGCTGACCGTGACGGTGTCGCTGTTTTCCGCCGGCGTGTCGAAGAAGAACTGGCTGAAGACCGGGAATTCCTCCGCCTTGCCGCCCACCGCCGAATTGACGGCGATGCCGCGCGCCGACAGGCCGTACTGGTACAGCTCGCCGATGGCGCGGAAATAAGAAGCGCCGAGGAAGGCGACCCAGTCGTTCTTGCGCCAGTCGAGCCGCTCCTGGTTGTCGAGCCGGCTTTCCTGGAAGCGGAAGCCGGCGAAGCCGGCGCCCTTGGGCAGCTCGCGCGCCGGGCTGTCGGCCGGCATGTCGAAGTAGTCCGGGTCGTAGATGATTTCCTGGGCCTGGCCCTGGTCCACCACGTACATGCGCACCGGCGCCTGGAAGTAGCGGCCGAGGTGGAAGAAGGTCACCGGATACTGGCCCGGGCCGTTGGCGAACAGCGCCAGGTCGGTCTTGAAACGGATCTTGCCGTGGGCGTCGTAGTCGATGCGCTCCAGCACCTCGCGCGACAGCGGCTTGGGCGCCTCGTAGGGCTTGCCGGCCAGCGCGCGGGCGCGCTCGACCAGCACCTCGTAGGAGAAGGGCGCGGCGGAGCCGAGCTTGAGGCGCCGGGCGGCCTGCGCCGTCGGCGTGATGCCGAGCACCGTCAGGGCGAAGGAGGCGCCGCCGGCGGCGAGGAAGCTTCTGCGGTCGATCATGGCCTGTCCGTAGTTCTGGAAATTCTGTGGCCGGCGGGCGCGCTACCGGACCCGCCGCGCATTTTGAACGATCCGCGGGACAAAAGTTCAGGGCACGAAGCGCTTGCCCAGCTTGCGCGCCAGGGTGCGGCGGTGCATGCCCAGGCGCCGCGCCGTCTCGGAGATGTTGAAGCCGGTCTCGGCCAGGACCTCGTGGATGCGCTCCCACTCCAGGGTCTTGATCGAGGTGCTGCGCGCCGGCACCGCGACGTCCACGTCGCCCGGTTCGCGGGTGAAGGCGGCCTCGATGTCGTCGGTGTTCGAAGGCTTGACCAGGTAGTTGCAGGCGCCGAGCTTCACCGCTTCCACCGCGGTGACGATGCTGGCGAAGCCGGTCAGCACCACGATCAGCATCTCCGGGTCGTGGCGGTGCAGCGCCTGCACCACCGCCAGGCCCGAGGCGGTGCCGAGCTTGAGGTCGACCACGGCGCGGCCCGGCGCCTCGGTTTCGAGCAGCGCCTGCGCCTCCTCCAGGCTGGCGGCGACCAGCACGCGGTAGTCGCGGCGCTCGAACGAGCGCTTCAGCACGCGCGCGAAGGCGTCGTCGTCCTCGACGATCAGCAGCAGCTTGTCAGACGGCTCGCTCATCCTCTTCCTCGATCGCCAGCGAGACCAGCGGCAGGTACAGGGTCACCACCGCGCCGCCCTGCGGGTCGTTCTCGGCGGTGACGCGGCCGCCGAGCTTGCGCACCACGTTAACCAGCAGGAACAGGCCGAGGCCGCCGCCGGGACGGCCCTTGCTCGACTGGTAGGGCTTGCCGAACTGCGCCAGCATCTCCGGCGCGAAGCCGGGGCCGCGGTCGCGCACGCGCAGCACCAGGGTTTCGCCGTCGTGCGAGACGCTGAGCCCGACCCAGTCCGGCGAGGCCTCGTAGGCGTTGTCCAGCACGTTGCCGATGATCTGCTTCAGCGCCGAGTCGGAGACGATCGGCAGGTCCTCGGCGAAGTCCTTGTCGTAGTCCAGCCGCGGCGGATTGCGCCGCGTGCGCCACTCCGCCACCAGGGCGTCGACGAAGCCGGCGACGGTGGTGATGGCGAGCGATTCGCCGCGCGCCTCGCCGGCCGACAGCAGGATGCCGCTGACGATGGCCTTGCAGCGCTCCACCGCCGCCTGCATGTCGCCGACCTCGTGCAGCAGCTCCGGGTTCTGCCAGAACACCGGCATGTCCTCCCAGTCGTTGAGGATCACCGACAGCGAGGCCAGCGGCGTGCCCAGCTCGTGCGCCGCGCCGGAGGCGAGCAGGCCCATGCGCACGATGTGGTCCTCCTCGGCGGCGCGCTGGCGCAGGTCGGCGAGCCAGGCGTCGCGGCGGCGCAGGTTCTGGTTGATGCGGCTCATGAACACCACCAGCAGGCCGGCGTCGAGCACGAAGCAGATCAGCAGCCCCAGGATGTGCAGGCTGAACAGCTGCTCCACGCCGCCATGCGGCAGGCGCAGCGGCTCGTACCACAGGGTCAGCCCGGCGAAGCAGAGGGTGGTGACAGCGACGATGGTCCAGGTCGAGCGCGGCTTGAGCAGCACCGCGCCGAGGATCACCTGCAGCGGGTAGAGGAAGACGAAGGGGTTGGTGGCGCCGCCGCTCAGGTACAGCAGGGCGGTCAGCGCCGCCACGTCGAGCAGCAGGCGGCGCAGCAGCTCGCCGTCGCTGACCTGGCGCAGCCGGGCCCAGCGGTAGTAGCTGAGGATGTTCAGCACCACCAGGGCGCCGACGATCAGCAGCATCGGCCGCAGCGGCAGCTCGATGCCGAGCACGAACTGGGCGAAGACGATGGTCAGGACCTGGCCGGAGACGGCGATCCAGCGCAGCTGGATCAGCTGCATCATGTTCTGCAGCCCGGCGGCGTCGCGCTGGACGCCGGCGCCCGAGGCGATGCGCTGCAGTCGTTGTTTGAGGGAGGCTCGCTTCAAGGTCGGCTCGGCGGCGGTCCGGGATGCCGCGGCGTACCGGCCTATTTTACCCCGCCGGGCGCCGCCGCCGGTGCGGCACCAGGATCGCCGCCGCGCCCGCCGACAGCAGCGCCAGGGCATACCAGGTCAGGGCATAGCTGAGGTGGCTGTTGCGGAACTGCACCACGGTCAGGCCGCCGACCGGCCAGCCGCCGGGGTTGGCGCCGTCGTCGGCGTCGAGGAAGTACGGCGCGACGTCCGGCGCCGGCAGCCGCTGCGCGGCGGCGATGGCGGCGACATCGCGCGAATACCAGCGCCCTTCCGCCGCGGCGTTGTGATGGAGGAAGGCCCCTCCCGGCTCGCTCAGCCGCAGCAGGCCGCAGACCCGCTGCGCCCCGTCGGGCGCGGGCCGGCCGGCCGCATCGCGGTGCGGAGCGTCGACGAAGCCGCGGTTGACCAGCACCGTGTCGCCCTGCGCCGTGCGCAGCGGCGCCAGCACCCACCAGCCGGGGCCGAGCCGGGTGACGGCCTGCACCAGCGTCTCGCGGCCCGGCAGGAAGGCGCCGTCCAGGCACAGCTTGCGGTAGGCGTCGGCGGCGCCGAGCGCGGCCCACTGCGCCCGCGGCGGCGGCGCCTCGGCCGGCGCGGCGAGGCGCTGGTCGACGCGGGCGATCAGCGCCTCCTTCCAGGCCAGGCGCCGCAGCTGCCAGTTGCCCAGGGCGACGAAGCCGGCGCAGGCCAGCAGCAGCATGGAGAGAAAGAGGACGAAACGCATGTTCGGAAGGCGGCCTGCCGTGAAGCGTCCGGGCCATCTTGGCGCAACTGCATCGCCCCGTGCATCCCGGGATGGCAGTCCCGGGCCACGCGGCAGGTCCGCGCCGGCGGGGACGCGGGCCATCCGCCGCAGGCGGACGCCCGCCCTACGGCATGTTGCGCATGTCCTGCGCGGACATCGGCATCATGTTGGCGTTCATGTGGTACATCACCCACAGCGAGCCGCTGAGCGTGATCACCACCAGCACGATGGTGAAGATCAGGGCCAGCATGTTCCAGCCGCCCTCGGAGCTGGTGTTGAGGTGCAGGAAGTAGGCCATGTGCACCAGGATCTGCACCACGGCGAACGCCAGCACGATCCAGGTGGTGGCCTGCGGGTTGTGGAAGACCTTGCCCATCACCAGCCAGAACGGGATCGCCGTCAGCACCACCGACAGCAGGAAGCCGATCATGTAGCCGCGGAAGGTGGCGTGCGGGATGTTCGGGTCGTGGGCGTGGCCGTGGACATGGCGCGCGTCGAAGCGCGCGTCTTGGTCATGGGCGCCGCCGGCCCCGCCATGGACGTGGGGCTCGCTCATCGCAGCACTCCCATCAGGTAGACGAAGGTGAAGACGCCGATCCAGACCACGTCGAGGAAGTGCCAGAACAGGCTCAGGCAGCTCAGGCGGCGGATGTTGGCGGCGGTCAGGCCGTAGCGGCCCACCTGCACCATCAACGTGATCAGCCACAGGATGCCGAAGCTGACGTGCAGGCCGTGGGTGCCGACCAGGGTGAAGAACGAGGACAGGAAGGCGCTGCGCTGCGGGCCCGCACCCTCGTGGATCATGTGCGCGAACTCGGTCAGCTCCAGCGTGACGAAGGCCGCGCCGAAGCAGCCGGTGACCGCCAGCCAGAACAGCGTCGCCAGCTTGCGCTGGCGCTGGATCTCGAGCATGGCGAAGCCGTAGGTGATCGAGGACAGCAGCAGCATCGAGGTGTTGACCGCCACCACCGACAGGTCGAACAGGTCTTTCGGCCCCGGCCCGGCGGCGTAGCTGCCGCCGAGCACCCCGTACATCGCGAACAGGCACGCGAAGACGAGGCAGTCGCTCATCAGGTAGATCCAGAAGCCCAGCATCACCCCGTTTTCGGGATGGTGCTCTTCCGTCAGGTAAAACCGCGGCTGCGCCGCGCTTGCAGTGGTCGTGCTCATGGTCGATTACGCCGTCAGGCCCGCTGCGCCAGCAGGCGGCTGCGCTCGGCTTCCACCCGCGCCACTTCCTCGGCGGGGATGTGGAAGTCGCGGTGGTAGTTGAAGCTGTGGACGATGACGGCGGCGACGAAGCCGAAGAACGAGGCCGCGGCCAGCCACCAGATGTGCCAGATCAGGCCGAAGCCGCAGGCCATGGCCAGCAGCGCCAGGATCAGGCCGGCCGGCGTGCTCTTCGGCATGTGGATCGGGAGGAAGCCCGCGGCCGGACGCTCGTAGCCGCGCTGCTTCATGTCGTACCAGGCGTCCTGGTCGTGGACCTGCGGGGTGAAGGCGAAGTTGTACTCCGGCGCCGGCGAGGAAGTGGACCACTCCAGGGTGCGGCCGTTCCAGGGATCGCCGGTGGTGTCGCGCAGCGCCTCGCGCCGGCGGAAGCTGACGAACAGCTGCACCAGGAAGGCGAGGATGCCGAAGAACACCAGCAGCGCGCCGAAGGCGGCGATCTGGAACCAGATCTGCAGGCTGGGATCGTCGAAGTGGTTGAGGCGGCGGGTCACGCCCATCAGGCCGAGGATGTACAGCGGGGTGAAGGCGACCCAGAAGCCGCTGAGCCAGAACCAGAACGAAACCTTGCCCCAGAACGGGTCGAGCCTGAAGCCCATCGCCTTGGGGAACCAGAAGTTGATCGCGGCGAACAGGCCGAACAGCACGCCGCCGATGATCACGTTGTGAAAGTGGGCGATCAGGAACAGGCTGTTGTGCAGGACGAAGTCCGCCGGCGGCACCGCCAGCAGCACGCCGGTCATGCCGCCGATGACGAAGGTGAACATGAAACCCATGGTCCACAGCATCGGCACTTCGAAGCGGATGCGGCCGCGGTACATGGTGAACAGCCAGTTGAAGATCTTGGCACCGGTCGGGATCGAGATGATCATGGTGGTGATGCCGAAGAACGAGTTGACGCTGGCGCCCGAGCCCATGGTGAAGAAGTGGTGCAGCCACACCAGGTAGGACAGGATGGTGATGACCACCGTGGCGTAGACCATCGAGGCGTAGCCGAACAGCTTCTTGCCGCAGAAGGTGGAGACGATCTCGGAAAACGCCCCGAACGCCGGCAGGATCAGGATGTAGACCTCGGGGTGGCCCCAGATCCAGATCAGGTTGACGTACATCATCGGGTTGCCGCCGAAATCATTGGTGAAGAAGTCGGTGCCGACGTAGCGGTCCAGCGACAGCAGCGCCAGCACCGCGGTCAGCACCGGGAAGGCGGCGACGATCAGCACGTTGGTGCACAGCGCGGTCCAGGTGAAGATCGGCATCTTCATCAGGTCCATGCCGGGCGCGCGCATCTTGACGATGGTGACGATGAAGTTGACGCCCGACAGCAGGGTGCCGACGCCGGCGATCTGCAGCGACCAGATGTAGTAGTCGACGCCGACGTCGGGGCTGTAGGCGATGCCCGACAGCGGCGGGTAGGCCAGCCAGCCGGTGCGGGCGAACTCGCCGACGAACAGCGACAGCATCACCAGCAGCGCGCCGGACACCGTCATCCAGAAGCTGAAGTTGTTGAGGAACGGGAAGGCCACGTCGCGCGCGCCGATCTGCAGCGGCACCACGATGTTCATCAGCCCGACGATCATCGGCATGGCGACGAAGAAGATCATGATCACGCCGTGGGCGGTGAAGATCTGGTCGTAGTGGTGCGGCGGCAGGTAGCCCATCGAGCCGCCGAAGGCCATGGCCTGCTGCAGGCGCATCATCGCCGCGTCGGCGAAGCCGCGCAGCAGCATGACGGTGCCCAGCACCATGTACATGATGCCGATCTTCTTGTGGTCGACGCTGGTGAACCACTCCTTCCACAGGTAGCCCCACTTGCCGTGCCAGGTGATCGCGGCGAGCAGGGCGATGCCCAGCACCGCCACCACGGCGAAGGTCCAGACCAGGATCGGCACGTCGTACGGGATCGCGTCCCAGCTGAGACGGCCGAACAGGAAGTGAATCAGTTGCGAATGGTCTTGCATCGTTCAGTCTCGGGGCGCCTCAGTTGGCCGGCGCGGCGGGGGCCGGCGACCACAGCGCTTCGGGGTCCACGGCGCACAGCGCCAGCACGTAGTCGCGGCCGTAGCCGCGCTCGAAGCCATGGAAGCCGGTGCGCGGCCGGTCATGGCTCAGGCGCGCGACGTTGCCGACGCCGGCCAGGCCGAGCCCGCCCCTGGCGTCGATCTTCATCATGTCGCGCTGGCACATCTTGTTGGGGTCGACGCAGAGGTTGAGGATCGCGTCGTACAGGTTCGGCATCACCGCGCCGTACCTGCGCACCGGCTCGCGCTCGCTCGGCCGCTCCAGCGCCAGGTAATCGCCGCGCTCCAGCTTGTCGCCGGAGGCCTTGACGCCGTCGATCCACTTGCCGAAGTCGGCCTCGCTGACGCCGAGGAAGCGGAAGTGCATGTCGGAGAAGCCGGCGCCGCTGTAGTTGGCGGAGATGCCCTGGTAGCTGCCGGGCTTGTTGATCACCGCGTGCAGCTGCGTTTCCATCGCCGGCATCGCGTAGATCATGCCGGCCAGCGCCGGCACGTAGAACGCGTTCATCACCGAGGTGGCGGTGATCTGGAACTCGATCGGCCGGTTCACCGGCGCCGCCATCTCGTTGACGGTGGCCACGCCGTAGTCCGGGTAGATGAACAGCCACTTCCAGTCCATCGCCACCGCCTGCACCCGCAGCGGCTTGACCTCCTTGTCCACCGCCTGGCCCGCCGCCAGCCGGTCGAGCTTGCGGTAGGGATCGAGGGTGTGGGTGGAGATCCAGGTCATCGCGCCGAGGGCGATGATGATCAGCAGCGGCGCCGACCAGATCACCAGCTCGAGCTGGGTGGAATGGTGGAAGTCGGGGTCGTAGGGCGCGTCCTTGTTGGAGGCGCGGTATTTCCAGCCGAACCAGGCGGTGAGCGCCATCACCGGCACGATGATCAGCAGCATCAGCACGGTGGAGGCGATGACCAGGTTGCGCTGCTGCAGCGCCACGTCGCCGGCGGGAGACAGCACGTCCCCGGCGCAGCCGCCGAGCAGGGCCGCCAGCGGGACGAGGAGCAGGCTAAGGACTCTGGGGCGCGGGACGGTGGACAGCATGGCGCACTATCGGGCTTGGTCGAGGGTGGCAACTATAAGAACGTCGCGGGCAATGCGCGATTGGACGTTTTGTCCAATGGCCGGGACAGCCCGAAACGTGCCAATGTCCATGCTGACCCCCAGTGTCGGCGCGAGCCGTCGGAAGGAGCGCTCCGGCTCTGGGCAATGCGGAAGACCGCGCCTATAGTAGTCCACTGAAGCAGCAGTGGCGTACGCAGAGAACAGCATGTCCGTGACGCATCAACCATCCGCCGCCCCCGCTTCCGGCCTGCCGGAAAGCGCCCCGGCGAAAGTGGCGCCGGGCGAGATCGCCATCGGCGTGATCATCGGCCGCATCTCGGAATTCTTTGATTTCTTTGTGTTTGGCATCGCCTCGGTGCTGGTTTTCCCGTCGGTGTTCTTCCCCTTCGTGGCGCCGCTGCAGGGCACCATCTACGCCTTCATGCTGTTCTCGCTGGCCTTCATCGCCCGCCCGATCGGCTCGCTGCTGTTCCGCATCATCCACCAGCGCTACGGCCGCGGCGTCAAGCTGACGGTGGCGCTGTTCATGCTCGGCACCGCCACCGTCGGCATCGCCTTCCTGCCCGGCTACGCCGAGCTCGGCGCCACCTCGATCGTGCTGCTGTCGCTGCTGCGCTTCGCCCAGGGCATCGCCGTGGGCGGCAGCTGGGACGGCCTGCCTTCGCTGCTGGCGCTCAACGCGCCGCAGAACCAGCGCGGCTGGTATGCGATGATCCCGCAGCTGGGCGCGCCGATCGGCTTCATCATCGCCACCGGCCTGTTCGCCTACTCGGTGGCGAGCCTGTCGCCGGAGGATTTCAACAGCTGGGGCTGGCGTTATCCGTTCTACGTCGCCTTCGCCATCAACGTGGTGGCGCTGTTCGCGCGCCTGCGCCTGGTGGTGACGCCGGAATTCACCCAGCTGCTGAAGACCCGCGAGCTGGAGCCGGCGCCGCTGGGCGAGCTGCTGCGCACCCAGGGCGCCAACATCGCGCTCGGCGCCTTCGCGCCGCTGGCCAGCTACGCGCTGTTCCACCTGGTGACGGTGTTCCCGCTGTCCTGGCTGCTGCTGTTCGCCAACAAGCAGTCGCTGACCGACTTCCTGCTGGTGCAGATCGTCGGCGCCGCCGTGGCGGTGCCCTGCATGGTCGTCTCCGGCGTGGTGGCCGACCGCATCGGCCGGCGCGCCACCCTGGCGATCTGCGCGGTGCTGATCGCCATCTACAGCGGCTACACCCCGGTGCTGCTCAACGGCAGCGCCGCCGGCGGCTACGTCTTCATCATCCTCGGCTTCGCCCTGCTCGGCTTCTCCCACGCCCAGGCCGCCGGCGCCGTGAACTCGGCCTTCCCCAGCCGCTTCCGCTACAGCGGCGCGGTGTTCACCGCCGACCTGGGCTGGCTCGCCGGCGCCGCCTTCGCGCCGCTGCTGGCGCTGGAGCTGGCGGTGCACCTGGGCACCGGCTACGTCGGCCTGTACCTGCTGTCCGGCGCCCTGGGCACCCTGGCCGCGCTGGGCGTGAACCGCAGCCTGGAGATGAAGGACGACTGAGCGCTCAGGGCGCAAAAAAGCCCCGCCTGCGCGGGGCTTTTTTTTGCTGCTCCGGCGGGACTTCAGCCGTTGCGCAGCAGCACCACGCTGCCCTGGCCGCCGTCGGCGCAGATGCTGACGATGGCCCAGGCACCGGCGGGCATCGCCGCCAGCTCCTTCACCGCCTGGCTGAGGATGCGCGCGCCGGTGGCGCCGAAGGGATGGCCCAGGGCCACGCTGCCGCCGTTGGGATTGAGCCGCTCGCGCGGGAAGGCGCCGAAGTCGCGGTCGACGCCGGCCCTTTCCTGGAGGAACTTGCGGTCCTCCAGCGCTTTGATGTGGAACAGCACCTGGCCGGCGAAGGCCTCGTGGATCTCCCACAGGGCGATGTCCTCGTAGCGCAGCCCGTGGCGCGCCAGCAGGCGCGGGATGGCGAAGGCCGGCGCCATCAGCAGGCCCTCGACGCGGAAGTCGACCGAGGCGATCTCCCAGTCCACCAGACGCACCCGCGGCGTGGACGAGGGCAGCCTGCCCAGGCCGGCTTTCGACGCCACCCACAGCGCGGCCGCGCCGTCGGTCAGGGGCGAGGAATTGCCGGCGGTGAGGGTGCCCTTGCCGCTGGTGCGGTCGAAGGCCGGCGGCAGCCGCGCCAGCTTCTCCAGCGAGGTTTCCTTGCGCGGGATGGTGTCGCGCCTGGCTTCGCCGACCGGGATCACCAGGTCGTCGAAGAACCCGCGCTCCCAGGCGGCGACGGCGCGCTGGTGGCCCTGCAGGGCCAGCTGGTCCTGCGGCTCGCGGCCGATGCCCCATTCCTTGACGGTGATCTCGGTGTGCTCGCCCATGCTCATGCCGCTGGTGCGGTTGGTCACGGCGGGAATGTAGAGCCGCACGTCGCCCGGCTTGAGGTCGGCCAGGTGCTGCACTTTCTGCCCCAGCGAGCGCGCCTGCTGGAACCTGCGCACCCAGTCCGACAGCTTCACGCCGAGGCCAATCTGCACCCGGCTCATGCTCTCGACGCCGCCGACCAGCGCCAGGTTGCGGCTGACGCCGTCGACCATGCCGGCGGCCTGGATCGCCCCGATCATGCTGGTGGAGCAGGCCATGATGGTGGAATAGGCCGGAATGCTCGGCGGCAGGCCGGCGTCCATCAGGATCTCGCGCGCGATGTTGCTCCAGGTGAGGTTGGGCACCACCGTGCCCCATACCGCGAAGTCGGGGTTGGCGCCCTTGAGCTTTTCCACCATCGCCTGCGCCACCGGCACGGACAGCTCGATGGCGTCGAACTTGCCGAGCGCGCCGTCGAGCTTGGCGAACGGGGTTCTGACACCGGAGGCGAGCCAGACTTCGGACGTGGTGGTGCTCATATCCTGCTCCTTGGATCGATGAAACCGCATGAGGGGAAGCTGTTTTATACGCTTTTATGAGCGCGGCGGCATGACACCGCTTCCCTCTTCCGGGTCGTGAACGGGCGCCGTACGATGGGTTCCCGCAACATAAGGCGCAATCATGGAACAGGCGCTGTTGACCAGGCTCGGCATCACCAAACCGATCATCCAGGCGCCGATGGCGGGGGTCAGCACGCCGGCCATGGCCGCGGCCGTGACCAACGCCGGCGGCCTCGGCTCGCTCGGCGTGGGCGCCACCGATGCCGAAGGCGCCCGCCGCATGATCCGCGAAACCCGCGACCTCACCGCCGGGCCGTTCAACGTCAACCTGTTCTGCCATGCGCCGGCAACCGCCGATCCGCTGCGCGAAGCGCGCTGGCTGGAGTGGCTGCGGCCGCAGTTCGCGCAGTTCGGCGCCACGCCGCCGGCCGCGTTGAAGGAGATCTACCGCAGCTTCGTCGGCGACCGCGCCATGCTGCAGATGCTGCTCGACGAGCGGCCCGCCGTGGTCAGCTTCCATTTCGGCCTGCCCGGCGCGGAAGCGCTGGAGGCGCTGCGCGGAGCCGGCATCGCGCTGCTGGCCAGCGCCACCGATCCGCGCGAGGCGCAGCAACTGGCGGCGGCGCGCGTCGACGGCATCGTCGCCCAGGGCATCGAGGGCGGCGGCCATCGCGGCGTGTTCGACCCGGCCGCGGTGGACGAGGGCCTGGGCACCTTCGCCCTCACCCGCCTGCTGGTCCGCGCCGGCGACATCCCGGTGATCGCCGCGGGCGGCATCATGGACGGCGCCGGCATCGCCGCCGCGCTGGCGCTGGGCGCGCAGGCGGCGCAGCTGGGCACCGCCTTCGTCGCCTGCCCGGAATCGGCCATCGACGCGGGCTACCGGCGCGCGCTGATCGGGCAGCCAGTGGACGGCACCGTCCTCACCGCCACCATCTCCGGCCGCAAGGCGCGCGGCCTGCGCAACCGCTTCACCGCCCTGGACGACGATCCGCGCCGGCCGCCGCCGCCCGACTATCCCATCGCCTACGACGCCGGCAAGGCGCTGCACGCCGCCGCCAAGGCCCAGGGCGAGTTCGGCTACGGCGCGCAGTGGGCCGGCCAGGGCGCGCCGCTGGTGCGCGCGCTGCCGGCGGGGCAGCTGGTGGAGGTGCTGATGCGCGAATTCGAAGAGGCGGTGCGGGCGCTGGCTGGGCGGTAGGCGATCCGCCGCCTCCCACCGGCACGGCCGCGCCGTGGCGGCGCGGGCGGAAGTCCCCGCCTACGATCGCGGGCCCGGCGCCGCGGGACCGTACAGCCTGAGGTAGTTCCTGGCGGAGCGGTCCCAGCTGAAATCCGCGGCCATGGCGTTGTGCTGCAGCCGGCGCCAGGGGTCCGCCCCGGCCTGGTAGGCGCTGATGCAGCGATCGAGTGAGGAGGCGAGCGCGGCGCCGGTGGGCTCGTCGAAGACGAAGCCGGTGGCGCCGCCCTTTTCGACCGAGGCGTCGGCGTCGATGACGCTGTCGGCCAGGCCGCCGACCCGGCGCACCACCGGCACCGTGCCGTAGCGCATCGAATACAGCTGGGCCAGGCCGCAGGGCTCGAAGCGCGAGCCGTGCAGCAGGATGTCGCCGCCGGCGTGGAGCTTGTGCTCCAGGCGCTCGGAATGGTCGATCTGTACCGCGGCCCGTTTCGGGAACGCGGCGGCGAGGCGGCCGAAGCCGTCCTCCAGGTGGCGGTCGCCCTTGCCGAGCAGGCCGAACTGCAGGCGGGGCGAGCGCGCCATGATGTCCGGCAGGGTCTGCAACAGGATGTCGGCCATCTTCTGGTGCGTGATGCGGCTGACGAAGATCGCCAGGGGCGCCGCCGGATCGACCTGCAGCCCCAGCTCGCGCTGCAAGTCGGCCTTGCACAGGTCCTTGCCGCCGCAATCCGGCCGCACGTAGGGCTGCGCCAGGTGGCGGTCGCGGCCCGGGTTCCAGCGTTCGGCGTCGATGCCGTTCATGATGCCCACCAGGTCGGCGCCGCGATGGCGCAGCAGCCCGTCGAGGCCGCAGCCGAACTCCGGCGTGCAGATTTCGCGGGCGTAGGTGGGGCTGACGGTGGTGATCTTGTCGGCGTAGCGGATGCCGGCCTTGAGGAAGGAAAAGCCGCCGTAGAACTCCGCGCCGTCGATGCCCATCGCCGCCGCGGGCAGGCCCAGCGGCCGCACCTCGTCAAATGAGAACTTGCCGGCGAAGGCCGCATTGTGGATGGTGAAGACGGTGCGCGGCCGCGCCGGCGCCTGGCCCAGCAGCAGCGGTACCAGGCCGGCGTGCCAGTCATGGCAGTGCACCACGTCCGGCTTCCAGCCCTGCCCGGCCTGGTCCAGCGCGAGGCGGGCCGCGGCGTGGCACAGCGCGGCAAAGCGGCGGGCGTTGTCGGGCCAGTCCTCGCCGTTGCGGTCGGCGTAGGGCGAGCCCGGACGCTGGAACAGGGCCGGCGCGTCCACCAGCCACACCGGCAGGCCGGCACCGGGCAACAGGCCCCTGACCAGCCGCAGCTCCGCCCCGGCGAACCTGCCCAGCTCGGCCGCGGCGCTGGGCGCGACCAGCTGCTCCAGCGCGCAGGGGTAGCCCGGGATCACCAGGCGGATGTCGGCGTCCAGGTCCGACAGCGCCTTGGGCAGGGCGGACACCACGTCGGCCAGCCCGCCGGTCTTGGCCAGCGGCCAGACCTCGGCGGCGACCACCAGCACCTTCAAGCCTGGTTGCGGCGAATCTGCTTCACCCGAGTCCGGGACCATCATGGTCATGGCATCTTCCCTGAAATGGCGAGGCGCATCCGGCGCACCACCGTGGAATCGTTTCGTTCAGCGCGGCGCCTGCCGCCCTCCCCCGCTTCCCGGCCGCCCGCGGAGGGACGGCATTAATACGACCAATGGTTTTGCGCGAAAATTCAACTTTTGTGTATGGCGCTCGAGGCTTGTGGTACTGGGCGGTTCCGGCGCCCGGCGGCGAATCCGGCTCAACTTGCGGAAGTTCACCGCCGCCGGCAGAGGCTTATGCGTACGGCGCATGGCGTGGAGCGGAGCCTTGCACCCGCGGCGGCAGCCTACGGCGGCCCGGCCACGGCTCCGGCAGGACTGGGCATTATCGAGATCGGGATCCAGCCGCGGCGGGCCAGCGGCTGACTGCAAAGCGGATTCTTGCCGGCCGCTAGCGCCGGCGACCGCTCACTCGATGTTCTGCACCTGCTCGCGCATCTGCTCGATGATGACCTTCATCTCGACGGCGCAGCGGGTCATCTCGGCGTCCTGCGACTTGGACGAGAGGGTGTTGGCCTCGCGGTTGAGTTCCTGCATCAGGAAGTCGAGACGGCGGCCGATGGCTTCGTCGCGCGCCAGGGTGTCGCGCACTTCGGTGATGTGGCTGACCAGGCGCGACATTTCCTCGTCGACGTCGGCGCGCTGCGCGGCCAGCGCCACTTCCTGCGCCAGGCGCTGCGGGTCCACTTCCACGCCGAGGTCGGCGACGCGGGCGCGCAGGCGTTCCAGCCAGGCGTCGCGCACTTGCGGGCCGCGGGCGCGCACGCGCTCGACCAGGGCGGCCAGCGCTTCCAGGCGCTCGCGCAGGAAGGCGGCGGTGCGCTCGCCCTCGCGGGCGCGGGTGTCGGCGAAGTCGGCCAGTGCCTTGTGGAACAGCGCGGTAGCCTCGGCCAGCGGCGGGGTCACCTCGGCCGCCTCCTGGCGCACCACGCCGGGCCAGGCCAGCACGCGCATCGGCTCGGGCTGGCCCAGCGCGCCCAGCTCTTCGGCCACCACGCTCAGCGCGGCGCGCAGCTCGCGCAGGCGCTCGCGGTCCGGCTCCGGCGCCGCGCCCACGGCGGTGTCGCGGTTGAAGCGCAGGCCGGCCTCGACCTTGCCGCGGCCGATCTTGCCGCCGGCGAGCACGCGCAGCTCCGACTCGAGCACGCGGAATTCATCCGGCAGCTTGATTTGCAGGTCCAGATAACGATGATTGACCGAGCGCAGCTCCCAGCTCAGGCGCCCCCAGGGGCCTTGCTGCTCGGCGCGGGCGTAGCCCGTCATGCTGCGGATCATGGTTCCCTTTTCGAATAATCAGAATCTATGCGCATTGTAGCGACACTGGTCCTGCTCGTCCTTGCCGCCACGGCGCAGGCCGCCGCGCCGCAGCTGGCCTGGCGCCTGGTAAAGGAATACCCGCACGACACCGCCTCGTTCACCGAAGGCCTGGTGCTGGACGGCAAGGGCCGCCTGATCGAGAGCAGCGGCGGCTACGGCCGCTCGGAGCTGAGCGTCCGCGACCTCGCCAGCGGCCGCAAGCTGAAGAGCGTCAAGCTGCCGCCGGGGGATTTCGGCGAGGGCGCGGCGCTGGCCGACGGGCGCATCGTGGTGCTGACCTGGCGCGAAGGGCACGGCTACGTCTACGACCGGGCGCTCAAGCCGCTGCAGCACTTCATCTTCGCCGGCGAGGGCTGGGGCCTGACCTGGGACGGCCAGCGCCTGATCCAGAGCGACGGCTCGGCGCTGCTGTATTTCGTCGATCCGCGCAGCTTCGCCACGCTCGGACACGTCGGCGTCCACGACGGCGACCAGGACATCTACCAGCTCAACGAGCTGGAATACGTCGGCGGCCTGGTGCTGGCCAACATCTGGCAGACCGACCGGGTGGCGGTGATCGACCCGGTCAGCGGCGCGGTGCGCGGCTGGCTGGACCTGGCACAGCTGCAGACGCATTTCCCGAAGCCGGCGGGCTGGGACCCCGCCGACGACGTGCTCAACGGCATCGCCTACGACCCGCGCAGCGGGCACTTCTACGTCACCGGCAAGCGCTGGCCCAAGCTGTTCGAGATCGAGGTGGAGCTGCCCAAGGGCCGTTAAGGCCCGCGGCGACGGCCTGCGCGAGCTACTCCGCCGCGGCGCTGCCCCAGTAGTTGTAGGTCATCGGCCGCGGCCCCGGCAGGTACATCTGCTCCAGCTCCTCGACGCGGAAACCGCCCTCTTGCAGCAGGCCCGGAATGTCGCGGTTGAGATGGCAGCCGCCGGCGATCGGCTTCCACAGCGGCGTGAGCCGGTCCTGCCAGCGCCGCACCGAGGGGTCCGGCGCCGCGCCGTGCTCGCAGAACAGCAGCCGCCCCTGCGGCCGGAGCACGCGCCGCATCTCGCGCAGCGCCGCCACCGCGTCGGGGATGGTGCACAGCGTGTAGGTCATCAGCACGGTGTCGAAGCTGGCGTCTTCCATCGGGATGCGCTCGGCCGGCAGGTCGACCAGCTCCACCTCCAGCCCCGCCTGGCGCATGCGCCGGCGCGCCTTGCGGTGCATCTGCAGCGCCGGGTCCAGGCCATAGAGCTTTTCCAGCCTGGCGTGGTCGTAGAACGGCAGGTTGCGGCCGGTGCCGATGCCGATCTCCAGCACGCGCCCCCGCGCCCGTGGCACGATCTTGGCGCGCTGGCGCTGCACCGGTTCGATGCCGCAGACGAGGTCGAGCAGATAAGGCAGGACATAGCGATCGTAGAGGTTCATGTGCAGCCCATCTCCCTGAGTCAGTACAGGCATGTCGTGTTCTTCACCGGCGCCGGCATGTCGGCCGAGAGCGGTGTCCCCACCTACCGCGGCCGCGGCGGCATCTGGGCCCACTATCGATGGGAAGAGTACGCCTGCCAGGACGCTTTCGACGCCGACCCGCGCAAGGTGCTGGATTTCCACGAGCAGCGCCGCGGCCGCGTGCTGGCCTGCGAGCCGCACGCCGGCCACCGCCACCTCGCCGCGCTGCAACAGGCCCATCCGGACCTCGCCATCATCACGCAGAACACCGACGGCATGCACCAGCGCGCCGGCGCCGGCGGCGTGATCGAGCTGCACGGCAGCCTGTGGCGCCTGCGCTGCGCCCGCCACGGCCCCCGCGAAGACCTTGCCGCCGCCGCTTACGTACGGCGTGAGTGCCCGGACTGCGGCGGC
Source organism: Nevskia sp. (assembly GCA_035651715.1). Lineage (GTDB taxonomy): Bacteria > Pseudomonadota > Gammaproteobacteria > Nevskiales > Nevskiaceae > Nevskia. The sequence goes on from DASRFD010000052.1 coordinate 18,959, forward strand.
AGGTTGCGCCCGAACATCACCTGGTTCGGCGACAGCGTCGATGCGCAAGTATTCGCCCGCGCCGGCCGGCTGATCGCCCAGACGCAGCTGTTCGTCGCCGTCGGCACCTCCGGCATCGTCCATCCGGCGGCGGGACTGATTCCGCTGGCCGGACGCTCCGGCGCGCGGATGATCGAGGTCAACCCGGAAGAAACCGGGATGTCCGGCCTGTTCGGCGAAACGGTGCGCGCCGCGGCGGGCACGGCGCTGCCGGAATTATTCGTGCGCTGATTTTTTGCGGCGTTTCTGGCCCGCCCTCACGGCGGACAGGGCAGGGCGCGCGCCTTAGCGCACGCTGATCTCGACCCGGCGGTTGCGCGGCTCCGGCACTTCGTCGTCGGTCGGGATCAGCGGCTCGCGCTCGCCGCGGCCGGCCACCTCGATATGGGCGCCGTCGAAGCCGGCGGCGATCAGCAGCTCGCGCGTGGCCCTGGCCCGCTCCAGCGACAGCTTGTCGTTGTACTCCACCGTGCCGACGCGGTCGGTGTGGCCGATCACCACCACCTCCGGCGCCGGGCGGCGCCGCACCTCTTCGAGGATCGCCGGCAGCAGCGCGCGCGAATCGGCGGTGAGCTGGTTGGAGTCGTTCTCGAAATAGAGCAGGAACGAGGCCGGACGCGCCGGCAGGCCGGCCAGCTCCTTGGCGAAGCGCTGGCGCACGTCCTCCGCCTCCAGCGTGCCGGCGCGGACTTCGCCATTGCCGGCGCGCGCTTCGCCGTAAGCCGAGTCGAGCAGCACCTCGCCGCCGCCGCGGCCGACGACGTTGATCTTGCCGACCTTGCCGCTGACGTCGTCGGGCAGCAGGATCACCCGGTCGGTGGTGGCGCAGCCGGCAAGCCCGATCAGCAGAAATGCGCAGCCCAGGCGGGCGATCACGATTTGCCCCCGACCTCCACCACGAACTCGGTGCCGCGGACGCCCAGGATGCTGCCCGGCGTCCGCACCTTCATCGCATCCTGCTGATGCTTGGCGATCTTGCCGGAGACCACCGCCAGGCGGCCCTGCGCCAGGCTCAGCTCGAAGGCGCCGTCGTAGGTGGTGGTATCGAAGGTGAACCGGTCGACCGCCAGGTCGGAGGAAGGCCCCACCGACAGCAGCGAAGCATCCTCGAAGGTCAGGCCGGCGCTGCCGTCGGCGCCGGTGATGACGTGGTCGCTGGCATAGACCGGCATGCCGACCACGGCCGGCACCCGGTTGCCCTCGTGCTGCACCGTCACGCTGCCTTCGACGCGCTTGAACACGCCGGCGGGCTGCGGATCGGCCCAGGCATTGCCGGCCAGGCCGGCGGCCAGCAGCAGGGAGGCGAGGAAGGAAGACTTCCACCGCTTAAGCATCATCGACCATCCTCAGATCAAGCGCAGCAGGACCAGGCGGCGCAGCTCGCGCCGCGTCGGGCTCCAGGTCCATGCCTCCGAAAGCCGGGCGAGCAGCGTGCCGATGCCGTCTTCGCGCGGGTGGTGTGCATCGCGCCGCGCCGTGCCGGCCGCCGCGGGATGGGCTGCATTGCAACGCATTTGCTGGCCGGCTGCAATGAGATGCAGGCCCTGGCCGTCCTGGTAGGCGACCCGGCCACCGGTGACGGTGACCAGCACGCCCGCCGCGTAGGGCTTGAGGGAGAACGCGGCATCCAGCATCCGCACGCGGGTTTCGCCGGCGTCGGCGCCCACGCGCTGGCCCGGGTCCGGGGTGACGTCGAAGGCATCGCCCTCGCCACCCAGCAGCAGCCGGCAGTAGCCGCCGGCATCGGCGAGCTGCGCCACGCCGCCGGACGCTTCGTGCCGGCCGAAGGAGCCGTAGCCCAGGAAAACGAGCAGCAGCAGCGCGGCGGCGAGCGCCAGCAGCGGCCGGTGCGACGACCGCGCCGGGGCCTTGCCCGCGGCGCGCAGCGCCGGCCCGGTGGCCAGCCATAGCCGGTAGGCGGAGGCGAGCGCCGTCCGGTTCTCCGGGGCGCGGGCCCACCATTCGGCGAACTCGGCCTGGTCGGCAGGGCTGGCCTCGCCCGAATTCATCCGCACCACCCAGCGCATGGCTTCGAGCTCGGGCCGGGAGATCCCCTTTGGGAATCCCCAGCCTCCGGCATCCGGCATATGCGTCAGGTTTTGCGTCATATCAGGTAAACGAGTATCGCCCGACTTGGCAGCAATCAGGGCCCTGTTTCCGCCTCGGCAGGCGCCAGACGGCCGTCCTTGCGGCGCTGTTCGGCGCGGTTGAGCCACTCCCGGCAGTGTACCAGCGCGCGAACTGCGTACTTGTCCACCAGGCTCTTGGACACGCCCAGCTCGGCGGCGATCTCGGCGTGGGTCATGCCCTGCACCCGGCTCATATAGAGGACGTCGCGGCACTTTGCCGGCAGCTCCTTGAGGGCGTGTTCGAGCTGCTCCACCTCGCCGCGCGAAACCAGCTCGTGCTCGGGCGAGGCGGTGACGCTGTCGGCCTGCTCGGCCATGCCCTGCAGCAGCTCGGCGCGGCGGCCTTCGACGCGCTGGTGGTCGAGGGCGGCATTGAGCGCCATCCGCACCAGGTAGCGCTGGGCGTCGTCGCGGGTGGGGAATTGCTCCGCCACGCGCGGCAGCTTGAAGTAGAGATCCTGGGTCAGGTCCTCGGCCGTCTGCGGCGACTTGAGGCGGCCGGCGAGCAGGCGCTTCAGCTTGATCTGGTAGTCGACGAACACGCCCAGCAGGTCGACCTGGCCTAGCATCCCCCGGCTCCGCCCCGATCGGCTACCCGG
>DASRFD010000053.1:0-74665 GCA_035651715.1 Nevskia sp.
GAGCTTCTACGACAGCGTGCACTCCCGCCTCAGCGGCGGCCTGCTGCCACCGGTGGATTACATCATCGAAGCGCACGGCACCAATGACGCGGTGTCCGGCACCTTGAGCCAGGTCGCCGCCAGCGTACAGGGCCTGCTCACGTCGCTTCGGGCCGCTGCGCCGCAGGCATACATCCTGCAGATCGTGCCGCTGGGCCTGTCCGGCAGCACGCCCTACGCGGAATCGCAGATCACCTCCGGGTTCAACGCGTATCGCACCAGTACCGGAGACCAGCGCGTGTTCCTCGTCGACGTGGCGGCGTCCAACGGCAACATCAGCTTCAACCAGCTGGTGACGACTTATCCGGGCGCCTACATGAACGACATCCGGCACCCTAGCGCGGCGGGACATGCCCTTGCGATCAGCCAGATCGGCCCGCTCAGCAATGCCCTGCTCAACGCGGCCGCGAATACGCAAAGCGTTGTGCTGATCCGGCGCTAGGGAGGGAGCCATGTCCCCGAACTTCCTGACCTGCGCCGGTGGCGTCCTCGACAGCGAGGGCCTCTACCAGTGCGACCCAGAAGACGACGGTAACTGGAGCGGCAGCAAGAAGGGCGCCGGCGTCCTGGTCGGCACCTGCCGCGGCATCTCCGCCCCGGTGCTGGTGGCCTGGCGCAGGGCGCCGGTCGCCGCCGCCGACATGCGCGCGCTGACCCAGGAGGAGGCGCTGGCGATCTACGAGGCGAAGTACTGGACGCCGCTGCACGGCGACGAGCTGCCGCTGCCGCTGGCCTACGTCGCCCTGGACTCCGAGGTGATGAGCGGCCTCGGCTCCCGCACCGGCCATGTCCACCGCACCGTGGCCTGGCTGCAGGGCGCGCTCGGCGTCGTGGTCGACGATGCGCTCGGCGCGATCACCATCAGCGCCGCGCAGGTCGCTGACCTGTCGACCGTCATCCCCGACTTCGAGCGCCGCCGCCTCGCCTTTCTGAAGTCGCTGCCGCAGTGGCCGCGCTACGGCGCCGGCTGGGGCGCGCGGGTGCAGCGCGTCCAGGCGCATGCCCTCTCCCTGATCCAGCACTTGCCGGAAGCCAATTGACATGACGCCCGTCAAGCAAAGCAAGCTCTGGACCCCGGATGGCATTCATAACGGCAACTGTCTCGCAGCTGCCTATGCCTCCCTGCTCGATCTGCCGCTCTGGATGGTGCCACCGTTCGAGGACATGTTCGGCCGCCATGAATGGAGCGCGCGGATCGATGAGTGGCTGGAACAGGTGCATGGCCTTTCCCGAGAGTACGTCGACGGTCATCCGGTCGAGAAACTGCCGGAGTTCTATATCGCCATCGGGCGATCCCCGCGAGGGGTTTCGCATGCTGTGATCTACAGCAAGGGCGAGATGGTGCACGACCCACACTACTCGAACAGCGGCATCTTCAAGGTCGATGGCTGCTACTACCTGGAGAAGATCGTCCAGGGGGAGCCGCGGCCAGAGTCCGATCTGCCTCCGCGCGCGGCCCGCCAGTGAGCACATATCGGCACTGCGCGCAATGCAACGCACCGCGCCAGGGCGAGACCTGCTGGAAGTGCGGAGCTGAAACGAAGGTGCCGGCTTCCGGATGGGATTATCCGCGGCTTCCTCCCGTCGACCGCATCCGCGAACTCGCGCGCGAGGTTGGCTATGCAATCGGCGAGCACGGCTCAAAGGAACGTGACCTCGACCTGATTGCAGCCCCATGGACCGATGACGCTGTCGGTAACTACGCCTTGATGCACCAAATAGCCCGCGGCCTCGGCGGCCGACTTGTCGATGTCGAGGCAAAGCCGCTCGGTCGCGTCGGCTGCACTATCCAAATGAACGGCTGGTTCAAGTTGATCGATCTTTCGGTCATGCCCGGCGGTTCAGGCGGCCAAGAGTTGATCACTGGTAATTCCCCTTTACCCGAACCCGCCGGCGCCGCCGGCCAGGAGTAGCAACCCGTGAACCCCGTCCTGATGCACATCCTGATCTTCGCCGGCGTCGCCATCGCCGGCATGCTCGCCCACTACGTGAAGTCCTGGGCCAAGGGCGAGATCTCCGGCAACCTGGTCGACTACCTCTTCCGCGACAACCCGCGGTCCACCGTGCTCTCGCTCGGCGGCGTCCTCACCGCCGTGGCCACAACCGCGGCCACCGGCACGCTCGACGGCATGTCGCTGCAGCAGCTGCTGCTCAGCGGCTTCACCACCGGCTTCGCGATCGACAGCACCCTCAACAAGGGCGGCGTCGTGGCGCCGGCTCCTGCCGCGGCCATCGGCAGCAAGCAGGGCGGCTTCTCCCGCCTCAGCCTGCTGCTGGGCACGGCGGCGCTGTCGGTGATCGGCCTGCTGCTGCTCAGCGCCGCCGGATGCGCCTCGGTACCGGCCAACCTGCAGTCCGCCGCCTACGACGCCCAGCTGACCGCCGATGCCGCGGTGAAGCAGATCCCGATACTGCTGAACAGCGGCGCCATCACCCCGGCCACCGCCACGAAGATCCGCAACGCCGCCGTCACCGTCTACGGCGCCGCCGGCGCGGTCCAGGGCTGCACCGCAGCCTGCTCCACCGCCGACCTCGATGCGGCCCTGGCGGCGCTGGCCGCCCTGATCCCGCAGAAGTAAGGAGACCCTCGCCATGCCCGCCCTCGCGATCCAGCTTCTCACCCTCCTGCTGCAGGAGGCCCCCCAGCTGATGGACGTCTACCACAAGTTCGTCATCACCAACGGCCGCGCGCCGACGGCGGACGAGCTGAAGGCGCTCGCCACGTCCTGGCAGGTCGACCTGGCCGCGGCCGACCAGGCGATCCAGCAGGCCGGCCCGGGCTGATCCGGCCATGCCCTGGCAGTACCGCGCCCTGATTCTCATCGCCATCCTGCTCTGGGTCCTGGACGCAGGGTGGCGTGAGCTGAAATCTCGATACTGGAGGAAGAAGTGATGCACAAGGACATCGAGGACATCATCGCCGCGGCGGTGGAGCGGGCGCTGGAGGCCAGGGCCTCATGTCCCTGCAACGCGCTCACCGAGGCGCAGGTCGCCGCGCTGGGGCCGATGGCGGAAGCCTATCTGGAAGACCTGGAGATCAAGCGCCTGCGCCGCGAGGCCTGGCAGAAGGTGCGTGCCTTCGGTCCCATGGCGATCATCGGCGGCTGCGCGGTCTGGGCGCTGCTGTGGACGGTGTTCGGGGCCAAGGAAGGGACCGTGAAGTTCCTCCACTGGGCTGCGAGCCTGTTCGGGGCCTGATGCCGCGCTGGCTGCTGGTGCTGCTGCTTGGCCTGGCGCTGATCGCCGACGCCCTGGAGTTCAAGCTCTCCCAGGACTACGCCGCCTCGGCCAGTCCTCCGGCCGCCATATCGCAGGCGCCGCCGGCGGGAACACCGGGTCGGCCATAATCTCCGCATCCAGCGCCTCTACATCTTCCCACCGCAGCGGCGGGCCCTTCGGCGGCCGCTTCGGCCAGCCTCCGGGCGGCGGCGGAAACCTCTCCCTCACGAGCAACCGAACCGGCTTCCCCCTGTCCCGCGCGGTGTCCACGATCTCCGGCGCCCAATGCCCCAGGAAGATCAGGTGCGTCGCCTCGTCGATCACCTTCCAGTGCTCCAGCACCGTGCCGAACTCCGCGCCCAGCTCGAGCGCAAAGGCCTGCGTGAGCTTGTCGTTGATGGTCTGGCCCACCACCGTGCCGACGCGCAGCCGGCGCACCAGGTGGCGCAGGCGCGGCCGCAGGCGGCCGTAGTCGCCGCGGCCGAGGACGCCGACGATGGCGCCCGGCGGGGCCGGCCTGGTCTCCTGGTCTGGCTTGGGGCGGGTCATGGGGCCAGCGTACACTGCCGCAGTGAAAGACTACGACGGCAACGAGCGCTCCGAGGCGGAGATCCGGAAGGCCTGCGACGAGGGGCGGCTGCTGACAGTGTGGCGCCGGCGGCCAGGCTCGCCCATGGCCTACCTCGGATTCGTGGTCGACGGCCGGCACCGGCGGCAGGGACATGTGTGGACCGAGGCGGCCTCGCATCTGGATCTCGGGATGGTGTTCGGTGGTAGTTAACTCCATACACCAAATCACCCACCAAAAACACGAAAGGCCGCATTGAGCGGCCCTAAGTGATTGAAAATATTGGCTGGGAGACTAGGACTCGAACCTAGATAAACAGAGTCAGAATCTGTTGTCCTACCATTAGACGATCTCCCAGTAGAGATCTGGCTGTAGAGAGTACCGCTACAGCCCGGAAGTTCAAGCCGCGTCCGCCCGCAGGACGGACGCGGCTTCGAGCCTTCCTTAACGCTTGGAGTACTGCGGCGCGCGGCGGGCCTTGTGCAGGCCGACCTTCTTGCGCTCCACCTCACGGGCGTCGCGGGTGACCAGGCCGGCGGCGCGCAGCGGCAGGCGCATGGCTTCGTCGTACTTGATCAGGGCGCGGCTGATGCCGTGGCGGATGGCGCCGGCCTGGCCGTTCGGACCGCCGCCGGAGACGGTGATCTTGAGGTCGAAGCGGTCCAGCGACGAGGTCAGTTCCAGCGGCTGGCGGACCAGCATGCGGGAGGTCTCGCGGCCGAAATAGTCTTCCACCGACTTGCCGTTGATGACGATGCTGCCCTTGCCCGGGCGCAGGAAAACGCGGGCGGCGGCGGTCTTGCGGCGGCCGGTGCCGTACTGCTGATTGGCGGGTTGCTTGAGCGTGGCCATGATCGAACCTTAGAAAGTGATGGTCTTGGGCTGCTGCGCGGTGTGCGGATGCTCCGCGCCGGCATAGACCTTGAGCTTGCGGTACTGGGCGTAGCCCAGCGGACCCTTGGGCAGCATGCCCTTCACGGCCTTCTCGATCACGCGCTCGGGGTGCTCGGCCTGCATCTTGCCCAGGGTGGTGGACTTGATGCCGCCCGGGTGCCCGGTGTGGCGCCAGTAAATCTTGCCTTCGGCCTTGTTGCCGGTGGCCTTGACCTTGGCGGCGTTGATGACGATGACGTAGTCACCGGCATCGCAGTGCGGGGTGAATTCCGGCTTGTGCTTGCCGCGCAGACGGCGGGCAACCTCAGTGGCGAGACGGCCGAGAACCTTGCCCTCGGCGTCCACCACCACCCAATCCCGCTTCGCGGTCTCGTTGGTAGCGAAATAAGTCTTCATGTTCCTGCTCTGTCGGCCCCCCGAAAAAACCGGGTTATCGGGCTGGTTGTTGTTCAGTTGACCGGCATGGCCGGGCAACCTCGGTGCAAAAGAGGCGGAATTTTAAGCAGATCGGACCAGCCGCGCAAGCCTTGCGGGCTCAACCCGACCGGCGCGCCAGGCCGCCGGGGCTCGAAGAAAAGCCTTGGAAAAACAAAAGCCAAGCGCCGCAAAGCCGGCGCTCCCGGCGGCCCCGGGGCGGGCCGCCTTCCGCCGCGCTCCGGCCTCAGACGCCGAAGTTGATCTTCGCTTCCAGGTTGGTGCGCGAGTCCGCGTTGGTAAGTGCTTCTTCCAGCTCGATTTTTCCGGCCTTGTACAGGCCGTAGAGGGACTGGTCGAAGGTCTGCATGCCCTTGTCGGAGGACTGGTCCATGGCCTGGCGGATCTCGTCGATGCGCTTGTTCAGGATCAGCTCCTGCACATAGGGGGTATTGATCATCACCTCCACCGCCGCCAGGCGCTTGCCGTCCTTGCCCCGCACCAGGCGCTGGGAAATGATCGCCCGCAAGGTCAGCGACAGGTCCAGGTAGAGCTGGTCGCGCAGGTCGTCGGGGTACAGGTTCACGATGCGCTGCAGCGCCTGGTAGGCGTTGTTGGCATGCAGGGTGGAGATCGCCAGGTGGCCGGTGTTGGCCAGCTGGATCACCGCGTCCATGGTTTCGCGGCGGCGCACCTCGCCCACCTGGATCACGTCCGGGGCCTCGCGCAGCGAGGACACCAGGGCGCGGTCGTAGCTCTCGGTGTCGATGCCCACTTCGCGCTGGTTGACGATCGAGCGCTTGTTGGGATGGATGAACTCAATCGGATCCTCGATGGTGAGGATGTGGCCGGCCGCCATCTCGTTGCGGTGGCCGATCATCGCCGCCAGGGTGGTGGTCTTGCCCGAGCCGGTGGCGCCGACCATCAGGATCATGCCGCGCTTGAGCATGGCCAGATCCCTCAGCGTCTGCGGCATCCCCAGGCTTTCGATGGTGGGGATGTCGGAGCGCACCAGGCGCAGCACCATCGCCACCGTGTTGCGCTGGTGGAAGATGTTGACGCGGAAGCGGCCGAGGCCGCCGGCCTGGGTGGCCAGGTCGATCTCCAGGCGCTTGAGGAAGTGCTCCTGCTGCTCCGGCGTCAGGATGCTCAGCGCCAGCTCCTTGATGAACTCGCTGGTGAGCACGTTCTTGCCCACCGCGATCATCTCACCCTCGATGCGCAGCATCGCCGGGGAGTTGCTGGTGAAGTACAGGTCGGAGGCGCTCTTTTCGACCGCGAGCTTGAGATACGGCAGGATCTTGAGCATGGTATTGGGCGCGGTCCTTTAGCGGCGGACGAAGGCCTGTTCCTTTTCCTCGGGCTTCATCTGCATCTTCCTCACCATCTCGTCGTCCATCAGGTTCTGCGCGGCGCGGCGTGACTCGAGCTTGATGCGCAGGCGCAGCTCGTTCTGCGAGTCCGCGTTGCGGATCGCCTCCTCGTAGCCGATCACGCCCTTCTCGAACAGCTCGAACAGGAACTGGTCGAAGGTGAACATGCCCTGCTCGTTGGAGCGGCCCATCACTTCCTTGATGCCGGCCACCTCGCCCTTGAAGATCAGGTCCGAGATCAGCGGCGAGTTGATCAGGATCTCCATCGCCGCGACGCGGCCGCCGGACTCGCGCCGCACCAGGCGCTGCGAGATGATGGCGCGCAGGTTCAGCGACAGGTCCATCAGCACCTGCTCGCGCTTCTCCTCGGGGAAGAAGTTGATGATGCGGTCCAGCGCCTGGTTGGAGCTGTTGGCGTGCAGCGTCGACAGCACCAGGTGGCCGGTTTCGGAGAACTGCACGGCGTATTCCATCGTCTCGCGGGTGCGGATTTCGCCGATCTGGATCACGTCCGGCGCCTGGCGCAGGGTGTTTTTCAGCGCGTTTTCCCAGGAGAAGGTGTCGGCGCCGACCTCGCGCTGCGTCACCAGGCAGCCCAGGTGCGGGTGCACGTATTCGACCGGGTCCTCGATGGTGATGATGTGGCCGCGCGAGTTGGCGTTGCGGTAGCCCAGCATCGCCGCCAGCGAGGTGCTCTTGCCCGAGCCGGTGGCGCCGACCATCAGCACCAGGCCGCGCTTGGCCATGACGATCTGCTTGAGCTGCTCCGGCAGCTGCAGCTGCTCGAACGTCGGGATCTCGGTGGTGATGGTGCGCAGCACGCCGCCGACCTGGCCCATCTGCACGAAGCAGCTGACGCGGAAGCGGCCGATGCCCGGCGGCGCGATGGCGAAGTTGCACTCGTTGGTGGCTTCGAACTCCTTGACCTGGCGGTCGCTCATCAGCGAGCGGATCAGCAGCGCCGAGTTCTCGCCCGACAAGGGCTTGTCCATCACCGGCGTCACCTGACCGTCCAGCTTCATCGCCGGGGGGAAGCCCGCGGTGATGAACAGGTCCGACCCGCCCTTCTGCTTCATCACAGTCAGCAGCTGCTGGATGAGCTTTATCGCCTGGTCGCGTTCCATGCTCCTGCTCCGTTATTCCTGCTAGTAGCTGCCCGACCCCATCGAGGCGGTGAAGTCGTTCTTGTTCTCGGCGCGGGCCCGTGCCTCGGCCACGTCCACCAGGCCGCGCTTGACCAGGTCCTTGAGGCACTGGTCCAGCGTCTGCATGCCGTCCTTGGCGCTGGTCTGGATGGTCGAATACATCTGCGCGATCTTGTTCTCCTTGATCAGCGCGCGCACCGCCGGGGTGGCGATGAGGATTTCGTGCGCCGCGATGCGGCCGCCGCCGCGCCGCTTCATCAGGGTCTGGGCGATCACCGCGCGCAGGCCGGTGGACAGCATCGCGCGCACCATGTCCTTCTCGGCCGCCGGGAACACGTCGACCACGCGGTCGATGGTCTTGGAGGCGGACGTGGTGTGGAGCGTGCCGAACACCAGGTGGCCGGTTTCGGCGGCGGTCAGCGCCAGGCGGATCGTCTCCAGGTCGCGCATTTCGCCGACCAGGATGGTGTCCGGGTCCTCGCGCAGCGCCGAGCGCAGCGCTTCGGAGAAGCCCAGCGTGTCGCGGTGCACCTCGCGCTGGTTGACCAGGCACTTCTTCGACTGGTGCACGAACTCGATCGGATCCTCGATGGTGAGGATGTGGCCGAAGTCGTTCTCGTTGATGTAGTTGACGATCGCCGCCAGGGTGGTCGACTTGCCCGAGCCGGTGGGGCCGGTGACCAGCACCAGGCCGCGCGGCGTCTCGGCGATGTCCTTGAAGATCGACGGCGCTTTCAGGTCCTCCAGGGTCAGCACCTTGCTCGGAATGGTGCGGAACACCGCGCCGGAGCCGCGCGCCTGGGTGAAGGCGTTGACGCGGAAGCGCGCCAGGCCGGGGATTTCGAAGGAGAAGTCGGTTTCGAAGAACTCGTCGTAAGCCTTGCGCTGCCGGTCGTTCATGATGTCGTAGATCATGTCGTGGACCTGCTTGTGGTCCAGCGGCGGCAGGTTGATGCGCTTGAGGTCGCCGTCGACACGGATCATCGGCTCGACGCCGGCCGACAGGTGCAGGTCCGAAGCGCCCTGCTTCACGCTGAAAGTCAGCAGCTGTGCGATATCCACGACGTCGAAACTCCCGTTCGGGCCGGCGCGGGGCGGCGCCCGCCCTGGCCCCTAGAAATAATACAAACTCCCCCAGTCCGCTGAAGTTATCGGCAAACCCGGCGGACGGCAAGCGTATGTCCATAAACTAGGCAAATGAACGACATAGCCGGCAATCTGGCGGCGGTACTTCAAGCCGTCAAAAGGGCGTCGCTGGCCGCCGGCCGGCCGCCGGCCGCGGTGCGCCTGGTCGCCGTGTCCAAGACCTTCCCGCCCTCGGCGATCCGCGCCGCCGCCGCGGCCGGACAGCGCGCCTTCGGCGAAAACTACCTGCAGGAGGCGCTCGGCAAGATGGCTGACCTGCAAGACCTGGGCCTGGAATGGCACTTCATCGGCCCGGTGCAGAGCAATAAGACCCGTGAGCTGGCGGCGCGCTTCGACTGGGTCCACGGCGTCGAGCGCCTGAAGATCGCCGAACGCCTCTCCGCCCAGCGCCCGCCGGACCTCCCGCCGTTGGACGTCTGCGTGCAGGTCAACGTCTCCGGCGAAGCCAGCAAGTCCGGCTGCGCCCCGGCCGAGGCGCCGGCCCTGTGCGCCGCCGTCGCCGCCCTGCCGCGCCTGCGCCTGCGCGGCCTGATGACGATTCCGCAGGCGGCCGAGACCCCGCAGCGCGCGCGCCCGGCGTTCCGCGCCCTGGGCGAGCTGCACCGGGCGATCCGCGGCGCCGGCGCCGTCGATGCGGCGCTGTTCGACACCCTGTCGATGGGCATGTCGGACGATTTCGAGGCCGCCATCGCCGAGGGCGCCACCCTGGTGCGCATCGGCAGCGCCATCTTCGGCAGGCGCACGGGAAAGGGCGCAGAGGGGTAAGGCCGGCCAGGCAGCCATCGCCGGCGCATTTGCGTTTATCCTTTGCGCCTCTTCCCCTCGCCTCTCGCCCCATGAGCCAGGACGCCGCCAAGAAAGCCGCCGCCGAAGCCGCCCTCAAGTACGTCGTTCCGGGAGAGATCCTGGGCGTCGGCACCGGCTCCACCGTCAATTTTTTCATCGACGCCCTGGCCGGGCTGAAGCACGACATCCCGGGTGCGGCCTCCTCCTCCGAGGCCAGCAGCGCGCGGCTCAAGGCGCTCGGCATCCCGGTGGTGGACCTCAACAGCGCCGGCACCCTGTCGATCTACGTCGACGGCGCCGACGAGTCCAATCACCGCCTGCAGCTGATCAAGGGCGGCGGCGCGGCGCTGACCCGCGAGAAGATCGTCGCCGCCGCCAGCCGCAAGTTCATCTGCATCGCCGACGAGTCCAAGCTGGTGCCGGTGCTGGGCAAGTTCCCGCTGCCGGTGGAAGTGATCCCGATGGCCCGCTCCTATGTCGCCCGCGAGCTGGTCAAGCTCGGCGGCATGCCGGAATGGCGCGAGAAGGTGGTCACCGACAACGGCAACGTCATCCTCGACGTCGCCGGCCTGTCGATCACCGACCCGGTGAAGCTGGAGGAGCAGATCAGCCTCATCGCCGGTGTGGTGACGGTGGGCCTGTTCGCCCGCCGCCCCGCCGATGTGCTGATCCTCGGCTCGGCGGCCGGCGTGCGCGAGTTGAAAGCGGGCTGAGAGCATCGCGGCGCCCGGCAAACGACGGCCGAAGCAGCCGGGGCAGCCAGCTGGCGGAGTTGCGGCTGCGCCTCCCGCGGCTAGGGCGGCGCGGCCAGCCGCCGAACCCTCATAGGCCTTCCAGCTTGGCCCGCAGGTCGCTGTACAGGTCCTGCACCATCTTCTCGTTGCCGGCCTCGGCTTCCACCACCACCGTGTCCTCGCCGGAGATGAAGAGGGTCAGGGTATAGAGATCGCCGTCCTCGGCCAGCTCCAGCATGCGGATCTCGGACAGCCTGACCAGCGTGGTCCGGTTCTGGAATTCGATCTCGACAAACTTGCTGCCCATTGCTGCGCTTTCCCTGGTTGTGACCGGGCAAATGCAGCAAACGCCATGCCATTTTTCCGGCCTACTCCGGCCGGTGGCACACCGCCTCGACGTTGTGTCCGTCCGGGTCGATGACGAAGGCGCCGTAGTAGTGGGCGTGGTAATGCGGGCGCAGGCCCGGCGCGCCGTTGTCGCGGCCGCCGGCGGCCAGCGCCGCGCGGTGGAAGGCGTCCACGGCGGCACGGTCGGCGGCGGCGAAAGCCACGTGCAGGCAGCCGCGCAGCGCGCCGCCGGCGCGGCCGCCGATCCAGAAGTACGGCTTGCCGGCCTCGCCGAAGCCGACATGCGCATCGCCGCCGGTCTGCCCGGCCGTCAACTCCATCAACATGACGATGCCCAGCGGCGCCAGTGCGCGCTCGTAAAAGACCTTGGCGCGCCCGAGGTCGGTGACGGAAAAGCCGATATGGTCCAGCATGGTGCGCTCCGCCTGAGGGGAGCGCCGAGCTTAGCAAGGCGGCGCGGCCAGCCCGCCGCGGCTAAGATCGCGGTACGACGGAGGGCCACCGATGATGGGAGCCGAGGGATTCGAAGACCTGGCCGGCATGGGCCGCCTGGTGCTGCTGGCGCGCGTGCTGGAGCCGGTGCAGGCGCACATCCTGCAAGGCCGCCTGCAGGCCGAGGGCATCCCGGTGTTTGTCGCCGATGGCCAGCTGGTGCAGACCAACCCGCTGTGGACTTTCGCCCTGGGCGGCGTGCGGGTGCTGGTGCCGGAGCATCTGCTGGAGCGGGCGCGGGCGGTGATGGCTGCGCTGGAGGAAGGGCGCTACGCCCTCGACGAGGACGCAGCGCCGGATACGACAGGCTGAACCGCGCGGGCCTGCCTCAGCGGCGATAACCGCCGCGGCCGCCGCCTTTCATGTCCTTCTTCTCTTCGTTGACCCGCAGCAGGTTGCCGCGCAGGTCCTTGCCGTTGAGGCCGGCGATAGCGGCACGCGCCTCATGGCCTTCCATCTCGACGAAGCCGAAACCGCGGCATTTGCCGGAGAACACGTCGTGGGCCAGCTTGATCGAGCGCACCCGGCCGTGGGCCGAGAACAGCTCGGTGATTTCCTTTTCGGTGGCGTCGGACGGCAGGTTGCCGGCATAGATCTTCAGCATGTGGTGCTCCTAGGTGAACGTCCTGTCGAATTGCCGGCCGTCCCTGACCGGCGGCGAATCGAATGGAAAGCGGGTGCCGCTTAATGAACCTTGCGCGACTTGCCGGCGCGGCGCTCGGCGTCGCGCTGCGCCTGGCTGGGGCCCCTGCCGTGACGGAACCCGCCCTTGCCCGGCGGCTGGGGCCGCTGCGGCTGGTGGCGCTGCACGTTCTCGGGCAGCTTCACCGCCACGTGGCGCGCGCTCTCCTCGGCCGTCGGCGGCGAGCCCGGCTCGAACCCCGGCACCGGCGCGGAAGGGATCTGCTTGCGCAGCAGCTTCTCGATGTCCTTGAAGAACTGGCGCTCGTCCGGGCTGACCAGCGACACCGCCTCGCCCGCCATGCCGGCGCGGCCGGTGCGGCCGATGCGGTGGACGTAGTCCTCCGGCACGTTGGGCAGCTCGTGGTTGATGACGTGCGGCAGCTGGTCGATGTCGATGCCGCGCGCGGCGATGTCGGTGGCCACCAGGACCCGCACCTTGCCGGCCTTGAAATCGGCCAGGGCCTTGGTGCGTGCGTTCTGCGACTTGTTGCCGTGGATCGCGGCGGTGGTGATGCCGTGGCGCTCCAGCTGCTCGGCCAGGCGGTTGGCACCGTGCTTGGTGCGGGTGAACACCAGCACCTGCTGCCAGTCGCCGCTCTTGACCAGGTGGGCGATCAGGCCGGTCTTGCGCGCCTTGTCCACCGGGTGGGCGCGCTGCACCACCAGCTCGGCGGCGGTGTTGCGCGGCGCCACGTCGACCGTGACCGGATCGTGCAGCAGGCCTTCCGCCAGCTTGCGGATCTCGGGGTTGAAGGTGGCGGAGAACAGCAGGTTCTGGCGCTTCTTCGGCAGCACCGCGAGCACCTTGCGGATGTCGCGGATGAAGCCCATGTCGAGCATGCGGTCGGCCTCGTCCAGCACCAGCACATCGATCAGCGACAGGTTCACCGTCTTCTGCTGCATGTGGTCGAGCAGGCGGCCCGGCGTGGCGACGATGATGTCGACGCCCCGCTTCAGCAGGTCGATCTGCGGGTTGATGCCGACGCCGCCGAAGATCACCGCCACCTTGGGCTTGATGTGGCGGCCGTAGGCGCGCATCGACTCGGCGACCTGCGCGGCAAGCTCGCGCGTCGGCACCAGCACCAGCACGCGCGGGCCCGGGCGGCCGGCGCCGGCGAGCTTGTTGAGGATCGGCAGGGTGAAGGCGGCGGTCTTGCCGGTGCCGGTCTGCGCGGCGGCGAGCAGGTCGCGGCCGGACAGCACCATCGGAATGGCCTGCTTCTGGATCGGGGTGGGATCGGCGTAGCCCTCTTCGGCGATGGCACGCAGCAACTCGGGCGCAAGGCCCAGGTCGGAAAACGACATTTCTAGCTGACTCCTGAAGGCGCCACACCGCGCAAAGCGCGCGGAACCGGTTCAGGCAGGTTGTATGGGTGGGCCGATGTCCTCATGACATCGGCCGCGTTTGCTGGACAGCCGGGGGCGGCTACAGGGGCGCAACCGGAGCGCCGCTTCAAACTGGGTACATTTTACAACATTAGCGGCGTTCACGCTCGTGTCCGCCGCCTGGCGGTATGCTGCCCTCCCCAATCACCCGCAAAGGATGCGCCGATGAACAAGACCCTGGCTGCCGGTTTGCTGCTCAGCGCCACGCTGGCCGTGGCCGGCTGCTCGCAGAAGTCTCCTGACCAGAATCAGGCCAACCAGTCCAAGGGAGCGCCCGCGGCTCCGGACGTCACCAATCCCAACCCCGCCGCCAGCGCGCCGAACGCTCCGGGCATGCCGCCCGCGGGCGCCAGCTCCACCGCCGCGCCGCGCCAGAAGGCACCGGAAGGCACGGCGGTCAGCTTCACCGGCATCAAGGACGGCGACACCGTGACCAGCCCGTTCAAGGTCGGCTTTGCCGTCACCGGCGCGAAGATCGCACCGGCCGGCACCGCCGACGCCGGCACCGGCCATTTCCACCTGCTGATCGACACCGACACGCTGCCGCCGCAGGACGCGCCGCTGCCGGCCAGCGACAAGGTGAAGCACTATGGCAAGGGCCAGACCGAGGACACCGTGACCCTGCCGCCGGGTCCGCATACCCTGCAGATCGAGCTGGCCGACGGCGCGCATGTGCCGTTCGATCCGCCGGTGCTGTCCGACAAGATCACGGTCACGGTGAAGTAAGAAGGCGTCTGCCCCAGGCGACAGTGCGCATCGAAAAAAGCCCCGCCGTGGCGGGGCTTTTTTTTGGCTGCGAATCGACTACAGTGTGGATGCTGCGATTCAAGGACGAACGCGCATGACATCGCCGAATGGAATCACCCTGCCTGCGGCCGCAGGCGTGCCTGCCGTTGCCCCATCGACCCCGAACAGCCGCCGGCGAAGGCCGCCGGGCCGCTACCTCCCGGCCCTGCTTGCCGCGCTGGCCGGCTGCACCGACAACGCTTTCTACGTGCGGTCTGGCGATTCGGCGGGAATCCCCATCGACACGCTGGGGCTGGATGCCGCCGCCCTCGACCGGCAGACGCTGGACGTCGCGGTCACCTTCAAGTCCGACGGCGTGGTGCAGCCCTACTCCTCCGATACCCTGTTCCGCTCGGTCCAGGCCGGCCTCAAATCCGGCGGCTTCGAGCGGCTGCACCGCTGGGGCGGCCGCCAGACCGACGTATCGCGCGAGATCGCCGCGATGACGCCGGCGGATCCGGGGGCGGTGGAGATGTGCGCCATACCGCGCCTGCTGGTGCTGGTGGAGAACCACCCCGACCTGCGCGATGGCACGGAGGCGAAATACTTCGTTTCCGGCATGACCTTCGGCGCCTGGAGCCTGAGCAAGCCCACCGACCGCTACGACATCACCCTGGCGTATCGCGACGCGCACGGCCGGACGCGCGTCTATCGCGGCCACCAGGACCTGATCTTCTCGACCGGTTCGACGGTGTTCGGCCGCGACGAGGAGGCCGTGGCCGGCCTGCGCCGCTACGACGATCCGCTGGCGGCCTTCGGCGCCGTGATGAACAACTCGATCAGGGGCGGCCCCGGCGTAGTCCAGGTGGGGCGGCCCGAGTTCGAGGCGCAGGCCGCGAACGCCGCAGGCGCCGGGCGCTGACGCCGGCGCGGCGCCGGTTCAGCCGCGCTCGCGCGCGGCCGCCTGCTCGAGCCTGCGGGTGAGCGCGGCGTTGCCGCACAGCTCGTGCGGGCGCCGGCCGGCCTGGTTCTTGGCCTCGGCGCGCGCGCCGAGCTTGAGCAGCACTTCGGCGGCGCCCTCCAGCTCCGCCTCCGCCGCCAGGTGCAGCAGGGTGTTGCCGCGCAGGCGATCGGCGGCCTTGAGCAGGGTCTTGTCCGAGGCGGCGGCGCGGGCCAGCCGCTCGATCTCCTCCACTTCGAGGCGGCTGCCGGCGGCGAACACCGCCTTCAGCGCCTTGATCTGCTCGGCCTGGCGCGCATGTTCCCGCGCGCGCCGTCCCGACAGCTCCAGGTTGAAACGCGCCTTCTCGGTGGTGCGCAGCTGGTCGAGCCGGATCTGCACGTAGCGCAGCTTCTGCCGGGTGAGGTCGCCGCCGCTCTCGACGAAGGCCTTGAGCCACAGGCCGCGGTCCATGCGGGCGCCCTCCAGCTCGCGGTCGATCAGCTCGTAGGCAGCGTGCTCGTCGAAGCCGGCGTCGGCCTCCTGCTCCAGCGCCTCGGCGCCGCGCCAGGCCTGCCAGGCGCGGTCCGGGTCGTAGCCGCCGCGGCCGGGCGGCTGCTGCCGCGCCAGCCAGCGGTCGTAGGCCTCGCGCGCGGCGGGGTCGGAAATCACCGCATAGGCCTCGTTGACCAGGCGCATCAGCCGCTCGCACTCCTCGCGCAGGCCCGGCGGGCTGCGGTCCGGGTGCAGGTACTGGGCCAGGCAGCGGTAGGCGGCGCGGATCACCTCCGGGCTGGCCGAAGGGATGACCTGAAGGGTCTCGTAGTGGGTGCTGGCTGGCGGCGTCATGCGGCTCCCGCGGTGGGTCGGCGCCGGCATTGAAACGGAGCCGGCCATTGCGGCTTATCGGCGGGCGGCGGCGAAGCTTGAGCCCGCGGCGGCGGGAAAGACCGCTTACACCGCCGCCTTTGCCTGGCGCCGGGCTTAGCGCCGATACTCGTGCTCCGCGGCACGCCCGCGCGGCGGCCGGCGCGACAACCACATCCATGAGGATCGCATGCAGATCGAAGACAGCGTATTCATCGTCACCGGCGGCGCCTCCGGCCTGGGCGCCGGCACCGCGCGCAACCTCGCCCGCCTCGGCGGCAAGGTGGTGGTGGCCGATCTCAACGAAGTCGCCGGCCAGGCGCTGATCAAGGAGATCGGCCCGGCGCTGCGCTTCGTCCGCGCCGACGTCACCGCCGAAGCCGACGCCAAGGCCGCGGTGGCCGCCGCGGTCGAGGGTTTCGGCGCGGTGCACGGCCTGGTCAACTGCGCCGGCATCGCCATCGGCGAGAAGGTGCTGGGCAAGGAAGGCCCGCACGCCCTGGCCAGCTTCGCCCGCTGCCTCAACATCAACGTCGTCGGCACCTTCAACTTCATCCGCCTCGCCGCCGAGCAGATGGCGCGGCAGCAGCCCAACGAGGAAGGCGAGCGCGGCGTCATCGTCAACACCGCCTCGATCGCCGCTTACGACGGCCAGATCGGCCAGGCCGCCTACGCCGCCTCCAAGGGCGCGGTGGTCGGCATGACGCTGCCGATCGCGCGCGAGCTGGCCCGCAGCGGCATCCGCTGCGTCACCATCGCCCCCGGGCTGTTCGAGACGCCGATGATGGCCGGCCTGCCACAGGACGTGCAGGATTCGCTCGGCCGCAGCGTGCCCTTCCCTTCGCGCCTGGGCCGCGCCGGCGAGTACGCCGCGCTGGTGCAGCACATCGTCGAAAACAGCATGCTCAACGGCGAGACGATCCGCCTCGACGGCGCGCTGAGGATGGCGCCGAAATAAGGGCGGGCCGGGCGGCCGGCGCGGAAGGATCGAACGGCCTGTCGCAGGACCGCGCCGCTTCGCGTATCTGTCTTCGAACCCGGGGGATATGCGCATGACCGAGATGATCCAGTTCGTCGCCAACTACGAGGACCTGTCCACCGATCGCGGCTACCAGTTCCGGTTCAACTGCGACCATTGCGGCAACGGCTACCTGTCGCCGTTCGAGACCTCGATCCTCGGCACCGGCGCCGGCCTGCTGCGCGCCGCCGGCGACCTGTTCGGCGGCGTGTTCGGCTCGGCCAGCAACTCGGCCTACGACATCCAGCGCGCCATCGGCGGCAAGGCCCACGACGAGGCCCTGGCCAAGGCCGTGCAGGCCGGCAAGCAGCACTTCCACCAGTGCACCCGCTGCGGCAAGTGGGTCTGCCCCGAGGTGTGCTGGAACGAGAAGGTGGGACTGTGCGAAGGCTGCGCCCCCGACGAGCAGGAAGAACTCGCCGCGCAGAAGGCCCAGGCCACCGCCGAGCAGATCGCGGCCAAGGCGCGCGAGCAGAACTATGTCGCCGACCTCGACTTCTCCAAGAGCGGCATGGCGCAATGCAGGTGCGGCGCCAAGATGACCGCCGCCACCCGCTTCTGCCCGGAATGCGGCACGCCCAACACCAAGGGCCAGCCCAAGGCGCACTTCTGCACCTCCTGCGGCGCCAGGATGGAAGCGAACGTGAAGTTCTGCCCGGAGTGCGGCACCAAGGCCGCCTGAGCGCCGGCGCGGTATGATCCGGCGATGGACAAGGAAGAGCAGTCGCGCCTGGCGGTGCTGATCGACGCCGACAACTCGGCGCCCGACATCGCCGAAGGCCTGCTGCGCGAGGCGGCCAAGTACGGCGTGGCCAGCGTCAAGCGCGCCTACGGCGACTGGACCACCGACAACCTCAAGGGCTGGAAGAAGGTGCTGCTCGAGCACTCGATCCAGCCGATCCAGCAGTTCAGCTATACCCGCGGCAAGAACGCCACCGATTCGGCGATGATCATCGACGCCATGGACCTGTTGTACACCGGGCGCTTCGACGGCTTCTGCATCGTCTCCAGCGACAGCGACTTCACCCGCCTGGCCTCGCGCATCCGCGAGCAGGGCCTCACCGTCTACGGCTTCGGCGAGCGCAAGACGCCCGAGCCCTTCGTCGCCGCCTGCGACCGCTTCATCTACACCGACGTGCTGCGCGGCGGCGGCGAGGAGGAAGAGGAGGACAGCACCGCGGTCAAGCGCCTCAACACCAGCCAGCTCAAGGCGCAGGCCAAGCTGGTCGCGGCGCTGCGCGCCGCGGTGGAGGCCCGCTCCGACGAAAGCGGCTGGGCCCACCTGGGCGCCGTCGGCCAGCACGTGGCCAAGCAGTCGCCGGAGTTCGACTCGCGCAACTACGGCTACCGCAAGCTGCGCGACCTGGTCACGGCGATGCAGCTGTTCGAGCTGGAGGAACGCCCGCAGAAGGACGGCCGCGGCAAGGACGTCTATGTCCGCGACAAGCGCCGGAAAAACGCGAAGGGCGATTGAAACGCGGCGGCGTGTCACAGCGCCGCCCCCTGGCTCGTCTTATGGGCACATCCCTACCGGAGCCCGTCAGCCATGGAACGCCGTTACGACTACGCCAAAGCCTCGCCCGCCACTTTCAAGGCGGTCTACGCCCTGCAGGGCGCCGTCAACACTTGCGGACTCGACCATGTCCTGCTCGAGCTGGTCAAGATGCGCGCCTCGCAGATCAACGGCTGCGCGTTCTGCCTGGCCATGCACGCCCGCGACGCGCGCAAGCTGGGCATCGCCGACGACAAGCTGCACCTGCTCCCCGCCTGGCGCGAAGCGCCGGCCCTCTACAACCCGCGGGAGCGCGCCGCCCTGGCCTGGACCGAGGCCCTGACCCTGATCACCGAGGGCCACGCTCCGGACGAGGTGTACCAGCAGGTGCGGGCGCAGTTCTCCGAAAAGGAGACCGCCGACCTCAGCGCGGCCATTGCCACCATCAACGTCTGGAACCGCCTCAACTGCGCCGCACGCACGCCGCCGGAACTGGAGCGCGCCGCGGCCGAGGGGGCCTAACTCAGGCGCCGGCTACAAGCGGCTGCTGCAGGGGCCATTGCGCCGCCAGCTGCCGCTTGCCCGCCACGGTCAGCCGCTTGACCTGCGCTTCGAGCTTGAGGGCTTCCGAGCGCGTGGCGCAGGGACGGGCGGCCAGCAGACGCCGCGGCGCATTGAGCCGGGTGAACATGGCGCCCTTGCCGGCGCTGTGCCGGGCGAAGCGCCGCGCCAGGTCGACGGTGACACCGGTGTAAAGCCGGCCATTGCGGCATTCCAGCAGGTAAACGAACCAGGGGCGCGGAGCGGCGGAGTCGGAACGGCGGGCGCGGGGCATACCGCGATTGTCGCCCGAAAGAACTGGCCGCGGAGCGGCCGCGCCCCGTCAGCCTTCAGCGGTGCCCGAAGTGACCGCCGCCGCCACCGTGAAAGCCGCCGGACGGCGCGCCGCCGCGAAAGCCGCCTCCGCCGCCATGGAAGCCGCCGCCGAAACTGCCGCCGTGAAAGGCCGGCGCCGCGGCCTGCACCGGGCGGAAATTCTGCTGCGGCCTGAACTGCGGCGCCGAAGCAAAGCGCTGCGGCCCGCCCTGCCATGCCGGGTGGTTCTGCGGCTGCGCCGGCATCGGCCGTGGTGCCGGGCGCGGGGCATTGTTCCAGCCGCCGCCGCGGTTCGGCGGGCTGGAAAAGCGGTTGCCGCCGGCGTTGAAGCCGGGCTGCGGCGCCGGGCCGGGCGCGGCGGATTGTTCCAGCCGCCGCGGTTGCCGCCGCCATTGAACGCGGGTTGCGGCGCCGGGCCGGGACGCGGCGCGCCGTGCCAGCCCGGGTTGGGGGCGGGATAGGGCCCGCGGCCGCCGCCATTCCAGCCGTTACCGGGATTGCCGTGCCAGCCATCGCCATTCCAGCCGCCCCCGCGGCCACCGCCGCTCCAGCCACCGCCGCCGTGGTAGTAGTTGTTGACCACCACGTGCGGCGGCGGACACCAGGGGTGGTAGTTGGAATAGAAGAAGCCGAAGCTGAAGAACGGCACCAGCGGAATCCAGGGGTCGATCGCCACCACCGGGTACGGGTTGTAGACATAGACCGGCTGCGGGTAGTCGTAGACCACGGTCGGCGGCGGGGTTTCGTAGACCACCGGAGGCGCGTCCTCCACCACCACCGGTTCCGGCTCGTCGCCGCCGACCACGCTCGGCGCGGTCTCGTCGATCACTTCGGGCGCGGCCGGCACCGCCTGCGGCGCCTGCGCCACCGCAGCGCTGTCGCCGCACGCCACCACGGCGGTCCCGTCGCCGGCGGCGGCGCCGCCGACCTGCACGATCATGCGGCGCTCGATGTGCTGCCCATTGTCGCCGTTGGCGACGACATCCACGGTATTGGTGCCGGGATGCAGGCCCTTGGTCATGGTGACGGTAGGCCAGTGTTCCTCGATGGCATCCTGGGCCACGCCCTTGCCGTCCAGATACAGGCTGACCTGCGACACCTGGAAGGGCGGATTGGCGAACTGGAAGTAAACGCTGGTGGCCGCCGCCGCCGCGTCGCAGGCCAGGCCGGCCGGCGGCGGATTGAGGCTGGCGACGATGGGCTGGCCGGCGTCCGCGGCAGCCGCCGGGAAGCCCGCCAGCAGCGGCAGCGCCCCCAGCGCCGCGAGCAACGCCGGGCGCCCCCACCGGCGCGGCGGAAAGCGCCCTGGATTCATGCTCTTGCCGGACCGACCCGATCGAGTGTTCATGTGGCCTCCTGCGGCCTCTGGTCACCCTTATAGCAAAACCCCGCTTGCTGCCGGCTGAACGGAGCGGCGCCGCTTTTACGGGTTTTTTATTTCGCCGCGTACCACCCCGTCTCGAATTCCTACGGCGCCGGGGCGCTTAATGCGCGCGTCGGAATTCGCCCGGCTTTTGCGCCATGACCATGACCATTCTGCTGCTGCTGCTCGGCTGCGCCCTGTTCGGCGCGCTTGCCGGCTACGTGATGTTCTGCGATCGCATCTGAACCACCGCTGAAGGATTCGCTGAAATGACTTTCGACTACGTGCTCGGCGGACTCGCCGTGCTGTTCATGCTGGGTTACCTGACGTATGCCCTGATCAAGCCGGAGAGATTCTGATGACGGTCAACGGCTGGGTCCAGATCCTGGTCTATTTCGCGCTGCTCACGCTGCTGACCCGGCCGCTCGGCGGCTACCTGCATCGCGTGTTCGAAGGCGAACGCACCCGGCTCGGCCGCGTGCTCGGTCCGCTGGAGCGCGGCTTCTACAGGCTCGCCGGCGTCGATCCCCAGGCCGAGCAGCACTGGACGGGCTACGCGCTGGCGATGCTGGTGTTCAACTTCGTCTGCTTCGTCACGCTGTTCTTCCTGCAGCTGGTCCAGCACAAGCTGCCCCTCAACCCGCAGGGCATGAGCGGGCTGACGCCGGACCTGGCGTTCAACACCGCGATCTCCTTCGTCACCAACACCAACTGGCAGAGCTACGGCGGCGAGACCACCCTCAGCTACCTGACGCAGATGCTGGGCCTGACGGTGCACAACTTCGTCTCGGCCGCCACCGGCATCGCGCTGGCGCTGGCCCTGGTGCGCGGCTTCGCGCGCCGCTCGGCGAAGAGCCTCGGCAACTTCTGGGTGGACCTGACGCGCGGCACCTTGTACGTGCTGCTGCCGATCTCGATCGCCGCCGCGCTGTTCCTGGTGTGGCAGGGCATGCCGCAGAACCTCGGCGCCTACACCGACGTGACCACGGTTGAAGGCGCCAGGCAGACCATCGCCCAGGGCCCGGTCGCCTCGCAGGTGGCGATCAAGATGCTCGGCACCAACGGCGGCGGCTTTTTCAACGCCAACGCCGCGCACCCGTTCGAGAACCCGACCGCGCTGTCCGACTTCCTGCAGATCATCCTGATCTTCCTGATCCCGGCGGCGCTGACCAATTACTTCGGCCGCATGGTCAGGAGCGAGCTGCAGGGCTGGGCGTTGTACTCGGCGATGGCGGTGCTGTTCGCCGCCGGCGTCGCGGCGTGCTACTGGGCCGAATCCCGTGGCAACCCGCAGTTCGCCGCGCTGGGCATCGACCAGCACGCCAGCGCCCTGCAGGCCGGCGGCAACATGGAAGGCAAGGAAACGCGCTTCGGCATCGCCCGCAGCACCTTGTTCGCCACCATCACCACCGACGCCTCCTGCGGCGCCGTCAACAGCTGGCACGACAGCTACACCCCGCTGGGCGGCCTGATCCCGCTGCTCAACATCCAGCTGGGCGAGGTGATCTTCGGCGGCGTCGGCTCCGGCCTCTACGGCATGCTGCTCTACGCCGTCATCGCCGTGTTCATCGCCGGCCTGATGGTCGGCCGCACGCCGGAATACCTGGGCAAAAAGATCGAGGCGCGCGAGGTCAAGATGACCATGCTGGCGCTGCTGGTGCTGCCGCTGTCGACCCTGGGCTTCACCGCGCTGGCGGCGGTGCTGCCGCAGGGCCTGGCGGGCCTGGGCAACAGCGGCCCGCACGGCTTCTCCGAGCTGCTCTACGCCTACACCTCGGCCACCGGCAACAACGGCAGCGCCTTCGGCGGCCTGTCCGCCAACACGCCGTTCTTCAACATCACGCTGGCGCTGGCGATGATGATCGGCCGCTTCGCCATGATCGTGCCGATGCTGGCGGTGGCCGGCTCGCTGGCGGCGAAGAAGCACACCCCGCCCTCCGCCGGCACCTTCCCCACCGACGGCGGCCTGTTCATCGCCCTGCTGGTCGGCGTGGTGCTGATCGTCGGCGGCCTCACCTATTTCCCGGCCCTGGCCCTGGGCCCGATCGTCGAGCACTTCTCGATGCGGTCCGGAACCCTGTACTAAGGATTGCCCTCCGATGAGCAACAGCAAGTCCACTCCCTCGCTGCTCGACCCGGCCCTGGTCGGTCCCGCCGTGCGGGACTCGTTCCGCAAGCTGGACCCGCGCTCGCTGGCGCGCAACCCGGTGATCTTCATCACCGCCCTGGTGTCCTTGCTGGCAACAGTGCTGTTCGCGCGCAACCTGCTCACGCACGGCGAGCACCTGCTGTTCTCGGCCCAGGTCATCGTCTGGCTGTGGTTCACGGTGCTGTTCGCCAACTTCGCCGAGGCCATCGCCGAAGGCCGCGGCAAGGCTCAGGCCGCTTCGCTGCGCAAGACCAAGACCGAGACGGTGGCCAAGCGCCTGAAATCGGCGGAGGGCAAGGAGTACCAGAGCCTGCCCGCGCCGCAGCTCAAGCCGGGCGACCTGGTGCTGGTGGAAACCGGCGACATCATCCCCGGCGACGGCGAGGTGGCGCTGGGCGTGGCGACGGTGGACGAATCGGCCATCACCGGCGAGTCCGCGCCCGTGATCCGCGAATCCGGCGGCGACCGCTCCGCCGTGACCGGCGGCACCCGCGTGCTGTCCGACCGGATCGTGGTGCGCATCACCGCGGCGGCCGGCTCCAGTTTCATCGACCGCATGATCGCGCTGGTCGAAGGCGCCTCGCGCCAGAAGACGCCGAACGAGATCGCGCTGAACATCCTGCTGGCCGGCATGTCGCTGATCTTCATCTTCGCCACCGCCACCATCCCCAGCTTCGCCGGATACGCCGGCGGCAGCATCAGCGTCATCGTGCTGGTGGCGCTGTTCGTGACCCTGATCCCGACCACCATCGGCGCGCTGCTGTCGGCCATCGGCATCGCCGGGATGAACCGCCTGGTGCGCTTCAACGTGCTGGCCATGTCGGGCCGCGCGGTGGAAGCGGCCGGCGACGTCGACACCCTGCTGCTGGACAAGACCGGCACCATCACCCTGGGCAACCGCCAGGCCGCCGAGTTCATCGCGCTGCAGGGCGTGGAGCCGAAGGACCTGGCCGACGCGGCGCAGCTGGCCAGCCTCTCCGACGAGACGCCGGAAGGCCGCTCGGTGGTGGTGCTGGCCAAGGAGAAATACGGCCTGCGCGGCCGCGAGGTCGCCGGCCACAACGCCCGCTTCGTGCCGTTCTCGGCGCAGACCCGCATGTCCGGCGTCGACATCGACGGGCAGTTGATCCGCAAGGGCGCGGTCGAGGCCATCGTCGCCCATGTCCACAGCGCCGGAAACCTGCACGGCGCGCCGTTCGGCGGCGTGACCCGGGAGGCCCGGCTGCGCGAGCTCAAGGAAGCGGCGGACGCCATCTCCCGCGCCGGCGGCACGCCGCTGGCGGTAGCCCGCGACGGCGAGGTGCTGGGCCTGATCCACCTCAAGGACATCGTCAAGGGCGGCATCCGCGAGCGCTTCGCCGAGCTGCGCCGCATGGGCATCAAGACGGTGATGATCACCGGCGACAATCCGCTCACCGCTGCGGCGATCGCGGCCGAGGCCGGCGTCGACGACTTCCTGGCCCAGGCCCGGCCGGAGGACAAGCTGGCCCTGATCCGCAAGGAGCAGGCCGAGGGCAAGCTGGTGGCGATGTGCGGCGACGGCACCAACGACGCGCCGGCCCTGGCCCAGGCCGACGTCGGCGTGGCGATGCAGACCGGCACGGTGGCCGCGCGCGAGGCCGGCAACATGGTCGACCTGGATTCCGACCCGACCAAGCTGATCGAGATCGTCGGCATCGGCAAGCAGCTGCTGATGACGCGCGGCGCGCTGACCACCTTCTCCATCGCCAACGACGTGGCCAAGTACTTCGCCATCATCCCGGCGATGTTCGCCGCGGTCTACCCGCAGCTCAATGCGCTGAACGTGATGCACCTGGCCACCCCGCAGAGCGCCATCCTCTCGGCCATCATCTTCAACGCCCTGATCATCGTCGCGCTGATTCCGCTGGCGCTGCGCGGCGTGAAGTACCGCCCGATCGGCGCCGGCCCGCTGCTCACCCGCAATCTGCTGGTCTACGGCGTCGGCGGCCTCGTCGCCCCCTTCCTCGGCATCAAGGCGATCGACCTGCTGGTCAGCGCCGCCGGCCTGGCCTGAAGGAGAACACCCATGATCAAGCATTTCCGCCCCGCCGTCGTCCTGTTCCTGCTGTTCACCGCCCTCACCGGCCTGGCCTATCCGCTGGCCATCACCGGCATTGCGCAGGAGCTCTTCCCCGAGCAGGCCAACGGCAGCCTGATCGAAAAAGGCGGCAAGGTGATCGGCTCGCACCTGATCGGCCAGGGCTTCGCCTCGGACCGGTACTTCCACGGCCGTCCCTCGGCCACCACCGGCACCGATCCGAACGACTCCACCAGGACCGTGCCGGCGCCGTACAACGCGGCCAATTCGGGCGGCTCCAACCTGAGTCCCACCGCGAAGGCGCTGATCGACCGGGTCAAGGACGACACCGCCAGGCTCAGGGCGGAGAACCCCGATGCCGCCGTGCCGGTGGACCTGGTCACCACTTCGGCCAGCGGCCTGGACCCGCACATCTCTCCCGCCGCCGCCGATTTCCAGGTGCCGCGGGTGGCCAAGGCGCGCGGCATCGGCGAAGACACGCTGCGCCAGCTGGTCGCCGCCCGTACCCAGCCGCGCACACTCGGCTTCATCGGCGAGCCGGTAGTCAACGTGCTGGAGCTGAATCTGGCGCTGGATGCGCTGTACCCGGCCGCGGCGCACTGATATGCGCATCGTCACCGTGCACGCGCCCCGGCGCCGGCCGTTGCTGCCGCGGGCGCTGCTGGCCTGCGCGCTGTATGCCGCGCCCTTCGCCCTGCTGTGCCTGCGGTTATGGCACGAGATGCAGGCCGGCGTGCTGCCGCTGGACGGCAGCGCGGTGCTGATCCGCTTCGTCGTGGTCGGGCTGTTCTCGGTCCTGCTAGGACGCTGGGTGCTGCGCCCTTACGATTCCGGCCGCTGAACCCGGCGGCCAAACACAGGCCGCAGCAAGGCCGCCGGCAGGCGATTTTTTATTGGAGCGGCAGGCCGGGCACCTCCCCGGCGGCTGCCGGCTTGGGTACCATTCCCACGGGGCCGCCCTGGTCATCCGCCGCGTCAGACGCGGGGCCCGCCGGCGGCAGCAGGACATTCAAACCGATAAGGGACCACCATGAGCATTCCCGCCAGCCCGGAAGTATTGAGCCTGAAGGAAGACCTGCTCGAAAGCATGACCGGCTTCATGCGGGGCGAGGACGAGGAGGACGAAGGCGGCTCCGGCTTCGAGGCCGGTTATACCCAGGACGACATCGACCGCTGCGCCGCCATCATCGACCATTTCCTCATCACCCTGTCGAAAACCGGCGGCGACGGCGACGCGATCCTGGAGGCGGTGAAGGACACCGTGCTGGAGCTGAACACGCTCAACGATAACTGCGACGGCAGCCTGATCGAGACCGACCAGCGCGAAACCCTGTGCGAGCTGATCAACACCGCGGCGCAGGATGCCGGCCTGGAAACCGATCTCGACGACGTCACCGAGGAATGGCGCGAGTGGTGAGAAGGCGGCCGAAATCCGCCGCCAGCGCGGCAAGGCGGCGGATTTTTACGGATTTTTTATGGGGCATGGCACTGCCGGCAGGCTAAACTGCGGGGCATGGCCCAGGCCAGCCCATCCGAGCATCGCCCTTCCCCCGAAGCCCTGCTGGCCGAGGCGCAGAAGGAAAAGCGCGGCAAGCTGAAAATCTTCCTCGGCGGCGCACCCGGCGTGGGCAAGACCTACGAGATGCTGCTGGCCGCCCGCAAGAAGAAGAAGGACGGCGTCGACGTCTGCGTCGGCGTGGTCGAGACCCACGGCCGCAAGGAAACCGAGGCCCTGGTCGAGGGGCTCGAGGTGCTGCCGCGCCGCGCCGTCGAATACAAGGGCCGCAGCCTGCAGGAGATGGACCTCGACGCCATCCTCAGGCGGCGGCCGCAGCTGGTGCTGGTGGACGAGCTGGCGCACACCAATGCCGAGGGCAGCCGCCATCCCAAGCGCTACCAGGACGTGGAGGAGCTGCTGGCCGCGGGCATCCACGTCTATTCCACCCTCAATATCCAGCATATCGAAAGCCTCAACGACGTGGTGGCGCGCATCACCCATGTGCGCGTGCGCGAGACGGTGCCGGACCACATCTTCGACACCGCCGACGATGTCGAGGTGATCGACCTCACGCCGGACGAACTGATCCAGCGCCTGCAGGAAGGCAAGGTCTACGCCGGGCAGCAGGCGCAGCGGGCCCTGCAGAACTACTTCAAGCCCGGCAACCTCACCGCCCTGCGGGAGCTGGCGCTGCGCCGCACCGCCGAGCGCGTCGATGACCAGATGCGCCAGTACATGCGCAGCCACGCCATCCAGGGCCCATGGGCGGCCGGCGAGCGGGTGCTGGTCTGCGTCAACGAATCGGCCGCCGCCGCAGGACTGGTGCGCGCCGCCAAGCGCACCGCCGAGCGGCTCGACGCCGACTGGTTCGCGGTTCACTTCGAGACGCCGCGCAGCCGGCAGCTGACGCCGCAGCAGCAGGAGCGGGTCACGCAGACCCTGTTCCTGGCCAAGCAGCTCGGCGCCGAGACCATCACCCTGCCCGGCGGCCGGCGCATCGCCGAGGACGTGCTGCGCTTCGCCGGCGAGAACAACATCACCCACATCCTGGTGGGCAAGTCGGCGCGGCCGTGGTGGTTCGAGTGGCTGCACGGCTCGGTGGTGCACGAACTGGTGAAGCAGGCGCGCGGCATCAACGTCCACGTCATGGCCGAGGAGCTGGCCGGGCGCGAGCAGCCACGCGAACCGGGGGATGCCGCGGCGGAACGCGAGGCCGGGGCACAGCCGCTGCCGGTGAGCCCCTACAGCGGCTGGCTCCAGGCGCCGCCGCGGGCTTACTTCCATACCGTGCTGGCGGTGGCGGCGGCGACGCTGTTCGGCCGCGGCATCGTCGCGCTGGTCGACCTGCCGAACGTCTCGCTGGTGTTTCTCGCCGCGGTGCTGTGGAGCGCGGCGCGCCATGGCCTGCTGCCCTCGCTGTTCGCCTCGCTGCTGTCCACGCTCTGCTACAACTTCTTCTTCATCCCGCCGGTCTACACCTTCACCGTCGCCGACCCGGCGCAGCTGCTGGCGCTGACCTTCTTCTGCGTCGCCGCGGCGCTGACCAGCACGCTGACCGTGCGCGAGCGCCAGTTCGCCGAGACCGCGCGCGAGCAGGCCCGCACCACAGCGGAGCTTTACGCCTTCAGCCGCAAGCTGGCCGGGGTGCGCAAGCTCGACGCGCTGCTCGCCGCCACCGCCGGCCAGGTGGCGACGATGCTGCGCGCCGAGGTCAACCTGCTGACCCCGGACCCCAAGGACGGGACGCTGAAGCCGATGGCGGCGGCGCCGCCGACGGCCCAGCTTGACCAGGCCGACCTCGCCGCCGCGGCCTGGTGCTGGGAGCATGCGCGGCCCACCGGCCGCGGCACCGACACGCTGCCCGGCGCGCGCCGCCTGTTCCTGCCGTTGCGCACCGGCCAGGGCAAGGTCGGCGTGATCGGCGTCAGCCGTCCGGTGCGCAACTTCCTGCTCACCCCGGCCGAGCGGCGCCTGCTCGACGCGCTCGGCGACCTCGCGGCGATCGCCATCGAGCGCATCCGCCTGGCCAAGGACGTGGACCAGGCGCGCATGCTGGCCGAGACCGAAAAGCTGCGCTCGGCCCTGCTGACCTCGATCTCGCACGACCTGCGCACGCCGCTGGCGCTGATCATCGGCGCCGTGTCCAGCCTCAAGTCCTACGGCAGCCTCTACGACGACAAGACCCGCGACGACCTGCTCGACACCGCGGTCGACGAGGCCGAGCGGCTCAACCGTTACGTCGCCAACCTGCTCGACATGACCCAGCTCGACGCCGGCGCCCTGCAGCCCCGGCGCGAGCCCTGCGACCTGCAGGACCTGGCGGGCGCGGCGCTGCGCCGCTGCGCCAAGGCCCTGGCACGGCACAAGGTCAAGCTGTCGATTCCCGCCAGCCTGCCGCTGCTGATGCTCGACAGTGTGCTGATGGAGCAGGTCCTGGCCAACCTGCTCGACAACGCCGCCAAGTACACCCCGCCGGGCTCGACCATCGAACTCGGCGCGGCGCAGTTCAAGTTCAGCTTGGTGATCACGGTGCGCGACGAGGGGCCCGGCATTCCCGAGGCCGACCTGCAGCGCGTGTTCGACAAGTTCTTCCGCGCCCGCGGCGCGGCGGCGGCCGACAGCAGCCGCGGCGGCACCGGCCTGGGGCTGGCCATCTGCCGCGGCTTCGTCGAGGCCATGGGCGGCCGCATCTATGCCCGCAACCGCCTCGGCGAATCCGGCCAGGTGGCCGGCGCGGAATTCGTCATCGAGTTCTCGCCGGACCTCATCGCCGAACGCCCCAGCACGGAGACGGCATGAGATGAGCCTCGACGCCGGCGCCATCCTGGTGGTCGACGACGAGCCCGCCATCCGCCGGCTGCTGCGCAGCACCCTGGGCGTGCACGATTACCGCGTGCTCGAAGCCGCGACCGTGGCGGAGGCGCTGGAACGACTGGCGCGGGACCGCATCGACCTGGTCATCCTCGACCTCGGCCTGCCCGACGCCGACGGCCTGGAAGTGATCCGCAAGCTGCGGCCGGACTCGGCAGTGCCGGTGATCGTGCTGTCCAGCCGCGACGACGAGCGCGGCAAGGTCGAGGCGCTCGACGCGGGCGCCGACGATTACGTCACCAAGCCGTTCGGGGTGGAGGAGCTGGTGGCGCGCATCCGCGCCGCGCTGCGCCACCGGGTGCAGGCCCAGGGCGGCAAGCCGGTGTTCCAGCAGGATGGCCTGAGCGTGGACCTGGTGCACCGCAGGATCAGCCGTGACGGCGTCGCGATCAAGCTCTCGCCGAAGGAGTACGAGATCCTGCAGCAGCTGGTGATCCATGCCGGCAAGGTGCTGACCCACCGCCACC
The DNA here is from genome assembly GCA_035651715.1 of Nevskia sp. Classification (GTDB taxonomy): domain Bacteria; phylum Pseudomonadota; class Gammaproteobacteria; order Nevskiales; family Nevskiaceae; genus Nevskia. The sequence continues at coordinate 29,555 of DASRFD010000053.1, forward strand.
TGCTGCGTGCGGTCTGGGGCACCGAAAACGACGACGATGTGGTCTATCTGCGCGTCTACATCCGCCAGCTGCGCGGCAAGCTGGAGGCGGACCCGGCACGACCGGCGCTGATCCTCACCGAGCCGGGGGTGGGGTATCGGCTGCAGGTGAGCGGCTAGCTAGCGCAGAAAAAAAGGCCGCCTCAGAGCTAGCTCCTCGGCGGCCGCAAGTACTGCATCAGGATCTTTGGACGCGGTATCCGCTTACTTCACTAAAAGCGAGATCTCGCCCGACTTGGAGCCTTCGATACCGCCGCTGACGGCACTGACTTCGAAGTAGTAGGTCTTGCCCACCGTGAGGCCCGACGCCAGGTAGGCATTGCTGCCGCTGACCAACGCGATCGGAGTGGCGCCTTCCGTACCGGACGCGGTGCCGGCGTACACGCGGTAACCCGCCGCGCCGCCAACAACCTTCCAGGCCAGGTAAACCGCGCCATGTGCCGCAGCCTGGGTCGCGGTCAGGCCGGTCGGCGCAGCCGGGCCGGGCTGGGGGGTGGTGACGCTCGCTTCATTGGACACGCCGCTGCTGCCCGCGGCATTTACCGCCTTGACCGTAAAGTAATAAGTCTGGCCGCCGGCCAGCCCCTTGATCAGGGTGTTGGTGTTGCTGGTAGTGGCCACCGGAGTGGCGCCTTCGGCACCGCCGGCCATGCCCTCGTAGATCGCGTAGCTGGTCGCGCCTGCCACGCCGCTCCAGTTCAGCATCACCGTGCCGCCGACCAAGCCGGCGGTGAGGCCGTCGGGCGCAGCCGGCGCGCAGCTGACGGCCGGAAGAGCCGTATTGGCGGCAGCGATATCGAACGAGCCCATGCCGGTGTCGTAGTCCCAGCCCGGGGTCGCCGGGTAGAGAAAGTTGTCGCCCAGGACGATGTCGTGCAGGTCCTTGGCGGCGGTGCCGAAGGACTGGCCGTAGGTGGCGTAGAAGATCGGCGCGGCGAAGCCATAGCAGTTGCCGTGCGCGGTCTGCATGCGCGCCCACACGCCCACTGACAGCGGTGAGGACAGGCTGGTGCCGCCGACGCCGATGTCCGCGCCGCTGACCACCACGTCGGCGCCGCCGATGTTGGGGTCGCCGACCATGGCGATGTCCGGAACGGCGCGCTGGGCGGCGGCCGTGTTGACCGGGTTGATGACGCCTGCGGTCCACACCCCGGGGACCTCCCACAGGCTGATGCCGCCGCCGCCGGAGACCCAGGAAAGCTCGGAGTTGTAGCTGTAGTCGGCGTTGGTCAGCAGCGAGGTCCCGCCCACCGCCACCACGTAGGGCGAGGCGGCGGGATATTCCACCGCGCCGAGCAGCACCGGCTGGCCGGCGTTGATCAGCAGCTGGCAGGAGGCGCCGCCGTCGCCGGAGGAGGCGAAGAAGGTGATGCCCTGGGCCGCGCCCTGCTCGAACGCGATGTCTTCAATCAGCATCGCGCCGCTGAGGTATTCGATCGTCTCGCAGCCGCCAAACGACATGTTGACGGCCTTGACACGGTTTTCGCTGACCGCGCGCTCGATCGCCGGCGCGATATCCGGATCGCCGAGGGAGCCGCCGTTGTAAAAGATGATCTTCTTCAGGTTGCCGGCAATGCCGGAGGAGGACTGGCTGTCCAGGTCCCATTCGTCGAGGCCGGCGGTGTCCGAGGTCTGCAGGCCGGTGGGCACGATCTCGTACGGCACCTGCGGCAGGTTCCACTCCTTCTCGTAGGCGCGCAAATCCTTCGGCACCTGGGTGATGTCGCCCTCGGTGATGATGCCGATGGCGGTGCCCCAGCCGGTGGGGGTGTTGCCGGCGTCGTACGCGGTCTGATACTGCGGGCCGCCGTAGGGCGGGGTCAGGATCGGATCCTGCGGCACGCCGGAGTTGGGGCGCACCGACGAGATGCCGCGGGTCAGGGCCGGCTTGCTGGCGCTGGCGTGCTGCAGGTTGGTGGTCATGCCGCCCATGTTGTTGAGGCCGATCACCGCGGCGACAATGCCGCCGAGCGAGGCGGGCACCTGGGCCGGCGTGGCGTTGGCGAACAGGCTGCGTCCCTGGGCGACGAAGGAGACCAGCTGCGTATTGAAGGCCTGCTGCACCGTCGCGGCGCTGCCGTAGGCGCTCACCGTCAGGCGGTTGCCGGAGACCTCGATGTTGCTGAAGCCCAGGCCGCGCAGATAGCTGACCACGGCATTGGCCTGGTCGGCGGTCGGCGCATAGCTGGCCAGGAATTCGGCCGAGGTGAGGTTATGGCCGAACTGCGGGCTGCCCGGCTTGCCGATCTGCGCCACCAGGGCGTCGAGCTGCGCCTTGTTGCGGGCGTTGAGGCCGACCACGATGTGCAGCTGCTGCTGCGGCGCCATCGGGGCGACGGCGAAGTTCTTCAGCGGCATCGCCTGGGTGGCGGTGCCGACCCAGCTGCCGGCGGCGTCCGCCGTGGATGGCAGCAGGGATGCGCCGGCGCAAAAAGCGGCGGCGAGGACCGCGGACATCGCGGTGCGACGGACATTCGATAAGTGCATGAGTGATCCCGATTTGGTAAAGGCGCTGCGCGCCGAAATGGCAAACGCGTCCTGCGGATGGAAACTCCACTCCCCTCTGGATGGATTTCGGAAACGAAGGGCCGACTTGGTCCGACGGATTCCGGTAGCCCATCCTGTTCGGCGCCATGGCATAAGTCCCCACGAAACGGAAACGAAATGGGAACGGCTGGTACAGCCCTGAATCCGCTGGAAAAAGACATGGCGGCCCCGGCTCGCGTATGCTTGTCCGCCTGCCCCCGATCCGCCCTTCCGACAAAATGGAACGCCTGCTCGAACGCCTGGTCCTCGGCAGCCGCTGGCTGCTGGTGCCCCTTTACCTGGTTCTGGTCGTGCTGCTCGCCGCCTTTGCGGTCAAGGCGGCGGTGGAGCTGGTGCACATCTTCGACGGCCTGTTCGACAGCAGCGAATCGGAGATGGTCCTGGCGGCACTGTCGCTGATCGACCTGGTGCTGATCGGCAACCTGATCGTGATGGTCGCCCTGTCCGGCTACGAAACCTTTGTCTCGCGCATCGACCAGGTTCCGGAGATGGAGAAGCCGAGCTGGCTCGGCAAGTACGATCCCGGCACCATCAAGCTCAAGGTGGCCGCGTCCCTGGTGGCGATTTCCGCCATCCACCTGTTGAAGAACTACCTGGGCCACGAGTCGCTCGACGTGACGCGGATGATGATGCTGACCGGCGTGCACCTGGCCTTCGTGGTATCGGCGCTGATCCTGGCCTTCGTCGACCGCATCGCCTTCTCGGCGCACCGCAACGGGCAGCACTAGCGCCGGGACTTGCGGCGCGTGCGGCGCACCCTCTACACTGCCAGTGCTTAAGCCATCAGACCCATGACCCCCTTCAAGCAGAACGTCCTCGTTGTCGTCGTGCTCGTCGCCGTTAGCGACGCGCCGTAGGGGACGCTGCACTCATCAAAAACCCCGCCGGCGCGAAACGCCGGCGGGGTTTTTCGTTTCCACGCCGGGTTTCACGCCAGCGGGTCCCAAAGCATCGCGACCCCAAGGACCCGACATGGAACTCACCGGCGCTGAACTGATCATCCGTTTCCTGGAACGGCAGGGCGTGGAAACGCTCGCCGGCATCCCGGGCGGCACCGTCCTGCCGATCTACCGCGCGCTGGGCGACTCCAGCCTCAACCATGTGCTGGCGCGCCACGAGCAGGGCGCCGGCTTCATCGCCCACGGCCTGGCGCGGGTCAGCGGCCGCGCCGGCGTCTGCCTGGCCACCTCCGGCCCGGGCCTGACCAACCTGGTCACCGCCATCGCCGACGCCCGGGCCGACTCGGTGCCGCTGGTCTGCCTGGCCGGCCAGGTGCCGCGCGCCCTGATCGGCACCGATGCCTTCCAGGAAGTGCGCACCACGCGCATCGTCGACGCCATCACCAAGGCCTGCTTCGAAGTGCGCTCTGCCCTCGACCTGGTGGACCTGCTGCCGGAAGCCTTCCGCATCGCCGAGAGCGGGCGGCCCGGCCCGGTGCTGCTCGACATCCCCAAGGACGTGCAGACCGAACGCATCCGCATCCAGCGCCTGCCGGCGGCGGCGCGGCGCGAGGCGCCGCCGGCGCCGCCGCCGGAGCAGATCGCCGAAGCGGCGCGGATGATCGACGCCGCGGCGCGGCCGGTGCTGTACCTGGGCGGCGGCGTGACCCAAGCGCGGGCCCAGGCCGCCGCGCAGGCCCTGGCCGAGCGCGCCGCGCTGCCGGCCACCACCACCCTGATGGCCCTGGGCACTCTGCCGCCGGAACATCCCCTGGCGCTGGGCATGCTCGGCATGCACGGCGCCCGCTACACCAACCAGGTGCTGGACGAATGCGACCTGCTGATCTGCGTCGGCGCGCGCTTCGACGACCGCGCCACCGGCCGGCTGGACCGGTTCTGCCCGGGCGCCCGGGTGATCCACATCGACGCCGACCCGCGCGAGCTGGGCAAGCTGCGCCAGCCGCAGCTGGCGATCCTGGCCGACGCCGGCGCCGCGCTGCGCGCGCTGGCCGAAGCGGTGAAACCGGCGCTGCGCGTGGACTGGCTGTCGCGCGTCGGCGAGCTGCGCCGCGCCGCGCCGCTGCGCCTGCCCGGCCTCGACGATCCGCGCCAGCCCTACGGCCTGATCCGCGCCGTGGCGCAGCTGGCCCATCCGGACGCCGCCATCACCACCGACGTGGGCCAGCACCAGATGTGGGTGGCGCAGAGCTATCCCTTCCGCCGGCCGGAGCGCTGGCTCACCTCCGGCGGCCTCGGCACCATGGGTTTCGGCCTGCCGGCGGCGATCGGCGCGGCGCTGGCGCTGCCCGCAGCCGGGGCGGTGTGCTTCAGCGGCGACGGCAGCCTGCTGATGAACGTGCAGGAGCTCGCCACGCTGGCCGAGCTGAACCTCAACGTGAAGACGGTGGTGATGGACAACGCGGCGCTGGGCCTGGTGCGGCAGCAGCAGGAGCTGTTCTACCAGCGGCGCCACGTCGCCTCGCTATACCAGCGGCCGTCGGCGCTGTGCGCCGTGGCGCAGGCCTTCGGCGTGCCCGCCTACGATCTGGAGCGCGCGGACGATGCCGGCGCGATGCTGCGCGAGGCCTTCGCCCGCCCCGGGCCGGCCCTGATCCGGGCGCCGGTGGCGCCCGAAGCCATGGTGCTGCCGATGGTCGCGCCGGGCGCGGCCAACGTCGAGGTGATCGACAGCTGAAACGAAAAGGCCGCCGGATGCACGATCCGGCGGCCTTTTGAGGCGAGCCGGCTCAGCTCTGCGCGTTCCTGGCCCTGGCCTTGGCTTCCTTGTCCTCTTCGGCGCGCTTCTCCAGCAGCGCCGCAAGGTCGTCCGGAGGCGTATATCCGCCATAGAGCGTGCCGTCGGGCAGGATCAGGCCCGGCGTGCCGGTGATGCCCAGGTCCATCGCCAGCTTGAATTCCTTGTCCACCGGGTTTTCGCACTTCTTCGGCGGGGTGCTCTCGCCGCGCTTGGCGCGGGTCAGGGCGTCCTGGCGGTTGGCCGAGCACCACACCGAGATCGCCTGGAAATAGGTCGGCGAGCCGATGCCGTGACGCGGAAAGAACACGTAGCGGATGGCGATGCCCTTGGCGTTGTATTCGGCGATCTGGCTGTGCAGCTTGCGGCAGTAAGGGCAGTCCAGGTCGGTGAACACCGTCACCACATACTTGGAAGCGATCGGCGGCGGCGGCGCGAACTCGATCATGTTGTCGGCGCCGAGCTGCTTCAGGGCCTGCAGGCGGTCCGCGCGGCGGCGGTCCTCGGTGAGGTTCTCGCGCGTGTCGGTGTTCACCAGGTCGCCCTGCATCAGGTACTTGCCGTCGCTGGAGACATAGGCGAAGTCGTGCGCATGCTGCACCTCGTACCAACCGCTCATCGGCGCCGGCTGGATATTGGCCACCGGAACGTCGAGCAGTTTGGCGATCTTCTGCTTCACCGCATCGGGGGAGTTGTCGTCGGCGATCAGCGCGCCGGCGCCAAAAGCCAGGCCCAGGGCCAGCAGGGCGAAAACAAGGCGTTTCATGGGGATGGGATGTTCCGGGCGCAGCAAGGGTTGCAGGGGCCTAGTATGACAAAAAGCGGACCCGCCGGTTCCTGGCTAAGGTAGGCCGATTCTCCCCGCGCGCAAGCCCATGTTCGATCACCGCGTGCTGGCCTTTGCCCTCATCGCCATGGCCCTCACCGTGGCGCCGGGGCCGGACACCTTCCTGGTCATCGCCAACACCAGCGCCGGCGGCTTCCGGCGCGGTTTCGCCACGGTGCTGGGCATCGTCAGCGGCGGCGCCTGCTACGTTCTGCTGGTGGCCTGCGGCCTGATGCGGCTGCTGGTCTACTCCCCCGCCGTCTTCCTCGCGGTGAAGCTGGCGGGCGCCTGCTACCTTCTGTACCTGGGCTGGAACGCCCTGCGCGGCGCCTTGCGCGGCGCGCCGGCCGCGGCGGGCGCCACCCCGGCGCCGTCGGCGCGCGCCAGCTACCTGCAAGGGCTTCTGACCAATGCGTTGAACCCGAAGATCGCGGTGTTCTACCTCGCCTTCCTGCCGCAGTTCCTCAATCCCGGCGACCCGCTGGTGCTGAAATCGGCGCTGTTGATCGGCATCCACTATTTCGAGGGTCTGCTGTGGCTGAGCCTGCTCGCCTTCGGCGTCGGCCGCCTCGGCCGCTGGCTGGCGCGGCCGCGGGTCCGGCGTGCGCTGGACGCGGCGCTCGGCGCTACCATGATCGGCTTCGGCCTCAAGCTGGCCGTCGACCGGACCTGAACCGCGCCGCGGCTGCCGCGACAGCCCAGCCGGGCCGATAGCCAGGTTGTTCATCCGGCTGTATGGGAGGGAATCTGAGGTTGTCGAGACTTCAGGCCATCCACAGGGAGCCGGATGAACAGTCATGAGAATGCCCGATTGACGCCCAAAGGACGAGCCCGGTTGGTTCAACGGGGAGCCGGAAGCCGCCGCAACCGAAGACAGCCGGCTCAGGCGCGCGGGTGGTGCTGCGCGTGCAGCTGCTTCAGGCGCGCCCGCGCCACGTGGGTGTAGATCTGCGTCGTCGACAGGTCGGCGTGGCCCAGCAGGGTCTGCACCGCGCGCAGGTCCGCGCCGCGCTCCAGCAGGTGGGTGGCGAAGGCATGGCGCAGGGTGTGCGGCGAGAGCCTGGCGCCGATGCTCGCCGCCACGGCGTGGCGCTTGATCAGGGCCCAGAAGTTCTGCCGCGTCATCGCCGCGCCGCGCCGGCTCAGGAATACCCAGTCGGCTGACTGGGCGGTGACGAATTCCGGCCGGCCCTGGCGCAGCCAGCGCCTCACCGCCTCCATCGCCGGTTCGCCCATCGGCACCATGCGCTCGCGCCCGCCCTTGCCGACCAGGCGGACCACCCCGTGCTCCAGGTTCAGCTCGTCGCGGCGCAGCTTCACCAGCTCCGATACGCGCAGGCCGGAGGCGTACATCAGCTCCAGCATCGCCCGGTCGCGCAGACCCAGGGCCTCGCCTTCGTCCGGCGCCGCCAGCAGGCGGTCGACATCCTGCATGCCCAGGGTCTTGGGCAAGGCGCGGCCCAGCCGCGGCATCTCCAGATGGGCGGCGGGATCGTCGCCGCGCAGGTGCTCGCGCACCAGCCAGCCGTAGTAACGGCGGCACACGGTGATGAAGCGCGCCTGCGAGCGCGCGCTGAAAGCGCGGCGCTCCGCGCCCTTGCGCAGGGCCAGCTCGCAGCGCCAGGCCAGGTAGCCCTTCAGCTCGGCGACGCCGGCCTGGTCGAGCCCGCCCCCCCGCGCGCGCAGCCAGCGCGCCAGCAACGCCAGGTCGGAGCGATAGGACGCCAGGCTGTTCGGCGCCAGGCCGTGCTCCAGCCACAGCATGTCGGCGAAGCGCTCGATCCCGGCCTGGTCGGCGGGATCCAGCGCGGGGGGCGGGGCGGATCGGCTCATGCCTTTATAATAGCGGCCGCCCCATGCCCAACTCACTGAGCCGCTTCCTTCGCCTGCTGCTGGGCCTGCACGCCATGGCGATGTTCATCGTGGTGTTGCTGCTGCTGTTCTGCCCGCTGCTGATCGCGGCGCCGGACCTGCGCCTGCGCCGCGCCGTCGGCCGCCTCGGCGTGCGCGCCTGGCTGGCGGCCAGCCTGGTGCCGTTCCGCGTGCGCGGCCTGGAACAGCTGCCGCCGGGCCCCTGCATCGTGGTCTGCAACCATGCCAGTTACCTGGACGGGCTGATCGTCACCGCGGCGCTGCCGCGGCGCTTCACCTTCCTGGTGCAGCACGGCGCGGCGAGCTGGCCCTACGTCGGCCTGATCATCAAGCGCATGGGTGTCAGCTTCGTCAACCGCGGCTCGGTGCGCGCCGCCGCCCAGGCCACGCTGGAGCTGATCGCCCGGCTGGAGCGCGGCGAGTCCTTCGTCATCTTCCCCGAAGGCACCTTCCGCAAGCCGGCGGCGCTGCTGCCGTTCCATTCCGGCGCCTTCATGGTCGCGGCGCGCGCCAATGTGCCGGTGGTGCCGGCGGTGCTGCGCGGCACCCGCCTGATGTACGGCGAGAAGCAGCGGTTGTTCCGCTGGAGCCCGCTCAGCATCGAGCTGTTCGCCCCGGTGCGGCCCGCCGGCGAGGCGCGGACCGCGGTGCAGGACCTGCGCGACGCCGCGCGCAGCGTGATCCTGCAGCACTGCGGCGAAGCCGACGGCAGCGGGCTGAGCCTGGCTCCCGGGCAGCCGCGGCAAGCCTCCACCGCCTGAGCGCCATGGCCCAGCCCCAACACCTGCATGGCCGCGACATCGGCGGCGAGCGCAAGGACGGCGCACCGCACGAGCTGCAGCCGACGCCGCGCCAGCGCTACGACGCCGACCTGAAGAAGGAGGGCTTCGTCGCCGACGCGGCCCAGGCCCATGCGGTGGACGCGCTGCAGAAGGTCTACGACGAGCTGGTGCAGAATCCGCCGAAGCGGCGCTTCGGCAGTTCGCGCCTGACCTATCCCAAGGTGCCGGGCCTGTACCTGTGGGGCGGCGTCGGCCGCGGCAAGACCTACCTGATGGACGCCTTCTACGACGCGCTCCCGTTCAGCCGCAAGCGGCGCACGCATTTCCACCGCTTCATGCTGGACGTGCACGAGCGCCGCAACCGCTATCCCGACGAGCAGGACCCGCTGGCGCGGGTCGCCGAGGAGATCGCCGAGAGCACCCGCGTGCTGTGCTTCGACGAGTTCTATGTCTCGGACATCGCCGACGCCATGATCCTCGGCCGCCTGTTCGAGTTCCTGTTCAAGCGCGGCCTCACCCTGGTTGCCACCAGCAACGTGGCGCCGGACCTGCTGTACAAGGACGGACTGCAGCGCGAGAACTTCCTGCCCGCGATCGAGCGGCTGAAGAGCAACTGCACCATCCTGAACGTCGACGGCGGCACCGACTACCGCCTGCGCGCCCTGCACGGCGTGCAGCTGTACCTGCACCCCTGCGACGGCACGGCCATGGCGGCGCTGGGCGAGCGCTTCTACGCGGTGGCGCCGCACGGGGTATGCGAGCGCACCGAGCTGACCATCAACGGCCGCCCGATCGCCGCGCGCTGCGTCGCCGAGGGCGCGGCCTGGTTCGACTTCCATGAGCTCTGCGACGGTCCGCGCGGCGCCGCCGACTATATCGAGCTGGCGCGCACCTACCACACCGTGGTGCTGTCCTACGTGCCCCTGCTCACCAGCGACGACGACAATTCGACCCGGCGCTTCATCAACCTGGTGGACGAGTTCTACGACCGCGGCGTCAAGTTGCTGATTGGCGCCGAAGCGCCGATGCAGGAGCTGTACCTGGGGACCAAGCTCAGATTCGAGTTCGAGCGGACAGTTTCCCGGCTCATCGAGATGCAGTCGGAGGAATACCTGGCCAAGCCGCACCTGACCTGAGGGCGCCCTGGGAAACTGTCCCGGCAACGACTCCCGCACCCACATGATCGCCAACAGCGGCGATCATGGCACCGTGTCGTCGTTGCACAGTTTCCCGGCTCATCGAGATGCAGTCGGAGGAATACCTGGCCAAGCCGCACCTGACCTAGTACGCTCGGGTACGAAGGCGCCGGCGCAGGCGCCTTCCTTTCAATTGCTTTACATTCCTTTACATTGCCCCTGCTTTCTCTTAAAACTTCCGCATAATCAATAAAACGATGAGGGGACAATGATAGGGACGGCGCCGGCCTCGAACCGCAGGCTCTCCAGGGCAATGGTGGTGGCGATCCTGCTGGCCGCCGACGGCGTCCTGATCGTCCTCGACAACCTCACCGGACCGTTCCTGCCCTTTACGGTGTTCTATATCGCGCTGATGTACTTCGCGATGACCCGCGTCGGCAGCACCTGGGCCTATCTGATCGCGCTGCTCTCCTCCGGCGGCCGCACTTATGTGATCAGCCAGTCCCTGTTGAACGGCGCGCATCCGGGCTTCATCGCCTGGCAGTTCGCCACCATCTTTTCAGTGCTGGGCCTGATCTGTTTCCTGCTCGACCGCCGCAGTTATCGTCCGCGCGGCCGCCACGCCGCGGCGGCCGGCCCTGCCGCGGACGAACGGCGGCAGGCGACGGAAGAAGCGCCGAGCCGCCGCACCTCCCTGCTCACCGGCCAGACCGACCGCTATATCTCGCTGATGATCCTGGTCAGCCTGGGCTTCCTCGCCGCCTTCGTGCCCTGGATCCGCAGCTCGAATGCGCCGGAGCCCTACTGCATGAACCCGGGCAACGGCAAGATCATCGAAAATCCGCAGACCGCCCGGCCGACGCAGGCCGACGTCGTGATGCGCACCAAGGTGCTGCTGCTGACCATCGACGACGGCCCCCACGACTTCGACGCCGACGCCTCGATTCTCGACACCCTCGACCGCCACCTGGCGAAGAGCATCTGGTTCATCACCTGCCGCGCCTTCGACCCGGCGATCGACCCGCACGCGGACCGCAACCTGCAGACCCTGCGGCGCCTGGTCAAGGACGGACACATCATCGCCAATCACGGCTACAACCATCTGGAGCTGGGCAAGTTGCAGCAGCAGGACCCGCAGCGCATGCAGCGGGAGATCACCCAGTGCAGCGCGGCGATCCGTAACGCCGTCGATGTCCATCCACTGTATTTCCGCGCGCCGTTCGGCGACTTCCCGCCGGAGTCGATCCACGTCGCCGCAAGCGACGGCATGTCGGTGATGCGCTGGAACGCCAGCTTCGACAGTCTGTTCCAGTTCCGGCGCGGCACCGAGAACCAGGCGGTGACGGTGCCCGCAGCGGCCATGAAGAACTTCGTCGACCAGCTGCAGAACGGCGACATCGTCCTGATCCACGACACCCGCCGCAGTGCCAACAATCTGGAGGCTTTCCTGAGCCTGGCCGAGCAGAAAGGCTTCACTTTCGTCCTGCCGGGCCACCGCTTCTCGGACGAGGCGCTGGCCGAGGCTGTGCCGCGCCTGGGCGACGAGCACAACGATTGAGCGCCAGGTCGGGGATGGGCTCTAATACGGAGCCCACCGCCGCCTGGCGGCTCCCCCGGACTCCAGCCATGCCGAAGAATGCCCTCCTGCTCGGCGCCGCGACGCTTGCCTTGAGCGCCTGCGGCACCCTCTACACCACCAGCCACGACTGGCGCCTGCCCGGCGGCCTGGCGCAATACACCATCACGGCGACGATGGATGTGGGCCTGCTCGTGTCCGACGCAAGCATCGCCGTCAACGGCCGCCAGGTTCTCACCGGCCAATCCTTCTTCTGGTCCGACCAGATCGCCATGGAGGGCACGGTGGACAACCTGCCGATCACCGCGCTCTGCGACAAGGGCAGCAAGCGCTGCGAGGTCAGCATCGCCGGCCTCCACGCGGCGACGCTCAACTTTTAGCCCGTCTCTCCCGGGTGCTTGCGTCCTGCGTCTCGCAGGCTTATCATTCAACCATATGGTTGATTTATACGACACCACGTTCGCCGCACTCGCCCACCCCACGCGCCGCGACATCCTGTCGCGCCTGCGCCGGGGCGAAGCCACGGTCGGCGACCTCGCCGGTGCTTACGACATGTCGCTCAACGCCGTATCCAAGCACCTCATGGTGCTGGAAAAGGCGCAGTTGATCCGGCGGCGCATCGAATGGCGGGTGCACTACATCAGCCTCAACCCCGCGCCCCTGCAGGCCGCGGCCGGCTGGCTCGAAACTTATCGCGCCTTCTGGGAGCGGAGCCTGGACGGTCTGGAGGAATACCTCGCACGCAAGAAAGGAGAAAACAAGCATGGAGCATGAGCTGAGCCTCACTCGTGTTCTCGCCGCTTCGGCGGAGGACATCTACGACGCCTGGCTGGACCCGCGGGCCGTCGCCGAATGGATGCGTCCGATTCCCGGCGGCCACACTGAGGCGAGCTGCGATCCACGCGTCGGCGGCAGCTTCCTGATCACCATGCACGGCAACGGCACCCGCTACCCTACCCGCGGCGAATACCTGCGCCTGGAGCGGCCGCACCTGCTGGAATTCACCTGGCACCCGGACGGGGATGAGCGCTGGAAAAGCATCGTCAGCGTCACGCTCCGCGAGCTGGGCGCCGGACGCACCGAGCTGACGCTGCGCCACCGCCGCTTCCCCAGCGCGGACATGGCGGACGGCCACCGCGAAGGCTGGAGCCGCGGCCTCGACAGCCTGGCCGCCTGGCTGGTGGCCCGCACGCCTTGATCACGGAGAGAAAAATCATGCACAAGACCTACCATGGCAGCTGCCACTGCGGCGCAGTGCGCTTCGAAGCCGACTTCGACCTCGCGCGCGGCACCAACAAGTGCAACTGCTCGATCTGCAGCAAGTCGCGCACCTGGTTCGCCATCGCGCCCGGCAACGGCCTGCGCGTGCGGCAGGGACAGGATGCGCTCACCGAATACCGCTGGACGCCGCCGGGCAAGCCCGAGCCCTTTCTGCACTTTTTCTTCTGCAAGACCTGCGGCGTGCGCACCTGGGCCAGCGGCGACCACCCGCAGCTCGGCGGCCTGTTCCACGCCGTGTCTGTCGCCGCGCTGGATGACGTCGACGCGGACGAGCTGGCGGCGGCGCCGGTGAACTATGTCGACGGCCGCAACGACCGCTTCGACCAGGTGCCGGCGGACGTGCGGCTGCTGTAAGCCGGGCGGGACCGGCGAAAAAAAGAAAGAGGGCCGGATCGCCCGGCCCTCTTTCGCATCGGCTGCGCGCCGCTAGCCGCCGGCGTAGACGTCCATTCCATCCACCGTGCTCACCGCCTTGAGCGAAGCGGCGGTCTGTGCGTCGGCGAAGTAAGCGTCCTGGTCCGGACCACCGGTGTGCTGCACCTGGGCGAGGATGCCAATGTACCGGCCGATGCCGAAACTTTCGGCGAACTGGCAGTTGTCGATCGCCCCGAGGACGCCGGCGGCGACGCCGGTCGAGGAAGTGACGCTGGTCAGGGTATGGGTGCCGGAACCGCTGCTGGCATTGGTGACGACGTCGCGCAGCACCGCGACCGGGGCGGTCTTCGACGTGATCTGCACGTTGGCGATGTCGGGGCTGTCCACCTCGCCCGCCCACTGCGCATTGGCGGTGGAGCTGGCGCCGCTGGCGTCGTCGTGGATCAGCAGCGCGCTGGCGTTGCTGCCGCCGGTGCCGTTGACGGTGACGTTGATGTAGACCAGGCCGCTGGAATCGACCGTCTGCAGACGCGCGTTGGTGATGGTGGTGCCGCTGGTGCCGCTCGTCTGCAAGGGCGTTGCCACCACGTTGGAGGCGCTGTTCGGCACCGAGAAGATCAGGCCGCTGTTGCTGGAGTTGTCGCTGGCCGAGCCGACCACGCGCAAGTTGTTGGTGAGCGCCAGCTGGTCGATGATCAGTCCGCCGGTCAGCGTGGTCATCAGCGTCGCCGTGCCCGCGGTGGTGATGTTGCGGCCGATGCGCAGCAGCAGGTTGCCGTCGGGGAAGAAGAAATTGTTGGCGTTGGCGGTGCTGTTCTTGAAGCCCTGCGGCTTGCCGTTGACGAAGGTGTACAGCGGGCCGGCCAGAGTGCCGGCGCTCACGTCATAGCGGAACAGCTGGTAGCTGCCCTGCCCGTTCGGCTCGTAGGCGAAATAGATCACGCTGAGGCCCGCCTCGGCGACCTTGGCCTCGGTGCCGCTGGCGGTGGTGGCCAGCGTCACCGGCGTGGCGAAATTCACATCGCGGTGCTGCAGCGTCAGGGTGCCGTCGCCGTTCTTCACGCCGTCGAGGAAGCCCTTGATCGCGCCGCTGCTGTCGTGCAGCGCCAGCGCGCCCTGCAGGCCGGCCACAGCCACGCCGCCGGCGCTCGCCGCGGTGCTGAGCTTGACGGCCACGTAGGTGTCGTCGCCGTCATAGCAGGTGCCGTTGGTGCCGGGCAGGCCGACCAGCAGCCAGCCGTTCAGCGGATTGGCGAAATCCGCCAGATCCACGGACTCTCCGCCCTGGAAGCCGCAGGCGTTGGCGATGCTGGAAACCTGCACCGGGACATGGCTATGACCCGGCACCGTGTCCGCCGTAAAGAGCTTGCCGCCCTTCAGGTAGGCCACACGCACGCTGTGGATGGCGGTCACCGCGCCGGTGACGCTGTTGACGGTGCCGGTCTCGAAGCCGCCGAAGACGTTGGCGTCGTCGGCGTTGCCGCTGGACGAGGGCGGCGCCGTGAGGCCGCTGTCGACCAGCTGGGGATTGGTCCCCGCGGTGGGACTGTTGTTGGAAGTCACCGCCGCGGTCGGATCAAGCAGCACCAGCTTGAGATCGCCGGTCACCAGCGGCAGCAGGGAGGTGGCGCCGCCCGAGGACGAGGCACCGCCCGAGGAAGAACTGCTGGAGGAAGCACCGCCCGAAGAAGAACTGCTGGACGAGGCGCCGCCCGACGAAGAGCTGCTCGACGAGCTGCTCGAAGACGAGGAGCTGCCGCTGGAGGAACTGCTCGACGACGAGCTGCTCGACGAGGCGCCGCCGGAGGTGCCGCCCGAGGAGCTGCTGCTCGACGAGCTGCTGGACGAAGAGCTGCCCCCGGACGAGGAGGCCCCGCCGGAGGAACTGCTCGACGAGGAGCTGGACGAACTGCTGCCGGACCCGCCGTTGTTGTTATTGTTGTTGTCGCAGGCGGTGAGCGAGAACAGCGAAATCACGGCCGCGGCAAGCGCGGCGCGGGTCGAGGCGATCATAGCCGTGTATCTCCCCCAGACATCGATAGAGCGCAGCGTCCCTTACCGATGAGCCAGCTTTTTCTGTAGTGCGAAGCGGGTTGCTTCCCTATCCACCGCGCCGCCGGCTTGGCCACACCTCACCGTCGAGGGTAACAGAAAATCGCCCGGGCGAAACATGAACGCGGCCGCAGCTTTCAAAAGGATTACGGATTGGTCCAAGCCCCTGCTGCCCGGCCCTTCCCCGCTGGGAGGCGGCCCCTTCCGGATCAAGGGAAGGGGCCGCTCCGGCTCAGAGCCGCCGCAGCTTCCTGATCTCGCGCACCGCCACCGCCAGGCTGGTGAACTCGCGGCTGCCGGTGGCCTGCAGTTCCGCCAGGCGCTCGGACGAAAACTTGACGCGGCGCTCATTGGCCTTGATCCAGTTTTCAAAGCGCGCCTGCGCGGTCTCCCCCGGCTGCGCAAGCACGCGGCCGGCGAGCTGGCGGTGGATGCGGTAAGCATCGTCGCGCAGGTTGACCCGCGCCAGCGACTGCCACTTGCCCAGGGTCGGCATCTCGTTGATCGCCGCATACAGCCACAGCATGCGGAAACGCTCGCCGCACAGGTAGTACACCACCGCCGCGTCGGCCAGCGAGACATTCGCGCCCTCGGCCAGCTCGGCGATGTCCAGCGCCCCGCCGAGGGCGCGGGTATTGGCCAAGCGCAGCGCCAGGTCGTCGGGCACGCCGTCCTTGTTGAGGTTGGTGACGGTATTGTCCCAATCCTCGCGGTAGGCCGGCGGCAGCACCGCCGGCAGCTGCCGCTCCAATTCGGCCAGCGGCTGGGTGAAGCGGTCCACCGCCACCTGCACCGGCAGCTGGGCGAAGCGCGAGCTGGTGAACCAGCCGGTGGCGTGCTTGAGCAGGCCGATGGCGTAGTTCATCAGGCGGTATTGCAGCGCCGCCGGCACCTTGTTGTCGAGCGCCTCGATCGCCTTCCAGTACTGGTCCCCGCCGTAGATCTGGTGCGCGGTGGCGTAGGACTTCAGCACCTCGGCGCGCATCAGGCCATGGTCCTCGGCCCACAGCTGGGCGAAGCCGGCTCCCATGCGGTTGACCAGGGCGTTGGACAGGATGGTGGCGACGATCTCGCGCTTCAGGCGGTGGTTGGCCAGCGCCTCGCGGTAGCGCTCCACCAGCACCGGCGGGAAGTTGGCCAGCAGGTCGCGCACGAAGAAGGGATCGTCCGGCACGTCGGACTTCAGCGCGGCGTCGAACAGCGAGATCTTGCTGTAGGCGATCAGCACCGCCAGCTCCGGCCGGGTCAGGCCGATGCCGCGGGTGCGGCGCTCCTTCAGCGAGTCGTCGTCCGGCAGGTACTCGATGCCGCGGTTGAGCACGCCCTCGCGTTCGAGCAGGCGCATCAGCTCGGCGTGGTCGTCGAGGCGCTGCACCGCGTTCTGCGCCAGGAGGCTGATGGCGGCGCTCTGCACGTAGTTGTCGCGCAGCACGAACTGCACGATGTCCTCGGTCATGCTGGCCAGCAGCGGATCGCGCTCCTGGCGCGTCAGCCTGCCGGCGGTCATCAGCTCGTTGAGCGGGATCTTGATGTTGACCTCGCGGTCGGAGCTGTGCACGCCGCCGGCGTTGTCGATGGCATCGGTGTTGATGCGCCCGCCGGCGCCGCCGGCGCCCTGCAGCGCGTACTCGATGCGGCCGAGCTGGGTGAAGCCGAGGTTGCCGCCCTCGCCCACCACCCGGGCCCGCAGGTCCCGGCCGTTGAGGCGGATCGCGTCGTTGGCGCGGTCGCCGACGTCCTGGTGGCTCTGCGTCGAAGCCTTGACGTAGGTGCCGATGCCGCCGTTCCACAACAGGTCCACCGGCGCGCGCAGGATCGCCTTGAGCAGCTCGTTGGGCGTCAGCGCCGCCTCGCGGATATCCAGCGCCTTGCGCGCCTCCTCGCTGAGCTTGATCAGCTTGGCGCTGCGCGGCCAGACGCCGCCGCCCGCCGAGATCAGCTTGCTGTCGTAGTCGGCCCAGGACGAGCGCGGCAGCGCGAACATGCGCTGCCGCTCGACGAAGCTCACCGCCGCGTCCGGCGTCGGGTCGATGAAGATGTGGCGGTGGTCGAAGGCCGCGACCAGCTTGAGCTTGTGCGACAGCAGCATGCCGTTGCCGAACACGTCGCCGCTCATGTCGCCGATGCCGACGACCGTGAACTCCTCGGTCTGGATGTCCTTGCCCAGTTCGCGGAAGTGGCGCTTGACGCTCTCCCAGGCGCCGCGCGCGGTGATGCCCATCTTCTTGTGGTCGTAGCCGACCGAGCCGCCCGAGGCGAAAGCGTCGCCGAGCCAGAAGCCGTACTCCGCCGAGATCGAGTTGGCGATGTCGGAGAAGGTGGCGGTGCCCTTGTCCGCGGCCACCACCAGATAGGGATCGTCCTCGTCGTAGCGCACCACCTCCTGCGGCGGCACGACGGCGTCGCCGACGCGGTTGTCGGTGATGTCGAGCAGGCCGCGCAGGAAGGTCTTGTAGCAGGCGATGCCCTGGTTGAGCCACGCCTCGCGGTTGGCGGGGTCCACCGGCTTCTTCACCACGAAGCCGCCCTTGGCGCCGACCGGCACGATCACCGTGTTCTTGACCATCTGCGCCTTCATCAGGCCCAGCACCTCGGTGCGGAAGTCCTGGCGGCGGTCGGACCAGCGCAGGCCGCCGCGGGCGACGCGGCCGCCGCGCAGGTGGATGCCCTCCACTTCCGGCGCATAGACCCAGATCTCGAACATCGGCAGCGGCAGCGGCAGTTCCGGCACCTTGGCCGGGTCGAGCTTGAAACTGACGTAGGGCTTGGACTGGCCGTGCGCGTCGCGCTGGAAGTAATTGGTGCGCAGGGTGGCGCGGATCATCGCCAGGAAGGCGCGCAGCACGCGGTCGCCGTCGAGGCTGGCGACCTGGTCCAGCGCGTGGTCCAGGGCCTGGCCGATCTTCAGCGCCTCGTTCTGCCGCGCCGCATCCGTCAGCTTCAGCGCGAAGCGCGTCTCGAACAGCGCCACCAGCAGGCGCGCAATGTCGGCGTGCTCGGCCAGCAGCGACTCCATGTAAGCCTGGCTGAACGGCAGGCCGGTCTGGATCTGGTACTTGCAGATGGCGCGCAGCAGGGTCACCTGGCGCGCGTTGAGGCCGGCGCCGAGCACCAGCTTGTTGAGGCCGTCGTTCTCGACCTCGCCGCGCCACACCTGCAGGAAGCCGGACTCGAAGAACTGCCGCTGCGCCTCCGGTGACAGGTCGCAACCCTTGTGCTGGATCTCGAACTCCTGCACCCACAGGCTGACGCCATCCTTCGGCGTGATCTCGGCCGGCTCCTGGCGGATCACGCGCAGGCCGAAGTTCTCCAGCGTCGGCAGCACGTCGGACAGCGTCACCGGCGTGTGCAGGGCGTAGAGCTTGAGGCTGGTGGCGTGCGGCAGCGCGCCTTCGGGCGACGCCACCCCCAGCCGCGGCAGCACCGGACTGGACGGCGACAGCCGCGCCAGGTAGGCCACGTCCGCCGCCGCCTCCTGCGGCGTCACGTTCTCCGCATACGACAGGGGGAAGGCGTCGACGTACTTGGCCGGGCTCAGGCGGTCCTTCACCAGCAGCTCGCGCAACTGGTCGCGCCAGCTGCGGGTCGCCGCGATCAGCCGCGCCTCGACCTCGGACGAGCTCAGCGCGATGGTGGTGCCCGGCCTGGTGCGCACCACGTAGTGCACGCGGGTCAGGCCGCCGCGCAGGAATTCGATCTCGCGGTCCAGCACTGAGCCGCCGCAGATTTCCAGCAGGGTCGCGCCGACCTTGTCGCGCAGCTCGCGCGAGTAGCGCTCGCGCGGCAGGTAGACCAGGAAGGAATAGAAGCGGCCGTAGCGGTCGCGGCGCATGAAGCTGCGCAGCTGGTGGCGGTCGCGCAGCGCGCGGATGCCCATGCACAGCTGGAACAGCTCCTCCTCGCCGGCCTGGAACAGTTCGTCGCGCGGCAGGCCGTGCAGGATGTCGCGCAGGTTCTTGCCGGAGTGGCCGTGCTCCGGCAGGCGCGACTTCTGCATCACGTACTCGGCCTTGCGCCGGATCAGCGGGATGTGGCGCGGCCGGTCGATGTAGACCTCGGAACTGAACAGGCCGACGAAGCGCACCGTGCCGGCGAGATGGCCCTGCGCGTCGTAGCGCTTCACCGACACCACGTCGAGCAGGCCCTCGCGGTGGATGGTGGAGCGCAGGTTGGCCTTGGTCACCACCACCAGGCGCGGCGAGTCGGCGTACTTGTCCAGCTCCGCCTGCGGCGCGATCAGGTCCTCGTTGGCCCAGCGGCTGCCGGCGCGCAGCAGGCCCAGGCCGGAGGCGGGATCGGCGCGGAAGCTGGCCTTGCCGCCCGCGCCGGGCACCGCCCGGCTTTCGATCATCGCCAGGAAGGTGAAGTGGTGCTGGTCGAGGTAGGTGAGGAATTCGCGCGCCTCGGCGAATTCCTCGGCGTCGCCGCCGGGCGGCACCAGCTTCAACTCCTCCACCAGCGCGCGCACGCGCTCCAGCGTCTTCGGATAGTCGTCCACCACCTGGCGCAGATCGGCCAGCACGGTGGCGATCTGCTCCTGCAGCGTGGTGTAGGCGGCAAGATTGGCCAGCGGCTCGAATTCGAGGTGGATCAACGACTCGTGGGGCGCCCCGGCGGCGGACTGCGCCGCGGCGACGATCTTGCCTGCGGCGTCGCGCCGCAGGTTGAGCACCGGATGCACGGTCCAGTCCACCGAGGCGCCGGCGGCGCGCACCGCCATCATGATCGAGTCGACCAGGAAGGGCTGGTCGGCGACGCAGGTTTCGACCACCGCCAGGCCGGGCCGCGCCTCGTCAGCGCCCTGCGGCGGCACCACCCGCACCAGCGCGGCTTCGGGCCGGCGCAGCTTTGCGAAATTCCAGTGGCCCAGCGCGATGCGCAGCAGGTCCTCCGGCGTGCGCAGCGTCAGGGTGTCGAACGCCGCCATCTCGTAATAGTGGCGCAGGAAGCGGCGGAACAAGGCCGCATCGTCCACGCCGGTCTGCGCCTGCGCCAGCGCATCCAGCTGCTCCAACAGCAACTCCTGCCCGGGCTTGGCGTCCGGGCTGGGTCGGGCTTCCATGTACTCCTCCAGCGAATCTTGAGATGGCGAAAGTATGCCAGCGGACCCCGCCGGCGGGCGGGGTATAATCGAAGCGTCGATGCATGCCGCCGCGGCGCCCGCGTGGTGCACTGCGGCATGCAGCCCTTTGACCCGTCATCCGCGCCGCTGTTCGGGGCAACTTCGCCGGGAGCCGTTGCCATGACGCCACAGGCCGCCCTGGCCTTCGTCGAGAAACATGGCGTGGTGCTGGTATCGGGGCGTGGAGCGGCGCCACGGCTGAGCGAAGCCGTCGCCGGTGAGCCGATCCGCGGCAGCTGGTGGGCCCACCCTGAAAGCCGGCAGATCTTCCGCGTGCTGCAGGCCCTGCACGACTCGCCCGACGTCGTGGTCTGCCGCCTGGTCGACGGCAAACTCAGCCTGGTTCACCGGCGCCTGTGGCCGGCGCTGGTGCGCCTGGCGCCGCGGCTGCCGCCCGGGCGCCTGGCGCGGGTCAGGCAGGTGCATACGGCGGACGGCCATCACGAGAACCAGGAAACCGCGTTCCCGCAATGGGTGCCGCCAGCCGTGCTGCGGCAGGCCCGCGAGCTGAGCGAGGCGCAGGCCGCCGCCGCGTTGGGGCCCTGGCTCTCCGCCTAGGGCCTGTTAACGCTGTATCGATCGAAATGGCGTTAACGGGGCCTAGCCGGACTTTCCGAGCAGAACCAGCAGCCCTTCCAGCGCCGCCTGCGCCGACTGGCGGCGCACGGCATCGCGGTCGCCGTCGAAGCGGAAGCGGCTGCACGAAGCCGCCACCCCCGCGCCGCCCCAGCCGATCCACACCGTGCCCACCGGCTTGTCCGCGGTGCCGCCATCCGGTCCGGCCACGCCGCTGACCGCCACCGCCCACTGCACCGGCGCATGCGCCAGCAGACCCTGCACCATCGCCTGCACCGTTTCGGCGCTGACCGCGCCGGCGCGGCCGATGACCTCCGCCGGCACGCCCAGCAACTCCTGCTTGGCCGCGTTGGAATAGGTCACCAGCCCGCGCTCGAACCAGCGCGAGCTGCCGGCGATGTCGGTGCACAGCTTGGCGATCAGCCCGCCGGTGCAGGACTCGGCGGCGGCCAACCACTGCTGTCGGGCAAGCAAGGCCTCGCCGGCACCGCAGGCGAGGCCCTGCAGGGTGGCGTCATCGGGCATTGCAGTCATTTCCACGTGACCTCAATCATGCGTTCGCTTCAGCCATCCTGGCGCGGCCTCGGCGATCGCGGCGGGCGGCTCGCCAGGCTGCGATTCCTCACCCCCTGAAAATCGCCTCCGCCATCCGGTCCGCGATCTCCCCGGTGGGCCGCTTTTCCCTGGCCGAATACTCGAAGATCTGGCTCAGGGTGTGGCCGATGCGCTCGAGGTGGGCGTGCACCGTGGCCTCGTCGTAATTCGGGCCTTCGTAGAAGATGTCGATGATGCCGCCGGCGTTGATGACATAGTCCGGCGCATAGAGGATGCCGCGCTCGAGCAGGGCGTGATCATGCTTGGGCTTGGCCAGCTGGTTGTTGGCGGCGCCGGCGATGACCTTGGCGCGGATCTCGGGGATGGTCCGGTCGTTGAGGATCGCGCCGAGGGCGCAGGGCGCGTACACGTCCACGTCGAGGCTGTGCACCGCCTCCATCGGCACCGCCGCCGCGCCCAGCTCGCGGACGCAGCGCTCCACCGCCGGCTGGTGCAGGTCGGTCACCCACAGCTTGGCCCCCGCCGCGTGCAGGTGCTGCGCCAGGCGGCCGCCGACGTTGCCGACGCCCTGGATCGCCACTTTCAGGCCTTTGAGGTCGTCGCGGCCGAACTTGGCCTTCACCGCCGCCTTGATGCCGATGAAGGTGCCCATGGCGGTGGCCGGCGAGGGGTCGCCGGTACGGCCGGCGGCGACCGATTTCTCGTCCGCCAGGCCGCCGACGTGCCGGGTTTCGGTCGCCATCAGGCGGATGTCGGCGACGCTTGTGCCGGAATCCTCGGCCACCACGTATTGGCCGCCCAGGCTGTCGACGAAGCGCCCCATGGCCTGGATCAGCGCCGGGGTCTTGTCGTGGCGCGGGTCGCCGATGATCACGCTCTTGCCGCCGCCCTGCGGCAGGCCGGCCAACGCCGCCTTGTAGGTCATGCCGCGCGACAGGCGCAGCACGTCGGTCAGGGCCTCCGCGTCCGAGGCGTAGGGCCACATGCGGCAGCCGCCCAGGCCCTTGCCGAGGCGGGTGCTGTGGACGGCGATGATCGCCTTCAGGCCGCTGGCGCGGTCATAGCGGAAGGCCACCTGCTCGTGGGCGTCGAATTCGGGATGGGAGAAGACGGACATCGGATTTCCTCAAATTGGGTGCCGCCGCCACCATGCGGCGATTTTTGCTTATTGTACCGCTGCCCATCCCGGCACTTTCCATCCCGGCATCCAGCATGGCCATCCACGCCGTCCTGCACCATGAGACGATCTACCGCTATGACCGCCGCGTCGGTCTGTCGCCGCAGATCATCCGCCTGCGCCCGGCGCCCCATGCCCGCACCCCGGTGCTGTCCTACGCGCTGAAGATCGAGCCGAAGGACCACTTCATCAACTGGCAACAGGACGCCTTCAGCAACTGGCTGGCCCGGGTGGTGTTTCCGCAGAAGGTGACCGAGTTCAGCGTCACCGTCGACCTGGTCGCCGACATGGCGGTGTGGAATCCGTTCGACTTCTTCATCGAAAGCAGCGCCGAGCAGTTCCCGTTCCGCTACAGCGACGAGGCGCGGGAGGAGCTCAAGCCCTACCTGCGCGCCGCCCCGGCCGGCCCGCTGCTGCAGCAGTACCTGGCCGCGATTCCGCGCGAACCGTGCCGCACCATTGACTTCCTGGTCGGGCTCAACCAGCGCCTCCAGCACGAGATCCGCTACCTGATCCGGATGGAGCCGGGGGTGCAGACGCCGGACGAAACCCTGGGCAAGGCGTCCGGTTCCTGCCGCGACTCCGGCTGGCTGCTGGTGCAGGTCCTGCGGCACCTGGGCCTGGCCGCGCGCTTCGTCTCCGGCTACCTGATCCAGCTCACCCCGGACGTGAAGTCGCTCGACGGCCCCTCCGGCACCGATCACGACTTCACCGACCTGCACGCCTGGTGCGAGGTCTACCTGCCCGGCGCCGGCTGGATCGGCCTGGACCCGACCTCGGGCCTGCTGGCGGGCGAGGGCCATATCCCGGTCTGCGCCACGCCCGAGCCGTCCAGCGCGGCGCCGATCAGCGGTGCGGTGGACGAGTGCGAGGTCGAATTCGGCCACCAGATGTACGTCCAGCGGCTGTACGAGTCGCCGCGCGTCACCCGGCCTTACACCGACGAGCAGTGGGCGGCCATCGACGCGCTGGGCCACCAGGTCGACACCAGGCTCCAGGCCGGCGACGTGCGCCTGACCATGGGCGGCGAGCCGACCTTCATCTCCATCGACGACCGGCAGGGCGCGGAGTGGAACACCGCCGCGGTGGGCCCGACCAAGCAGGCCCTGGCCGACAAGCTGATGCGGCGCCTGCGCGACCGCTTCGCCCCGGACGGCCTGCTCACCTACGGCCAGGGCAAGTGGTACCCGGGCGAATCGTTGCCGCGCTGGGCCTACTCCTGCTATTTCCGCGGCGACGGCCGGCCCATCGTCCGCACCGACCTGGCCGGCGGCGCCACCGCGCCGGACATCAACAGCGCCCGCGCCCTGATCCGCGCCATCGCCCAGCGCCTGGAAGTGGCGCCGGCCAATGCCCTGCCGGCCTACGAGGACGCCTTCTACTACCTGCACCGCGAGCGCCAGCTGCCGGACAACGTCCTGCCCGAGGACAACAAGCTGAAGGACCCGGAGGAGCGCGCCCGCATCGCCAGGATATTCGAGCGTGGCCTGGACACGCCGCGCGGCTACGTGCTGCCGGTGCAGCGCTGGCAGTCGCGCGCCTGGATCTCGGAGCGCTGGAGCTTCCGCCAGGGCCGCCTGTTCCTCATCCCCGGCGACTCGCCGCTGGGCTTCCGCCTGCCGCTGGAAGCGCTGCCCTGGCTGCCGCCGCTGGAGCGCCCGCAGCTGGTGCCCTACGACCCCTTCGACGAGCGCCCGCCGCTGCCGGAGCAGCCCGACGCGCGGCGCCAGCCCTACCTGCAGACCCAGGGCGCGCGCGACGACGCCGAGCTCCAGCGCCAGCGCCGCCGCCAGGAGCGCCTGCAGAAGCTCACCGCCGAGCGCGACCAGCCGGCGCCGGTGAAGCGCGGCGCCTACCTGGAGGGCGGCAACGTGCGCACGGCGCTGACGGTGGAGCCGCGCGAAGGCTTTCTCTGCGTGTTCATGCCGCCGGTGCAGGGCGTGGAGGACTACCTGGACCTCGTCGCCGCGGTGGAGGACAGCGCCGGCGAGCTCGATGTGCCGGTGCGCATTGAAGGCTATCAGCCGCCGGCGGATGCGCGTCTCAACGTGTTCCGCGTCACCCCCGACCCCGGCGTGATCGAGGTCAACATCCACCCCTCGCACTCCTGGGCGCAGCTGCGCGACCACACCGAGGCGCTGTACGAGGAGGCGCGCCTCACCCGCCTGGCCACCGAGAAGTTCCTGATCGACGGCCGCGCCACCGGCACCGGCGGCGGCAACCATTTCGTGCTCGGCGGCGCCACGCCGGCGGACTCGCCGTTCCTGCGCCGGCCCGACCTGCTCGGCAGCCTGCTGCGCTACTGGCAGAACCACCCGGCGCTGAGCTACTTCTTCTCCGGCCTGTTCATCGGCAGCACCTCGCAGCATCCGCGCATCGACGAGGCGCAGGACTCCACCCTGTACGAGCTGGAAATCGCCCTGTCGCAGCTGCCGCCGCCGGGGCGCAGCGTGCCGCTGTGGCAGGTCGACCGCAGCCTGCGCAACCTGCTGGTGGACCTGGCCGGCAACACCCACCGCACCGAGATTTCGATCGACAAGCTGTACTCGCCGGACGGCCCCACCGGCCGCCTCGGCCTGGTTGAGTTCCGCGCCTTCGAGATGCCGCCACACCCGCGCATGAGCCTGGCGCAGCAGCTGCTGCTGCGCGCGCTGATCGCCTGGTTCTGGGAGCGGCCCTACACCCGCCCGCTGGTGCGCTGGGGCACCCAGCTGCACGACCGCTTCATGCTGCCGCACCACGTCTGGACCGACCTGCGCGAAGTGCTCGACGACCTGCGCCGGGCCGGCTTCGCCTTCCAGGACGAGTGGTTCGCCGCGCACCACGAGTTCCGCTTCCCGCGCCACGGCAGCGTGCGCTTCGGCGACGTCGAGCTGGAGCTGCGCCATGCCCTGGAGCCCTGGCCGGTGCTGGGCGAGGAAGCCGCCGTCGGCGGCACCACCCGCTACGTCGATTCCTCGCTGGAGCGCCTGCAGGTGCGCGTCACCGGCCTCACCGAAGGGCGCCACTTCGTCACCGTCGCCGGCCGCCGCGTGCCGCTCAAGCCGACCGGCGTGCGCGGCGAATGGGTCGGCGGCGTGCGCTACCGTGCCTGGCAGCCGGCCTCCGCCCTGCACCCCACCATCGGCGTGCACACGCCGCTGGTGTTCGACCTCTACGACGCCTGGAACCGCCGCGCCGTGGCCGGCTGCACCTACCACGTGGCGCATCCGGCCGGGCGTAATTACGAGACTTTTCCGGTCAATGCCTATGAGGCCGAGGCGCGGCGCCTGGCGCGCTTCGAGCCGTTCGGCCATACGCCGGACGGCTACTGGCCGGCGGAGGAGGCGCCGAACCCGGACTATCCGTACACGCTGGATTTGAGGCGCCCGCCTGTGTAGTCCGCCATATCGGGACGAGCGGAGGCCGGGCTGCACCATTCAGCCCGCATTCAGGCACTCACACCGAGGATTTATGATGGCGTAGACGCCACCTGGCTGAGGAGGTTTCCATGAAACGCACAACGATCCCCGCGCTGCTGCTCCTGGCCGCCCTGGCCGGCTGCGCGACGCCGGACGCGCGCATCAAGGGCGACCCGACCAGCTACGCCCAGCTCACCCCCGAGCAGCAGGCCCTGGTGAAGAAGGGCGAGATCGGCCTGGGCATGCCGGAAGCGGGCGTCCAGCTGGCACTGGGCAAGCCCGACCGCGTCACCGAGCACACCGACGCCAGCGGCACCCAGAAGATCTGGCACTACACCGACGTCGACACCTACGGCACCGTCGGCGCCGGCTATCCCTGGTATCCCTACGCCTATCGCCGCCACTTCTTCTACGACCCGTTCTTCTATCCGGGTTACTACGCCTACCCGGCACAGGTCGAGACCGACCGCGTGCGCGTGGTGTTCAAGGACGGCAAGGTCACCGCCATCGAGCGGGAAAGCTAAGGCGGCGTCGGCTCCGGCCAGCCAGCCACTCTCCGCCGGTAGAAGGCGGGGGGTCCGCGCCACCAAGGCCGTCACCGCGGAAAGGGGCTGCTCCAGCGCATCGCCGGGCGCTTTCGCCCCTTCCGTGTGAACAGCGTCACACGCGCCTCCCGTCCACTCCGTCCGCCCTGGCCGCTTTTCAGCGCCACTCCGTTCTTGAGAGTGAAGCCGCCTGCCATAAGGCGGCAAGGAGCAGGCTCATGGATCGCATCACCCGTCACCGCTGCATCGCCTTTGCCGCCGCCGCGGCCGCGTGGCTCGCCACAGGAAACGCCGCGGCCGACGCCGTTAGCGCGCTCGCATCCGCCGCGGGCGGCACGCCCGGCGCGCTCGCCTACGCCACCGACAACGCCGCACTGGCGGCGCAGTGCTCGATCATGGTGATCGGGTTGCTGGCGATTACCGGCGCCTGCTTCGCCTGGCTGTTGTACCTGATGCTGACGGCGCCGCCGGAATGCGGGGAGCAGCCCCAGCCGCCGAAACCCGCAACCGCTGCGCCGGAATCGCCGGTCGACTCCGGCGACGCCCACGGCAGCCTGCTCTGGCTGCTGCCACCCGCGCCGCCGCCGCAGCCGCTGCTCCTGGGCGGCACCGCCACAAGCCTGCTGCTGCGCCTGCTCCGCCGCTGGATCGGCGCCCACCTCGGCACGGGGCCGATGTGAAGCGCCGCGGACTCCAACTGCGCGACCGGTCCTGGTCGCGGCGCACGCGCCGCCGGGCACGGTTTCTGCCAGAATCGGGCGTGCACCGGGTGGAGCAGGCCAGGGGGCTGCCGATGCCGGACAGGGCCGCAGGGGAAGTTGCGCAAGCCAGCGATCTCGGCGCGCCCGCCGAGGTGCGCCAGGCCGCGCGCGAGCTGCTGCCGCTGTTCTACGACGAGGTGCGGCGCCTGGCCCAGCGGGAACGCCGCCGCGCCGGCGCCGCCCGGCACGGCGACGAAACCCTGCAGACCACCGCGCTGATCCACGAAGCCTACCTGCGCATGCGCGGCAGTGCCGGCTTCAACGACCATGCCCACTTCCTGCGCGCCGCGGCGGTGGCGATGCGCCACGTGCTGATCGACCACGCCCGCGAGCGCCTCGCCGGCAAGCGCGGCGGCGGCGTGCGCGCGCTGCCGCTGGAGCATGCCGAGGACGTCGGTATCCAGCCGGACGAGCAGCTGATCGAAGTGGACGCCGCCCTCGGCCGCCTGGCCCGGCTCAACCCGCGCCTGGCGCAGATCGTCGAATGCCGCTTCTTCGCCGGCTACGACGAGAA
Source organism: Nevskia sp. (assembly GCA_035651715.1). Lineage (GTDB taxonomy): Bacteria > Pseudomonadota > Gammaproteobacteria > Nevskiales > Nevskiaceae > Nevskia. The sequence continues at coordinate 57,385 of DASRFD010000053.1, forward strand.
CCAGACCGCCGAGGCGCTCGGCATCGCCGACCGCACCGTGCGCCGCGACTGGGTCAAGGCACGCGCCTGGCTGCGGGTCGAGCTGGGCCGCGGAGCGGCCGCGCCGTGAAATGCACGCAACACCGTTTCATCCGAGCAGGCGGAACAAGCCTCGCCGACCCCCGGGCGCCGGCCCTCGCGGACACGGCGCAGAAGCACATGGATGGCTTCATGCGGCATTGCCTCGCGCAATATTCGTCCAACCAATAACCAACGATACAAGCTCAGGAGATTCCATCCGTGTCCACTCTCGACCTGTTCGTCCAGATGCTTGAGAACGAGCCGGGTTGCCGCTCGACCAACCCCGGCTTCCCTCCCGTACTCAACTTCCCGCCCTACGCCGACACGCCGCGCCAGGCCGTTCCCCCGTATCAGACACGCCTGCTGATCAGTGCCAGCATGGACGCGGCGCGCGTCTACCAACTCGCACAATATTTGAAGGGCACGCTGAAGGACCTATTGCTCGAAGGCGCCGGCTACATCTTCATGGAGAGCGGCGCCTCGAAAATCCCGGAATCGGAGCTGTTCCGGATGATGGTTGACCACTGGCCGCCGCCACCGCCATCCCACGTGGTGCGCCACCTCGAAAATCTCGTCAGCATGTACCTGGTCGAAGTGTGGCAAGGCGAGCAGATTCCTGGCCATCCAACCGGGCTCAAGAAATCGATCGAGCAAATCATCATGGGCGTGCTGGGGCATGGGGCGGATGGACCAACCGGTACAAATGGCCCGCACCTCAATGTCGTCATCCCTATCCCCCTGCCTCCTCGAAAAACCGAGACCTAGTTAGCTACGTCTATGTTCCCAGGGAGCCAAGATCGAACCCACATTCCGGCGGTGATGCCGGAGTGTGGGGTCATACAAAACTGGGTAATCGAATGAAAAATCGAAGCAAACTGGTTGCAATGCTATTCATTGCCGGACTCGCCAGCGCTGCACTAGCCGATGGGCCCGGCGGTTCTAACGGTCCTCATCTTGACCAACAGACATTGCCGTTAATCTTCGCCTTACTCACTGGAGCCTTCGGCTAGCCGGTACAAGTGGGGCTAGGCGCCTTTCATGCTGAATTAGCTGCAAGGGCTTCAGGAATTGAGCTCCTAGCGATCTGCGAGGAAGCAATATCGCAGCAGCTTGTTTAAGAAGGCCTGATGCTTCTGCGCCCTCGCCCTTTTCGAACAGGCAGGCAGCAAGGAGTACCCTTGCCTGCGCCAGCCAGGGGCTGGAAGGACTGTCCATGCTTTCACGCAGGCTCACGGCCCGCCGCAGGCTCTGCTGTGCTTCGGGAAGCTTGCCCAGCTGCAGCTGAGCTTCACCCAGCCACAATCGTGCGGCCGCCTCCTGCATAAGCAGGTAGTTCGCTTCCGGCGACGCCTCTGTCCGCGCCAACACTTGTTGGATCAAAAGCTCCGCATCCGCTGGCTGCTTCTGCTGCAAACGCACACGCGCCAAACCCAGCCTTGAATAGACAAAACTGTCACTCGCATGACCGCTTGAGCCCGGCCATTGTTCAATAACGCGCTGGTACAGTGACTCCGCCAGCCGCGCGTCCTGCTCCGCTAGGCGCAGATTGGCTTCAGCGAGTAAAGCACCCGCATAACGCTCGTGCTGTTCACCATAAAAATGTGCAATTCCGATCTTCGCCTCGGCGATGGCTTTTTCTGCTTCCACCCATCGGCCCTGCGCTGTCAGCAGTTCAGCTCGCCAGCGCAAGTTAATCGGGAAGTAGACACTGGCCGGTGCATGCGCTCGAAGGCTGGATTCGCTTTGATCGAACAAGCGATCGGCCTCCTCGAATTCGCCACGAGCAAAGAGCAGGCGCGCGAAGTAAATGCGGGCGTCCGCAGTCCATTCCAAATCATCAACTCCACGAGTTCTTTCAAGAGAACTAAGCGCCTCTGCCATCAATGGCCTGGCTTCGTTTAGCCTGCCAGTCTCGAACAGGACACCAGCCAAATCCTCCTTGGCTCGCGATGTTTGAGGAAATTCAGGGCCAACCTGAGACAGATACTCCGCCAACGCTTCGCGAAGCTCCTTCTCAGCCTGATCGTATTTCTGATCGCGAGAGAGCATGTCCCCATACTCAAGACGTATGCCCGCCAGGTCGGATGGCCTTTTGTTGAAGGGCGCCTGTTGCTCCAAATAGAGCGCCTTTTGAAACCATGATTCAGCTGCTGCATTGTCTTTTCGTCGCGCACTGATGCGAGCCAACTCAATAAGAGTCGCGATGCGCAACGTGTCTTCCGGATGAAAAGCCTCAGTGATGCGAATGGACTCCAAGGCGTACTGCTCGGCAGCCGGGTCAGCGATTGGCTTGGACTGATACGCAATATGTGCCAGTAAATGCAAAGCCCTTGCCCGAGTAATCGACGTGTGATCCCCGAGCTGATCCATCGTATTCATTGCTTTCTGCAGGGTCTGTTCTGCCTCTGAGGACTCGTTGGCGATAACCTGCGCCGATGCAAGCCTGACCCGGGCGTCGGCCACTGCCTTATTCGATGAATCGCCGTAAATACGTTGCAAAACTCCTATCTGCTCTTGCAGCAACGTGATTGCACGTTCGCCAAGATTCAGGTCCGTGTACAACCCTCCGATCGTGCCCAATAGCTCGGCCCGCACTTCAGGAACCCCCTGCATCTCGTCGCGAATCCGCTTGGCCCCCAAATCAAGCAACTGCTCCGCCGTCGTCGCCCGCGCCTTCGCCCCATCCGGATTGTCGATGCCGTTGGCCTTGAAAATCCCCACCACGAAGTCCTTCACCGCCGTCGCCTTGCGCGCCTCGTACTCGGCGCGGCGCGCCTGCCAGGCGATGCCGAAGCTGCCTCCGACGATGGCCAGCAGCACCGCCGCCGTGGCCGCGGTTGCCAGCCAGTTGCGGCGCAGGAACCGGCTGGCGGCGTATAGCTTGGCGCCCTCGCGCGCCGCCACGGTTTCGCCGGCGAGATGCCGCGCCACGTCCTCGCGCAGCGCCTCGACCGTGGCGTAGCGCTTCTCCGGCTCCTTGCGCAGGGCCTTGGCGACGATGGCGTCGAGGTCGCCGCGCAGCAGGCGCGGCGGGACCGGCGGCGCCCCGCCCTGCGCGGCGCCGCGGCTGGGCGGCGGCGGCGGCTCGCGCAGCACCTTGTCCAGCGCGGCCGGCATCGACAGCTCGCTCAGGCTCCACGGCCGCCGCCCGCTGAGCAGCTCGTACAGCAGCATGCCCAGGGCGTAGACGTCGGCGGCGGTGGTGATGGGGCCGCCGGCAAGCTGCTCCGGCGCGGCGTAGCCCAGCGTCAGCGGCACGTGGCGCGTCTGCTCGACGTCGCCGGCGCCGCCTCCTTCACCTTCAGGCTTGAGCAGCTTGGCGATGCCGAAGTCGAGCAGCTTGATCTCGCCGGCGGCGGTGACCATGACGTTGCCAGGCTTGAGGTCGCGGTGGATGACGAGGTTGCAGTGGGCGTAGGCCACCGCCTCGCAGACCGCCATGAACAGCCGCAGCCGCTGCTCCAGGGGGCATTCATGAGCGCCGCACCACTGCGTGATGGCTCCCCCCTGCACCAGCTCCATCACCATGTAGGGGCGGCCGTCGTCCGCCACGCCGCCGTCGAGCAGGCGGGCGATGCCGGGGTGTTCCAGCCGCGCCAGGATCTGCCGCTCAGCGGTGAAGCGGCGCGGTTCGCCGGCGGCGTCGCGGCGGATCAGCTTGAGCGCCACCTGCTGCTCGAACTGGCCGTCGGCGCGCTCGGCACGATACACCTCGCCCATGCCGCCGCGCCCGATCAGCCCGGCGATGCGCCAGGCGCCCAGGCGCGCGCCGGCGGGCAGGCTGCCCTCGGGCTGCCCTTCGGGCTGCCAGACGGCGACGGCAGGACGGTCGAGCAGGGTGTCGGGGGAGGAGGTCTCGGCCAGCAGGCTTTCCAGCTGCATCCGCATCGCGGCAGCGTCGCCGCACAGGCGCGCCAGCGCCTCCGCGCGCTGCTCCGGCGGCAGCGCCAGCAGCTCGTCGAGTGCGGCTTCGACCCGGCCCCAACCGGCGGCGTCCGACATCGCGTTATCCCTTGGCCTGGGCGGGCGCTCCCTGGTGTTGGCGCCCGGCCCCGGCGGGCATCATCCGGCGGCGCGGGCACCGGGGCAAGCGCGCGAACAGGGGGCTGTCATTCACGGGCTTGGGGAAGGGGCGCGCTCCCGCCACGGCCGAAGCGGGCGGGCGACGCGGCGGGCGGAACGGCGCCGGTAGCCAGCATTACCGGCTCCACCTGCCCGGATCGGCGATAATCACGCCCATCCCGATACCCCCTTGCTCCCGGAGCCTGCCATGTCCACCGACCCCATCGTCATCGCCTCGATCGCCCGCACCCCCATGGGCGGCATGCTCGGCGTGTTCTCGCCGCTCAGCGCCAACCAGCTCGGCGCCGTCGCCATCAAGGCCGCGGTGGAGCGCGCCGGCCTGGGCGCCGCCGACATCGACGAGGTCATCATGGGCAACGTGCTGATGGCCGGCCAGGGCCAGGCCCCGGCCCGCCAGGCGGCGCTGGGCGCCGGCCTGGACAAGGCGGTGCCCTGCACCACTCTCAACAAGATGTGCGGCAGCGGCCTGAAGGCACTGATGTTCGCCCACGACCAGCTCAAGGCCGGGACCAACCGGGTGGTGCTCGCCGGCGGCATGGAGAGCATGACCAACGCTCCGCACCTGCTGCTGAAGGCTCGCGGCGGCTACCGCTATGGCCACGGCGAGCTGCTCGACCACATGGCGCTGGACGGCCTGGAAGACGCCTACGAGAAGCGCACGCCGATGGGCGTCTACGCCGAGCGCACCGCCGAGAAGTACGGCTTCACCCGCGCCCAGCAGGACGAGTTCGCCATCACCTCGCTGACCCGCGCCCAGAAGGCCACCGCCGACGGCAGCTTCGCCTTCGAGATCGCCGGCGTGGAAGTGCCGGGCAAGGGCGGCGTGGAGAAGATCACCGCCGACGAGCAGCCCGGCAAGGCCAGGCCGGAGAAGATCCCGACCCTGAAGCCGGCCTTCAAGAAGGACGGCACCGTCACTGCCGCCAATGCCAGCTCCATCTCCGACGGCGCCGCCGCGCTGGTCCTGATGACCCAGTCCGAGGCCGAGCGCCGCGGCATCAAGCCGCTGGCCCGCGTGCTCGGCCACGCCCAGCACTCGCGCACCCCCAGCGAGTTCACCATCGCCCCGGTCTACGCCATTGGCAAGCTGCTGGAGAAGCTGAACTGGACCGCCGCCAACGTCGATCTCTGGGAGATCAACGAGGCTTTCGCCGTCGTCACCATGGCGGCGATGAAGGAACACAAGCTGCCGCACGACAAGGTCAACATCCACGGCGGCGCCTGCGCCCTGGGCCACCCCATCGGCGCCTCCGGCGCGCGCCTGGTCACCACCCTGGTCAGCGCGCTGCGCAAGACCGGCGGCAAGCGCGGCATCGCCAGCCTGTGCATCGGCGGCGGCGAGGCGGTGGCGGTCGCGTTCGAGACGATCTGAGGCGGCGCCGGGGCTTCCTGCGGTTGGCCCCTCTCCTGCAGGCGGGAGAGGGGCGCAGGCCCGCTGCGACAATCCACCGCGGAATTCCGTATCCTCTGCGCACTCCCAGTGTGAACGCGGTCAAGGAAGGACCGGGCCATGTCGCTCCACCCAGCGCAGCTGAGAAATACATCGCATTCGCCGGTCGCCGCGACGGCTAGACTGCGCCGATGCTGACACCCATCACCCGCGACGCCGGCACCGCCGCCAGCCGGTCGCGCATGCCCCTGGCCACCTGGCTGCGGGTGCTCGCCGGGCGCGGCGACAGCGAACTGCTGCTCGGCGGCACCGGCCATCTGCTGCTCAGCCCGGAAGAAGAGCACAACGTGGCCAGGCAGCTGCGCGGCGGCGTCCTGCCGCGGCTGTTTCCCGAGGGCGGCTTCGCCCAGGTCTGCCTGCTCACCGGCTTGGCCCCGGGGGCGGACCTGCTGCTGGCGCGGGTGCTCAGCGGCTGGCTGCTGGAGCGCGACATCCCGTTCCGCATGGTCGGCCTGCTGCCGGTGCCGCCGGAAAACCTGCTGGAGGACTGGCTCGACAGCCTGCCCGAAGTCGACGAGACCCATGCCGCCGGACAGCGCCAGCAGCGGCGCGAGCAGATCGAGGGCACCCTGGCCTCCTGCGAAACCATCGTCGACCTGATGCCGCCGGGCAGCGGCGACGCCGACCTGGCGAACCAGGCCTTCCGCGAGCGCCAGTACCGCCTGCTTGCCGCCTGCCTGGCGCAGCGCTCGGACATCCTGATCGCCATCCTGCGCCAGCAGAACCTGCTGCGCCCGGGCGGCACCGCCGAGGTGGTGGACTGGCGCCGCAACCCGCTCCATATTCCCGCCGAATTCTGCACCGACCCGCCGCCTCCGCCGGACGGCGCGGGCCACCGGCTGATCGTGATCGACCCGGCCGTCGATTACACTGCGGCCGGGGATGGCGGATGAGCTGAAGGATTTCATCCCTTCTCCCGGATGTGGGGAGAGGACCTGAGGCGGGGGCCGGGCGCCCGGTCCGTCGCCAGAGGCAAGCGGGGGGCATCATGGGGCACAGCGACAACACTGCCGAGGCTTTCGCGGCACGCGCCGAAGAGGCCCTGCGCGCCGGCAATTACCTGCTGTGCTACGACCTGGTGGACCAGGCGCAGCGGCTCGGCCTGCACACCCGCCGCCTCGACTATCTCTCCCTCCTGGCCCTGGCCAATGCCGGCAGCACCGAGTTCGCCTGGCGCCGCTACCGCGGGCTGGGGCTGCGCGAGGAGGAGATCGACGAGGACTGGCTGGCGCTGCAGGGCCGCCTGCTCAAGGACCTGGCCCTGGCCGGCGGCGAGCGCCGCGACTTCCTCGCCGCGGCCGAAGCCTACCTCGCCGCCTTCCGCCAGACCGGCGGCTACTTCACCGCGATCAACGCCGCCAGCATGTTCCTGCTGGCCGGCGACACCGACGCCTCGCACCGCCTGGCCCGCGAAGTGCTGGCCCTGGCCGCCGGCACCGCGCCGGCCGACGATACCGATCATTACTACCTGCGCGCCAGCGAAGCCGAGGCGGCGCTGCTGCTGGGCGACGCCGCCCGCTGCCGCCGCAGCCTGCGCGAGGCCGACGCGCTGGCGCTCGGCAACGTCCACGCCCGCAGCCGCACCCGCCAGCAGCTGCGCCTGATCTGCCGCCACCTGCGCATCGACGACGAGTTCTCCGCCCTGCTCGGCCTGCCGGCGCTGTTCTACATCGAACGCGGCGCGGCGGAAATCCCGCTGGCCTTCGGCGCCGACCGCACCGCGCCCGCCGCCCACGGCCTGGACCCGGCGTCTTGCGCCGGCGCCCGCGTCCACGCCCCGCTGCTGCAACCGGCCGACCTCTGCGCCGCCGAATACTTCCTGGCCCGCGGCGCGCGCCTGAGCCTGGTGCTGCCGGCGGCGCGCAAGCCGCTGATCGAACGCTGGCAGCAGCGCTTCGGCGCCGGCTGGGCGATGCGCCTGGCGCGCTGCCTGGAGCAGGTGGGCGAGATCACCGCGGCGCAGGGCTTCCTCGAGGACGAGCAGGACTGGGCCGGCGGCCATGTCGCCGCCATGGCCCAGGGCCTGGCCCGGCTCAGCGCGCAGCGCCTCGGCAGCCCCTGCCGCCGCGTCGCGCTGGCCGCCGCCGCCAACCCGCCGGGCTACTGGCTCAACGCCGAAGGCGACTGCGGCGGCGCGGCGGCGCTGCCGCCGCCCCGGCCGGCGCAGCAGGCGGGCGCCGTGCCGCGCCGCTCGGTGGGCCTGATCTTCGCCGACATCGCCGGCTTCCGCCGCCTGCGCGACGAGGACATGCCGCACTTCTGGTCGCTGGTGATGGGTGGCCTGGCGCGCATCGTCGACCAGCATGGCGGCAAGGTGCTGTTCCGCCACACCTGGGGCGACGCCCTCAACGTCGTCACCGAGGACGCCGCCACCGCCGCCGACATCGCCATCGCGGTGCAGGGCTGCATCGAAGACATCCGGCGCCAGGAGAGCGGCACGCTCGCCGGGATCGAGCTGCGCCTTGCCGCCCACTTCGCCCCCGCCTTCGCCGGCCATGACCCGGTGGAGAAGGTCGACAACTACTACGGCTCGCAGCTGTCCTTCACCGCCCGCATCGAGCCCGTCACCCCGCCCGGCATGATCTTCGTCACCGAAGCCTTCGCCGCCCGCCTGGCCCTGGAAGCCCCCGAGCGCTTCAGCGCCGAGTACGCCGGGGAAGTCGAGCTGGCCAAGCATTTCGGCAAGTACCGCCTGTTCAGCCTGCATTCGGCGGAGCGGCGGCGCAGCGCGCGGCTGCAGCTGGCCGGGGGCACGGAGGCGGGGGCGCGGCCATTGCCTAAATCCGCCTGATCCAAACCCGAGGGAACGATATGAACGCACAACAGACCGCAACCCTGATCATCCGGCTGCTCGGCCTGTTCTGGTTCATCGCCGTGCTCGGCCAGATCGGCGCCGTGACCATGGTGCTGGGCAACGGCCTGCCGCGGGCCAGCACCGCCTACTACCTGCTGCTGTTCGGGGTGCAGCTCTGCGGCAGCGGCCTGCTATGGCTGTGGCCGGCAAGCCTCGCCGCCAGACTGCTGCCCTCCGCCTTCTCCGGGCAGCCCCGCCCGTCCTCCAGCCCCCGGCAGTGGCAGACCATCGGCGTAGTGTGCATCGGCTTGTGGACCTTGGCGGCGGCCCTGCCCGAAACAGTCCGCTGGCTGATCCTGTGGCGCGCCGCGGCCAATGCGGACCTCTCCAACGCCTTCGGTCCCGGGCAGCAGGCCGGCGTGGGCAGCACGGTGGCGCGGATCGCCATCGGCCTCTGGCTCACGCTCGGCGGCAAGGGCATTTCCGCCGCGTTGTTCCGGGTGCGCACCGCCGGGCTCGGCCTCGGCCGGGCGGAAGCCGGCGAAGACCGTCCCGGCTGAGCCCGCGGTCCCGCGCGGGTTTATGATGGCCGGACGCTTCTTTTCGAGACGAGCATGAGCCTGGGCATCGCCGTACTGACCGTATCCGACACCCGCACCCTGGACGACGACAAGTCCGGCAAGCTGCTGGCGGAGCGCATCGAGGCCGCCGGCCACCGGCTGGCGGCGCGGGTGATCTGCAGCGACGACCGCTTCCGCATCCGCGCCCAGCTCAGCAACTGGCTGATCACCGAGGGCATCGACGCCATCATCACCACCGGCGGCACCGGCCTCACCGGCCGCGACCTGGTGCCGGAAGCGGTGCGGCCGCTGCTGGAGCGCGTGACCGACGGCTTCGGCGAGCTGTTCCGCTGGCTCTCCTATGAGGACATCGGGCCTTCCGCGATCCAGTCGCGCGCGCTGGCCGGAAGCGCCAACGGCCGCCTCGTGTTCTGCCTGCCCGGCTCGCGCGGCGCCTGCGAACTGGCCTGGGACAAGATCATCGGACCGCAACTCGACGCGGACACGCGGCCGTGCAACCTGGCGGAACTGTTGCCGCGGCTGCGCGAGCCGGCGGACAGGCCGGCGACGGGGCCGCACAAGTCACGGCGGGATTGAACTCAGCCGACGACTCACACAGTCGCCATCTACGCCCGCTGAAGAAATCGTATTGCTGCGCCTATTCCGACTCAAGCAACGGCGTCACAAGGTCTAGGGCTCGTGCAAGCCTTCTACTCAATGGTGTGCGGCGTTGTCATCTTCATTATATGGACGCACAACCCGCTTATGAGCGTTCGCGCATGCGGGCTTTTCTCGCTGCTCCTCGCCGGTTACTGGCTGTACTCCGGACGCATACCCTTTCTCTTCAACCAACGTCATGTGGGCGACATCACCGGCCCTGCTGCCGTACTGTTGTGCATCGCCGGCATCTGCCTTGGAGCCTTTCTTCTCGTCTATCCGGAGCCGATACTCCCCCACTTCAGTGCGACTGTGGAATACCGTCCCTGGCGCAAATGAGCGAACGTAGAATGAATGGAACGAAGTGAAAATCCGGGCTGTAGCAAGTAGGATGCGCTGAACGAAGTGAAGCGCATCGTTCACCGCGAACGATGCGCTTCGCCGACGCTCAGCACATCCTGCGACTTCAACAAATCGGAATGCGCGAGGCGCATTCTCCCGCACCACATACCCATCCGCGCCGAGACTCCCATGATCGACACCCTCGCCACCTGGCATCGCATCCTCAAGAACAAGGACGTCGCCGGCCTCAGGGACCTGCTGGCCGAGGACGCCGTGTTCCATTCGCCGGTGGTGCACACGCCGCAGGCAGGCCGGGCCAAGGCGACGATGTACCTGGCCGGCGCCTTCCAGGTGCTGTCCAACGACAGCTTCCGCTACGTGCGCGAGATCGTCGGCCCGCGCGACGCGCTGCTGGAATTCATGGTCGAGATCGACGGCATCGCGATCAACGGCGTCGACCTGATCCGCTGGAACGAGGACGGCCGCATCGTCGACTTCAAGGTGATGCTGCGCCCGCTCAAGGCCATCAACCTGATCCACCAGAAGATGGGCGCGCTGCTGGAAGCGATGAAGCCCAGGCAGCCGGGCTGAGCGGATGAGCCTCAGCCGGCGCGACTTCGTGGCCGCTGCGGGCGCAGCGGCCGCAGCCGCCGCCTGCGCCTCGCTCGTCCCCTTCACCGGAGGAAAGAGAGACATGTACGGACTGATCGTCAAGATGAGCGCGGCTCCCGGCCAGCGCGAAGCGCTGAGTGCCATCCTGCTTGCGGGGGTGAACGGCATGCCCGGCTGCCTCAGCTACGTCGTCGCCCGCGATCCGGCGGACGCCGACGCGCTGTGGATCACCGAGGTCTGGGACAGCGCCGCCAGCCACAAGGCCTCGCTGGCGCTGCCGGCGGTGCAGCAGACCATCGCGCAGGCGCGGCCGCTGATCGCCGGCTTCGGCCAGCGCACCGAGACCGAACCGGTCGGCGGGCACGGGCTGGGCTGACCGATGCGCATCGCCGACCTTCCCTTCACCGCCACCGACTGGTCCACGGTCGAACCGACCGGGCACCCGGGCGAAACCGGCACGGCGCTGTGGCGCACGCTCCACTTCGGCGCGATCCGCGTGCGCATGGTCGATTACTCGCCGGGTTATCTCGCCGACCACTGGTGCAGCAAGGGCCACATCCTGCTGTGCCTGGAAGGCGAATTGCACACCGAGCTCGCCGACGGCCGCCGCTTCACGCTCAAGCCGGGGATGAGCTATCAGGTGGCGGACGGCGCCGAGCCGCATCGTTCCAGCACCCCGGGCGGCGCCCGCCTGTTCATCGTCGACTGAGGGCACCGCACCGGACTGCGTCGGCCGGCAGCGCCGACCTGGCCGCCGTTGCCCGGGCCATCGGACTGTGTGCCAGTCAACAGTTGCGCCTTCCCCCGTGACGCGGGTCACAGCGCCCGCCGCCGGCCGGCACCACAATTGCCTCGGCCTGGGGGCAGGCTGCAGCGGGTGCACCGCACCGGGGAGGTCCGTCATGAACGATTTTCTCAATCCCAAATCGATGCTGACGCCGGGGGCGGCGGGGGCCGTCCTGATGTTCCTGGTCAACGGCATCTGCTTTTCGTTTCCGGAGCTGGCGCCGCGCTACGTCGCGCTCGGCCTGAGCTTCGTCATCGGCCTGGTCAGCTTCGCCGCGGCGGATCTCAAGCCGGTGCTGCGCGCCACGCTGTGGGTGCTGAACTCGCTGATCATCTTCACCATGGGCATGGGCGCGGCCAAGGTGGCCAGCACCGCCTCGGCGTCGCAGCAGACCGCCGCGGTGCCGCCGGCCCTTGCCGTGGTGCTGGACCTGCTGGCCCCGGCGGCGCAGGCGCAGGATGTGGCCGCGGCCGCCGTGGCCCCGCCGGCTGCGGCCGCCGCTGCCGAACCGGCGCTGCAGAAGAAGCTCGAGGAGCAGCGGCGGCAGATCGAGTCGCTGCAGCGGCAGCTGGCGCAGGCGCAGGCCGCGCCGCCCGGGCCGGTCACGGCGGCGGCGGCAGCGCCGCCGCGCAACAGCTTCTTCAAGGAATGGTAGCGGCGAGCTCGAGCACGGCATCGCGCAGGATGTACGGCACATAGCGGAAGTCGTGGATGAAGCGCACCCGGTTTTCCTCCACCCGCAGCTCGATGAAGTAGCCCGGCTGCGTGTCGCCCGGCGCGCGGAACACCGCGATCACCTCGCGCCCTTCCAGCCAGGCCGGCGCCAGGCGCCAGCCCGCGATCAGGTCGTAGTTGTGCAGGTAGTTGCCGACGGCACGGCCGGCGCGTTGCGCCCGGGTCACCAGGTCGAGCTGCACGTCCTCCGCCAGCAGCGCGCGCACGCCGTCCCAGTCGCGCGCATTGAACAGCTCGACATAGCGCGCCACCACCGGCGAGCCGCGGCGCGGCGCCGCGGCATCCGCCGGCGCCGCCGCCAGCTCGCGCAGGCGCAGGCGGCCGCGGTGCAGCGCCGCCTTCACCGCCGGCAGGCTCAGCTCCAGCAGCGCGCCGATCTCCTCCAGCGAATGGCCCAGCACGTCCTTGAGGATGACGCAGCTGCGCTGCGCCGGCGCCAGCTCGACGAAGCGCGACACCGCCAGGCGCACCGCCTGCTGGTGGGCCAGAACCTCGCCCGGATCGGGCGAAGGGTCGGCGGCATTCTCGTGCGACTCGTCCAGCGGCTGGTTCATGCGCACCTCGTAGCGCCGCAGGTGATCGAGCGCGCGGTTATGGGCGATGCGGAACAGCCAGGGGCGGAACTCGGGCACCTCCTGCATCTCCGGCAGCAGGTAGTAGGCACGGGCCAGGGTGTCCTGCACGATGTCCTCGCCGTCGGCCACCGAGCCGGTCATGCGCGCGCAGTAGCGGTGCAGCTCCGGGCGGAGATCCGCCACCAGCTCGAGAAAGCGGCGCCGTCCTTCGTGCTGGGCGGCGAGCAGGCCGTCGTCGCTCATGCTCAAATGCCCAGCGCCGCGACGCCCTGCCCGCCCTTGATGCCCAAAGCCGGCGCTTCCAGGTACTGCGGCTCGGTCAGGATGTGCACGACATGCTCGCCGTACTCGCGCGCCGACAGCGGCTTGCCGAAGCCGGCCAGGAACTGCTCCGGCGTCACGCCCTTGCGCCGCGCATAGGCCTCGGCACCGGTACGGCCGACGCCGCCGGCCGCCGTCATCTGCTGCAGCACCAGGGCCTGGAAGCGGATGCCTAGATCGGCTTCGCCGGACACCACGTTGGCATAGTTGGCCATGAGCCACAGCATACGCTTGGCCCCGGCATAACCGCCGGACATCGGCGAACCGGCCACCGCCGCGCCGCTGGAAGTGATCAGTACCCGGCTGCCTCGCTCCAGCGGCAGGCGCAGCGCCTGCTGCACCCAGTGGAAGCCGGCCTTCACGTCGCCGTTCCAGGGCGCGCTGAAGCTGTCCCAGCTCAGCTCGTGCAGCGGCCCCATCGGCGGCAGCGCGCCGGCGTTGAGCACCAGCACCGCCGGGCGGAACTCGCGCAGCAGGGTCGCGGCCAGAGCGGGGTCGGCGGCGTCGCCGAGCGCGCCGGTCACGCCGAGCCGGCTTTCCACTTCCGCCAGGCGCTGCGCATCGCGCGCCACCACCATGATCCGCGCGCCGCGCTCCGCCAGCGCCTCGACCACGCCCAGGCCCAGCCCGCCGCTGCCGCCGGTGACGAGGACGCGTTGATTCTTCAGGCTTTGCATCGCTGCTTCTCCAGGAGACGGCCCATCCGGGCCGCGACCCTCCTGTAACGATCCAGCCTGGCCTAAGGATGCGGCGGCCGCCCCGGCCCCCTTGCGGAAGGGAACTGCCTAGGACACCGCCAGCTTTTCCACCGCCTCGCGCGGCAGGTCCTCCAGCCCGGCGCCGCCCTGCCTGAGGTGCTCGACGATCTTCTGCCGCATGCGCGGCGTCCAGTAGCGCTTGATATGGCCGACGACGCCATTGACGGCATCCTCGCGCCGCGGCTCGGCGTGGAAGTAGGCGCCGATGTCGTTGGCCATCTGGGTCAGGTGCTCGACCGTGCCGCTACTCATGGTGCGCTCCCTCGGCTGCGCCGCGCAGAAGCGCGTCCTGCACCCGCGCCGGACAGGCATAGATGACGAAACTGTCGCCGCGGGTGAAGCCGATCAGGCTCAGGCCGGCTTCCTCCGCCACGCGGATGGCGTAGTCGGTCGGCGCCGAGATCGCGGCCAGCAGCGGGATGCCGGCCATCGCCGCTTTCAGCGCCATCTCGTAGCTGGCGCGGCTGGTGACCAGCACGAAGCCGCGCGCGGCATCGCGCCCGCCGCGCAGCATCGCGCCGATCAGCTTGTCGAGCGCGTTGTGGCGGCCCACGTCCTCGCGCACCAGCTGCACCGCGCCGTCCGGCGCGCACCAGGCCGCGGCGTGGGTGGCGCCGGTGAGGCGGTTGAGCGCCTGGCGCCGGCGCAGCTCGTCCTGGGCGCGGCGCAGCGCGGCGGCGGCGATGGCGACGCCGGCGCCGACCCGGCGCGGGCTGCGGATGGCGTCGGCGATGGTCTCGGCGCCGCACAGGCCGCAACCGGTGCGGCCATGCAGGTTGCGGCGGCGCTGCAGCAGGGCGTCGTGGCGGTGCGCGGGGATGTGCAGGCGAATCTCGTGGCTGCGCCCGCCCTCGTGGTGGAACAGCTCCAGCGATTCCAGCTCGCCGGCGTCCTCGATCACGCCTTCGCTGAAGGAGAAGCCGAGGGCGAAGTCCTCCAGGTCCAGCGGCGTCGCCATCATCACCACGTGCGGCTCGCCGTTGTAGACCAGGGCCACCGGCGCCTCCTCGGCGACGCAGTCCTCCACCGCGCGCAGGCGCCCGTCGCGCCAGGCGCGCACCGGCAGGCGGGCGTAGCCGCCCGCCACCTCGTCCGGCGCCGGCTTATTTGACGGCAGTGACATCGGCGCTCGCCTTCAGCAGTTCCTGCTGGCGCTCGGAGAACTGGCGGTAGCGCTGCTGCCAGTCGGAAGGCTGGCTGACGCGCGTCACCTGCACCGCCGTCACCTTGTACTCGGGGCAGTTGGTGGCCCAGTCCGAGTTTTCGGTGGTGATGACGTTGGCGCCGGAGAACGGGAAGTGGAAGGTGGTGTAGACCACGCCCGGCTGCATCCGCGCGCTGACCTGGGCACGCATCACCGTCTCGCCGGCGCGGCTCTGCACGCCGACCCAGTCGCCGTCCTTGACGCCGCGCTCCTCGGCGTCATGCGGGTGCAGCTCCAGCCGGTCCTCGTCGTGCCAGATGTTGTTGAAGGTGCGGCGGGTCTGGGCGCCGACGTTGTACTGCGACAGGATGCGGCCGGTGGTGAGGATCAGCGGGTACCTGGCGTTGACCTTCTCGCGCGTCGGGATGTACTCGGTGAGCATGAAGCGGCCCTTGCCGCGCACGAACTCCTCGACGTGCATGATCGGCGTGCCCTCCGGCGCCTGCTCGTTGCACGGCCACTGCACGCTGCCGAGGCGGTCGATCTTGTCGTAGCTGACGCCGTGGAAGGTCGGGGTGAGCCGCGCGATCTCGTCCATGATCTCGGACGGGTGGCCGTAATCCATGCGGTAGCCCAGGGCGTTGGACAGCAGCTGGGTGATCTCCCAGTCGGCGTAGCCGCCCGGCGCGTTGCGCACCTTGCGCACGCGCGAGATGCGGCGCTCGGCGTTGGTGAAGGTGCCGTCCTTCTCCAGGAAGGAGGAGCCGGGCAGGAACACGTGGGCGAACTTGGCCGTCTCGTTGAGGAACAGGTCCTGCACCACGATGCACTCCATCGCGGTCAGCGCCGCGGTGACGTGCTGGGTGTTGGGATCGCTCTGCGCGATGTCCTCCCCCTCCAGGTACAGGCCCTTGAACTCGCCGTCCAGCGCCGCCTCGAACATGTTCGGGATGCGCAGGCCCGGCTCGTTGACCAGGCGCACGCCCCAGTCCTGCTCGAACTCCCGGCGCACCGCGTCGTCGCCGACGTGGCGGTAGCCCGGCAGCTCGTGCGGGAACGAGCCCATGTCGCAGGAGCCCTGCACGTTGTTCTGGCCGCGCAGCGGGTTCACGCCCACGCCCTCGCGGCCGACGTTGCCCGTGGCCATGGCGAGGTTGGCGATGGCCATCACCGCGGTCGAGCCCTGGCTGTGCTCGGTCACGCCCAGGCCGTAGTAGATCGCGGCATTGCCGCCGGTGGCATAGAGGCGGGCGGCGGCGCGCACCTCCGCCGCCGGCACGCCGGTCTCCGCCTGCAGCGCCTCGGGCGAGTTGCGCGGCTCGGCGGCGAAGGCGCGCCACTTGGCGAAAGCCTGCGGCTCGCAGCGCGCGGCGACGAACTTCTCGTCGACCAGGCCCTCCGTCACCACCACGTGCGCCAGGCTGTTGAGCAGGGCGACGTTGGTGCCGGGACGCAGCTGCAGATGGTGCTGCGCGCGGATGTGCGGCGTGCGCACCAGCTCGATGCGGCGCGGGTCGGCGATGATCAGCCTGGCGCCCTGGCGCAGGCGCTGCTTCATCTGCGAGGCGAACACCGGGTGCGCGTCGGTGGGGTTGGCGCCGACGATCAGGATCACGTCGGCCTGCATCACCGAGTCGAAGGTCTGGGTGCCGGCCGACTCGCCCAGGGTCTGCTTCAGGCCGTAACCGGTGGGCGAATGGCAGACGCGGGCGCAGGTGTCGACGTTGTTGTTGCCGAAGGCGGCGCGCACCAGCTTCTGCACCAGGTAGGTCTCCTCGTTGGTGCAGCGCGAGGAGGTGATGCCGCCGACCGCATCCCGCCCGTACTTGGCCTGGATGCGCTTGAACTCGGCGGCGGCATGGCCGATCGCCTCCTCCCAGCTCACCTCGCGCCAGGGATCGGTGATCTTCGCCCGGATCATCGGCCTGGTGATGCGGTCCGGATGGGTGGTGTAGCCGATGGCGAAGCGCCCCTTGACGCAGGAATGGCCGTGGTTGGCGTGGCCGTCCTGGTTCGGCACCATGCGCACCAGCTCGCTGCCGCGCATCTCGGCGCGGAACGAGCAGCCCACGCCGCAATACGCGCAGGTCGTCACCACGCTGTGCTCGGCCTGGCCCATCGCGATCAGCGATTTCTCCGACAGCGTCGCTGTCGGACAGGCCTGCACGCAGGCGCCGCAGGACACGCATTCGGATTGCAGGAAGGATTCGTCCATCGAGGCCGCAACCTTGGATGCGAAGCCGCGCCCCTGGATCGTCAGCGCGAAGGTGCCCTGCTGCTCCTCGCAGGCGCGCACGCAGCGCGAGCAGACGATGCACTTCGAGGGATCGAAGGTGAAATACGGATTGCTCTCATCTTTCACCGCATCGAGATGGTTCTCGCCGGCATAGCCGTAGCGCACTT
>DASRFD010000054.1:0-99044 GCA_035651715.1 Nevskia sp.
CTGGGCGGCGCCGCGCAGGTCGCCGGCGCTGCGGGCGGCGTCGCCCTGCTTGTAGATCGAGGCGGCCAGCTGCTCCACCACCAGCTTGTGGTTGGCATTGCCCGGCGGGGTCAGGGCCAGCAGCTGGGTGTAGGCGGTCTCGGCCTCGCCGTACTTGTTCTGGGCGAACTTGGAGTCGGCCAGCACGCCCAGGCTCTGGCTGCGCAGGTCGGCCGCGGCCGGCGGGTTCATCGCCAGCACCCGGTTGGCGACGACCACGGCCTGGTCCAGGTCCTTGACCTCGTACAGGTCTTCGGCGGCGCGGGTCAGCGCCGGGGCGACCTGGGCGGCGGCGGGGAAGGTGTCGGCGTACTTGGTGCTGGCGGCCACCGACTGGCGCAGCACCCCCGGGCGGTCCTGCGGCTGCACTTCCTTGGCCAGGCGCTGCCAGGCCTGGATCGCGGCGTAGGCCGCTTCCGGCGCCTTGGGGTTGTTGGGATAGCCGTAGGCGGTCTTCTCGTACTGCCGCGCCGCTTCCTGGGTCTGGCCGCCGTCGTACAGCGAGTCGGCGTAGAGCAGGTTGACCTCGGGCAGCTTGGGGTCCTGCGGGTAGATGTCCAGGACCTTCTTGTACCAGCCCGCCGCCGCCGCGAAATCCTTCTTCTTCGCCTCCGGATCGGTCGCAGGTTCCTGCTGGGCGCGGGCCTGGTACCAGGGCGCAAGCTCGCCCAGGGCCTTGCGCAGCTCGGCCATCACGGCGGCATCGGGCGCCCGTTTGCCCCAGTAAGGCGAGCCCGGCGCGTAATGCTCGGCGTAGCGGCTCTCCTCGGCGATCATTTTTTCGGCAAAGCCTCCGTCGCGATAGGCGGCGATCACCTGGCTCTGGAAGCGCGGCGCCAGCGGGTCGGCGGGGTGGCGCTCGATGAACGCGGCGTAGGCCCCGGCGGCGTCGGAATAACGCTGGCGCTGCAGCATTTCCCGGCCCAGGGCCTGGTACAGCAGCACGGCGAAGCGCGGCTCGCGCGCCAGCTGGTTGATCGCCTTGCCGCCGCCGAGCGCGGCGAACGACAGGCTCGACACGTGCAGCACATCGGCGGTGATCGCCGCCTTGGCCGGAGGCACCGCCGCCAGCGCCGTCACGGGATCGTCGGCGGCGCCCTGCGGCAGATTGCGGTCCAGGACGGCGAGGAACACCGGCACCGCCTCGGCGTACTTGGCCTGCTTGTAGAGCGACCAGCCGTACTTGTACTGCGCCGGCTCGAAATAAGGCGAGGCGCCCTGCTCCAGCACCACGCGGTACAGAGGCTCGGCCTCGTCGTAGCGGGCGCGGGCGTAGAGCAGCTCGGCGGCGCGGAACATGGCATCGCCCAGGCGCGTCGACCGCGGATAGTCGCGGCCGAGCGTCCGCAGGCTGTCGATGGCCAGCTCGGGCTGGCCGGCGAACTGCTGGGCGCGCGCCAGCTGATACAGCACGCGGTCGTTCTCGGCGTAATGCGGATAGTCGGCGAGGATGCGCTGGTAGCCGGCGACGGCCTTGCCGATCTCCGCCTCCGCCAGGTCGCCGGCGTCGGCCAGCTCCACGCGCAGGTCGGCGGCGCGGCGCAGCGACTCCGCCCGCACCAGCGGGTCCGGCGACAGGGCTGCGGCCTGGTCGTAGTCCTCGATCGCCTCCAGCACCTCCGGCGGAATCGGGCCGGACTTGGTGACGCGCATGATGCTGGGCGTCTTGATGTAGACGAAACGGTCCTTCTTGAGGCCGTTGTTGCGCGTGATCGAGCCGACCGTGGACGGATCGGAGGCGCCGGCCAGGACCGGCCCGGCCGCCAGCAGCAAGCCCAGGAACATGGCGCGCCTCACGACTTGCCCTCCGGTCCGCTCCGCGGCGGCGGCGGCTCATTGGCGCGGGCCAGGGCAAAGCGCACCTCGCCCAGGTACATCCGCGTATGCGCCTGCTCGCGGCGCAGTTCCGCCAGCGCCAGTTCCTGCAAGCGGGCCGCCTGCGCCGCGCCGGCGGCGTCGAGGCGCGGGCGCAACGAGCCGCCTTCCGCGCCGTTCAGGGCTTCGCCGAGCTGGCGCAGGTCATGGAAGTCCTGCATCGCGGAACGGAAGGCGCCGTCCGCCATCAGGTGCTGCAGGTAAAAGGTGTCCGGCGCGGCCATCGGCTGGCGCGGATCGTCGGCCAGCCACCAGTGCTCCTTCGGGTACGCCACCAGCCACCAGGCCCAGCCGCGGTCGGCCGCCTCCGGCCGGTCCAGGGCCTGGATCATCTGGCCGTCGCGCACGCGCTGCATCGCCTGGTCGAGCGCCTTGTCCGCCGCCTCCAGCACGCGCTGCGCGCGCCGGAAGTACTCGCGCGCCTCCTCGTAGGAGCCCATGTGGTTCAAGGCATACGGAATGGCGACCATGCCTTCCTGCACCGCCGCATCGAGGGGATCGCGCCCGATCAGCTCGGTCCACGGCACCAGCGCGCGGCGCAGGGCCTGCTCTTCCTGCGGCGAGGCGGGACGCAGGCGGTAGGGCTCGCGGCGCTTGAGAACCGCGATGTCGTCGGTGAGCTGCGGCTGCAACAGCACCGGGACGCGCCGCAGCGGTGCCGGCGCGTCGGCGGCCGCGCCGACTTCCTGTTCCTGGCCGGTGCCGGGTGGCGCCAGCAGTGCCCAGCCCAAGCCGAGCAGCGCCGCGTTCGAGCACGGCCCGGGACTGCGCACGCGGCTGAACAGGGCCACGGCGTTGGCGCCGGTACGGTGCCGCAGCTGCGCATAGCCCAGCACCAGATTGGCGCGGTCGCGCAGCACCGCGGTCTCCTCGTCGCCGGCTTTGGCCGAGGCCAGGGGCTCGAGCTCGGCCGCGCCTTCGGCCTCGCGCCCCTGGCGCATCAACTCCATGCCCTGGTTGTAGCGGACATAGGCCTGGGCCAGCGGACCGTCGTCGGAAGCCGCCGGGGCCTGCGCCAGGCCGAACGCCGCCAGCGCCTCGCCGAGACGGCTGGCGTAGTCCGCCGGCAGGCTTGCGCCGGCCTGCCGGCGCAGGGCATAGAGCTCGCGCAGCGCCGCCAGCGGCCGCTCCGCGGCGGTGAGGAACACGGCGTAGCGCAGCCGCGGGTCGGCGCCGCCGCCGACGTCGAAGACCTCGGCGCCGGCCGCGCCCTCCCCTGCCGGCCGCAAGGCATGGAACTGCAGCTCCGGCTTGCCGAGATACCCGCCGGCGACCAGCTCCAGTTGCAGGTAGACCGGCTGCGCGCCGACGGTGAAGTCCCGCTCCAGCGTGCCGGCCGAGCGCCAGTGATCGGGCGGCGCTTCGGTGTAGCGCGCGGCGAAATCCGCGCGCAAGTGGTGCGCACCCGGCTCCAGGCGGCTCAGCAGGAAGCGATGCAAGCCATCCTGGTGCAAGGCCAGCGCCTCGCGGTCGCTGTACCGGTAGCGCTGTTGCGGCGCCCGGTCGATGATGATGCGGATCTCTTCGAGCTGCAGCGCCGAATCGCGGTTGCCGACGAACAGGGACAGCGCGCCGGGTCCGTCGGCCGGCTGCGCCTGCGCCTGGATCAGCTCCAGGGCCGCCGACTTCACGCTGGCGATCGAATCCGGAGCAACTTCCGCGGCGGCCAGCCCGGGCAAGGCCAGCAGCAGGCCCAGGCACCAGGCCATGGCGTGCCCGCGGCCCCCGCGCTTCATTCGAACTGGTAGTTGCAGCAGCCTCATTGCCGATCCGCCCAATAAAAAAGCGTCCACGCGTTGGCTGCCTGCCAACCTCGTGGACGCCGATGTCCGCGGAAGACGTCGCCGTTGACGTCTTCTCTACATCATGAAACTAAGCAAGCGGTATGCCAGATATCGGGGCAAGGCCCATATAAAGGAACGGCGGCAGCGCTCAGGCCGCCCGCATCATGTGCTGCAGGCGCACCACCGTGGGTCCGCGCACCACGTCGGCCAGGGTGTATTTCTTCAGCTCGTCCATGAACAGCCGTTCGGCGCGGTCAAGGGCCCCTTTGAGCGAGCAGGCTCCGTGCAGGGTGCACGGGCCCTTGGCGCATTCGACCAGCTGGCCGCGCCCTTCCATGGCCTCCACCACATCGCCGATGCGCAGCGACTCCGCCGGCACCGCCAGCCGCAGGCCGCCGTTGCGCCCGCTCAGCGATTCGATATAGCCCAGCTTGCGCAATCCCTGTGCAACCTTGTGCATGTGGTGGGCGGAGACGCGGTATTTTTCCGCGATGACGCCGGCGCTGACCGGCTTGCCGTCGCGGACACCGGCCAGATACACCAGCAGGCGCAGGGAAAAATCGGTGTAAAGGGACAGGCGCACGCGCTTCTCCGGCTGAGAACCGCACCATTTAAGCACAAACCGGCGGCAGCAACCCCATTTTCAAGCCGCGCGGCCCGCGGCGGCGACTTTACCGTGTACTTGGCATTTGGGTTGCTATGTATATGGCAGTTCAAAAACAAAAGGGACCCGCTCATGGCTGCCGGGCACACCAAGCTCAGGGTGATGCTGGTCGACGACGACACCGAGCGCCTGTCGATGCTGGAACAGGCGCTGGTCGCGGAAGGGCACACGGTGGCGGCGCGTCTGGACACGCACGCCGACCTGCCCAGCGCGGTGGAACGCTGCCAGCCGGAAGTGATCTTCATCGATGTCGACGCTCCCGGGCGCGACACGCTGGAGTCCTTGGGCCAGCTCAACCGCGAGCACCCGCGCCCGATCGTGCTGTTCGCCGCGCGCAGCGATCCGGAAACCACACGGCGCGCGGTGCACGCCGGCGTCAGCGCCTATGTCGTCGACGGCCTCCACCCCACCCGCCTCAGCGCGCTGCTGGAGGTGGCGATCGCCCGCTTCGAGCTGCATCAGGCGATGCGCGAGGAGCTCGACCAGGCGCGCACCCGCCTGGCCGACCAGCGCGACATCGAGAAAGCCAAGGGCCTGCTGATGAAGCGCCGCAACCTGGACGAGGCGCAGGCCTACGGCCTGCTGCGGCGCATGGCGATGGACCGCAAGCAGCGCATCGGCGACTTCGCCCGCGTGCTGATCACCGCGGCGGACGTGCTGTGAGCGGACCTCTGGAAAAGACCACGCTGCGCCTGGGCCTGCTGCCGCTGGCGGACGCCGCGCCGCTGGTGGTGGCCAAGTCGCGCGGCTTCTTCGCCCGGCATGGACTGAACGTGGAGCTGCGCATCGAGCGGGCCTGGGCGGCGCTGCGCGACAAGGTGGCGATGGGCGTGCTCGACGCGGCGCAGATGCTGGCGCCGATTCCGATCGCGGCAACGCTGGGCCTCGACGGCATCGCCGTACCAATGGTTACGGCCCTGTCGCTCAACCTCAACGGCAATGCTGTCACCGTGTCGCGCTCCCTGCACCAGCGGATGCGCGAGCACGCGCCGGCCGACGCCGACGCGGCGCAGTGGGCGCAGGCGCTGGCTAGGGTGCTGGAAGCCGGGCGCAAGGCGCGCCTGCCGCAGCCGGTGTTCGCCCACGTCTTCCCCTTCTCCACCCACCACTATGAGCTGCGCATGTGGCTGGCCAGCGCCGGCATCGACCCCGACGCCGACGTGCGGCTGTGCGTGGTGCCGCCGCCGCGCATGGTCGGGGAACTGGCCGCCGGCCGCGTCGACGGCTTCTGCGTCGGCGCGCCCTGGAGCGAAGTGGCGGCGCGGCGCCGGCTCGGCGTCACCGTCGCCACCAAGTACGCCATCTGGAACAACAGCCCGGAGAAGGTGCTGGGGGTGACCCGCGACTGGGCCGACCGGCACCCGGCCACGCACCGCGCCCTCGTCGCCGCCCTGATCGAGGCGGCGCGCTGGCTGGACCTTGCGGAGCACCGCACCGAAGCGGCGCAGCTGATGATCGACGACGGCTGGGTGCAGGCGCCGGCCGACACCATCCGCGCTTCGCTGCAGGCGCAGCCCGACGGCCTGGTGTTCCACCGCCGAGCCGCGACGTTCCCGTGGCGCTCCCACGCCATCTGGTTCGCGCTGCAGATGCTGCGCTGGCGCCAGTGCTGGGCCGCGCCCGACCTTTATGCCCTCGCGCGGGATGTCTACCGCTGCGAAACCTATCGCGAGGCGGCGGCGATGGTGGCCGAACCCTGCCCCGCCTCCGACTACAAGATGGAAGGTGGCCATCCGGGGAGCTGGACCACCGCCGGCGGCAACGGCGCTGCACTCGAACTGGGCGCCGACCTGCTGCTCGACGGGACGGTGTTCGATCCCGACATGCCGCTGCGCTGGCTCGACCGCCAGCCGGCGGCCGCCGGCATGGTCGACCGGGCCCTGCTGCGCGCCGCCAATCTGGCCCCCAAATGACAAGGCGCCAGCCGCGGCATTTGAATTTGGCATAGCGATTGCGTAATTTTGGCGCATGAGTCCGGCCAAAGCCGGCCGGACCTGCGGACACAGACGTCCACGTTGCTGGCGCGGGAGCCGGCGGCGTGGACGTTTTTTTTTGGCGCGTGGAAAACCGGAGCTGCCGGAGCCCCGGATCCGCCTATGTTCATCTCAGGGAGTCACACATGCAGGTCAAGAAAAGATATCTCGCGCTGCCCCTCGCCGCTCTCGCGCTGCCTTTGGCCGGCTGCCTGAGCGCGTCCAACGGGCTCAACTACGACCGCAGCAACTATCAGCCCGGCGCAACGCCCTATGTCGCCTCGATGGGCGGCAACCCGCCCGGCATGAGCGGCTGGCCGACGCATCAGCTGCCGATTCCGGGCGAGCCGGTCGGCTACACCCCCGATCCGGTCAAGCCCAAGCCGCCGGCGCCCCCCGCCCCGCCGGCGCCGCCGCCGTGCGAACTGCCCGGCGCCGGCCAGCCCATCACGCTGGACGGCTGCAAGCAGAACGACGTGCTGATCCTGCGCGGCGTGAACTTCGACTTCGACAAGGCCACGCTGACGGCCGAGGCCAAGGGCATACTGGACCAGGTGGGCGCCGCGCTGCAGGCCCGCCCCGACATCAAGGTGGAAATCGACGGCCACACCGACGGCAAGGGCTCGGTGTCCTACAACCAGAAGCTGTCCGAGCGCCGCGCCGCCTCGGTCAAGGCCTACCTCGTCGGCAAGGGTGTGGCGGCGGAGCGCATGACCACGGCCGGCTTCGGCAAGTCGCGTCCCATCGCCGACAACAAGACCGACGAAGGCCGCGCGCTCAACCGCCGCGTCGAACTGAAGGTGACCGAAGCCTCCGCCACCGCCGCGCCGGTGGTCACCACGGACGCGCCCACCGCGTCCGCCACCGTCGCCCCTGCCGGCGCCGCCGTGACCATCGTCAAGTTCTCGTTCGATCCGGAGACCATCACCGTGCCGGCGGGTTCCACCGTGACCTGGACCAACCAGGACATGGATACGCCGCATACCGTGAAGTTCGCCGACGGCATGAGCGGCACGCTCAAGCAGGGCGCGAGCTACAGCAAGACCTTCAGGACGCCCGGCACGTACACCTACCAGTGCGGGGTCCATCCCTACATGAAGGGCACCGTCATCGTGAAGTAGCAATGGGAAGGCCGAGCCGCTCCGCCGGCTCCTTCGCCCCGCCAGCATCGCGGCGGGGCTTCTTTTTGCACCCGTGCGCGGTCCGCGCGGACGGAAAAAAGTGGCATACGGATTGCTTGAATAGGAACGTAGGGAGGTTCCGCCAAAGACGCCGATCCTCCGGACACCGACGTCCACATGATCGCTGCCCCCGGCCATCGCGGCCACCTGGCGGTCATGTGGATTTTTTTTGACCTTCAGGGAGGCTTTCATGAAGAAGTTCGCAATACTCGCCGCCGCGGCCGCACTGTGCGGCGCTTCGCACTCCGCTTCCGCCGCGCCGCTGCTCGGGCTGCCGCTCACCAGCCTGCCGGTGGTCGGATCGCTGAATCTGGGCAGCCTGCCGCTGCTCGGCAATGGCCTGAGCCTCAACGGCCTGCCGGTCGTCGGCGGCGTGCTCGGCAACGGCCTCGGCGGACTGCCGCTGCTTGGCGGCGGCCTGAGCCTCGGCAGCCTGCCGGTGCTGGGCAGCCTCAACCTCGGCGGCCTGCCGCTGCTCGGCGGCGGGCTCAATCTGGGCAGCCTGCCCGTGCTCGGCGGCGGGCTCAATCTCGGCGGTTCGGGCGGCCTGAGCATCGTCGGCTCGCTGGTGCCGACGGCGCTGAACACCGCCCTGCCGGTGGTGAACCAGGTTACGCCGGTGCTCACCTCGCTGAACCTGCCGGTGGGCACCGTGGTGCCGCAGGTGCTGACCATCGCCCTGCCGCTGGTGGGCGACGCGGCTCCGGTGCTGAGCTCGCTGAACCTGCCAGTGGGGACCGTGGTGCCGCAGGTGGTGAACATCGCCCTGCCGGTCGTCACTGAAGTCGTGCCGGTGGTGACGGGCCTGTAAAGCGGCCTCGCGCATCCGCGGGCCGGGTCCCGGCCCGTGGATGCGCCTGCCAGTGGCACCAGCTAGCTAGTACTTGGCGGCCAGCTGGAAGAACACGTACTTGGTGGCCAGGCCGTCCGGGCTGTTCTGCGCGCCGCGGCTGTAGAACGACTGCGCCAGCGACAGGCTGCCGCCCAGCCAGGAGTTGAAGCGCAGGTCGGTGGCGGCGCCGGCATCGGCCACCGTGACGCGGCCGTCGACCGCGCCCAGGGCGCCGGCCTCCAGCCTGGTGGAGCCGTACTCGACAAAGCCGCGCGGGCGGATGCCGTAACGCTCGGTCCATGAATCGGCGTAACCCTTCCATTCCGCTCCCAGGCGCAGGCTTTCGCCGTGGTCGCCGATGCCGCTGCCCGCCTCATACGCGTGCAGGCTGGCCGGGCCGCCGATGACGAACTTCTCCTGTTGCGGCAGCACGTTGTTGGAAAGCTGGAAGCTGCCGTCGGCCAGCGCGGTCCAGCGCGCAGTCAGTGCATAGCGCAAGTTGAACGAAGGCTGCAGCAGGAAGTAGTCGAGGCTGGCGCCGCTTCCCCCGGCGTGGTGCCGTCCCAGTCCCTTGCGCAGCAGCAGGCCCGCCTGCAGCTCGTTCTGCCGTTCGCCCTGCTGGCTGCGGCCGACATAGCTCAGGCCCAGCTCGGCCGAGTTGTACAGCTCGGACAGCACCTCGCCGCCGGGCGCCGCGACCAGCGGGCAATTGACCAGGCCCAGCAGCTCGAGCAGCCCGCCCAGCACATTGCAGTTGACGGTCTGCGCCGGCGTATCGGCTGCCTCGTGCTCGCGCAGCACGCGTGCCTGCAGGTTGAAGCGCTGCCGGAAGTCCGAATAGACGGGGTAGAGCCAGGCGGCGCTGCCGGATTCGAGGGTCCCGTTGAAGCGGATGCCCTGCACCTGCTGACTGAAGTCGGCGTAGCGCCCCTGCAGCGCGAACACGCCGAACCGCGTCACCCGCGACCAGCCCCCGTCGCCCTCGTGGTAAGGCTCGGAGCGCGCGCCGCCGAGGCCGAGGAACCGCACGCTGCCGGCGCCGGTCAGGGTGAGCTCGTCGCCGGTCGAGAACGCCTGGCGCAGGCCGGCCTGCGCCAGGTAGGGACCGGCGTAGCGGTTGCCGTAGTTGCTGAAACTGCCCAGCACCGCGGTCTGCCGGGCGCCCGGGGCCGGCTGCCCCAGGTCCAGGCGCACCTCGTCGCCGCCCAGCGGCGTGAACACGGCCTGGTAGCGCTCCCCGGCGCGCTCGGTCAGGCCGTCGGCGAGGACGCGGTCGCTTTCCAGCGCCGTGTCGGTCAACGGTCCCTTGCCGCCGGCGAGGTCGGCGAAATACCGCTGCAAGGCCGGCGGAGCCTGGACTTCGCGCACCCGTCCCGGCAACACCCGCACGTAGATGTCGTAGCCGGCCCCGTCGTTGACCGCGGCATAGCTGACCAGGCTGGCCGGGTAGCCGGAGCTGTACTGCACGTAACCGATGGCGCGGATCGCCTCGGACAGGTTCGCCGCCGCCGCCACCGCCTGGCGCAGGCGCTCGGCCGGCGCCAGGTGGCTGCCGAATACGTGCAGGTGGGCGCCCTGGTAGTCGATGCTCAGCGCGGGCTGCGCCAGCCACTGCTGGCGCAGCTCCAGCGGCGAGCCTTCCTGCGGATCGATCGGCGGCGGCAGGGCGATGGCCATAAGTCTTGATTTGGTGAGAGGTGCCGCGAAATCACGCACGCGCCATGCCACTTATTGCGGCGGCGGCCGCAGGCTCAGTCCACCACCTCGACGCGCTGCCCCGCCTCCGGCCGCAGGCGCGCCGCCAGCGCGCCGGTCGCCCGCAGCGTGCCGTCCTCGTCCATCGCCAGCACCTGGCGCAGGCCGAGCCTTCGCGCCAGCGCCGGCCAGCCCTCGGGCCCGGCGACGAACAGCGCCGCGCCGCCGCCGTCGGCCAGGGTGCCGTCGCGGTCGACCACGCTGAGCGAGCGCAGGCCCCGCGCCGGCCAGCCGCTGCCGGGATGGAGCAGGTGCGAGTAGCGCCGCCCCTCATGCTCGAAGCTGCGCTGGTCGTCGCCATGGGTCACGACGGACTCGTCGGCAGTGCCCAGGGTGGCCAGGATCTCGCCCGGCCGGAGCGGGTCGCGGATGCCGACCTGCCACAACCGGTCGCCGCGGCTGCCGCGCGTGGCGACATTGCCGCCGGCGTTGACCATTGCGTCGCGGAAGCCGCGGTGCGCCAACCACTCCAGCGCCAGGTCGGCGATGTAGCCCTTGCCGATGGCGCCGAGGTCCCAGGCGACGCCCGGCGCCGGGCCGTAATAGCGGCTGCCGTCGAAGGCCGGCGCGGCGCGCAGGGCCGCCATGCCCGCTTCGAGCTCCGCTGCCGGCGGCGGACTGCTGCGCAGGCGGGCGGCCTCGTCGAAACCCCACAAGCGGACCAGGTTGCCGAAGCGCGGCTCGAACAGGCCGCCGCTGCTCCGGTGGATCGCCCAGGCGCGCTCGAACAGCGGATGCAGCACTTCCGGCACGACCGCGACGCCGCCCTGTTGCAGCCGCCGGTTGAACTGCGCCAGGGCTCCGCTGCCCCAGGCCCAGCCTTCGCGGCCGAACTCGACCAGCAGCTTCCTCACCTCGGCCACGCCGCGCAGGGCTTCGGCACGCCGCGGCTCGCTGCCGATGGCGACGGTGACCAGCACCGCCGTGCCCATCGCCAGGAATTGCCGCTCCAGCAGCAATGGCGCGGCGCGAGCGGCCGCGGGCCGGATCGCGGCCTCAGGCGCCACTGGGGGGTTTCTGCATCGGCGGCTTGCGGGCCGGCGGGGACTTGGCCCCGGCCGTCAGGCGCGCTGCGGCCTGGTTCTTCTTCCGCGCGTTGTTGGTGCGCCACATCATCCACACGCCGCTGGTGGCGAGCAGCAGGGCGGCCAGGCCGACGAGATCGATCACATAAGTGCCGGAACGGCCGAACAGGCGTCCGCTGTGCACGTCCACCAGCAGCTGCTGCACCGACACGCTGGGGCGCGAATACGGCAGCAGCGCGTCGCGCACGCCTTGCGGCAGGGGCTGCGGCACCGACCACTGCACGTCGGTGGCCGGCACCGGCTTCCAGCTCTCGCCCTCGTCCTCGCTCTGGTAGGCGGTGTCGCTGCCCTGGATGGCGAAGCTGCCCGGGTGGCCCTTGACCAGGCCGATGCGACGGATCGCGGCGATGGGCAGCGGCGGCATGCGCAGTTCGTCGACGCGGCTGCCATCCGGCCGCAGCAGCACCACGCTGTCGGCCTGGGCGGCGTAGAGCATGACCTTGGCGCTGCCCGGCTCCGGCGCGGCCACCAGGCCCAGCGGCGCATCCAGCGGCTGCGCCAGCGGCTTGCCGTCGAGCACGCTGGCCTCGCCGGCGATGGCCAGCCAGTGGCCGCCGGCGCCCAGGCCCGATGCGGGCGGCGCCGGGCGCAGGCCGTAGATCGCCATCAACCAGGGCCAGCCGACGCGCTTGGCGTTGAGGTCCAGGTCCGAGGCCTCGTTGAGGAAGATCCCGGTGACGCCGAGCCAGCCCAGGAAGACGAACGCGAACAGGCCCGCGCGCTTGTGCCACTCGCGCAGGGTGGCGGTGAGGTTTTTCTTCGCCTGCGGCTGCGCAGCCGCGCGCTCGCGCGCGGTATTGATCACCGCGCGCGAGCGCCAGGGCCGCAGCGTGTCCGAGAGGCGGCGCTTGGCGGTGGGCGGAGGCGGCTCCGACATGTTCACCGCGGGCGCTCTACGGCGGGGTCAGCGCGTCGAGGGCGATGGCGGCGCGCGCCATGCGCTGCATCATCCGCACCGACAGCGTGGCACCGGAGATGTTGTCGACCTTGCGGTCGAGCTCGTTGCCGGCGGCCTTGGCGCCGGCCAGCTGGTTGAGGAAGGAGGCGTCGGCCACCTCTTCGCCATGCGACTCGCGGTAAATCAGCACGCGCGCGATGTCGATGGCGCCGTTCTTGACGACGAAGGCGGAGGTGGTGAGCTGGTAGCCCTCCTTGCCCTTGTCCTCGATCACCCAGGCGGTCTTGCCGTTGGCCTTCCAGTAGCGCAGGCGCGCCTGCTGGTAGGGGTGGCCCAAGGCGGCGCTGACCTGCGACTGTGCGGCCGCGTCCAGTTCCAGGAACCTGGGCGCCGGCACCGTGGCGCCGAAGGTCTCGGCCAGGAACTGGTCCTGGGTCTCGTGTACCGAATCGATGGCGGCGGCTTCGCCGGCGGCACCGAGCCCCAGCAGCAGGACCGGGACCGCAAGGCTGTTGTGCATTGGGGAAGGTTTCATTTCTTTATGTGTGCTTGCGTGTGTGGCTTTGCGGCGCCCCGCCGGGCGTTGCCGCCAGGCGGGGTTCCGCGTGCTGCTCGGATTGGCGCCACCTGGGCGCCGCCCGCTACTTCGTGACAATGACGCGTTCGAACGGAGCCAGCGCGGCGATCAGCTGGTTGCAGACGTGGTACGGCGTGCGGGCCGCATCGCAGGCCAGGTAGGCATCTTCCACCACCGCGTTGAACTGGGTCAGGGTCAGGCCGAGTTCGGCGTGCGCCGCGCTCATGCTCGCACCCGAGTAGTGCGCGGGCCCGCCCAGCACCATGTTCTCCAGCTCCTTGTTCAGCGCCATCTGGCGCTGGACGTGGCCGTGGGTCAGGAAGACCTGGTTGATGCGATTGTCGGCCAGGATGTAGTAGAAGAGGTCGTCCACCCACACGTCGATGCCGGCCTGTCCGCCGAACTTCTCCAGCGAGTCGCCGGGGATGCCGATCACCGCCGGGGTCTTGCCCTCGGTGCGGTTGGCCACCGGGTCGCCGCTGGCGCAGCCGCCGCTGATGGCCGCGGCCGCCAGCGATGCAGCGAGGACCATGGGCTTGATGCCGAAACTATAGGCTTTCATGAATATCTCCTTGGGCACTGGACGCGGTGATCAGAAGCTGGCCGCGACCGAGAGGTAAAACCCGATCTGGTTCGGCGTGAAGGTGATGTTGCCGAAGTCGAGCATGGCAGCGGTGAAGGACAGGTTCTTGGCCGGGGCGTAGGCCGCGAAAATGTCCTTCCAGTCGCTTTCATGCTGCTGCGTCAGGGCCGCACCGGCGCCGCACAGGCCCAGCGCGCACAGCGCGTTGTTGACGCCGCCCAGCTGGCTCACCGTCAGGCCGCCGAGGTTGTCGCCGTGCTGCTGGTACTCGCCGCCGATGGCGATGTTCTTCGCCAGCAGGTAGGCGATCGAGCCCTCGAAGCGCACCTTGCGGTGGTTGCCGTCCGGGCCGCCGAAACCGGTCAGGCCGATTTCGTTGGCGCTGGTGTAGCGGGCGGTGACGTCGATCGCCGTGCTGATCGGGAAGAAGATCTTGGTCGCGGCCACATAGGCTTCGAAGTCCTTGTTCTTCGCCGCGCCCAGGGTCTGCAGCAGGGCCTTGTTGTGGTTGATCTTGTAGAAGGCGCCGACGGCCACCTGCGGAACCCAGGTGTCGGAATCGTAGATCGCCTCGCCGAACACGCGCAGCTTGGCGCCGAAGGTCGTCATCTTGATGGTGGTGTTCCAGGGCTCGACGCCGCCGACCGTGCTGGAGGTGCTGTTGCCGGACAGCACGCTGTTGGCCAGGCCGACGGTATCGAACGTGCTGCCGGTCGGCAGGTTGGCGAAGGCGGCCGACAGTTCCAGGCGGTCGTAGAAGCCGACCGCCACGCCGGGAATCAGGGCGCTGTAGTTCGGCAGCGAGACATAAGTGAAGTGCACGTTGCCGTTGATGCCGTCACGCGTTTCATTGCCGGCGATCACCGCCCACGGCACCGCACCGCCGCCTGCTGCGCCATCAGCCATGCTGACGCCTTCAGTCAGGAAGACCTTGCCGTCGTTGTAGTCGAACCACCCGGCATGAGCCGTTCCCCCGAGACACGACGCAGCCAACATCAGGGCTGCCGCGTACCCCTTGAACGACTGCTTGCTCCCTCTTGACCCTTTCATTCCTGAGCTCCTTGAGTATGTAAGCAACGAAAGCCGCGTTGGCGCGGATTCCGCGAAGGCAAAAAAAAACGTCCACGTCGCCGGCTGCAATGCCGAAAACGTGGACGTCGCTGTCCGCAGGATCAGGCGCCTTTGCCCAATCCACCCGTAACTGTGCGCGGTTGAAGACGCACTGAAATCAACTTCGCAATCACCGTGCCAGAATCCGCCGCGCCGCTGTAACCGCCTGAGCGGTCCCTCGATTTCCGCGCCGCTGTGCGCCGCCGCCATCCCCGTGCGGTGCCAGCGGAAGCGGCGGGAATTTCACCGCGCCGATGCTGCGATTGCCGTAATTAAAGTAGCAACCACCATGCCAGGTTTCGATCCGGCGAGGCCGCGCCCAGGCCCCACTCCTTATATATGCGGGCACAGGTGCGTGCGGGTGCCTGCGCGGCGGAAGCGGCCTCGTCAAGCCCGTGGCGTCACCCGGCCCCGACCGCAGCGAACCAAATTGGGGCAGGCGCCGCTCCTCCATGACGGGCGCTTTGCCCTCCATGCGGCCACGACCCTGGGGCTGGCCGCAATGTGGCACATGACTTGCTAAATTCCACCGCAAGAAGGCGTCCATTGCGGGACGCTTCGAAGGACAACGACGTCCACGTTACCGGCATGGCGGCCGGCGGCGTGGACGTTTTTTGTTTTGGCTGGCCAGGAGCGTGAAAATGGACCGGACGCGCAGCGCGACTCTGACGATCTACGAATGCCTTGCCGTGCTGGCGGCTCTCGGCTTGCAGCTCGCCGCCCTGCTGCAGACGCTGCACGGCTTCGCCGCGCATTAGCCGTTGGCGGCGGCGCGGCTTGCGCGCCACCGCAACGCGGGAGCAAAGCGCCGCAGGCCGTGCCATGGCCGCGGCTGCGCGAGCGGCCGCAATACGCCGCCGTAGGGTTCGGCAGGCGGTGCAATTCGGTAATCTTCGCGCTGCCACCCGCTCCAGGAACCCCGCATGCCATCCGCGCACGAATCCGGCCCCCGGATCCGCAAGTTGCTCGTCGCCAATCGCGGCGAGATTTCCATTCGCGTGATGCGCGCGGCGGCGGAAATGGGCATCCGTACGGTGTCGATCTACGCGCACGAGGACCGCTTCGCGCTGCACCGCTTCAAGGCGGACGAAAGCTACCTGGTCGGCGTCGGCGCCAAGCCGATCGCGGCCTACCTGGACATCGCCGACATCATCCGGATCGCCAAGGCCGCCCAGGTCGACGCGATCCACCCCGGCTACGGCTTCCTTTCCGAGAACCCGGCTTTCGCCGAGGCCTGCGCCGCCGCCGGCATCCGGTTCGTCGGCCCCAGGCCCGACGTGCTGCGCACCCTTGGCGACAAGGTGGCGGCGCGCAAGGCGGCGGAAGCCGCCCAGGTGCCGGTGCTGCCCGCCTCCAGGGCCCTGCCCCACGACCTGGAGCAGTGCAGGAAAATCGTCGCTGCGGTCGGCTACCCGGTGATGATGAAGGCCAGCTGGGGCGGCGGCGGCCGCGGCATGCGCGTGATCGAGTCGGAAGACCAGCTGGGGCCGCAGATGGAATCGGCCCGGCGCGAAGCCAAGGCGGCGTTCGGCAACGACGAGGTCTACGTCGAAAAGCTGGTGCGGCGCGCGCGCCATGTCGAAGTGCAGGTGCTGGGCGATAGCCACGGCAACCTGATCCACCTGTTCGAGCGGGACTGCTCGGTGCAGCGGCGCAACCAGAAGGTGGTGGAGCGCGCCCCCGCGCCCTACCTGGACGACACGCGGCGCAGCGAGCTCTGCGAGGCCGCGCTGCGCCTGTGTCGCCAGGTCAACTATTCCCACGCGGGAACGGTTGAATTCCTGATGGACGCCGACAATGGCCAGTTCTATTTCATCGAGGTCAATCCGCGCATCCAGGTCGAGCACACCGTCACCGAGGAGGTGACCGGCGTGGACATCGTCAAGGCGCAGATCCGCGTCACCGAGGGCGCGCGCATTGGCGACCCGGATTCGAAGCTGCCGGCGCAGCATCAGGTCAGGCTCGACGGCCACGCCCTGCAATGCCGGGTCACCACCGAGGACCCGGAGAACGGCTTCACTCCCGACTACGGCCGCCTGCTGGCCTACCGCAGCCCGGCCGGCTTCGGCCTGCGCCTGGACGGCGGCACCGCCTATTCCGGCGCGGTGATCACACCCTATTACGATTCCCTCCTGGTCAAGGTCACCGCGTGGGGACCGACGGTGGAGGAGGCGATCCACCGCATGGACCGCGCCCTGCGCGAGTTCCGCATCCGCGGCCTGTCCACCAATCTGCAGTTCCTGGAAAACGTGATCGGCCACCCGGCCTTCCTCTCCGGCGAATGCACCACCCGCTTCATCGACACCACGCCGGAGCTGTTCGTCTTCACGCCGCGACGCGACCGCGCCACCCGCATGCTGCGCTTCATCGGCAACGTCATCGTCAACGGCAACCCGGAAATGAAGGGCCGCACTCCGCCGGCGCTGCCGTTGCCCGAACCGGTGCGGCCGAAGATCGACCTCGGCGCGCCGGTGCCGCGCGGCCTGCGCGACCTGCTGAAGGAAAAGGGCCCGGACGGCTTCGCCAAATGGATGAAGGAGCAGCAGCGGGTGCTGCTCACCGACACGACGATGCGCGACGCGCACCAGTCCCTGTTCGCCACCCGCATGCGCAGCAAGGACATCCTGGCCATCGCGCCCTACTACGCGCGCATGCTGCCGGGGCTGCTCTCGCTGGAGTGCTGGGGCGGCGCCACCTTCGACGTGGCGCTGCGCTTCCTCAAGGAGGACCCGTTCCAGCGCCTGGCCGAGCTGCGCGAGGCCATCCCCAACATCCCGCTGCAGATGCTGCTGCGCTCGGCCAACGCGGTGGGCTACACCAACTACGCCGACAACGTGGTGAAGTACTTCGTGCGCGAGGCGGCGCAGGGTGGCGTCGACATCTTCCGCATCTTCGACTGCCTCAACGCGGTGGAGAACATGCGCATGGCGATCGACGCGGTGCGCGAGTCCGGCGGCCTGGCCGAGGCGGCGATCTGCTACACCGGCGACCTGTTCGACGCCAGCCGGCCCAAGTACAACCTCAAGTATTACGTCGAGCTGGCCAAGGTGCTGGAGAAGGCCGGCGCCCAGGTGCTGGGCATCAAGGACATGGCCGGCGTGTGCCGGCCGCGCGCGGCGCGCGAGCTGGTGAGGGCGCTGAAGCAGGAGATCGGCCTGCCGATCCACTTCCACACGCACGACACCAGCGGCATCGCGGCGGCCAGCGTGCTCGCCGCCGTGGAAGCCGGCTGCGACGCGGTGGACGGCGCGCTCGACGCCATGAGCGGCCTGACCTCGCAGCCCAACCTAGGCAGCATCGCCACCAGTCTCGCCGGCGCCGAGCGGGACCCGGGCGTGGACCTGGAAGCGATGCAGCGCCTGTCCGATTACTGGGAGGGGGTGCGCAGGTTCTACGCGCCGTTCGAGGCCGACATCCGCTCCGGCACCGCCGACGTCTACCGCCACGAGATGCCGGGCGGCCAGTACACCAACCTGCGCGAGCAGGCCCGCGGCCTGGGCCTGGAGACGCGCTGGCCGCAGGTGGCGAAAGCCTACGCCCAGGTCAACCAGCTGTTCGGCGACATCGTCAAGGTCACGCCCACCTCCAAGGTGGTCGGCGACATGGCGCTGTACATGGTGGCGAATGACCTCTCGCCCGAGGACGTGCAGAACCCGGACAAGGCGATCGACTTCCCAGAGTCGGTGGTGTCGCTGATGAAGGGTGAGCTGGGCTTTCCCGCCGACGGCTTCCCCAAGGCGCTGCAGGACAAGGTGCTGAAGGGCAAGCCGCCGCTCCAGGGCCGGCCCGGCGAGAGCATCCCCGCGGTGGATCTTGCCGCGGCCAAGGCCGAGGCGGAGAAGGCGCTGGGCCAGGAGTTGAGCGCAGCCGACCTCGCCGCCTACCTGATGTATCCGAAAGTCTACAAGGACTACGCCGAGCACCAGAAGCTGTACGGCGACGTCAGCGCGCTGCCGACACCGGTGTTCTTCTACGGCATGCAGGAGCAGCAGGACGAGATCAGCGTGGACCTCGAGCCGGGCAAGACCCTGGTGATCCGCCTGCAAAGCCGCACCGACGTCGAGGAGGAGGGGGTCTCGAAGCTGTTCTTCGAGCTGAATGGCCAGTCGCGCGTGGTGCGCGTGCCGCATCTGGGAGCCGCCAAGGCCGCGTCCGAGCGCCCCAAGGCCGAGGACGGCAACGCGAACCAGATCGGTGCGCCGATGCCGGGCATGGTGGTGCGGGTGGCGGTGCAGAAAGGCCAGAGCGTAGCCAAGGGCGAACTGCTGCTGGCGCTGGAGGCGATGAAGATGGAAACGGTCATCGCGGCGCCACGCGACGGCGTGATCCGGCAGATTCACGCCAGCCCGGGCCTCACCGTCGGCAACAAGGACCTGCTGGTCGAGCTGGAACCGGCCTGAAGGTCGCTCGCAAACCGGGAATATCGCCCCCGAAAAGCCAGGTATCGGCACGACTTGTGCTGCGGCTGGGATGCGCCGGCTCGAGGCGCGTTCCGGCGGAGACCGGCATGCACAGCAAATCACGAATCGTGGTCGGCACCCTGGCGGCGCTGCTCGCCGGCTGCGGCGGCGGCGACCTGCAAGGCGCCAGCGGTCCTGGTCCGGTTGCGCTGAGTAGCGCCACCGATGCGCTGCGCGAGCTGGCCAATGCCGCGGCGGCGGCGCGCCTGGCGCAAACCCCGCTGCCGGGCGCCTGCAGCAGCGGCACCGACGCCATCGTCGGCCCGGCCACGAAGTCCCGCAGCTTCGTCTATTTCACCGGCTTCAGCGGCAGCGTCACCTACGAGACCCACAACTACTCCGCCTGCGTCGACAACGGCCTCACCTATGACGGCCTGCTGGAAGCCGGCGCCACCGGCGACGGCGCTTACACCTATGCCGTGCGCGGCTCTTCCTCGGCGGTACTGCTGGTTCGCAGCACGCTCAGCAGCGGCGGCACCACTTTGGAGATGGCGCAGAGCCAGCTCGGCACCATCGAGGTGCATACCACGGGCACGCAGACCGAGGTCCGCTCCGGTCTGCAAAGCCGCGTCGAGCAGACCCCGCAGGGCGCAAGCAGCCCCAGCTACAGCGGCGCCATGACCATCGGCGTGGATGGCCCCACCTTCGACGTGCTGACCGACAGCGCCGGCAACGGCGGCAATGGCAGCCAAACCCTGGCCGGAGCCTATTCGTACAGCAGCAGCCGGTGCAGCGGCGGCAAGGCCGAGGTCGCCACGCCTTCCGCCCTGCTGCTGCAACCCGCGCCGGACGGCAGCAGCCCCTACCCCACCGGCGGCACCCTGACCATCAGCTCCGGCAACAGCGTGGTGACCTACCGCTTCAGCGAGGCCGGCGCCACCCTGTCGGACAGCGTCAGCGGCTCGCTCAGCAGCAGCCAGGTACAGCAGGCCTTCAGCAGCGGTTCCGGCTGCTGAAGCCCGCTCAATGGGGCGGCGGCGCCGCCGGCGGCGCCTGCGCCTCGGCCAGGGCCTGGCAATTGCCGCTTTGGGTTTCGACCAGGCACCCGGACTCGTGGTGGTAATTGAAGCTGCCGCTGCTGCGGTCCAGCGTCGCGTCGCGCCCTTCCATGCCGGCGCCCCACTTCTTCAGGGTGATCACGTCACCGGAGATTTCGATCGGACCGACGACCGGCCCGGACTTCCAGATCCTGCGCTCGAGGTCGACCTCGACCCTGGCACTGTCCTGGATCGGCGGAATGCTGCCGGGACAGGGGCCGGGCCCGAACTTCATGACGGTGGCGCACTGATAGCGCAGCGGCGGCTCGGCGGCAGCTGCCGCGCTGAGCAGCACGGCGCCCAATGCGAGCGGAGCGAAACGGAAACCTCGTTTGAAAGTCATGCGCTGGACCGGTTGACAGTACACCCGGAAACCAGCAAACAACTTGCCAGGTTTGCCCCCGGCAGGCGCCTGGGAACCTAGGCGCCGCGGCCGCGCCGCCGCCGTGCGCCCGATTCGGCCCAGCCGCCGCTGGCCCCCGCCATCGCCAGCCCCATCCACGAACCGACCGCCGCGACGGTGGTGAGGGTGGCGGCAACGCCGGTGGCAAGGACGCGCACCACGGTGCGGGTGGCGGCAACGCCGATGGAATCGTTCATCTCTTCCTCCCTTGAGGTGTGTTTCAGTTACGGCTTGAACGGATCCAGCGGGCCGGCCGCGACGAACCAGGGGTTGGCGAAGTCGCTGTCGTCGGCCTGGTTGCGCTTGCCGTAGGCGAGCGGCCGGCCCTGCATGTCCAGCACCTTGCCGCCCGCGGCGCGCAGCACCGCGTCGGCAGCGGCGGTGTCCCACTCCATGGTGCGCCCCAGGCGCGGATAGAGGTCGGCCTCGCCCGCCGCCACGCGGCAGAACTTGAGCGAGGAGCCGGCGGAGACGAACTCGGCAACCTTGAAGCGCTCGATGAAAGCCTTGGTCTCCTCGGTCAGGTGCGAGCGGCTGGCCTGCACCTTGAGGCCGGCGGCCGGCACCGGGCGCACGCGGATCGCCTGCCACTCGCCGCGCCTGCCGTCCTGCACCCGTGCGCGCCGCGCCCCCTGCCCGGCCTGGCCGGCATAGAGCTCGCCGATGGCCGGGGCATAGACCACGCCGAGCACCGGCACGCCGTGCTCGATGAGGGCGATATTCACGGTGAAGTCGCCGTTCTTCGACAGGAATTCCTTGGTGCCGTCGAGCGGGTCGACCAGGAAGAAGGACTGGCCGGTAATGTCCGGTATGCGGCCGGCGGCGACGGATTCCTCCGCCACCACCGGAATCCGCGGCGCCAGCACCGCCAGCCGCTCGAGGATCAGGGCCTCGGCCAGGGCATCGGCCTGCGTCACCGGCGAGCCGTCGCCCTTGATCGTGGCGTCCTCGGGGCGCATCCGCTCGTATACCGGCAGGATGGCGGCGCCGGCTTCGACGGCGATGTCAATCAGTTGTTCGATCACGGTGGATCCTGGAATGCTCTGGGTGGAGTGTCGGGGTGCCTGCTGCACTGCGTCATCGTCCGACAAGACTATACGAAAGTGTCGGCGCGGCGCTTGGCGGGCGTAGTCCCCGTGGACGATGCCGCACCCCGCCACCGGGCCGAGCATGGCCGCGACCACGAGGAGGAACAGGCCGTGAAAACCAAGCTGATGCTGTGCCCGGTGGAGGATCTCGACGCCGCGGTGGCGTTCTACCACGACGTGCTCGGCCTGCCGGTGAAGTTCCGCGACGGCGGACGCTACTGCGCGCTCGACGCCGGCGGCTACACGCTGGGCCTGGCGGCGCGCGAGGAGCGCATCGTGGACAACGCGGCGCCCGCCTTCCATGTCGAGGACCTCGACGCGGCGGTGGCGGCGATGCTGGCCTCCGGCGCCAGCATGGTGCGGCCGCCGGAGCGCGGCCCGCACGAACTGCGCGCGGTGCTGCGCGTGCCCGGCGGCAACACCGTCGTACTCTCGGCCGGACTGTGAAGGAGAACCCGATGAGCCGCATCGACCCGCGCGAATTCCGCGACGCCCTCGGCAGCTTCGCCACCGGCGTGACCGTCATCACCACCCGCGACGCGGCGGGCGCGCCGGTGGGCATTACCGCCAGCAGCTTCAACTCGGTGTCGCTCGACCCGCCGCTGGTGCTGTTCAGCCTGGCGCGGACGG
Organism: Nevskia sp.; assembly: GCA_035651715.1. Lineage (GTDB taxonomy): Bacteria > Pseudomonadota > Gammaproteobacteria > Nevskiales > Nevskiaceae > Nevskia. The sequence continues at coordinate 21,975 of DASRFD010000054.1, forward strand.
CGCGCAGCCTGCCGGCCTTCGCCCAGGCGCAGCACTAGGCGGTGCACATCCTGCGCGCCGAGCAGGAAGCGCTGTGCGCCCGCTTCGCGCGCAGCGGCGCCGACAAGTTCGCCGGGCTGGACTTCGCCGGCGGCCTGGGCGATGCGCCGCTGCTGGACGGCTGCGCGGCGCGCATGCAGTGCCGCACGGCGTTCCGCCATGAAGGCGGCGATCACCTGATCTTCGTCGGCGAGGTGCTGGCCTTCGATCGCGCCGACGCGGCCCCGCTGGTGTTCCATGCCGGGCGCATGCGGCGGCTGGAACGTCTGGCGGCCTAGCGGCCGCCGACCGTTCCCCGGATCGCGGACAAAAAAAAGCCACCTTTGTGGGGTGGCTTCAAAGATCCCATAGGTGCGGGATCTGGAGGAGACTTTCGAAGGAGGATTCCTCGGAACCGCTCACTTCATGGGGCGTATTAAACACCTGTTGCTGCGACGCAACAATTGATTTTTTATGCCGTGAAAATTTAGAAAAACTAAATTATGCCGTGGCGGCAAATTCTCTAAAACCCCGCGCAAACATGGGCTTGCGCCAGCAATTGCAGGAGCTCCCGTAGGGCGGCGGACGGGCCTGAGGGGGCCATGAAGGCGCCGCGCCGGGCCTCAGGACAGGACGGCGACGCTGTTCAGGATCACCCGGACCAGGGCCGCCTGCCGCTGCACGCCGATTTTCGCAAAGATCGACCGCAAATGGGTGCGCGCGGTGTTGCGGCGGATGTCGAGCAGGGCGGCGGTCTCGTCCAGCGTGGCGCCGTTGGTCATCTCCAGCGCCAGCCGCGTCTCCACCGGGGTCAGGCCGAACAGCTGGGCAACCACGCCGGGCGCGGGGTGGCACTCGCCGTGCGGATCGCGCAGGAACACCGCCACCGCCGGCCGGCGGCCGCCGTCCAGCGGCCCCGGCGGCAGGGCCTGCACCAGCAAGCCGACGCGGCTGCAGCCGTCGTCACGGGTGGCGGCGACGGCGATGCCCTCGCCGCTGGCGGCATGGCGCTGCAGCGCACTGCGGATCGCGCCGCGCAGCCGGCGGTCCTCGGCCGGGGCGGTGCAGCTGAGCCCGGCGTTGACCAGGCGCAGCCCGTCCTTGCGCCGCAGGATCGTCTCGGCCACGGCATTGCTGCGCAGCACGGTGCCGCTCTCGTCGAGGATCACCACGCCCAGCTTCAGGCTCTCCAGCGCCCGCGCCAGCAGCTGCGTCTCCTGCGTGCGCGTCTGCTCGCGCAGCCAGGCCAGCAACGCGCGCCGGAAATGCGGCAGCAGGTCCTCGCCCCAGCGCAGCTCGGCCGCGCCGAACGCGGACTGGCGGCCGCCGCGGCAGATGCGCAGGCGCACCCGCAGTCCCTGCCCCAGCAGCAGGTCGGCGCCGATCACCTGCGGCGGCGCCGCGCGCGACGGCGAAAAATCCGGCACCGGCAGCATGCGGTCGCAAGGCAGGTCGGTGAAGGGATGTCCCGGCGGGCAGCGACCGCCGGACTCGTAAGGCGAATCCTGCGCCAGCCACAGCGGGCCGCCGGCGGTGAGCAGGCGGGCCGGCGCCTGCTCCGTGGCCGGCCGCAGCAACAGCGCGACCCAGCTGGCATCGAGCTCGGCGCGGATCTGCTCCAGAGCGCGGCTCCAGGGCTGCTCCTCTTCCGCGCCCTCGTAAATCAGGCCGAGCAGCTCGGCATAACGCTCATGAGCGCTGCGCTCCGGCGCCTTGCGCCCCCGGCTCGCCGCTTGCGGATCGAACGGCATGGCAACGATCTCCCGGTCCTATACGATCGGCCCGACCACCCAGGTGAACAGGTCCAGCAGGAACAGCACCAGCATGCTGACGAACGAGGCCTCGATGACGGTGCGCGACAGGCTCCAGCGCTCCCCCGCCGGATCCTCGTCGAGCCGGAACACGTTGGGGAAGCTGACGATGAAATACAGCGCATAACAGGCCGAGCCGAGGCTGAGCATGCGCGGCAGGTCGACGTACCAGACGTTGGCCTTGGCCGAGGAGTTGATATAGAAGAAGGTCTCGGCCCAGGCGAAGAAGTACGCCGCCGCGGCCACCGTGACGATCCACAGCGCCAGGCGCAGCATGCGCGGCGCGTCCGGCGTGAGGGTACGCACCCGCCGCATCAGCACCACCGAGGCGGTGTGGTAGACGATGAAGAAGGCGATGGCATTGAAGTACATGCCCAGGGGCACCTTCTCGAAGTTCTGCGCCGCCGTGGACTCGTCCGGGCCGAGCAGGGCCGAGTCCAGATACAGGCTGACGTGCGGGAAGCGGTAGCGGATGCCGAGCGTCTCGAAGAAGTATTCGGTGTGGAAATAGGTGGCGAAGAACACGTACACGAACATGTACAGGTTGAACTTGAACCAGTAGCTGCGCCGCCAGGGCACGCCGCTGCCGCGGCGCAGGATGGCCGGCAGCAGCAGGCAGTACGGCAGCCACATCAGCAGGTTCTGGGCGACGTGCCAGAAATTGCCGACGTCGAGCCAGCCCATCTTCTGGATCAGGGCGTTGTAGCCGAAGAACACCGGGATGAACCACAGGTACAGCTTCTCGGCCCAGGCCTTGTCGGGGTTCCGGGAGAACCAGTGGCCTGGAACGCGCATGGCCTTATCGCCCGTCATGGCCGCGAAAGCGGGAGTCCGGCCGGCTGTGAAGGGGCAATGCCGAGCGGACATGAGCCGCCGCTCCGGCGGGGATGGCAATGCTCCCGGGCCTGGCGCTCATGGCTTGCGGGGCTTTGCCTGCGCCGCCACCTCGCTGACCACCCGGAACACCTTCGAGCCCCGCGGATAGCCGACGTACTGCGTCAGGAATACCGCCATCGCCTCCAGCTGCTCCGGGTTCAACTCGCCGCGCTTCAAGGCCGAACGCGCCTGGATGGCCATGGTCGCCTCGTCGCCCTGGGCGGCAATGGCGCCGAGCAGCAGCAGGCGGCGATCGCGAATGCTCAGGGTACCGTCGGCCCACAGCTCGGCGAACAGCGTCTCCAGCATGTAGTCGATGAACTTCGAGGCCCCGGGCGGCGGCAGCTCGCCGAGATCCTTGCAATAGACCTCGTCGAACATCGCCTGGCCCTTCGCGCGGTCATACTTGCTGGTCATCGCATGGCTCTCCGGCTGACGTCCTCACCCTGACCCCGATCCCGCCCCTCTCCCAGGCACGGGAGAGAGGACATCGAGCCTCAAAAACTCATCGGCACGCTGGTGTAGCCACGCACGTTCGGGGAGTGCATGCGCTGCAGCCTCGACTCGTCGACGTGGAACTCCGGCGCCATCTTCAAAATCTCCTCGAAGGCCACCTTCACCTCCAGCCGCGCCAGCGCCGCGCCGAGGCAGGCATGGACGCCCGCGCCGAAACCGATGTGATCGCGGGCGTTGCGGCGGATGTCATACTGGTCGGCGTTGGCGAAGTGACGCTCGTCGCGGTTGGCCGAGATGAACAGGATGCCGACCTTGTCGCCCTCGCGGATGGTGCGGCCGTGCATCTCGACGTCGCGGGTGGCGGTGCGCGCCTGCAGCTGGGTCGGCCCGTCGTAGCGCATGGTCTCTTCCACCGCGCCGGGAATCAGCCCCGGGTCGTCGCGGAGCGCGCGCAGCTGCTGCGGATGCCGGCTGAGCTGGAAGCTCATGTTGCCGATCAGCTTGGTGGTGGTCTCGTTGCCGGCAATGGCCAGCAGGTAGAGGAAGCCCAGCACCTCGGCATGGTTCATGTCGCCGGCGTCCTCGGACTGCAGCACCAGGCTGACCAGGTCGTCGCCATAGGGGTGCTTGCGCCGCTCCTTCACCAGCTCCTCGAAGTAATTCCACATGTCCATGGTGGCCTTGAGGCCGGCCTCGGGCATGGCGAACACGCCGTCGTCCCGATGCACGCAGGCGTCGGTCCAGGCGCGCATCATGTCCTCGTGCTCGCGCGGGATCCTCAACATGCGGGCGATGATCGCCATCGGCAGGTAGGCGGAGAAGTCCGCGACGATGTCGATCCGGCCCCTGCCATGAAACGGCGCCAGCAGCTCGCGCGCCAGCCGGCGCACGTCGCCCTCGAGATGGGCGATCTTCTCCGGGGTCAACACCCGCGCCACCACCTTGCGCAGGCGCGTGTGGTGCGGCGGGTCCATCAGCAGCAGGATCGGCGGCACCGTTTCGCCGGTCGGCTCGAGGGTCTGCCCGTGCTTGTTGCAGAAGGTGTTGAAGTCGCGCAGCACCTTCACGCAATCGTCGTAGCGCGACACGATCCAGAAGCCGTGCTGTTCGTTGCGGTACAGCGGATCGTTGTCGCGCAGGTCCTTGTAGATCGGATACGGGTTGTCGTGGACGGCGTGGTCGAACGGATCGAAATGGGGCATGGAAGTGCTGCCAGTGTTGCGGACGGCGGGCTCGGGCTTGTCCCCTCGCCGGAAGGCCCTTTCCCGCGGGGGAAAGGGGGCTGAAGCCGGGTCAGGCGCTGACCGGTGCCGGCCTGGCCGCGTCCTGCGCCGCCAGCACCTCGGGCCGGCGGTCGCGCAGGTCGTAGATGGTCCAGTTGTGGTTGTTGTTGTGGTACTGACCGTTGTTGACCTGGGCGCGGTCGGTATAGAACTGCGTGTACCAGCGGCGCAGCTTGTTGATCGGGCCGTCGTTGGCGCAGAGCAGCGGCTCGGGGCGGTACAGCTTGCGCTCCCAGATATAGACATCCTCCATGAAGGCGTCGTAGGACGCCTTGCAGTAACCCTGCGCCGCGGCCTCCAGCACGTCCGGCGGGAACTGCCTCGGATCGGCCTTGACGATCACGCCGAACCAGTACTCCAGCGTGTTCTCGTCGATCGGGCACCAGGCGGTGAGGATGATGCTGTCGAACTGCGCGCTGTCCTGGGTCTGCCAGGTGTATTGATACGCCGGGCCGTGGCTGATCGAGCGCACATAGAGCTTGTCGTCCTGCACGTCCGCCGCCAGGCGCATGTGCTTGCCCCACATCAGCTCGCCGCACATGGTGCCGTTCCACACCGGCAGCCAGGTGTCGACGTCGAAGCCGTGGATCGGCAGCAGGTGGCCCTTGTCGACGGTGTTCTCCATCACCTCGCGCGGGTGCGTCTTGATGGTGATGCGGAAGCGGCTCCAGCTCCTGGTCCAGCCGGCGGCGGCGTACTCCTGCAGCGGCGGAATGTCGTAGTCCGGCGGCCCCTGCTCATGGTCGTGCCAGATCAGCACCGTCTGGTTGATCTCCTGCACCGTGTAGGCGCGGGTGCGCGCCTTGGGCGGAATCTTGTCGCAGTACGGAATCCTCACGCACTGGCCGGACCCGTCGTAGGTCCAGTTGTGAAAGGCGCATTGCAGCAGGTTGCCCTTGACCGCGCCGGCCGACAGGTCGGCGCCCAGATGGGGGCAGAACGCGTCGAGGCAGCGGACCTGCCCGTCCTCGCCGCGGTAGATCACCAGGCGCTGGCCGAAGTAGTCGCGCGCCTGCGGCTTGCCGACCTCGAACTCGTCGCTCCAGCCCACCATGTGCCAGCCGCGGGCGTAGCGCGGCGAGCCGTCCGGCAGCCGTGGAATGGTCAGAAGGTTGCGCTGCACCGTCGCGGCGCTGCTGCGCTTCAGGTCGTCGGCCATGCTGCTCTCCTCCTCGCGTGCCGCGACTTCGCGCGGCTGTTGCCAGTGGCCGCATCCTATGCCCTAAAAACATTTCTGTCAAAATGTTTTTAGGGCATACCAAAAACGGCCCGCGCGAGCGGGCCGTTGCGACGGGCGATGCGCAGTTCAGCGGCCGGCGGGCGGCGTGCTCGCCAGCGCCCAGACGGTGCCGGAGCGGTCCTGCACCAGTAGCGCCAGGCGGTCGCCGCGCTCTTCCGGGCGCAGCGACTCGGCCAGGTTCAGCGGCTGGTTGCGCCACTCCCCCACCCGGCGTAACGAGCGCACCACGTTGACGTAGCTGAGGGTGCGGCCGGCGTTCTCGCCGTGCTCGATGCGGGTGGTGTCGCTGCTGTCGAAGCTGAGCAGGTAGACCGTGCCGCTCACCGTGGCGCCGGGGACGGCGCCGACCTTCAGGCCCACTGACTGGCCGTCGCGGCTGATCGCCGCCGGCGCGCTACGCGTCTGGCGTCTGGCGCTGGCGATGGCCTGCTCGACATTGCCGCGGCTGGAGCCGATGACGTCCTCATGCCCCTCCACCACCAGCTGCGGCGTGTAGACTTCAAAGCCGTGCGCTTGGGCGTAGTCGCGCTGCCGCTGACTGAACAACGGCGACGAATACCGGTCGACCCAGCCCAGGCCGTTCCAGTAGTCGACATGAAAGGCCAGTGGCAGCAGGTCCGGACGCGCCGCCAGCTCATGCAGCACGGCGTCTGCCGGCGGGCAGGACGAGCAGCCCTGCGAGGTGAACAGCTCGAGCAGCAGCGGACGCTGCGCCGGCGCATCAGCCGCCTTCGCGGCGGATAACAGCACAGCGCCCGACAGCAGCACTGCGGCGGCGCGGTGAAGTGGCATGACAGGCTCCGTCCCACGGATTACAAGCCCGGATCATAGGCGCCGGCTGCGGCCCCGGCCATGTTCCGGCATCCGCTGGTGCTGTCCGACCGTCCGCACCTAGCGTCCGCTGTGGCCGAGGAAAACTCCTTCGATCAGTTCGGCCAGGCGTTCGGTGGCCGGCAGTTTCAAACCCAGCTGTTCGGCGCTGGCCAGCGCAGCAAGCAGGTCCTTGCGGCCCAGCGCCCCGAACGGCCCGAATGCCTTGTGCAGGGTCTCCGGCCCCGCGGCGGCGAGCTGGCTGCGGTTGCCGATGAAAGCCTCCATCTGCGGCGTCACCACGCCGTTGGCGCGGCCGACCTCGGCCAGCAAGGCCGGATCCAGCCCCGCCGCCCTGGCCAGCGCATCGGCCTCGTGCATCGCCGCGAACGCGGCATAGGTGATGAGGTTGTTGCACAGCTTGAGCGCGATGCCGGCGCCGGGCGGGCCGGCATGGATGATCTTCCGGCCCGAGGTGGCGAACACCGGGCGGCAGCGCTCCACCAACTCCGCCGCGCCGCCGACCATGTAAGCCAAGGTGCCGGCCTCGGCACCGGCGGCGCCGCCGGTGATCGGCGCGTCGACCAGATGGATACCCTTGCCCTTGGCCTCCCCGGCCCAGCGCAGGATCGAAGCCTGGGTGACAGTGCTGTGTACGGCGAGGACGCTGTCCGGCTGCATGTGATTCAACAGGCCGGCGTCGCCATGCAGCAACGCCTCGACGTCGCCGTCGTCGCGCACGCACAGGCCGACGATGCGGCACTGCCCGGCGATGGCCTGCGGCGCCGCCGCCTGCGCGCCGAGACGCACCAGCTCCGCCACCGGGCCGGGCGCGAGGTCGTCGACGTACACCGGCTCGCCCAGCTTGAGCAGGTGTTTTGCCATGGGCTTGCCGATGTTGCCCAGGCCGATGAAGCCGACGCTCATGTCTCGCCCCGCGGGGCACGAGCGTCGTCCCCGCACGGGCGGGGATCCGGTTCTGCGCACCTGCCGAAGGAGGCGAAAACCGGATTGCCGGCCCGGTCTCCGGGTCTCGTCCATACGGACGCGCTTCGCTCGCTCGAATACGTTCCGGACGCATTCATCCCGCCTTCGCGGGAATGACGACAAAGGCGCATTCGCGCGTTCACCCCTGCTTCCAGTCCGACTCCAGCATCTTCGGCGTCGGGATGTTCGGCCGCACCTCCATGAACTCCACCGCCACGCCGGGCGGCAACTCGAAGCAGGAAGCGATGGCGGCGCCGATGGTGGACGCCTCGGCGGCGCCGTCGAACTTCGGCCCCTTGGTCAGCCAGTCCTGCATCGCCTCCCCCAGTGCGGCGGGGTCGAAGTTGGCGACGCTGCCGGTGGCGACCGCGCCGGGACTGAACACCGTGACCATGATGCGGTCCTTCTTCAGCTCGTGGCGCAGCTCCTTGGAGAAGTGCTCCAGCGCGGCCTTGGCCGCCGAGTAGATGCCCAGGTGCGAGAACTCGTTGTCGTTGCGCACGCTGGCCGAGGACACGTTGACGATGCGCCCGCCGCCGGCCGCGCGCAGCAGCGGGATCGCCGCCTGGCAGGTGAACACCGCGGAGACGAAATTCAGCTCGAGCAGCTTGCGCATCTCGGCCTCGGCAATGATTTCCAGGCGCCGCGCGAACTGGAAGCCGACGTTGTTGACCAGGCCATCGAGCCGGCCCCACTTCGCCTGGACGGCGGCGAACGCCTTTTCCACCGCGGACTTGTCGCAGACGTCGGCGGCGATGCCGATGGCGCGCTCGCTGTTCAGCGCAGCCACGGCTTCGTCGAGGCGCGCCTTGTCGCGCGCCAGCAGCGCGACGTTCGCGCCGCGCTCGAGCAGGCTCCGCGCGGTGGCGAGGCCGATGCCCTTGGACGCGCCGGCGACGGCGACGACCTGACCCTTGACCTGCCAGTTGCTCATGTTCGACTCCACAAAATCCGAAGCTCGCTCCGGCCGTGCCGAAGCACCCCCAGCCGATCCGCAAGGACAGGCACCGATCCCGCGGCGCTCCCGTTACGCGCGCATCCACTGGCCGCCGTCGACATTCATGATCAGGCCGGTGACCCAGCCGGCGTCCTCGGACAGCAGGAACACCAGGGCCTTGAGCAGGTCCTCCGGCGTGCCGAGGCGGGCGATTGGCATCTGCGCCACCATGTTCTGGATATAGGCCTCCGGCACCTTGTCGCGCAGCGCCTGGGTGTCGGTGGGCCCCGGCGCGATGGCATTGACGCGGATGCCCTTGGGCCCCAGTTCGCGCGCCAGCACGCAGGTGATGCCGTTGGTGGCGAGCTTGGTGAAGGAGTAGTAGTCGTAGTTCATCCAGGCCGCGGTCGAGGACTGGTTGACGATCGAGGCGCCGGCGCCCATGTACGGCACGCAGGCGCGCGCCATCATCACCGAGCCGAGCATGTTCACGCCGACCACCTTGTTGAGGTAGGCCAGGTCCACGCTCATCAGCGGATTGAAGTCCAGGGTGCCGAACATCGCGGCGTTGTTGACCAGGTAGTGGATCGCGCCGTACTTGTCCTTGACCTGCGTGGCCAGGGCCTTGGCCGAGGCTTCGCTGGAGACGTCGACGGGGACGAACAGCGCCTCGCCGCCGGCCTGCTGGATCTCCTTCGCCACCCGTTCGCCCTGGGCGGCGTTGAGGTCCGCCACCACCACCTTGCAGCCCAGCCTGGCCAGGCCTTTGGCGTAGCCCTCGCCGATGCCTTGCGCTGCGCCGGTGATGACGGCGACCTTGCCGGAAAGACTCATCTGCTTCTCCTTGTGGCTGTCATCCGTCGCCCTGCCCGACCGGCATCTCCACTTCCATGCCGTCCATTTCCTGCCGGACCACGATCTGGCAGCCAAGACGGCTGTTTTCGCGGCGATGGCTGGCGCCCTCGAGCATGCTCAGCTCGCCGGGCGAAGGCGGCTCCAGCCGGTCCTTCCAGGCCTCGGGGATGTAGCAGTGGCAGGTGGCGCAGGAGCAGATGCCGCCGCACATGCCGACGATGCCGGGCACCAGGTTCAAGGTGGCGCCTTCCATCAGGTTCATGTCGACATCCACGTCCACGGTGTGGCGCCTGCCGTCATGCTCGATATAGGTGATCGCGACCATGTCTTATCCCGGGACCGCAACAGTCTTGGTCTGCAGGTATTCCTCCAAGCCCTGCACACCCATCTCGCGGCCGATGCCGCTCTGCTTGTAGCCGCCGAACGGCGAGTCCGGGGCGAAGAAGTTGGCGCCGTTGACATTGAGCGTGCCGCTGCGGATGCGGCGCGCCATGCGCAGCGCCCGCTCCGGGCTGCCGAAGATGGCGCCGGACAGGCCGTAGATCGAGTCGTTGGCGATGCGCACCGCATCGTCGTCGTCCTCGTAGGCAATGGCGACCAGCACCGGCCCGAAAATTTCCTCCTGGGCGATGCGCATGTCGCTGCGCACGTCGGCGAACAGGGTCGGCTCCACGTAGAAGCCGCGCGGCAGCCGTGCCGGCTGGCCGCCGCCGCAGACCAGGCGCGCGCCCTCGCGCCGGCCCAGCTCGATGTACTCCAGCACCCGCGCCTGCTGCCGCGCGCTGATCAGCGGCCCCATGATCTGCCCTTCGCCATGGGGATCGCCGTACGGCAGTTGCGCGAACGCGTGCTGCAGGAACTGCACTCCCTCGTCATAGCGCGAGCGCGGCAGCAGCAGGCGGGAGGTGATGGCGCAGCCCTGGCCGGCGTGGTAGCAGACGGCGAAGCCGCTGAGCAGTGCGGTGTTGAAGTCGGCGTCGTCGAGGATGATGCTGGCGGACTTGCCGCCCAGCTCCAGGAATACGCGCTTGACCGTGGCGGAGGCGGCCGCCATGACGCGGCGGCCGGTGGCGGTGGAGCCGGTGAAGGACACCACGTCGACGCGCGGGTCGGCGCAGAGCTGCTCGCCCACGGCGGCCGGATCGGAGGAGGTCAAAACGTTGAGCACGCCCGGCGGCAGGCATTCGGCCGCGATCCGGCCGATGAAGCTCGCGGTCCACGGCGTCTCCGGCGCGGCCTTGAGCACCACGGTGCAGCCGGCCGCCAGCGCCGGGCAGAGCTTGGCCATGTTGATCTGGAACGGGAAGTTCCACGGCGAGATCGCCGCGACCACGCCGGCCGCCTCCTTCCACAGCAGGCGCCTGCTCGGCACGCCCATGGTGTTCACCACCGGCAGCCCGGCCTCCCAGGCGTAGCTGTCGATCAGGCCCAGGTAATAGTCGAGGATGGCGATGGGACCGTCGCCCTGGGGGCCGCCGCGGGTGATCGCCATCGGCGCGCCGACCTCGGCCACCACCAGCTCGCACAGGTCCGCCGCGGCCGCGCGCAAGCCGTCGCGCAGCCGCGCCAGGCACTGCCTGCGCAGCGCGCGGTCGGTCGCCCAGCCGCTCCGGTCGAACGCGCGGCGGGCGGCGGCGATCGCCGCCTCGGCATCGGCCGGGCCGGCATCCGCCGCCTCGCCGATGACCTCGCCGGTGGCGGGCGCGATGTTCGGATAGCGGCGGCCGGAAGCGGCTTCCACCAGCCGGCCGTCGATCAACAGCCGCGCTTCGCCCTGCACCGCCTTGCTCATGCACCCCTCCAGTCGCGGCGCGGTCCGCGCCGGTGGCGCGGCCGCACGCTTTTCCATGGCCGGATGCTAGCCGCATAAAACATTTGTGTCAAAATGTTTTTTGTCACAGAATCGCCGCGTGGACCGCCGCGCCGCAGCGGCAGGGAGAACAGCGATGGGTTTGGCGAGAATGCGTCCGCGGCTTGCGGCGCTGCTGCTGGGCTGCGCCTGGGCCGCCGCGCAGGGCGATGCGCCGCGCGCGGCGCAGTGGCCGACCACCGGCGGCGGCGCGCCGAGCCAGCACTGGTCGCCGCTGGCCGACATCCGCAAGGACAACGTGGCGCAGCTGCGGCTGGCCTGGAGCTACCACGCCGGCGATTTCTCCAGGGGCGAAAAGAACCACGGCGGCACCGCGCTGCAGGTGACGCCGCTGATGGTCGACGGCACCCTGTACTTCTGCACGCCCTACAACCGCGCCATCGCGCTGGACGCCGAGACCGGCCGCGAGAAGTGGGTGTTCGACGCCCATCCGAAGCTCGACGGCGTCTATGCGCCGGTGTGCCGCGGCGTCGCCTACTGGGCCGATGCGCAGGCCGCCGCCGGCACGCCCTGCCGCGCGCGCATCTACATGAACACGCTCGACGCCGGGCTGTGGGCGATCGACGCCGCCTCCGGCCGCGCCTGCCCGGACTTCGGCGAGCACGGCCGCGTCGACCTGCTGCGCGGCCTCGGCGAGGTGCGGCAGGCCGAGTACTATCCCACCTCGGCGCCGCTGGCGCTGGATGGCGTGGTCGTCACCGGCGCGTTCGTCAAGGACGTGCAGCGCCTGCACGCACCGGGCGGCGCCGTGCGCGCCTTCGACGCGCGCAGCGGCGAGCTGAGGTGGGTGTTCGACCCGGTGCCGCCGGGCATGCACGCGGTGACGGCGGCGGAAGTGAAGCAGGGCGCCATCCTGTCGCGCGGCACTCCCAACGTGTGGGCGCCGATGGCGGCCGCCCCGGAGCGGCACCTGGTCTACCTGCCCACCGGCAATCCCTCGCCCGACCACTACGGCGGCCGGGAGCGCGGCCAGATGGACTTTTACGGCTCTTCGGTGGTGGCGGTGGACTCGGCCAGCGGCGCGGTGCGCTGGCGCTTCCAGACCGTGCACCATGACCTGTGGGACTATGACGTGGCGGCGCAACCGGCGCTGTATACGACGCGCGACGGCCGGCCGGCGCTGATCCAGGCCACCAAGCTGGGGCAGGTGTTCCTGCTCGACGCGCTCGACGGCACGCCGCTGTTCCCGGTGGAGGAGCGGCCGGTGCCGCCGTCCACGGTGCCGGGCGAGACCGCCGCGCCGACCCAGCCGTTCGCCACCCGGCCGGCGCCGCTGGCGCCGCTGAACCTGACCCGGGACGACCTGTGGGGCTTCACCGCCTACGACCGCGGCAAATGCCGGGCGGCATTCGAGGCGCTGGACTACAAGGGCGTGTTCACCCCGCCCTCGCTGCGCGGCAGCCTCGAATACCCGGGCCTGGGCGGCGGGGTGAACTGGGGCTCGGTCTCGGTGGACCCGGTGCGCCGGCGCATGGTCGTCAACCTGCAGGCCGCGCCCTTCACCCTCAAGCTGGTGCGGCGCCAGGACTACCACGGCGAAGCCAACGGCAGCGATCTGGTCGGCTACGGCCCGCAGGAGAACACACCCTACGTGGTGGAGCGCGGTCCCTTCCTGTCGCCGTTCAAGACGCCCTGCTTCAAGCCGCCCTGGGGGCGCATCGTGGCGATCGACCTGGACAGCGGCGACAAGCTGTGGGAGCACGAGCTGGGCACCCTGCATGGCCTGGCCCCGCTGGTCGGCGACCGCCTGCGCTGGGGCACGCCGAATTCCGGCGGCTCGCTGCAGACCGCCGGCGGCCTGGTGTTCATCGCCGCAACCATGGACAAGTACCTGCGCGCCTTCGACGCCGACAGCGGCGCCGAGCTGTGGCGCACCGAGCTGCCCTACGCCGGCAACGCCACGCCGCTGAGCTACCGGGCGCGCGACGGCGGCCGCCAGTTCCTGGTGATCGCCGCCGGCGGCCATGCGCCCCTCGGCACCGAGCCGGGCGACGCCATCCTGGCCTACGCCCTGGAGCCATAGGCCCGGTGTAAACTCCGCGCTGCCAGCATCTCCCCCGAACCATGCCCAAGAAGAACGAAGCCGAGGTCCTCGGCCGCCAGGCCCTCAAGACGAAGCGGACCCGCGAAAGCCTGATCAACGCCACCATCTCCCTGATCAAGGAGGGCGGCTTCGCCGCCGCCAGTTCCAGCCGCATCGCCGAGCGTGCCGGCATGACCTGGGGCGCGGCGCAGCACCACTTCGGCTCCAAGGAGGACATCCTCAACGCCATCCTGGCCCTGTCCTACGAGCGCTTCATCGAGACCATGGCGGCGCCGGGCCTGGACCAGGGCAGCATGGAACAGCGCGTCGGCGGCTTCGTCGACCGCATGTGGACGCACTACCAGAGCGACTGGTACCGCGTCTCGCTGGAGATCCTGCTGGCCACGCGCGAGGGGACCGACCACGCCGACCGCGCCTGGGAAGTCCGCCAGGGCAAGGCGCACCTCAAGGTGGTGCGCCAGGTGTTCCACGATTCGCGCCTGAGCGATGTCCGCATCCAGGAGGTGCTGACATTCACCCATTGCTGCCTCAGCGGGCTGAGCATCGAGGGCATCTTCGAAACCCAGGTCAAGAACCTGAGCCGCCACCTGCAGCGGATCAAGCAGGCGATGCTGGCGATGCTCCAGGGCAACTGAGGGCGCGCCGGCGGTCGCATCGCGCCTGCACGGCGGGCGCCGCAAGGAGTATGCTCGAAGGCCCGTGCCGCAAGCGGCCCCGCGCCGCAAGGAGCGACCATGGCCAAGGGCATCCGCAAGGTGGACTACTACGTCCTGCACGCCAACGATGCGCCCGGCGAGGGCGCCCACCTGCTCAAGACCCTCAAGAAGCACAAGGTCAACCTGCTGGCGCTGACCGCCTTCCCCACCGGCGGCGGCTCGCAGGTGAGCCTGATCCCGGAAAAGCCGCAGCAGCTGATCGAGCTGGCCAAGCGCTTCGGCTGGAAGCTGTCGTCGAAGAAAACCGGCTTCCTCGCCCGCGGCAAAGACCGCGCCGGCGCCCTGGTGAAGCTGGCCGGCACCCTGGCCAAGGCCGGCATCAACATCACCGCCGTCGATGCCGTCAGCGCCGGCTCGGACCGCTACGCCGCGATCTTCTGGGTCAATCCCAAGGACGTGAACAAGGCTGCCCGCCTGCTTGGCGCCGGCTGACAAGTGGCGACGGCCCGGCCGCCCTATAGTCGGCCGTCATCCGGCAGGGAGAACAGGGCCATGCGCTTCGTCAGCCGTCTCAACAAGCTGCTGTGGACGCCGCTGCTGCACGCCAGCGTCTGGGCCACGCGCACGCCGCTGCGCCACCGCCTGATCGGCCGCGGCCTGGAGCGCGGGCTGGGCAGCCTGACCATGGCGCTGAAGTCGGCCCGGCCGCAGGCCGACGTGGCGGCGGTGGCGCGCGAATGGCAGCGCATGATGCCCTCGCGCCGCATGGTGCCGATCGTCGAGGAAATGCCGGACACGGTGATCGCGGAAATCCACGCCCACTGCCCCTACCGCGGCACCGGCAATGTGCAGGGCTGCCAGCGCATGATGGAATACGACCGCAAGATGCTGGAGACCATCGGCGGCGAGCTGGTGGTGTTGCGCTCGCAGGCCGAGCCGGGGGTCAGCGCCTGCCGGGTGGCGCTGCGCCGCAAAGGCGCGGACCTGTCCGATCTGGTGCCCGCGCATACGCGGGCGGGCGGCTCCGCCGGCCGGTGACCAGCCGGCGGACGCCGCGCCTTGAGCCCGGACTCAACTCCAGGGTTTAGACTGCCGGCATGACTTCCTCCACCCGCTTCACCATCGGCCGCCTGGCCAAGGCCGCCGGGGTCAATATCGACACCGTCCGCTTCTACGAGCGCCAGGGCCTGCTGCAGCCCGCGCCCCGCACCCCGGGCGGCTACCGCGTCTACGGCCCCGCCGACACCCGGCGCCTGCAGTTCATCCGGCGCGCCAAGGCCCTCGGCTTCTCGCTGGAGGACATCGGCGAGCTGCTGCGCCTGACCGAGGACGGCCACGACCGCGGCGCGGTCAAGGCCATCGCCCAGGGGCGGGTCGCCGACCTGGAGCAGCGCATCGCCGAGCTGCAGCGGATGCGCTCGGCGCTGGCCCACCATGCCGGGCACTGCTCCGGCCGGGGCGCGGTCCAGGGCTGCCCCATCATCCAGGCCCTGCTGGACGATACGGAGGGCTGATCGGCCCCCGGCGTCCCGGAACGATTAGGTCAATGTTCCTACTTTGTCGCCCCGGTGCGCAGGCTTAAGGTGTGAAGCAGACACCGGAGTCATGTCGTATGGAAGCGAATGTCACCCTGTTTCGAAACGCCACCCTGTTCGACGGCAGCGGCTCGGAGCCGCGTACCGCCGACCTGCTGGTGCGCGACGGCCGTGTCGCCGCCATCGGCCCCAACCTCGCCGTTCCGGCCGGGGCGCGCAGCATCGACTGCAGCGGCCGCTGGCTGATGCCCGGCCTGCTCGACATCCACACCCATCTCGACTTGGAAGTCGAACTGGCGCCGGAGCTGCCGGAGGCGGTGCGCCACGGCACCACCACGGTGGTGATGAGCAACTGCTCGCTCGGCGTGGCCTACGGCAACCAGCGCCGCGGCGATCAGGACCCCATCGTCGACTGCTTTGCCCGCGTCGAGAACGTGCCCAAGCACGTGCTGCGCAAGGTCGGGGACGCCGTGACCTGGAACGATTCCGGCGACTACCTGGAGCACTTCGAGCGCCTGCCGCTGGGCCCCAACGTGGTGCCGATGATTCCCCACTCGATGCTGCGCATCGAGGTGATGGGCCTGCAGGATTCGATCAGCCGCGAGCCGACCGAGGACGAGCTGAAGCGGATGGAGGCGCTGCTGGAGAAGGGCATGCGCGAGGGCTACGCCGGCTTCTCCACCGACGCCCTGCCGTTCCACTACCTCGCCAACCGCCCCAATACGCGCAAGCAGATCCCGACCCAGTTCGCGCCGTTCTTCGAGCTGAAGCGGCTCACCGCCATCGTGCGGCGCTGGGACCGCGTGTGGCAGGCTACCCCGCCCAAGGACAGCCGCCTCGGCACCCTGCGCACCTTCCTGCTCAGCAGCGGCCGGCTCTACGGCAAGCGCCTGCGCACCACCGCGGTGGCGGCGATCGACCTGCACACCAACCGCCTGCTGGTGAAGCTGGCGCTGCGCCTGAGCAAGCTGATCAATTCGAAGCTGGTCGGCGGCCTGTTCCGTTTCCAGGCGCTGTCGGCGCCGTTCAAGCTGTGGAGCGACGGCGTCATCACGCCGATCGCCGAGGAAATCCCGGAACTGCGCGTGCTCAACGAGTGCGACCTCGACGACCACGCCGGCCGCCTGCGCATCCTCAACGATCCGCACTATGTGCGCGCCTTCCGCAGGATGTGGCACAAGGGCAAGCGCGGCTTCAACCTGGCCAACCTGATGCGCATCCTCGGCAACGAGCAGAACGTGCTGAGCCGCCGCCTCGACGACATGACGGTGGAATCCTGCCCGCTGCCGGGCTGGAGCGGCGAGAAGCTGGAAGCGCCCTACCGCCGCCTGCTGGCCTGGCAGGCCGGCAGGGGCGCGGCACAGGATGCGGAAGAGGAGGCGTTCTTCAAGACCTTCCCCCATCCCGCCGGCGACGACGCCGACTTCGTGCTGCACCTGCTGCGGCAGTGGGACACGCGCCTGCGCTGGCATACCACCACCGCCAACCGCGACCCCAGGGTGGTGAAGGACCTGCTGTTCCATCCGCTGACCCTGCCCGGCTTCAACGACTCCGGCGCGCACCTGACCAACATGGCCTTCTACGACGGCAACCTGCGCACGCTGAAGATCGCGCAGCAGGACGGCCTGCGCCAGGTCGCCATCGCCGTGCACCGCATGACGCAGCTGCCGGCGCAGTTCTGGGGCCTCAACAGCGGCCTGCTGGTGCCCGGCGCGCAGGCCGACCTCTGCGTGGTCGAGCCACGGGCGCTGCGCGCCTGGGAGCCGGAGGCCACCATCCGCTACATCCGCCGCGACCTGTTCGACTGCCACCAGCTGGTCAACCGTCCGGACGGGGTGGTCAGCCAGGTCATGGTGGCCGGCAAGCTGGCCTGGAACGAGGGCGCCTACACCCCGGCCTACGGCCGCGAGCGCTTCGGCCGCGTGCTGCGCGCCAAGGACCATCCGGCGGAGCGGGCGCTGGGCCAGGACCGGCCGGGCCTGCGCGAGGCGGCGTAGCGCCAGGCCGTCCGCGGACTGCAAGTCCCGGGGCGCGCCATGCACGCGGCTGATGGGCCGCGATCAAAAAGGATCATTTCATGTTGCGGCGGGTCCGCACGTAGGATGCGGATTCACGCCGGAGAAGATCCATGGGCGCCATCTACCTCATCCGCCACGGCCAGGCCTCGTTCGGCCGCGCCGACTACGACGAGCTGTCCGCGGTCGGCCATGAACAGGGCCGCATCCTCGGCGCGGCGCTGAAGCAGCGCCTGCCGCAGGTGGACGCGGTGGTCAGCGGCGGCATGAAGCGCCACCGCCAGACCGCCGCGGCCTGCCTGGAGGCGATGGGGCTGCCGCCGGAAATGCAGGAGACCAGCGGCTTCCGCGAATACGACCACGACGAGATCATCGTCCGCTACGAGCCGCGCTTCGCCAGGCCGGAGGCGCTGATGACCGAGCTGGCGAAGGCGCCGGAGCCGCGCCGCGCCTTCCAGGCCATCTTCGGCAAGGCGATGGAGCGCTGGATCGGCGGCGAGCACGACGCCGACTACGGCGAATCCTGGCGCGTCTTCCACCGCCGCTGCAACGAGGCCCTGGACGGCCTGATCGCCGCGCTCGGCGGCTCGAGGACCGCGCTGGTCTTCACCTCCGGCGGCGTGATCAGCGCCATCTGCCGCGAGCTGCTGGACCTGCCCGACCTGCAGGCCTACCGCCTCAACCTGACGCTGGCGAACTGCGGCGTCACCAAGGTGATCTACAGCGAGCGGGCCAGGTACCTGAGCAGCTTCAACGAGCACGCCCACTTCGAGGGCGCGCACCGCAAACTCATCACCTACCGCTAGAGGGCCTATGCGCAAGACCATCCTCATCACCGGCGCCAGCTCCGGCCTGGGCGCCGGCATGGCGCGCGAATTCGCCGCCAGGGGCCGCGACCTGGCGCTGTGCGCGCGCCGCGTCGAGCGCCTGGAGGAGCTGAAAGCCGAGCTGCTGCGCATCAATCCCGCGATCCAGATCTCGATCAAGGCGTTGGACGTGAACGACTACGACAGCGTGTTCGCCGTGTTCCGCGCCTTCGCCGGAGAGTTCGGCGGCCTCGACCGCATCATCGTCAACGCCGGCATCGGCAAAGGCAAGCCGGTGGGCACCGGCTATTTCTGGGCCAACCGCCAGACCGCCGAGACCAACTTCGTCGCCGCCCTGGCGCAGTGCGAGGCGGCGGTGGAAATTTTCCGCAAGCAGGGCCACGGGCACCTGGTGATGATCTCCTCGATGAGCGCGATGCGCGGCATGCCCGGCAACATCACCACCTACGCCGCCACCAAGGCCGGCGTGGCGGCGCTGACCGAGGGCATCCGCGCCGATCTGCTCAAAACCAGGATCCGGGTCAGCACCATCTATCCGGGCTACATCCGCAGCGAGATCAACGAGAAGGTCAAGAACACGCCGTTCATGGTCGACACCGCCACCGGCTGCCGCGCCCTGGTCAAGGCGATCGAGCGGGAGAAAGCGGAAGCCTGCGTACCGACCTGGCCCTGGAACCTGCTGGGCCTGGCAATGCGCAACCTGCCGCTGAAGCTGGTGGCGAAGATGAACTGAATGCTGTCATCCTCGGCGCTGCGAAGGATCCGGCTGCGCGGGGCCGGGACCTCACGACGCCCGGGATCCTAAATCATTTACCCTGGGCGGCGGAAAACGACCAGAAGCCGCGCGGGGGGAGCCGATGACCGGAATCGTGCTGCATCAGTGGGTCATGTCGCCGTTCTGCAACAAGGTCCGGCGCTGCCTGGAGCACAAGGGCCTGAGCTACCAGGTGATCAATTACAACGGCCTGCGCGCGCTGGAAGCGGCGAAGCTCAGCCCGGCCGGCAAGCTGCCGGTGCTGGACTACGATGGCCAGCGCATCCAGGACTCGGCCCGCATCGCCCGCTTTCTCGACCAGAAGCATCCCGACAAGCCGCTCTACCCGGCCGAGCCGGAGGCGCTGGCCCGCGCCAGGCTGTACGAGGACTGGGCCGCCCAGTCGCTGTATTTCTACGAGCTGTACCTGCGCATGCTCGACCCGCCGGCGCTGGAGAAGGCGCTGGACCTGGTCTGCGCCGGGCGGCCGCGCTGGGAGCGGCAGGTGCTGAAGCTGGTGCTGAAGAGCCGCTATTCGAAGAAGATCGGCCTGCAGGGCCTGGGCCAGTACACGCGCTCCGAGGTGGTGGACCAGCTGGTGCAGCACGTGCAGAGCCTCGACGCGCTGCTGGCGGACCGCCCCTACCTCACCGGCGAAACGCTCAGCATCGGCGACATCGCCGTGGTGGCCCAGTTCGACGAGATGATCCGCACCAGCGACGCCGCCGAACGCATCCTGGCCTGGCCGCGCTTCAAGGCCTGGTACGAGCGCTGCGGCGGACGCAACGGCTAGGGCCTATTAACGCTATTTCGATCGCTGTAGCCGCTTATTTTCCGGGTTCGCCGGAGCGCGCGCCGCTGCTGCGGTCGATGTAGCGCTGGATTCCCCGCTCCAGCGGCCCGCAGGCGATCAGCAGGAACAGCGTGGCGCCGAATCCCAGCAGCAGGATCGGCCACACCGCCAGGGCGCAGCTGATGCCCAGCGCCGCCACCACCAGGATCGCCGCGGCGGTGGTCAGCCCGTAGACGTGCATCTGGTCCGGACCGCGCATGATCACCCCGGCGCCGAGGAAGCCGATGCCGGAGACGATGCCCTGGGTCACGCGGCTGGCGGGGTCCGCGCCATTGGAGCCGTGCTGCAGCGCGTACTGCTGCACCGACAGCACCAGCAGGCAGGAGGCGAGCGACACCAGGCCCAGGGTGCGCAGGCCGATCGACTTGTGGTGCAGGTCGCGGTTGATGCCAATCAGCCCGCCGGCAAGGACGGCCAGCACAATGCGGGCGCCCAGGTCCAGCCAGTACCCGCCGTCGTAGTTGAGCATCGCGTCCCCGTCCCTTTTCCAGGCGTATTTCGTCCCAGTGTAGCGCCGCGGCCGCCCGGGCTGTGTAGACTGGAGTTCATAAGAGCGAGGCCCGCCGCGGCCCGCTCACCACATCCGGGAGATTCGTCATGCGTCCGCAACGCCCCGCCGCGCTGCTGTTGCTGCTCGCGGCCACCGCCATCCCGGCGGCATTTGCCGCCCCTGCCGATCCCAACCGGGCGTTCGACCGGGAGTTCGGCGACCGCTTCTTCAAGTCCTACTGGCCGCTGCACACCGACAATGCCGTTACCGTCGGCTATTACCAGGTGGCCGGCCAGCTCAACGTGCCGGACGCGAAGGAGCGCGGCGCCCAGCTCAGCTACATCGGCCTGCAGCTCGCCCACCTCGATCGCTACAAGCCGGACCGCCTCGATGCCGCCCACCGCGGCGACCAGACCCTGCTGCGCAACGAGCTGGAATCGGAGCGCTGGCACCTGCAGGAGCTGCGCGACTGGCAGTGGGATCCGTCGCAGTACAACGTGGCCAACAGCTTCGCCCTGCTGCTCAACACCGAGTACGCGCCGCTGGACCAGCGCCTGCGCACCGTGCTGCAGCGCCTGGAGCGGGTGCCGGCCTACTACGCCGCGGCGAAGAGGAACGTGCTCGACCCCAGCCGCGAGCATACCCAGCTGGCGATCCAGCAGAACCAGGGCGCCCTCGACGTGTTCGGCGCCGACCTGGACCAGCAGCTGGCCGGCTCCGGCCTGAAGCCGGCCGAAAAAGCGCTGTTCGCCAAGCGGCTCGACGCGGCGCGCGGCGCGATCAAGGACTACATCGCCTGGCTGCAGGCGCTGGATGCGCAGCTGGCGCAAAGCGGCAAGGCACGCTCGTTCCGCCTCGGCAAGGGGCCCTACGAGAAGAAGTTCGCCTACGACATCCAGTCCGGCGGCACGGCGGAGGCGTTGTACGAGCGCGCCAGGTTGGAGAAGGAGCGCCTGATCTCGCGCATGGACGGCATCGCCGAGCAGCTCTGGCCCAAGTACATGGGCGATGCCGCCAAGCCGGCAGACCGCTTCGACAAGATCGGCCAGCTGATCGCCAAGATGTCCGAGCACCACGTGCCGCGCGACCGCTTCGTCGACACGGTCAAGGCGATGGTGCCGCAGCTGGAGCAGTGGGTCACCGACCACCGCCTGGTCGACCTCGATCCGAGCAAGCCGCTGCAGGTGCGCACCACCCCGACCTACGAACAGGGCGTGTCCATCGCCAGCATCGACGCGCCGGGCCCCTATGACCCGTCCGCCAGGACCTACTTCAACGTCACCCCGCTGGACAGCTACACGCCGGAGCGCGCCGAGAGCTTCCTGCGCGAGTACAACGACTGGGTGCTGCCGGTCCTGATCATCCACGAGGCGATCCCCGGCCACTACGTGCAGTTGATCTACGCCAACCGCTCGCCGAGCCGGATCAAGAGCATCTTCGGCAACGGCGCGATGATCGAGGGCTGGGCGGTATACAGCGAGCGCATGATGATGGAGTCCGGCTACGGCGGCGGCACGCCGGAGAGCTGGCTGATGTACAGCAAGTGGAACCTGCGCTCGGTCACCAACACCATCCTCGACTACAGCGTACACGTGCTGGGCATGAGCCGCGACGACGCTATCCGGCTGCTGACGCACGAGGCCTTCCAGTCGCAGGAGGAAGCCACCGCCAAATGGCGCCGCGCGCAGCTGTCCAGCGTGCAGCTGACCAGCTACTTCGCCGGCTACTCGGAGATCTACGACTTCCGCGAACGGCTGAAGCAGCAGCAGGGCGCCGCCTTCGACCTGAAGCAGTTCCACGAGCGCTTCCTCGGCTACGGCAGCGCGCCGGTGCGGCTGATCGAGGAGCTGATGCAGGAAGGCAAATGACCTGCTCCGGGCGGCGCGAGCCGCCCGGGCCCTGGCCGGCAGGCGCCGCAAGAATGGCCGCCCCGGAGGGCGCGCAACCAGGCTAGCCCCGGGACTGCGAATGCCGGTCCATGAAGCTGCGCATCAGCCGCAGGTATTGGCCCTGGTGCAGGTGGACGACGTGGTTGCCCGGGAACCAGTGGATGGCGCTGCCTTGCCAGTGCCGGTGCAGCAGGCGCACCAGGCGCGGCGGGGTCAGGCGGTCGCCGGCGCCGCCGATGATCAGCAGGCGCTCCGGCGCGAGTTTCGGCGGATAGCTCAGCGGCGAGTGCAGCGCCAGGGCATGGCGCAGCTGCCCCACGCCGATGCCGGTGCGGCGCATGGTGGCGTGCACCAGCCAGCGCATCGGCAGCCAGTCGCGCGCCATGTCCACCGGCGTCACCACCGGCGAGTTGGGGATGCAGTAGGACAGGCGCCCGTCGACGCAGGCCAGCAGCGCGGACAGATAGCCGCCCAGGCTCAGGCCGGACACCCCGACGTCCGGCGCGCCGCGCTCGAACAGGTAGTCGAGCCAGACCCGCAGGTCATGGATGGCGTTGAGCATGGACTCATTGAGGCTGGCCAGGCCGTGGGCGAAATAGCCGTAGCCGCTGAACGGCTCGCTCCAGGCGCGGCGCGCGCCGTGGAACGGCAGGGTCGCCAGCAGGATGTCGTAGCCGGCCCGATACAGCCAGGACAGCGCGAACATGCGGGCGTTGAGCCAGTACGGATCGGCGACGAAGCCGTGCACGAACAGCAGGGTCTTGCGCGGTCCTTGCGGATGCGTCCAGTGCTGGGCCCAGGCGGTGCGGTTGCGCGCGTAGCGGCGCCAGGCCGGACGCAGCTGCGGGTGCAGCGGCTGGAACGGACTGTCGAAGCGCAGCAGCCGGGCTTCGGCCTGCCGCCGGCTGCGGCCGATCCGCCGCGGCTTGCCTGCGTGCACCGGCACGCCGGCCGGTGGCGCCGGGAAGTTGTCCTCGATGCCGGCGTGGTCGGCACGCTCGCGGTAGAACGCCAGCAGCGCTTCCTCGCGCAGCAGGTGCCGGCGCGACAGCACCGGCAGGGCCAGCGCCGAGGCCATCAAGGTGCCGAGGCCGGTGCGCAGCAGATGGTCCAGCGCGGCGGTGCCGTGCACCTTGAGCGGATGCAGCACATCCAGCTCGGTGCTGTCGGGCTGGAGGTAGAGATCTTCCGGCAGCTCGTTCCACCAGCCGGCGGCGGACGGCGCCCCGCTCACCGGCTCAGGCCGAACTGCGCGAACACCTCGTCGTTGTGCTGGCCCAGTGCCGGGCTGGGCGCCACCGGCGCCAGCGGCACCGAAAACTTGATCGGCATGGCGTAGGCCGGCTTGCCGTCGACTTTCTCCACCAGGCCGCGCGCCCTGACCTGCTCGTTCTCCAGCGCCTCTTCGGGGCTGAGGATGCCGGAGGCGCAGGTGTCCTCGTGCGCCAGCAGCGCCTCCCACTCGTCGCGGGTCCTGCTCTTGAACAGCGCCACCAGTTCCTGCCGCAGGCCCTCGCCGGCCTTGCCCGGCGCCAGTGGCTTCTTCAGCAGGTCCGGCCGCCCGGCGAGCACGCAGACGCGCTGGAAGAACTTGGCCTCGAGCGAGCCCAGCGCGAGGTGCCGGCCGTCGGCGCACTCGTAGATGGCATAGTTGGGCAGGCCGCCGGACAGCATGTCCTCGCCGCGTCCGGGCACCTTGCCCAGGGTGCGCAGGGTGCCGAGCGCCACCACCTGCAGGGCCAGGGTGCCGTCCATCATGCCGACGTCGACCATGGTGCCCTGGCCCGAGGCCTTCGCGCCGATCACGGCAGCGAGAATGCCGATGGCGCAGGTCAGCGCACCGCCGGCGAGATCGGCGATCTGGAAGTTGGCCGGGGCCGGCGGGCCGCCGGCCAGGCCGATCTGGTCGAGGACGCCGGCGTAGCCGCAGTAGTTCATGTCGTGGCCGGGCCGGGTGCGGTAAGGCCCGGTCTGGCCGTAGCCGGTCAGCGCGGCGTAGACCAGGCGCGGGTTCAGCGCCTTGAGCGTGTCGTAGCCGCAGCCGAGCTTGTCCATCACCCCCGGGCGGAACGATTCCAGCACCACGTCGCTCTGCTCCACCATGCGGTGAAAGCGCCGCGCGTCCTCCGGCTTGCGCAGGTCCAGGGTCACCGACTTCTTGCCGCGGTTCACCACCGCGAACATCTCCGGCGACATGGCGCGGGTGTAGTCGCCGCCGTCGGGCTCCTCGATCTTGATCACCTCGGCGCCGAGCTGGGCCAGGTAGAGCGAACAGAACGGACCGGGCAGCAGGCGCGACAGGTCGAGGACGCGGATGCCGGCGAGGAGGGGGTTGATGGACATGGGAGGAAAGTTGTCAGTCGCGGGTTGTCAGTTGTCGGTAGAAGCCTGTGAAACCGTCAGTGGCCGGTGGGCTGCCAGCAGCGGGGAGGCCCCTTGGCTTTTACTGACGCCTGACCACCAGCCGCCGGCCACCGCTTCTAAAGCGTACGCGAAATCAGTTCCTTCATGATCTCGTTGGTGCCGCCGTAGATGCGCTGCGCGCGGCTGTCGATGTAGGCGCGGGCGATGGGGTATTCCAGCATGTAGCCGTAGCCGCCGTGCAGCTGCACGCATTCGTCGATGACGCGGCCCATCATGTCGGAGCACCAGTACTTCGCCGCCGCCGCGGCGTCGACGCCGAGCTTCTTCTTCAGCACCTGCTCCAGGCAGCGGTCGACGAAGACCTGGCCGATGGCGATCTCGGCCTTCATCTCGGCCAGCTTGAAGCGCGTGTTCTGGTAGGCCGCCACCGGCTTGCCGAAGACCTTGCGGTTGCGCACGTATTCCAGGGTGTGCTTGTAAGCCGCCTCGGCGCCGGCGATCGAGATCACGGCGATCATCAGCCGCTCCCAGGCCAGCTCCTGCATCAGCATGATGAAGCCCATGCCCTCCTTCGGCCCGAGCAGGTTGGCCTGCGGCACCCGCACATTCTCGAAGAACAGCTCGCAGGTATCCTGCGCGTGCATGCCGACCTTCTTCAGCGGCTTGCCCTTGGTGAAGCCCGGCGTGCCGGCTTCGACCACGATCAGCGAGATGTCCTTGGCGCCCTCGCCGCTGTCGCCGGTCTTGGCCACCACCACCACGAGATCGCAGAGATAGCCGTTGGTGATGAAGATCTTGGAGCCGCTGAGGATGTAGTCGTTGCCGTCCTTCACCGCGCGGGTCTTCACGCCCTGCAGGTCGGAGCCGGTGCCGGGCTCGGTCATGGCGATGGCGCCGATCATTGCGCCGCTCGCCATCTTCGGCAGCCAGCGCTGCTTTTGCGCTTCGCTGCCGAAGTTGTTGATGTAGTTGGCGACGATGTCAGTGTGCAGGTTGAAGCCGATGCCGGAGGCGCCGGCCAGGGCCAGCTCCTCCATCATCACCACGCTGTAGAGCCGGTCGGTGCCGGCGCCGCCGTACTGCTCCGGCATGGTGTGGCACAGGAAGCCCAGTTCGCCGGCCCGGTTCCAGATGGCGCGGTCGACGTGCTGCTGCGCCTCCCAGCGCTCGTGATGCGGCGTGATCTCCTCGGCGATGAAGCGCCGCACCGTCTTGCGGAAATCCTCATGCTCGGCGCTGAAGATGGTTCTTGGAATCATGCGGGCCTCCGACCCTGTTCGAAGATCATGCTGCGGGCTTGCGGTTCGCTTCCCGCTTGCGGGAGAAGGCGGCGCTTCGGCGCCGGGGAAGGCCATAACACCCGCCCTTGCCGCCTCGCCCCGAACCTGTCCCGCAAGCGGAACGACGGAGCTCGTCATTTACATACAGTCTGGACTGTATCATAATTTGCACAGTGCACACACGGCGCCGACGTTCACCATGAAGGCCGCGGCCTTGCCCGCCGCGGCGCCGCGCGCCCGCCGCACCCAGGCGCAGCGCAGCGACGCGATGCGCCGCCGCCTGCTCGCCGCGACGGTGGAGAGCCTGGCGCAGGACGGCTATGCCGGCAGCACCCTCAGCTCCATCGTGCGCCGCGCGGGCGTCTCGCGCGGCGCGCAGGTGCACCACTATCCCAGCAAGCAGGCGCTGATCCTGGACGCAGCCGAGGACCTGATGCGGCGCAGCTACCGCACGCTCGGCGCGGTGCTGCTGTCGGTGGCGGACGAGGACGACCGCCTCGAGGCCCTGATCCAGGCGGCATGGGACCAGCTCTTCTCCACCCCGCTGTACCGCGCCTACATCGAGCTGCTGGCGGCAAGCCAGCGCGACCCGGTGCTGGCCGGGGCGCTGCGCACCATGCTGCAGCGCGTGCGCGGCCTGTTCGAGCCGGCGGTAGAGCACTATTTCGAGCCGGCGCCCGGCGCGAAGGAAAACCTCAAGGCGCTGTTCCTGCAGATGAGCTGCCTGCTCGGCGGCCTGGCGGCGCAGGCGCACGTGCTGATCGACGAGCCCTACGTGCGGAAACAGCTGCGCCTGTGGGCGCGCCAGACGCGGCTGGTGATGCGCGCGCGCCGCGGCGTGAAGACGCCGCCGCCGCGGCCGGCGGAGTGGGACCGGGCGAGCCAGGCCTGAACACGGGGCGGAGCGCTGCGGCCCCGCCCCGGGGTTCCTACTTCGCTTCGACCAGGGTCTTCAGGTTGTCCAGGCCGCCGCGATAGACGCCGCTGATGGTGGTCGTCGCGGCCTTGTCGTCGGCGCCCTCGGCGGGCTTGGCGCCGGTGTCCTTGCGCTTGAACGAGCCCGACCAGGTCACCTTCGACGCACCCTTGCCCGCCGGCTCCACTTCGAGGGTCGAGGTGTAGCCGCTCACCGGCAGCACGCCTTCGAGGATGGTGTAGCGGAAGCGGTGCCTGCTGTCGCTGAATTCGAGCAGCTTCTCCTTAATGGTCCCGCCATCCTTGAGGGTGAGCTGGCGCACGGCGCCGGCCTGGTCGTTCTTGCCGGCCACGATCTCGTCGGCGGCCACGGCCGGATGCCAGTTGTTGAGGCCGTCGAAGCTCTTCACCCTGTCCCACACCGTCGCCACCGGCGCGTTGATGACGACGCTCTCGCTCACCTTGAGTTGCGGCGCGGCGGCGAAGCTGCCGCCGGCCGCGAAAGCCAGGCTCAGCGCAACGATGGTCCTGATCGGGTTCATGTGATTGTCTCCTTGCACCGGATGCTTGTCGTTGGAATGCGCCGGGCGCAGGCAGGCCCGGCCGGTGGAGTCTAGCCCCGATTGACGGAACCGCCGCAGCTGTCCCCGAAGTGTGTCGGCAGGGACGCAGCGCGGCCGCCCGATGCGACAGCCACTGAGGCGCAAACGGGACAAACGAGGGCGGCAGTGGCGGGACTCGCGTTCGGTGCCGCGCGGCCGAGCGCCGCCGGCGGCGCCAGCGGACAACTATTTGGTCAGGATCAGCTTGCCGGCGCGGGTCAGGCGCAGCCGATACAGCTCGCCGTGATGATCGATCAGCAGCTCGCGTTCCTCGCCGAGCAAGGCGCGGCTGTCGAGCCGCCGCGCCGCGCCTGCCGGCGGCGGGTGGCGGTCGGCGCGTGGATCCGGTGGATGGGGCGGCAGCTGCGTCATGACATTAATGATAATTATTATCATTTGTAAGTCAACCGCAAGGAGGCCTTCCGCGCCGGTCAGGCCGCCGCCGGCTGCCGCAGGAAATCGATCAGGGCGCGCACCTTGGCCGGCACATGACGGCTGGCCGGATACATCGCATGGACGCCCACGCCCGGCAGGGTCCAGTCCGGCAGCAGCCGCACCAGGCGGCCCTGCGCCACGTCCTCGCGCAGCATGTAATCGAGCAGCACCGACACGCCGAGGCCCTCGCGCACCAGCTCGAGCACCGCGGACGGGGAATTGCAGCGCGCCACGGCCTGCATGCGCACCACGCGGCGCGCACCGCCGCGGCTGAAGGCCCAGGTCAGCGGCGCGCGCAGCAGGCTCAAGGCGACCCAGCGCAGGCCGGCCAGGTCCTCCGGCCTGCGCGGCAGCTGGTTGCGGGCAAGAAAGGCCGGCGCGGCCGTCACCCACTGCTCCGAATGCTCCAGCCGCACCGCGCGCAGGGTCGAGTCGCGCAGCACGATGCTGCCGCGGATGGCGAGGTCGATGCCCTCGCCCACCAGGTCCAGCACCTGGTCGGTCGAGATCAGGTCCAGCTGCAGCCGCGGGTGCAGTTCGGCGAAGCGCGCCAGGCGCGGCGCGAGCCGGCCGGGCAGGTAACTGGCCGGCACGGTGATGCGCAGGGTGCCGCTGAGGGCGCCGCCCCCGGCGCCGGCGCGATCGACCACCGCCTCCAGCTCGCGCAGCAGCGGCGCGCTGTCCTGGTAGAGGCGGCGCCCGTCCTCGGTCAAGGTCACGCGGCGGGTGGTGCGGGTGAACAGGGTCAGGCCGAGCCCGGCCTCGAGCTGGCGCACCTGGGCGCTGACCATGGCCTTGGTGCTGCCCAGCCGCGCCGCCGCCGCGGTGAAGCCGCCGCCCTCCACCACGGCGACGAACACCGCCAGCCGCTTCAGTTCGGCGCGCTTTCCGGTCATGCGCGGATTGTATCGATTTTTCGAACTATGAATTGCGGATTGGTCTGTTTATCAAACCGTGCGGCGCGCGCATGATGGCGCCACGTTCATCCTCACTCGAAGGAGCAGCACCATGAAAATCGCCTTGTTCGGCACCGGCATGATCGGCAGCCGCATCGCCCGCGAAGCCTTGAGCCGCGGCCACCAGGTGACGGTGGTGGCGCGCACGCCCGGCAAAGTGCCGAAGGACCTGCAGGTGCAGGAGGTCCAGGGCGACGCGCGCGACGCCGACTCCATCGCCCGCGCGGTGCGCGGCCACGACGCCGTGATCAGCGCCGTGGGCGTGGGCACCGGCGAGCAGTCCGGCCTGCTCGAGGCGAGCAAGGCGCTGCTCGAGGGCGTGAAACAGGCCGGGGTGCCGCGCCTGCTGGTGGTGGGCGGCGCCGGCAGCCTGGAAGTGAAGCCGGGCGTGCAGCTGGTGGACCTGCCCGAGTTCCCCGCCGCCTACAAGGCGCCGGCCCTGGCGCACCGCGAGGTGCTCGGCCTGGTGCGGCAGGCGGACCTGGACTGGACCTACCTCAGCCCCGCAGCGGTGATCGCGCCGGGGGAGCGCACCGGCAAATTCCGGCTCGGCGGCGAGCAGCTGGTGGCCGACGCCAAGGGCGAGAGCCGCATCTCGGCGGAGGACTACGCGGTAGCGATGATCGACGAGCTGGAGCGGCCCTGCCATATCCGCCAGCGCTTCACGCTGGGATATTGAGGTTCGGCCCGGCGTCCCGGCAAAAAAAAGCCGCCGTGCGTGCACGGCGGCTTCTGCGCGAAGCGCGGCTTACGGCCGGTAGCGGTAGTACTCCAGCCCCAGGTCGTGGAACTTGCCGTCGTGGGACTTGCCGATGCGCTCGATGGTGAAGCCGGCGCGCTGCGGGATCTGCGCTTCCTGCGGCCACTGCGCCGCGTGCAGGCGGGCGTAGTCGTCCTGGCCGACGGCGACGGCGTTGCCGAGGGCCTTGGTCAGGCCGATCCTGCCGGCGGCAGCACGCCAATTCGGCGTGACGCGGGCCAGCACGGTCTCGGCGGCGTCGCCGCTGCCGTAGCCGACCAGCAGCAGCTGGTGGCCGCTCAGCTCGGCCGGCTGCCCCTGCGCCTCTTCCAGGCCGGCGGCGATCCAGGCCGGCAGCGCGGCGGTGTAGAGGTTGCCCATGTGCATCATGGTGGCGGCGCCCAGGCGCAGCTTGCCGTCCACCACTTCCTTGTAGCGCGGGCTCTTGCGGAAGGCCTTCATGATCTGGGCGGTGAGCGGGTACGGCTCTTCGGGCGGGTGGCCGCTGACCACCTTGTCGACCAGCGAGGGGCGCTGCCCCATCTCCGCCAGCACCTGGCGCAGCTCGACGCCGGCGGCCTTGCAGTAGCCTTCCAGCTCTTCGTGCTCGGCGCCGCCGTCCGCGCCGAGCGCGAACAGGTAGGCCATGGTCCAGGCGCTGACCGGCATGTGGTGATACGGGCGGTGCATGAACACCGACGCCAGGCTGCGCAGCAGGGCCGCGCGGCCGCCCTGGTAGCGCTGGAACAGCGCGTCGAAGGCGCAGACCACTTCGTCGAGATAGCAGGCGGTGGAGTATTTGCCGTTGAACACCGGGAAGTCGCGCAGGCGGCCGTTGGCGCCCGGGGTCTGGCCGTTGAAGCGCAGGAAGGGCTTGCGGAAGTCGGCGATGCGGTAGCTGGAGGAGCTGCCCGAAGTGCGCAGGTCCAGCGCCAGCAGCTGCGGGTCGCGGTCGACCAGCATGGCGACGGCGCCGGCGCCCTGGGTCGGCTCGCCGGTGCTGCCGCGATCGTATTCGGCGATGTCGGCGGAGACGACGATGGCCTGGCGGTCGACGCCGTCATAAGCCAGGTAGCGCATGGCGCCCTTCACGCCATAGAGGCCGGCGATGCAGGCCTGCTTGTATTCCGGCACCTCGCAGTAGCGCGACAGCGGCGGCAGGCCGCGCGCGGTCAGGGCCTGGTCGACCAGGCCGCGCACGATCACCGCGCCCACCGCGTTGTCCGAGCTGGACTCGGTGGCCAGGGCCAGCGAGCCGATGCGCCGCGGGTCGACCTGGTAGTCGAGGATCAGCTTCAGCACGGCCTCGGCGGCCATGGTGTAGACGCTGTCCTCGGGGCCGGCCATGCGGAAGCTGTGGCCGACCACGGCGCTGATCTTGTCCCAGGCGTTGCCGGTCCAGCCGCACCAGTCCTGCAGGCTGACGCGGTACGGGGGAACGAACACCGAAAGGCCGCTGATACCGAATTCT
Source organism: Nevskia sp. (assembly GCA_035651715.1). Taxonomy (GTDB): domain Bacteria; phylum Pseudomonadota; class Gammaproteobacteria; order Nevskiales; family Nevskiaceae; genus Nevskia. The sequence continues at coordinate 52,943 of DASRFD010000054.1, forward strand.
TCTCGACTCATGATCTTTGTGTGTCTGCTGGGGGATTAACTGTTGGTGAAATTCTCGGCGCGGGCGGCGCGGGGATGCAAGTTGACCGCCCCGTCAGCGCTCGGGCGCCTCAGTCTGTGTCGTGGCGTATACACGGTCCTTCCAGCGCGAGCGCACGCCGCGCCAGTAGCGGATCGCCGAGCTCCAGGTCATCGCCAGGTAGAGCGAGGCGCCGACCGGCACCAGCGGCAGCCACAGCGGCGACATGCCGTAATAGCGCAAGGTCGGCCAGTAGGCCAGCATCATCGCCGCCAGGCCGGCGGCGGCGGGCAGGCGCGCGCCCGGCAGCAGCAGCGCCGCCAGCGGCAGCCAGTAGGCCGCGGCGAACAACGCCGTGACCAGCAACAGCAGCAGGGTCGAGTAGCGCAGCTGGGTGAAGGCCGAGCGCGCCACCATGTCGTGGATCGAGCCGAGGTTGCCGTAGGGCCGCAAGGACACCACCCCGCGGCTCAGGCCCACCCAGGTGCGGCTGCCCGCGTCCTTGACCTTGCGCGCCAGGGTGCAATCGTCGATCAGCGCGCCGCGCAGGCTGGCGAAGGCGCCGGCCTGGTGCAGCGCCGCGGTATCGACCAGCACGCAGCCGCCCGCCGCCGCCGCGACATGGCGGAAGGAGGAGTTGGACAGCGCAAAGGGGTACAGCAGCTTGAAGTAGTAGACGAAGGCCGGCAGCAGCAGGCGGTCCCAGAAGCTGGTGCGGCGCAGGTCGGCCATCAGCGAGACGAAGTTGCGGCCCTCGCGCTGCTTGTGGGCCAGCAGGGCGGCGAGCAGGCCGGGACGCAGCTCGATGTCGGCGTCGAGCAGCAGGGTCATCGGCGTCGCCACCTCGGCCTTGCCCTGCTCCAGCGCCCACAGCTTGCCGGCCCAGCCCGGCGGCAGGGGCTTGCCGGAGACGACGCGGACATTGGGGAAGGACGCGGCGATGCGCGCGGTGTCGTCGCCGGACTGGTCGTCCACCAGCACCACGCGCAGGCCGCGTCCCTGCCCCTGCAGGGCGGCCAGGGTGGTGCCGATCACCTCGGCCTCGTTGCGCGCCGGGATCAGCACGGTGATGCCGGACAGGTCGGCGTCGCGCGCGGCGGCCGGATCGGCCTCGATGCGCTCGCGCGTGCTCCACGGACGCCAGGGCGCCAGCAGGTTGCCGATCCACATCGCGGCGGCGGGAGCGGCGAGCCAGAGCGTGTTCATGCGGGGAGAGGTTCAGCCTGCCGCCTCTCCCTGCGGGAGAGGCCGCGCCGAAAGACGCGGTCGAGGGAAGCGCGATCCATGAGGACTGCTGTTGAATCCGGGTGCGGCCACGCCCCTCTCCCGGCGGGAGAGGAGCGGGGCCGACGCAACTCGAACAGCCCTAGTTGCTGTTCTCGGTCGGCGCGCCGGCGGTGCGGCGGCCGATGGCGCTGACCGGGATGTGCACCGCGGTGGCGGCGGCGCGGTCGCCGTATTTCACCGGCAGGTCCGGAGCGAACTCGCCCTCGGTGCGCGGGCCGAACATCGAGACCTTGAGCGCCTTGAACGGGTTGGCGAAGGTGTCGTTCACCGCCGTGCCCTCGAAGCCGCAGTGCGCCATGCAGTTGTCGCACTTGGGGTTGATGCCGACGCCGTACTTGTCCCACTCGGTCGTCTCCATCAGCTCCTTGTAGGTCTTGGCGTAGCCCTCGTCGACCAGCAGGTAGCAGGGCTTCTGCCAGCCGAAGATGTTGTAGGTCGGGTTCGACCACGGCGTGCACTGGTAGGCCTGGTTGCCGGCGATGAAGTCCAGGAACATCGAGGACTGGTTGAACACCCACTTGCTGCCGCGATCCTTGCCGATCTTGAACACGTCGCGGAACAGCTGCTTGCTCTCGGTGCGGCCGAGGAACACGTCCTGGCGCGGCGCGTGCTGGTAGCTGTAGCCCGGCGAGACGGTGATGCCTTCGATGCCCAGGGTCATGGCGTAGTCGAAGAAATCGGCGATTTCCTGCGGCGGCTCGTTGTTGAACAGGGTGCAGTTGATGGTGACGCGGAAGCCGCGCTCGCGCGCCATCTTGATCGCCTTCACCGCCTTCTCGAACACGCCTTCCATGCAGACCGACTCGTCATGGCGCTTCTCCAGCCCGTCGAGGTGGATCGACCAGGTGAAGTACGGCGAGGGCTTGTACTCGTCGATGTGCTTGGGCATCAGGATCGCGTTGGTGCACAGGTACACGAACTTCTTGCGCGCGATGATGCCCTGCACGATCTGCGGCAGTTCCTTGTGGATCAGGGGCTCGCCGCCGGGGATCGACACCACCGGGGCGCCGCATTCGTCGACCGCGCGCAGCGCGTCTTCCACGCTCATGCGCTTCTGCAGGATCTCCTTGGGATGGTCGATCTTGCCGCAGCCCGCGCATTCCAGATTGCACTGGAACAGGGGCTCCAACATCATCGCCAGGGGATAACGGGTCTGGCCGCTGAGCTTCTTGCCCAGAAGATACTTGGCGATCCTGGCCTGCTGGATGAGGGGGATACCCATGGGTTCTCCAAATTCGGCACTGCTTGGTTTTGACAGTGCGGGGGGTTTAAAGTCTCAAGTTACCGATTTTGTCACAAATCCGCCGCAGCCGGGTTCGTTCAGGCCCGGCCCTGCGGCGCAAACACCTCGGCGTGGTCCCGGCGAATGCGGGCCCACTCGATCTTGAACCAGGGCGTGAACGCCTCCGGGCTGGCCGCCATCTGCGCGTCCAGCGCGTCCGGCGCGATCCAGCGCAGGCCCGAGATCTCGTTCGGATTCACCTTCGGCTGGTCGTCGCTGCGGCCGGCGTAGACCGAGCACAGCTCGTGCTCGGCGCCTTCGGCGTCGAACTGCGCCTGGTACTGGAACTTGAACAGGAAGCGCAGCGCGGTCTTCAGCCCCAGCTCCTCCTCCAGGCGGCGGTGGATCGCCTGGTCCAGGGTCTCGCCGCGGCGCGGGTGCGAACAGCAGGTGTTGGACCAGAAGCCCGGCCACAGCCGCTTGCCCGCGGCGCGCTGCTGCAGCAGCAGCTCGCCGTCCGCATTGAAGATGAACAGCGAAAAAGCGCGGTGCAGGGTGCCGCGGCCGAGGTGGGCCGAGGCCTTGTCCATGAAGCCGACCTCGCGGTCGTTCTCGTCGACCAGCACCAGCGGCTCGTCGTCGAAGGAGACGATGCGGTCCGCGTCCTGCAATTCGATGTCTTCCAGGGCCACGTTCATATTGTTATCCAATGTTCACCTCCATGCCCTGGTAGCCGGCGTCGCGCATCGCGGCGATCACCTTCTCCGGGTTCTCCGGGCACAGCGCGATGATCGAGCCGCCGCCGCCGCCGCCGGTGAGCTTGGCGCCGATGGCGCCGTTCTCGCGAGCGATCTGCACCAGCTCCTCCACCTCCCAGCTCGACACGCGCAGCGCGTTGAGCAGGCCGTGGCAGATGTTCATCAGGTCGCCGAGGCGCTCGATGTCGTTCTTCTGCACCGCCTCCGCGCCCTGCAGGGTGAGGCGGTCGATCTCCCTGAAGATGCGTTCGTACAGCTCCGGCTCGCGCTGCCAGGCGGCGCGCACGCCGCCCACGGTCTTGGCGGTGAGGCTCTCCTTGCCGCTGATGCCGATGACCATCGGGATCGGCCTGGGCACGTGCAGGTCCTGCATCGTCGGCGCCTCGCCCTCGGCTTGCGGGCGCCTGTACAGCACGAACCTGCCGTAGGTGGCGACGGTGTTGTCGATGCCGGACGGCGTGCCGTGGGCGACCTTCTCGCAGGCGTAAGCCAGCTCGTTGACCTGCGCGTCGGTCAAGCCCAGCCTGAAGTGCTGGTCCAGCGCGCGGATGATCGCCACCGCCATCGCCGCCGAGCCGCCCAGGCCCATGGCGCGCGGCACGTTGGGGAACACCTCGATGCGCACCGAGCGGTCGGTCAGGCCGAGGGTGTCGAAGATGATGCCGAGCGAGCGCTGGAACGAGTCACGGTGCGCCGGGTCGCGGTGCAGGCGGTATTCCACGCCCCAGCGCGGGATCATCATGTCCACCCCGCCCGACTGGGTCTCCTGCACCACCGCGCGCACCGCCAGCGGCACCGGCGCGGCGATGGCGTGGCTGCCGTACACCACGGCGTGCTCGCCGAGCAGGATGATCTTGCCGAAGCCGCGGCCGGCGTGGTCGGGGATGACCTCGGCGGCGGCGCCGCGGGCCTCCTTGCGCACCTGCACCACGATCTCCTGCGCCTTCCAGATCTTGATCTCGCCGCTCTCCACCAGGCGCTCGACCACGGTGTCGAAGATTTCCGGCGTGGCGCCGGCGGCGACCGCGACGCTGCGGGCGTGCAGGGTCATGTGGCCCTGCTGGATGCCCTCGGTGACCAGGGCGCGCAACGCCGAGAAATTCTGCGCCAGGCCCACCGCGCCCATCACCTCGGCCAGCTCGCGCGCGGTCTTCACGCCGAGCAGACGCAGGTCCAGCGCCACGGTGGCGTTGGACTGCAGCGGGCCGCCGACAGTGCCGACCTTCATCGGGATGTCCAGCTCGCCGACCAGCTCGCCGTTGGGCCCCTTGTACCAGCGGGTCAGCGAGGTGTAGCGGCCGCCGCGCGCGGCATAGGCGTGGGCCGCGGCTTCGATCGCGCGCCAGTCGTTGCCGGTGGCCAGCGCCACCGCATCGACGCCGTTCATCACGCCCTTGTTGTGGGTCGCGGCGCGATAGGGATCGATGCTGGCGAACTCGTTGGCCAGGATCACGCCGTCGCGCACTTCCTCGCCGGTGTAGCCCTGCTTGCCGCCGAGCTGCGACACCGGGATGACGCAGCGCGCGCGCACCATGGCGCGGTCGGTGAGGTTGGACAGGATGCGCAGGAACACGCGGCCGCCGGTGATCGACTCCACCAGCGAGGCGACGCCCTCGCACATGGTGTTGACCAGGTTGGCGCCCATCGCGTCGCGAGTGTCGACCAGCAGGTGCACCACCAGCATGTCGCCGCCTTCGGGGCGCGCGTGCAGGTGCACTTCGAGGTCGTTGGCGCCGCCGCCGCGGGCGACCATCTGCGGGTGCAGGCTGTTGGCGAGGTTGAGCAGCTCGGCCTTGCGCTGCAGCAGCGCCGCCTTGGCCTTGGCCACGTGCGGCACGTCCACCACCTGCACCTGGCCGATCAGCACCGGCTCGGTGCTCTCCACGGTGAAGCCGCCGGCGCCGCGCACCACCTTCGCCGCGGACGACAGCGCGGCGACGATCGAGGGTTCCTCCACCACCAGCGGCACGATGTAATCGCGGCCGTTGACCAGGAAGTTGAGACCGAGGCCGACCGGCAGGCCCATCACGCCGACCACGTTCTCGATCATCTTGTCGGCCTTGTGGATCTTCAGCGTGTGCTCGCCGGAGATCAGGGCCTGGTAGTCCTCGCTCGAGAGCCAGCCGCGCTCGTGGACCGCGCGGATGCGGTCGGACACGGACAGCTTGTAGAACTCGGGGAAACGCGACCGCTCGGATTTCTCAGCACTCATTCTTCTTGAACTCCTTCTTCGGGCGGCGCGGGGGCGCCGTCCCTTGGATGCCGCAAATCAAAAACCGGTGTACTCCAGGTGCAGGCCCTGCTCGTCCACCGCCAGCGGCACGCAGCGGAAGCCGGCCGCGGCGAGGCGCTGCTCCGCCCGCACCAGGCGCTCCGGCTCGAGCGCGAACGCCACGCCGAAATCGCCGCCGCCGGCGCCGCAGGGCTTGTAGCTGACGCCGCTCTCCGCCGCCAGCCGTTCGAGTTGGACATGCTCCGGCGAGAAAATCTCCAGCCCGCAGGCATTGCCGAAAGCCCGCAGGGCCGCGCCGTAGGCGGTGGCCGCCTCGACGAACGCGGCGCCGCGGGACTGCGCCGCCGCGTCACAGGCCGCCTGGGCGATGCCGGTCAGGTCCCGCATATGGCTCGCATAGTCTGCGCCATGGCCCTTACGCCAGGCTGCCAGCCGGCCGAGGAAGTCGGAAGTGGAGGCCGAGCGGCCGGTCCAGACGAAGCGCGCGTGCACCCCGGCGGGCCAGTTCACCGGCTCGAAGCGCGGCAACGTGCCGCCTTCCAGCAGGCGATAGGAGATGACGCCGCCGATCAGGCCGGCGGCGACATCGACGCCGCTGCCATGGCCGCCCTGGAACTCGCGGTGCAGATGCAGCAGGTGCTCCAGCCAGACCCGGCGGTTGGCGGTGGCGGCGCCGCGGCCGACGAACACCGCCATGGCCGAGGCCAGGGCCACGGTCAGCGCGGCGCTGGAGCCCAGGCCCAGCTTGGACCGCCCGGTGGCGCCCGCGTCGAAGAATTCGGAGGTATCGAGCTGCAGGCTGAAGCCGCGGCCCGGCGGCGGCGCCAGCCCCTCGGCCTGCAGGCCGCGCAGCACCTGGTCGACCAGGCGCAATTTGTCGGCCTGCTCCGGCGTGCCCAGCCATTCCGGCAGGCCGTCGGCGCCGATGCGCAGCGGCACCTGCGCCACGTCCATGTCCGGCGCGCTGACTTCGGCCACGCCGCCGGCCTTGGCCGAAATGCGCACCTTGGCGTGGCGGTTGACGCCCATCACCAGCGCGGGCGCACCCTCCAGCACGGCGTAGTCGCCGAGCAAGACCATCTTGCCGGGGGCGCTGGCGGCGACGTCCATCATGGCGCGTCGAACTCCGCCGCGCCGATGACCCGCGAGCCGGCGCCGAGGCCGGTCTCGACCACGTTCAGCACCCCGGGAATCTCGCGCAGAGCCGCCTTGACCGGCCCGATCGCCTCCGGCGCGCACACCGCCTTGACCTGCGGGCCGGCGTCGACGGTGAAGAACACCGGCACGCCCTGCCCGCGCAGCGCGCGCACCCGGCGCATGCACTCGACCGAGGCGCCGTTCCAGTACAGCAGCCCCGGCTGGGCCGCCAGGGCCAGGGCGTGCATCTTCAGGCAGCTGTGCTCGGAGATGTCCGCCAGGGCGTCGAAATCGCGGGCCAGGATGGCCTTGCGCGCCACGGCGAGGTCGGCCTCCTGCGTGTCGATCCAGGCCTGCTGGTAGGGCGAGGTTTGGGCGGTGCGGCGCATGCCCTCGCTGGAGCCGACGTCCTTGGCCGCGGTGGAGGTGATGGCCACCGCCACGCGCAGCGGCCAGGCCGCGGCGTCGAGCAGGGGCGTGGCGACCGAATCGGTGCCGTCGGCCAGCCTGCCGTGCGCCCATTCGACGTAGCCGCCGAAGACCGAGCGCGCCGCCGAGCCCGAGCAGCGGCGCGCCAGCACCGACTTTTCCGCATCGCTCAAGCCGAGCTTGAGGGCCGCGTCGCCGGCGTGGACCAGGGCGGCGAAGCCGGACGCCGAGGAAGCCAGGCCGGCGGCGGTGGGGAAGTTGTTGCGGCTGTCGACGCGGGCGCGCCAATTGACCCCGGCGCGCTGGCGCAGCAGGTCCAGGCACAGGCTGACGCGCTTGCTCTCGCCGGCGTCGCTGCGGCCGTTGAGGCTGACCTCGTCCTGCTCCAGCCCCGCCTCGAAGGCGACCCGGGTGCGGGTCCACAGCGCGTCCAGGGTGATGGAAATGGAGCCGACCACCGGCAGGTTCAGCACCGCGTCGCGCTTGCCCCAGTATTTCACCAGGGCGATGTTGGGCTGCGCCTGGGCGGCGGCACAGTGTTGGCCGAGAACCACGGCGCGGGGTTCGGAATTCATGAACGGGGTTTTCTAGGGGGTCCGGAACGGTCGGGCGGCTTGCAACCTGGGCTTTATGGCACCGATGCGCCGCCCGGCGCGCCTTCCTTGGGGGAAATCATGATTTCTCTATTTTAACACGCTGGCCACCGGCGGGGTCTTGGGCGGCACGCTGTCGACCCGGGTCCAGATGGTGCTGCCGCCCAGCAGGGTGATGCCCAGGTAGCCGCGCAGCTTGAGGTGATCGGGGTCCTTGAGCCGGATCAGGCAGCGGTAGGTGCGGCCGTCGTCGGCGTCGTAGACATGGCCGCCGTTCCACTCCGCCTCGTCGGGGCGGTAGTGCAGGCCCCAGATCAGGCGCATGCCGTCGATGGTGCGGCTGCGCAGGGCCGGATCGGGGTTGTTGCGGTCGACGGCGACCTTGCCGTCCCAGTCGGGGCCGTCCTCCGGGCCGTAATGGTCGCGCTGCTGCCAGACGATGCGGCCCTCGTAGCCGTCCCCGGCCCGGGTGATGCGGACCACGGCGTCGCGGGTCTGCACCAGCCAGTCGCCGACGATGGCATCGGCCGGGTCCGGGGAGTCGGCCAGGACCGGGCCGGCAACCAGCAGCCAGGCCGCGGCCGCCGCGCAGCCGAGCAGCCAGGCTGGCAGCGACCTCAGGATAATCAAAAGCTTACGGGTTTCTTTCAATTGGGACACGCTTCCGAAATGTTGTCACAATGTCATCATTCAAGCCGTGTCAACTATTGTAAAGTTCAGCCCGGACAATATGTCCAACCTCATGCTTCCCAGCCTCTCCATCCTGGTCGGTACCGTGCTGTGCCTGGCGGCGGCCGGCTACGCGGGTTTCGCGGTCTATGCCGTGCTGCACGGCGTGCGGCGCGCGGCGGCGATGGCGCTGCGCCAGCGCCGCGATCCGAGCCGGTTGCGGCCGGTGAGCGTGCTCAAGCCGCTGTGCGGCGCCGAGCCGCACCTGTATGACAACCTGCGCAGCTTCTTTGCTCAGGCCCACCCGAACTTCCAGCTGGTGTTCGGCGTGCGCGAGGCGAACGATCCGGCGATCGCGGTGGTGCAGCGCCTGCGCGCGGAATTTCCGGCGGTGGACGCGGCCCTGGTGATCGACCCGCGGGTGCACGGCGCCAACCTCAAGGTCAGCAACCTGATCAACCTGCTGCCGGCGGCGCGCCACGACTGGCTGGTGCTGGCCGACAGCGACATCGGCGTCGCCCCCGATTACCTCGAGCACGTCACCGCCCCACTGGCGGAGCCGGACGTGGGGGTGGTGACCTGCCTGTATCGCGGCGTGCCGCGAGCCGGACTGTGGTCGCGGCTGGGCGCGCTGTTCATCGACGACTGGTTCGCGCCTTCGGTGCAGGTGTCCAACGCCTTCGGCTCGACCCGCTTCGCCTTCGGCTCGACCATCGCGCTGCGGCGCGAGACGCTGCAGGCGGCGGGCAGCTTCGATTCGCTGCGCGACGTGCTGGCCGACGACTTCTGGCTGGGCGAGTTCACCCGCCAGCGCGGCCTGCGCACGGTGCTGTCACACGTGGTGGTGACCACCGACGTCATCGAAAAGAGCCTGGCGGAGCTGTGGCGCCACGAGCTGCGCTGGCTGCGCACCACCCGCGCCGCCGAGCCGACCGGCTTCGCTTTCGTCTTCATCACCTTCACCTTCCCGGTGCTGCTGGCCGGGCTGGCGCTGGCGCGCACCGAGCTGGCGCTGGCGCTTGCCCTGATCGGGGCTGCGGCCCGCCTTGTGTTACATTATTTGCAACGCCAATGGAGGCTCGAACCCGCTCCGAAGCACGAATTCCTGCTGCTGCCCCTGCGTGACAGCCTGATGCTGGCCACCTGGGCGGCGGCGATGACCGGCTCCCGCGTGCAATGGCGCGAGCAGGCCCTGGATGCCCGCCTCGATGCCCTGGTTACCGGCTCCGAGCTGCCGCCCGCGGCGCATGCCCCGGAGCGGTCGCCATCCTCCGCCGCCTCCCCCGAGAACCCGCTTCCCAATCGGACGTAAGTTTTGACGATGACCATGAAAACCCTGTTCCTCCAAGCTCCTTCCTTCGACGGCTTCGACGGCGGCGCCGGCAGCCGCTACCAGGCCAAGCGGGAGGTCAAGTCCTTCTGGTTCCCGACCTGGCTGGCCCAGCCCGCCGCCATGGTGCCGGGCAGCCGCGTGGTCGACGCGCCAGCCGACGAGCTGACGGTGGAGCAGTCGCTGCAGATCGCCGAGCAGTATGACCTGGTGATCATGCACACCAGCACGCCGTCCTTCCCCACCGACGCCAAGTTCGGCGAGCTGCTCAAGGCGCGCAAGCCCGGCGTCCTGATCGGCATGGTCGGCGCCAAGGTCGCGGTCGATCCGACCGGCTCGCTCAAGGCCAGCACCGCCATCGACTTCGTCGCCCGCGAGGAATTCGACTACACCTGCAAGGAAGTGGCCGAGGGCAAGCCCTTCGCCGAGATCCTGGGCCTGTCCTACAAGCTGGAGGACGGCACGGTGAAGCACAACGCGCCGCGCCCGACCATCGAGGACATGGATGCCCTGCCCTTCGTCGCGCCGGTGTACAAACGCGACCTGAAGATCGAGAACTACTTCATCGGCTACCTCAAGCACCCGTACGTGAGCTTCTATACCGGGCGCGGCTGCCGCTCCAAGTGCACCTTCTGCCTGTGGCCGCAGACCGTCGGCGGCCACCGCTACCGCGTGCGCTCGGCGCAGAACGTGATCGAGGAGGTGAAGTGGATCAAGGAGAACATGCCCGAGGTCAAGGAGATCATGTTCGACGACGACACCTTCACCGACAGCTCCAACATGGAGCGCGTGCACGAGATCGCCCGCGGCCTCGGCAAGCTGGGCGTGACTTGGTCGTGCAACGCCAAGGCCAACGTGCCCTACGAGTCGCTGAAGATCATGAAGGACAACGGCCTGCGCCTGCTGCTGGTGGGCTACGAGTCCGGCGACGACCAGATCCTGCTGAACATCAAGAAGGGCCTGCGCACCGACATCGCGCGCCGCTTCACCGAGGACTGCCGCAAGCTCGGCATCATCATCCACGGCACCTTCATCCTCGGCCTGCCGGGCGAGACCAAGGAGACGATCCAGAAGACCATCGACTTCGCCAAGTCGATCAACCCGCACACCATCCAGGTGTCGCTGGCGGCGCCCTACCCCGGCACCACGCTGTACAAGCAGGCGGTGGACAACGGCTGGCTCAAGGAGAACGACGCGGTCAACCTGGTCAACGACAAGGGCGTGCAGCTCGCCGCGATCAGCTACCCACACCTGTCGAAGGAAGAAATCTTCCACAGCATGGAAGAGTTCTACAAGCGCTTCTATTTCCGCCCCGGCAAGATCTGGGAAATCGTGAAAGAGATGCTGGCGAGCTGGGAGATGATGAAGCGCCGCCTGCGCGAGGGCGTGGAGTTCTTCCGCTTCCTGCGCGCGCACGAAGCTTAACCTCCGGGGTTGGGGACCAGGGATTCGGGAGTCGCCAGGCCCTCAAGGGCGCGTACTGCCGTGGCCGCATCCCGCATGCCGAATCCCGCGCCCCGCCCCTCGGGCCTGATCGTCACCGCCGACGACTTCGGCCTGCACCCGGCCGTCAACGCGGCGGTGGAACTGGCGCATCGCGAAGGCGTGCTCACCGCCACCAGCCTGATGGTCGCGGCGCCGGCCGCCGCCGACGCCGTGGCGCGCGCCCGGCGCCTGCCGGGCCTGCGCGTGGGCCTGCACCTGGTGCTGGCCGACGGCGCGGCGATGCTGCCGCGCCAGCGCATCCCGGCCCTGGTCGACGCGCAGGGCCGCTTCGGCGACAACATGGCCCGGGACGGCGTGCGCTTCTTCTTCCTGCCGCAGATCAGGCGCCAGCTCGAGGCCGAAATCCGCGCCCAGTTCGAGGCCTACGCCGCAACCGGCCTGCCGCTGGACCATGTCAACGCCCACAAGCATTTCCACCTGCACCCGACGGTGCTGTCGCTGATCCTGCGCATCGGCCGCGAGCATGGCCTGCGCGCCGTACGCCTGCCGGCCGAGCGCGGTGCGCCGGCGCCGCTGCGGCCCTGGCTGCGCCTGCTGGCGCGGCGCCTGGACCGCGCCGGCATCGCCCACAACGACGCGGTGGTCGGCATCCGCCACAGCGGCGCGATGGACGAGAACGTGGTGCTGGACGCGCTGCGCCGGCTGCCCGGCGGCGTCACCGAGATCTACCTGCACCCGGCCACCGAGTCCGGCAGCGCCATTGCGCCGTCGATGCCGGGCTACCGCCATGCCGACGAGCTGGCCGCGCTGCTGTCGCCGCGGGTGCGCGCGGCGATGGACGGCCTCGGCATCCCGCGCGGCGGCTTCAGCGACCTGTTTCCCGCCTGAGGCCCGCACTTGAAGCTCGCCAGCTATATCGCCGGCCTGATCGGCATCGCCATCCTCACCGTGCTGATGGTGCACCAGGGCCTGGGCGAGATCATGCACGTGCTCGGGCAGGCCGGCTTCGGGCTGCTGTGGCTGGTGCCGTTCCATATCTTCCCGCTGCTGCTCGACGCCCAGGGCTGGCGCGTGCTGCTGTCGCCCAGCGATCCGCGCGGGCGGGTGCGCCTGCCCTTCCTGTTCTGGGTGGCGACGGTGCGCGAGGCGGTGAACCGCCTGCTGCCCACCGCCAACCTCGGCGGCGAGATCCTCGGCATCCGCCTGGTCAAGTGGCGCCTGGACAACGGCTCGGCCATCGCCGCCAGCATCATCATCGAGGTGCTGCTGACGCTGGTGAACCAGTACATCTTCACCGCCCTGGGCATCGTGCTGCTGGTGGCGCACACCCAGGCGACCGAGCAGACCTGGACCATCCTCTCCGGCCTGGCGCTGAGCCTGCCGATGCCGATCGTGTTCGGCGCGCTGCTGCGCTACGGCAAGATCTTCGAGCGCATGGAGAAGTTCGCCGAGCGCATGCTGGGCGACCGCAGCGGCCTGGCCGGCCTGATCGACGGCTCCAGCCTCGACGCCGAGATCCGCGCCATCTACGCCCGCCACGGCCGCCTGCTGCTGGCGCTGCTGTGGCAGCTGTCCGGCTACGTGCTCGGCGCCTTCGAGACCTGGCTGGCGCTGTACCTGCTGGGCCATCCGGTGACGGTGTGGGCCGCGCTCGCGCTGGAGGCCTCCACCCAGGCGGTGCGCCACATCATCTTCATCGTGCCGGCCGGACTGGGCATCCAGGAGGCCGGGCTGGTGCTGTTCGGCCAGATCGTCGGCATCGACAGCAATGTCGCCCTGTCGCTGTCGCTGGCCAAGCGCATGCGCGAAGTGCTGTTCGGCGTGCCTGCCCTGCTCAGCTGGCAGTTCCTCGAAGCGCGGCGCCTGCGCCGCTCGATGAGCGAAGGTCAGCCCACCTGACCCCCGGCGTCCGCCGGGCTCTTGAAATCGCCGCGGCTGCCGTAAAATAGCGGTAAGGTCTGCACCGCTTCCGATGTCCCGATGGAACTACCGATTTCCGACGCGACCGCCGTCGCCAGCGCCGACCACACCATGCGCAACTGGTCCGGCGATCCGGGCCGGATCCGCATCGGCTCGGACGAGCACAAGCGGCTGTTCTGCCGCATGCTGCTGGAGACCCACAACCCCTACAAGCCGGCCGTCATCAACTGGCCGAAGCTGGCGCCGGACGCGCTGCGCCGCGTGACCTCGCTACCGATCTGGGACATCGCCGTGCAAACGGAAGGACGCGCCTCGATCCGCGTCAAGACCTTCGCCGAGACCGTGCGGGACCCCCTGCTGCGCCAGGCGCTGGACATGGACGGCGGCGAGGAGGCGCGCCACAAGGTGGTGCTGAGCAAGCTGGTCGAGGCCTACGGCATCCAGCTCGCGCCCGAGCCCGCCTATCCCGCGCCGAAGGATGCCGAGTGGGCCTGGCTGGTGACCGGCTATTCCGAGTGCATCGACAGCTTTTTCGCCTTCGGCCTGTTCGAGGTGGCGAAGCGCTCCGGCTACTTCCCGCCCGAGCTGGTGGAGACCTTCGAGCCGGTGATGCAGGAGGAGGGGCGCCACATCCTGTTCTTCGTCAACTGGGCCGCCTGGTACCGCAAGAACCTGCCGTGGTGGCGCAAGCCCTGGTTTTTGCTCAAGGTGCTGGCGGTGTGGGGCTTCCTGGTGTGGGAGCGCATCGGCATCGCCAAGGGCATCGACGCCGACGGCAATGCCCAGGACGCCAACTTCGCCATGACCGGCAGCGGCGCGGTCGGCATCGACCTCAAGCCGCGCGAGCTGATCGACCTGTGCCTGGCCGAGAACGACCGCCGCATGGCCGGCTACGACCGGCGCCTGCTGCGGCCGCTGACAGTCCCGCGGCTGGCGAAGCTGGCCCGGCGCCTCATGCCGAAGAGCTGACTATCAGAAGATGCTCCAAGGCGGCGACTACGGACGAGCCGATCCAGCACGGCCTGGGGCCCGCCTCGCGGTTCCGGCCATGAGACCTGCGCCACAGCGCAACGCGGCCGATACCCTTTAGAATCACCGGTATCGCGACCCTTGGGGGCCGCATGGGGAGGGGAGTCCTGATGCGCCACTTGCTCGCCGCGCTTGGCTGCGCGCTGTTGTCGGTTGGCTGCTCGGCCACCGATGCGATACCGATCGTTCCGGCCAGGGAAGCGCTTTCCGTACCGGAAGGCGCCGGCAGCAAGCCGCTGCTGCTGACGCGGATCGTGGTGAAGTTGCGTCGCGGCGAGGAGATCGGCAAACAGATGGGAGGATGGCCGTGCAAGTTGCGCGGGCACCTGACCTGGCACGGCGGGCATGCGGACATCGAGAATGAGGAATTCGTCCAGGCATTCCACGATGCCCTGACCCAGGCCAACTACGCGGTGGTCGGCGATCCCGCCGCCTTGTTCGAGGATCCCTCGGCATCGAGGGCCGAACTGAAGATCGCCGGGCTGGTTGACAAGCTGCACGTGGACGTCTGCTATCCGCACGACGGTTCGCACGACTACGACACGGCCAAGGGCGGCGCCTATCTGCGGGTCAACTGGCAGATTTACGACGTGATACAGAAGAAGGTGGTCTATGAAGCGACCACCGACGGCGCCTACCGGGAGGACAGCAGTGGCGCTGGCGGCACCGTTGCCTACACGATCAATGCGTTCGACGAGGCGGTGCGCAATCTCCTGGCCGATCCCGGATTCCATGAGCTCGTGACGCATCCGCGAACCAGCCCGGCCGTTGCCGCCAAACGGGAAACGATCCGGCTGCGCGGCGCCACCACGCCAGCGAACGGCGTCGCCGATGCCAGGGCGGCCGTCGTCACCGTGCTGCTGGCCGACGGTCACGGCAGCGGGTTTATCATCAGCCCGGACGGCTACGTCCTGACCAACCACCATGTGGTCGAACAGGCGCGCTTCGTCAAGGTGCGCCTCTCCTCGCACCGGGAGGTGGTGGGCGAGGTACTGCGCACCGACAGCGCACGCGACGTTGCCCTGATCAAGCTGGCGGAGTCCAACCTTCCCGCCCTGCCCTTGCGGCTGGCCACCGCCCCGGACGTCACCGAGGAGGTGTATGCCATCGGCACGCCGATCGATCCGGGACTGGACACGACCGTGACCCGCGGCATCGTCAGCGCCTATCGCAACCTGGAGGGCTTCAAGTTCATCCAGAGCGACGTGGTGATCCATCCGGGCAACTCCGGCGGCCCCTTGCTGGACAGGTCCGGCACCGTGGTCGGCCTGACCGATTTGAAGATGTTTCCCGCCGAGGCCGACAATCTCAACTACTTCATCCCCATCGGGGACGCGCTCCAGCGCCTGGACCTGGAGGTCGAGCAGGCTCAGACGGCTTCGGGCCGCATGGAGTAGATCGGCCTACCGGGTGTGTTCCGCCGGGGCGTTCCCGGTCGGCCGGATCTGGTCCCATACCTGCCCGGCGAACAGTACGCCGCCGCTGCGCACCGGCAGGCCGGCCTTCTGCAAGGCCTCGGCGGTCCAGGTGTTGCAGGTGTAGAACCCCCAGTACGTGCGGGTCGAGGCGTAGTACACGTTCTCCGGCAGCTGGCCCGGCAGGTAGGGCCGCACCGCGCCGGGCGGATCCTGCTCCAGCGAGTCCCAGACGAAGCGCTGCAGCTCGCGCAGCTGCGCGGCGGACAGGCGCAGTGGCGCCAGGTGCTCGGCGCCGTAAGCCTGCTGCGGCGTTTCCTGCAGGCCGGTGACCAGCACCACCCCGGCGCCGGGGAGCGGCGCCAGCAACGCGTGCCAGGCGTTCCTGTGGGTGGCCAGCATGTACTGGCGGTCGCCGAAGCCGAACACCAGGTAGCGCGGCGCGGCGAAATCCGCGGTGAGCGTGGACAGGCGTTCGTCGAGCCCGGCCACCGGCAGCACCAGGTCGGTATGGCGCCCGCGCCGGAGCACGTAGGCGCTGGCCGGAGGCGGCGGCGCATGGGTCGCCGCGGCCGCGCCGGTCTCCACCGGGATCGCGCTGCAGGCCGACAGTCCAGCCAGCAGCAGCGCGCAGCCCAGCCGGCGCAGCGCCTCAGTCCGCATCCAGCGCGGCCTCGCACAGCTTGAGCAGCAGCGGCGCCGCGGCCTCGGGCTGCGCCTCGCCGGCGAGGCCATCGTAGACGCCGAAGGCGGTGAGCACGTGCAGCTGGTCCACGCGGGCGTCGATCCAGGCCTGGGACCGCCGCGGGCGCAGGCGCCGCGCCAGCACGCGCAGGCCGCTGCGCCGGCGCTCGTTGCGCTCGGCCAGCACCGGCGCGAAGTCCGGATCGAGCGCGGCGATGCCGTTGAGGCGCCGCATCAGCAGCCGGTCGGTGCCGTAAAGCTGCCCCAGCACGACCAGGAAGCGGCCGAGCGCCGCCTGGGCGTCGGGCATCTGGAAGGTTTCGGCGATGCGGCCGATGCCCCCCTGCACCGCCAGCGTGTCGCACAGCGCCTCCAGCAGCCCCGCCTTGGACTGGAAGCGGTAGTACACCGTCATCCGCGCCACCCCGGCTTCTTTGGCCACCGCATCGATGGTGAAGCGGCCATAGCCGTCGGGGGCCATCAGCAGCGCGCGCGCCGCGGCCAGCACCTTGTCGCGGGTCTCGTCGCTGGTCTCCTGGCGGCGGCCAAGCTGGTACGGGCGGGGACTCATGCGCGGACGGGACGCTCCTGATTTATTTGTATTGACTGTACAGTTAATTTGAAATAACTTGTACAGACAGTCTAGCGAAATTCCGCCCCTCTGCCCCCGGAGCCCTCCATGCGCGCCCTTCCCCTGATTCGCATCCTGATGCGCCTGAGCATCACCGTCCTGCTGGTGCTGGGCATCCTGTTCTGGACCGGGCACGCCTATGCCCTGGTGCAGGTGCACATGGCCTTCGGCCTGGTCTTCGTGCTCGGCCTGTGGGCGCTGGCGGGCATCGCGGCGGGACGCGGCGCGCCGCTGCCGGCGGTGCTCGCCGCCATTGTGCTCGGCCTGGCGGTGCTGGCGCTGGGCATGACGCAGACGCGCCTGCTGCCGGGCGGGTATCACTGGCTGATCCGCCTGCTGCACCTGGCGCTGGGCATGGCGGCGATGGGAATTGCCGAGCGCCTGGGGCGCGGCGTCGCCGGGCCTGCCGCCGCGGCGCCGGGAGCGGCGAAAGCTACCTGAGATAGCCGTTGTCGCGGTACCAGCGCACGGCGTCCTCCAGCGCCTGCCGCGGCGGGCGGATGGTGTAGCCCAGCTCGCGCTGCGCCTTGGCGCTGGAGAAATACATCCGTTTCTTCGACATGCGCACTTCCTCCACGGTCGCCACCGGCGCGATGCCGGTGAGCCGGGCCAGGGCCTCGGAGACATAGGCCACCGGCATCACCGCGGCGTGCGGCAGGCGCACCTTGGGCGGCTTGCGGCCGACGATGGCGGCGATTTCCTCGAGGATCTGGCGCAGGCTCATGTCGGTGCCGCCGAGCACATAGCGCTGCCCCACCCGGCCCCTGGTGAAGGCCAGCCAATGGCCTTCGGCGCAGTCGTCGACGTGGACGATGTTCAGGCCGGTGTCGACGTAGGCCGGCATCCTGCCGCTGGCCGCGTCGACGATGATGCGCCCGGTCGGCGTCGGCTTGAGGTCGCGCGGGCCGATCGGCGTGGATGGATTGACGATGACCAGCTGCAGGCCCTGGTCGAGGAACTCGCGCACCGCCTGTTCGGCGAGGAACTTGGAGCGCTTGTAGTGGCCGATCATGTCGTCCACCGTCACCGGCGTGTCCTCGTCGCCGGGCCGGCCGTCCTTGGGAATGCCGAGCACGGCGACGCTGCTGGTATACACCACCCGCTCCACGCCGGCCTTCAGCGCGGCGCGCATCAGCGCCCGCGAGCCCTCGACGTTGGCCTGGTACAGCTCCTCCGGCTGCGGCGCCCAGGTGCGGTAGTCGGCGGCGACGTGGAACAGCGCCGCGCAACCGGCGCAGGCGCGCTCCAGCGAAGCGGCGTCGGTGAGATTGCCCTCGGCCACCTCGACCTCGAGCCCGACCAGATTGCGCCGGTCCGAACCTGGCCGCGCCAGCACGCGCACGGCGTGGCCCTCGGCGAGCAGGCGCCGCGCCACGGCGGAGCCGACGAAGCCGGTGGCGCCGGTGACCAGCACGCGCGGGCGGGACGTGGTGTTCATGGGTAATGGGCCAGCGTGGGTCCGGCGGCCTGCACCGCGCGGCGCAGGGCGGCGCTGGCCCGGTTCATGGTGGAGGCCAGGTGCGGCAGCTCCGCCAGCAGGCCCGGATGGCGCAGCAGCGCCGCGGCCATCGCCAGGGCGCGCGGCCGGCCATAACGGTCGATCGCCGTGGCCAGCGGCGCCGGAATGCTGTCCCCCGCCCCATCGGCCACCGCACGCAAAGCCAGGAACGGCAGCCTGCGGGCGCGGGCGATGCGGGCGACAGCGGCGCTCTCCATGTCGACCGCGGGCGCGCCCCAGCGCTGCAGCGCCAGGCGCTTGTCCTGCGGGCCGAGCAAGGGCGATTCGACGGTGAGCAGCGGGCGCTCGTCCGGCGCGCTGCCGAGCCTGGCGGCGAGGCGCGCGCGCCAGGCGGGATCGGTGGCGTGGCGCCGGCCCTGTTCGTCCAGCACTTCGGCCGGCAGCAGCAGCGTGCCGGGGCTCAGCGCCGGGTCGAGCGCGCCGGCAACGCCGAACACCGCCAGCGCGGCCACGCCGCCCTGGGCCAGGGTCGCGGCGGCTTCGGCCGCGGCGCGCGGGCCCATGCCGCAGACCAGCACGCGCACGCCGGGCGCGGCCTGCTCGACCACGCCGAGCAGATAGCGGCGGCGCACCAGCGCCCGCGCCTCGGCGGCGAGGGCCACGACCACGCCGACGCTGGCGGGCGCCATGGCGGATGTCGCTGCGGTTTTCAGGCTTTGCGCGCGCTGAGCTGGCGGTAGCGGGTCAGCGCCCACAGCGGGAAGTAGGCGGTGTAGCCGTGGTACTTGAGATAGAACACGCGCGGGAAGCCCGGCGCGTTGTAGCTCGGGTGGTACCACAGGCCGGCGAGGTGCTCGCCTTCCGCCTGCTGGTCGTCGAGCAGCCACTGGATGCCGCGGCGCACCGCCTCGGATTCGTGCTCGCCCACCGCCATCAGGCCGAGCAGCGCCCAGGCGGTCGAATGCGCGGTGCTGACGCCGCCATTGGTGCCGGACAGCTCCGGCTTCTCGAAGCTGTCGTTGGTCTCGCCCCAGCCGCCGTCCGGGTGCTGCTTGGACCTGAGATAGTCGATCGCCTTGCGGATCCAGGGCTGGCGCAGGTCTTCGCCCACCAGGGCCAGGCCGGCCAGCACCGACCAGGTGCCGTAGATGTAGTTGGTGCCCCAGCGGCCCCAGAACGAGCCGTCCGGCTGCTGCACCTGGCGCAGGTAGGCGACGCAGCGGCGGATCGCATCGCGGTCCTGCTCGCGGTTGAGCACGCCCAGGCAGGCCAGCACCCGGCCGGAGACGTCCTCGGTCGGCGGATCCAGCATCGCGCCGTGGTCGGCGAACGGGATGTAGTTGATGTGATAGTGGGTGTTGTTGCGGTCGAACGCGGCGAAGCCGCCGTTGTCGGACTGCATGCCCACCAGCCAGTCGGCGGCGCGCTCCAAGCGCTCGGCATACTTCGGCCCGCGCCGCGGGTCCTTGCCGGCGACGTGCATCAGGCCGGCGACCATCGCAGTGTCGTCGAGGTCCGGGTAGTAGTCATTGGCGTACTGGAAGGCCCAGCCGCCCGGCGCCAGGTCCGGCGCCTGCGCCGCCCAGTCCCCCTTGAGGTCCAGCACCTGGCGCGGCGCCAGCCACTCCAGCGCGCGGTCCACCGCGGCCTGGGTCCGCTCGTCCTTCGACGCCTTGAGCAGGGCCATGGCGGCCCAGCCGGTGTCCCACAGCGGCGAGACGCAGGGCTGGCAGAAGGCGGTGCCGTCGCCGCGGTCAACGATCAGCTTCTGCAGCGACTTGAGGCAGGTGACGCGGACCGGGTGGTCCTTCGGATAGCCCAGCAGGTCCATTGCCTCCAGCGCATTGACCATCGGCGGGAAGATGCCGCCGAGGCCGTCCTCGCCGTTCATGCGGGGCAGGAACCAGGCTTCCGCGCGGCGGATCGCCTTCCAGCGCAGCGACTTCGGAATCAGCGGATCGCAGGCGCGGCCGATCTTGTCCAGCAGCAGGAACAGCTTGTTGACCAGGCCGCCGGTGGCGAAATAGTGCTTCTCCTCCTCGGGCGGGGTGACGAACAGCTCGCGCACCGACACCTTGCGCGGGTTCTTCGCCCTGGCCTTGAGCGAGCACAGGATGAACAGCGGCACCATGGTGCTGCGGGCCCAGTAGGAGACCTTGTCGAGGTGGAACGGCGCCCACTTCGGGAACAGCATGATCTCGACCGGCACGTAGGGCGCGGCGCGCCACGGCACCTGCTGGAACATCGCCAGGAGAATGCGGGTGAAGACATTGCTCTTCGCCGCGCCGCCGTGCGCCAGGATCACCTCGCGCGCGCGCTGCATGTGCGGCGCGTCGGCGGAGTCGCCGGCGGCCTTCAGCGCGTAATAGGACTTCACGGTGCAGGACAGGTCGATGGCACCGTCCTGGTACAGCGGCCAGCCGCCGTGCGTATCGAGCCGCTGCTTGGAGCGGATGTAATTGGCCAGCTTGCGCTGCAGCACCTCGTCGATCTCGTCGAGGAAGTGCATCATCAGGATGTATTCGGCCGAGATGGTGCAGTCGGTCTCGAATTCGAAGCACCAGTGGCCGTCGGGCTGCTGCATGGCCAGCAGGGCCTGACTGGCGCGGTCGATGGCACGGTCGAGCGGATTCGCTTCGTTGGGAGCCGCAAGCGGCGCCGGCGCGGCGGCGGGACGCGGCTGGCCCGGGCCTCCGCCCAGGGGCCCGCGGAATTCGAACCGGTTCGACACACGCTCTCCAGAGTCTGCTTCAAAAAGTGCGGCGGGGCCGGCGAAGGCCAGGGCCGGCGACCAGTCCGCGGCCGAAGTCGCGGGCAGCGGCTCCCATTCGGGGCCGAGCTTGGTGTGCGGCAGGTCGCGCCAGGCGAACTCGAACAGCCGGCGCAGCAAGGTGTCCCGCTTCACCGCCACATTGGTGACCATGATGGTCCGCGCGACCGCGCCGCGGCTGACCTTGATCTGGGCGCCGCCGGCGAAGTCCGGCTGGCGCTGGATGTTCTTCAAGGTCAGCACCGCCAGGCCGGTGGCCCACAGGCAGAACTTGCGGATGCCGACGTGCTGCGCGGGGATCAGCAAGGTGTATTCGAGCGCATTGCGCAGGTGCGCGTTGGCCACGCCCACCAGCTCGGACAGCGCGGCCCGGTAACCGGGCGTGTGCTGCCCGGGGCGCAGCGCGGCCAGGTCCACGCCGTGGCGGGCGAACACCTCGCGCGGCAGCCAGCAGGCGCCGCGGGCGCGGTCCTCCCACTGGTCCTTGAGGATGTTGGTCATCTGCAGCGCCTGGCCGAAGGACACCGCCAAGTGCAGCATCTGCTCGCGCCGCGCGGCGATGGCCGGGTCGAAATCGCAGAACAGCTCGGTCAGCATCTCGCCAACCACGCCGGCGACGTAATAGCAGTAGCTGTCCATGTCGCGCTGCGTGGCCAGGCCCTTGAGCCCGCCTTCCGCGGCGGCGGCCTGCTGGAAGCGGTGCATGCCGCGGCTCATCACGCTGACGCAGCGCTCGATCGCGTTCTGCTGCGGCCGGTTGAAGCCGCGCAGCACCTGGATCACCAGCGGCAGCTGGCGCACCAGGTCGCGCTCGGCCTCGAGCGTCTCCAGCGACAGGCGCGGCGCCAGCTCGGCGGCCAGGGCGGCCGCGTCGGCGCGGCCCGTCACGACCTCGACGAAGGCCTCCTCGTAGCGGCGCTTTTCCGCCGCCGGCAGCGCCGCATCATCCTCGATGGTGTCGGCGATGCGGCACAGCAGGTAGGCGTTGGCGACCACCCGGTGCAGGGCGCCGGGCAGCTGCGGAATGGTCAGGGCGAAGGTGCGGGAAACCAGCGGCAGGACATGATCCTGATAAGCCTCCGCGGTACCGGGCCAGACTTCTTTGAGTTGGTATTCGGTCATCACCAGAATGCGGGTCGGGGGACGCCACAGCAGGCCGAGAGGTGGGGGCAGCCTGCGCCGCGATCCATGCAATAAACACCATTATAGCGCGCTGCAACATGACGGGGCGCCGGGCGTCTTTCGCTATCGGCAGGCCTATAGTGCGCGCGGCGGCTTACGGGCGACTTACCCGCCGGTGCGCGGACGTGCTACCAGAATTCCTTGCGCTCGCGCGGGCAGCGGAACAGCTCCAGCAGCCGCAGGTGCGAGGCGTGCACCACCAGGGCCGAGACGACGATCAGCCAGGCCACGGCGGCGGAGAAGCAGGCCGAAGCGAACGGGGCGATGATCTGCAGCGCGCCATTGAAGGCCTGGGCCACGCCGTGCTCGTCGAGCTGGCCGGAGAATGCCATGACCGAGGGCGCCGCCAGGCTGGACCACAGCACTACCTGTCGCACGCGCGAATAAGTCCGCTCGAGGCCGGCGGTCACGGTGGGCAGCTGCGCGTTGCCGGAATAGACGAAGAGGTTGTGCTGGATTTCGCGCCGCTCCAGCTGCAGCCAGGTGAACAGCACCACGGCGACGAAAGATGCCACCAGGATCGGCAGCCCGGCCTCAAAGTCCATGCGTGGTCTCCGTCATGACCTTCACCGCTCGTGCCCTCGCTTCCGCGTTTGATGGGAGCCTTGAAGCCCGCTTCCCGGCCCTGCTTACTTTCTACTCATTCTTTGCACAAATTTCCAGACGTAACAACAACCTAATATAGGGGTTAGACCGTTAAGTTAGGTTAATGATTCAATAGTGGAGCACGCTTTCCACGGCGTGGCCGCCGAGGCGCTGACGGCCCTTCAGGAAGTCCAGCTCGATCAGGAAGGCGCAGCACGCCACCACCCCGCCCTGCTTCTCCACCAGCGCCGCCGCGGCGGCCGCGGTGCCGCCGGTGGCGATGACGTCGTCGATGACGGCGTAGCGGCGCCCCGCGAGCAGGTCTTCAGCGTGCATTTCCACCCGGTCGGTGCCGTACTCCAGGGCATAGTCCTGGCTCACCGTGCGCCGCGGCAGCTTGCCCGGCTTGCGCACCGGCAGCAGCGGCAGGCCGAGCTTCAGCGCCAGGGCCGCGCCGAAGATGAAGCCGCGCGACTCGATCGCCACCAGCCCCTGCGGGCGGTGCGGCGCGATCAGCATGGCGAGCTGGCCGATGGCCAGGGCGAAGGCCGGGCCGTCGGCCAGCAGCGGCGTGATGTCGCGGAACAGGATGCCCGGCTTGGGGAAATCGGGGACCTCGCGGACAAAGGAGCTGATCTGGACGGCGGGGACGGCGGAGGTCATGCGGGCGGCACCTGGATCGGAAAGACGGGACACGGAAGAAACCGCGCGGCGGGGCGGCCCGGCGGGCGGCCGGGCCGCGGCGTGGATTTTAACCAGTCAGGGCCCCGGCCGGCGGCTCCAGCCAGTCCGGGCCGGCGCAACCGGGCAGCAATTCCTGCCAGCGCGCGCTGCCGCCGATGCCGCCGACATAGACCAGCTCGCCGTCGGCCTCGATCAGCGGGGTGCGCAGGCGCACCCAGGGCGGCACCCCCGCCTCCTGGAACAGGTTCTTCAGCGTGCGGCTGTGCGCCGCGCCGGCCGGAAGGAAGCGCTCGCCGCCGCGCATGAAGCGCACGCTGAGGCCGCGCGGCGGCGGCTGCGCCAGGCGCAGGCGGCCGCAGCCCTCGGGCAGTGGCAGCTGCTCGCCCAGCCAGGTCAGCGGCGGGTCGGCGGCCGGCGGCGGCGGCAGCGGCACCATGGCGTAGAGGTGGTCGCGGTAGCGGCGCAGCTCGCAGCCGGCCCAGCCGAGCAGGGGCTCGGCGTCCTCGGCCGCGTCCAGCACCTCGCGCGCGACCCGCTCCAGCGCATCAGCCGAGGGCACCTCGAAGCCGCGCTGACGCAGCCACCAGCGTAGCAGGTTGTTGCGCCGGGCCGGGCCCAGCTGGCGCAGGGCGCCGACCGCGAGCGCCTCGCCCCGCGCCGATGCGGCCAGATCCAGCGCCGCCAGCTCGTCGAGCAGGCCGGCGGCCTCGGCCGCCAGCCGCGCCGTCCGCGCCAGGCTTTCCTCGGCCTGCGGGAAGCGCTCGCGCAGCAGCGGCGTCAGCTCGGCGCGCATCCACGAGCGCGAATAGCGCGTGTCGCGGTTGTCCGGGTCTTCGATCCAGCGCAGGTCGTGCTCCTGCGCATAGGCGTAGAGCCGCTCGCGCGGCAGTTCCAGCAACGGCCGCCACAGCCAGCCGGGCGCGAAGCTGCGCAGCACGCGCATCGCCGACAGGCCATGCACGCCGCTGCCGCGCAGCAGGCGCAGCAGCACCGTCTCGGCCTGGTCGCCGCGGTGGTGGGCCGTGGCCAGGCAGTCGCCCGGCCGCATCAGGCCGCGCAGCGCCTCGTATCGCGCGGTCCGCGCCGCCGCCTCGGGCCCGGCCGGATCGAGCCCGTCGACCTGCACCCGCAGCAGCTCGAACGCCACGCCCAGGGACTTGCTGAAACGCTCGCACTTTTCCGCCCACTCGTCGGCGGCGGCCTGCAGCCCGTGGTGGATGTGCACCGCCCGCAGGCGCAGGCGCGGCTCGGCATGGGCCAGGCGGTGCAGCAGCACGGTGGAGTCGAGGCCGCCGCTGAAGGCGATGTGGACCACGGCGCCGGGGGCGAGTGCCGGGGGCTCGATGGGAATCAAGGAGGCGCTCATGCGCGGCGCCGCGACGTGGAAGCATGCGGCTTCGCGCCGGCCATTGCGGGACGAGGTCGTGGGCTTGCGGCTGCGCCACGCGAAGGCGGGCGCGGAACCCGCGGCGTCGGCGCAAGTCGATAGCGCGCCGGATTCCCGCTTCCACGGGAATGACCAGCCGATAAGACCGGTCCGGCAGGATTACCGTGAAGCATCGCTGGGCTCCCCTCACCCCAACCCTCTCCGGCGCGGGGAGAGGGCACGTGCCGCTTCGCCCGGAACTACGGCCGGGAACGAGCCGGCGGAATCAGCCCGCCGCCTGGTTGATCTGCGTCACCACCTGCGGCTCCTCGTAAGTGCCGTAGGACATCAGCCGGTCGTAGCGCGCCGCCAGCAGCTTGGTCATCGGCATTTTGCACAGCCGGTCGAGGTGCTCGATCAGCTTGCTCTTCAAGGTCGCCGCGATCGCCGCCGGGTCGCGGTGGGCGCCGCCCAGCGGCTCGGGCAGGATCTCGTCGATCAGCTTGTGCTCGAGCAGGTCCCGGGCGGTGATGCGCATCGCCTCGGCCGCTTCCTTGGCGCGGTCGGCCTTCTTGAACAGGATCGAGGCGCAGCCCTCGGGCGAAATCACCGAGTAGATGCTGTACTGGAGCATCATGACGTGGTCCGCGACGCCGATCGCCAGCGCGCCGCCGGAACCGCCCTCGCCGGTCACGGTGGCCACCACCGGAGTGCGCAGGCGCGACAGCTCGAACAGGTTGCGGGCGATGGCCTCGGACTGGTTGCGCTCCTCGGCGCTGATGCCGGCGTAGGCGCCGGCGGTGTCGATCAGCGTCACCACCGGCAGGTTGAACTTCTCGGCCAGCTTCATCACGCGCAGGGCCTTGCGGTAGCCCTCGGGGCGCGGCGAGCCGAAGTTGCGGTAGATGCGCTCCTTGGTGTCGCGGCCCTTCTGCTCGCCGATCACCGCCACCGCGCGGCCGTCGAGGCGCGCCACGCCGGAGACGATCGCCGGGTCGTCGGCGAAGTGGCGGTCGCCGTGCAGCTCCTCCCACTCGGTGAAGATCGCCTTGATGTAATCCAGGGCGTAGGGGCGCTGCGGATGCCGCGCCAGCTGCGCGATCTGCCAGGGGCTGAGATTGGCGAAGATCTGCTGGCTCTGCTCCTTGATGCGCGCTTCCAGGCGCGAGATCTCCTCGGTGAGGTTGAGCTCGCTGCCGCCGGTCATGAAGCGCAGCTCCTCGATCTTCTTTTCAAGATCGGCGATGGGCTGCTCGAAATCCAGATATGTGGTGTTACTCGCCATAGCCATAGTCCATTTTGGCGGATTGCGGCGCCACGAAGCGCCGATAGTCCACGCGTACCGCCCCCTCTCCCAGTAGCCGGCGCAATTCCGTCAGCGCCGCCTCATCCACCTTCATCCGCCATTGCGGCCCGAAATCGAGCGTGGCACGGGCCCGCCCGTTCCAGTACTCCAGCGTCACCGCCGCGCCATGGTCGCTGCGCCAGTCCTTGAGCCGGCTGCGCAGCGCCGCCGGCTCGGCGGCGGGCTTGCGCCAGCTCAGCGTGACCCGGTCGGCGCGCTCGCGCATCACCGCGTCCAGGTCCCAGAAGCCGCGGGGGTAGAGGCGGTATTCCTGCTCCCGCCCCTCGCGCTGCACCACGCGGATTTCGCCGCTGGCGAACACCAGAGTATCCCTACGGAGCGTGTTTTGGAACTTCTGCCACTCCTCGAAGCCCAGCCAGCAGACAATTTGGGCGGTTTTATCGTCCAGAACGATGATTTTGCCGGGCCTTTCGCCGCCGACGTTGCGGATGTCGGCGAGCCAGCCGGCGAGCATGATGGTCTTGCGTGCACCACGACGGGGCGCGACCGGGCCGTCGTCGTCGTCCCCGCCGCCGCCGCTGGCCGGGTTGAAGGCTCCGAACGGCGGCGGCGCGCTGTCCTGCAGCGACTTGATGGTGCCGGAGCAGATCTGCTCGATCAGGGGCCGGTAGACCTCGATGGGATGGCCGGAGAAGTACAGGCCCAGCACTTCTTTTTCGCGCCCCAGGCGCTCGTTGACCGGCCAGTCGGGCTCCTGCTCGGCGGCGACGCTGGTGCCGGCGCTGGCCGGGGCGCCGAGGCCGAACAGGTCGTCCTGGCCGGCGCTGGCGCCGGCGGCCGTCTGCTCGGCCAGCTGCAGCGCCTTGGGCAGGGTCTTGAGCAGGCTCGGCCGGTTCAGGCCCAGGCAGTCGAGCGCGCCGGCGAAGATCAGCGCCTCGAGCACGCGCTTGTTGACGCGGCGGGTGTCGATGCGGCGGCAGAAGTCGAACAGGTCGTGGTAGGGGCCGTTGCGCTCGCGCTCGTCGACGATCACCTGCACCGCGCCCTCGCCCACCCCCTTGATGGCGCCGAGGCCGTAGAGGATCTGGTGGCGGTCGTCGACAGTGAAGCGGAACTGCGAGCGGTTGATGTCGGCCGGCAGGACCTTCAGGCCCAGGTGCCGGCATTCGTTGGCGGCCATGCGCTCGATCTCGCTGAGCATGGTCACCACCGCGTCGGTGTGGTGCATTTCCGCCGACATCACCGCGGCCATGAATTCCGCCGGGTAGTGCGCCTTGAGCCAGGCGGTGTGATACGAGACCAGGGCGTAGGCCGCGGCGTGCGACTTGTTGAAGCCGTAGCCGGCGAACTTCTCCATCAGGTCGAAGATCTGCGAGGCGATCTCCGGATCGATGCCGCGCTCGCTGGCGCCCTTGACGAAGATGCCGCGCTGCTGCGCCATCTCCTCCGGCTTCTTCTTGCCCATGGCGCGGCGCAGCAGGTCGGCGCCGCCCAGGGTGTAGCCGCCCAGGCGCTGCGCCAGCTGCATCACCTGCTCCTGGTAGACGACGATGCCGAGGGTGTTGCTCAGCACCGGCTCCATCTCCGGGTGCAGGTATTCGGGCGCCTTGCCGCGCTTGCGCGCGATGTACTCGGGGATCAGTTCCATCGGTCCCGGGCGGTACAGCGAGATCAGGGCGATGATGTCCTCGAAGCAGTCCGGCTTGAGGCCGACCGAGGCGCCCTGCATGCCCTGCGATTCCATCTGGAACACGGCAGTGGTGTTGCCGGAGGCGTACAGCGCGTAGGTCCTGGGATCGTTCAGCGGCAGCTGCAGCATGTCCAGCTTCGGCCCTTCGCCGCGGCGCGCGTTGATCTGGTCCACCGCGGCCTGGATGATGGTCAGGGTGCGCAGGCCGAGGAAGTCGAACTTGACCAGGCCGACCGTTTCCAGGTCCTTCATGTCGAACTGGGTGCGCAGGCCGGCGCCGCCCGGTTCGCAGAAGGTGGGGGTGTATTCGGTCAGGGCCTTGGGCGCGATCACCACGCCGCCGGCGTGCACGCCGACGCCGCGGGTCAGGTCCTCCAGCACCATGCCCAGGTCGATGATCGCGCGCACCTCCTCCTCGGCGTCGTAGACCACCCGCAGGTCCGGCACTGTCTCCAGCGCGTGCTCCAGCGTCGAGCGGCCGGCGGCCTCGGCCTCGGCCTTGAAGGCGGGGATGCCGGGGATCAGCTTGGCGATGCGGTCGCCCATGCCGTAGGGCTGGCCCAGTACGCGCGTCACGTCGCGCACCACGTTGCGCGCCGCCATGCTGCCGTAGGTGATGATCTGGCTGACGTGGTCGCGGCCGTAACGCTGCGCCACGTACTCGATGACGCGGTCGCGGCCTTCCATGCAGAAGTCCACGTCGAAATCCGGCATCGACACGCGCTCGGGATTGAGGAAGCGCTCGAACAGCAGGTTGTAGGGCAGCGGATCGAGGTCGGTGATGCCGATCGAATAGGCCACCAGCGAGCCGGCGCCGGAGCCGCGGCCCGGCCCCACCGGCACGCCGTGGGTCTTGCCCCAGGCGATGAAGTCGGCCACCACCAGGAAGTAGCCGGCAAAGCCCATCTTCTCGATGATGCCCAGCTCGTAGTCGAGGCGCTGCTGGTATTCCTCCACTGGCCGCGCCGGCGGGTGCGACTGCAAGCGCCGCTCCAGGCCTTCCCTGGCGCGCTGGCGCAGGTGGCCGGGCATGGTCTCGCCTTCCGGCACCGGATAGTCCGGCAGGTAGTTCTGCCCGAACTTCAGGCTCAGCGTGCAGCGCCGCGCGATTTCGACGGTGTTCTCGAGCGCTTCCGGCAGGTCGGCGAACAGCGCCTCCATCTCCTCGGCGGACTTGAGGTATTGCTCCGGCGAGTACTCGCGCGGGCGGCGCTCGTCGTTGAGCACGCGGCCGGAGGCGATGCAGACGCGCGCCTCGTGCGCCTCGAAGTCCTCGCGCTCGAGGAAGCGCACGTCGTTGGTCGCCACCACCGGCAGGCCGCTGTGGCGGGCGAAGGCCACCGCCGCCCGCAGGTGCGCCTCGTCGTCGGGGCGGCCGCAGCGGGTGATCTCCAGGTAGCAGCGGTCCGGGAAATGCGCCAGCCACCAGGTGGCGCATTCGCGGGCGCGGTCGAGCCGGCCGCCGAGCAGGGCCATGCCGATGCCGCCATGGCGTCCGGTCAGCGCGATCAGCCCGGCGCTGGCCTCGGCCAGCCACTCGCGCCGCAGCTGCGGCCGGCCGCGCCCCTGCCCTTCGTTGTAGGCGCGGGAGATCACGCGGGTGAGGTTGCGGTAGCCGGTGAGGTCCATCACCAGCAAGGTGACGCGCTCGGGGCTCTCGCCCTCGGCGCGCTCCTGCAGCCAGACATCGGCGCCGATGATCGGCTTGATGCCGGCGGCCTCGGCAAGCTTGTAGAACTTCACCATCGCGAACAGGTTGTCCTGGTCGGTGATGGCCAGGGCCGGCAGGCCCAGTTGCGCCGCGCGCCTGGTCAGCGACTGCGTGTTGGCGCCCGCGCTCTTGCGCGCCGGCGGCTCCACCCGGATCAGGCTGTCGACCAGCGAGAACTCGGTGTGCAGATGGAGGTGGACGAAGCTCATGGGCGGGATTCGGGATACGGCAGACGAGGTTCGTCAGGAATCACCGCGTCCGCGGTTTCTTCCGCGGTGCCGCTCCCGAATCCCAGCTCCATCTGGGCGCAGGGCGCGAAGCTCATGCGATGGATCGCGCAGGGGCCGTGCAGGCGCAGCGCCTCGCGGTGCTCCGGCGTGGCATAGCCCTTGTGGCGCAGGAAGCCGTAGTGCGGGTATTGCCCGTGCAGGCGCACCAGTTCCGCATCGCGCGCCACCTTGGCCACGATCGACGCGGCCATGATCGAGCGCACCTTCGCATCGCCGCCGATCACGGTGCGCACGGCGCAGCCCAGGTCCGGCACCTGGTTGCCGTCGACCAGGCACAGCTCGGGCCTGGTGCCGAGCGCCTGCACCGCGCGCGCCATGGCCAGGAAGGTGGCGCGCAGGATGTTGAGGCGATCGATCTCCTCGACGCTGGCGATGCCGATGGCCCAGGCCAGGGCGCGGGCCTGGATCTTCGGCGCCAGCGTCTCGCGCTGCTCGGCGCTGAGCTGCTTGGAATCGGCCAGGCCGATGATGCCGTGGCGCTGCGGCAGGATCACCGCCGCGGCGTAGACCGGCCCGGCCAGGCAGCCGCGCCCCACTTCGTCGACACCGGCGGTCAGCACCGGGGTCACCGGGCCACCAGGCGCGCGATGGCGGCGGCGGCGCTGGCCGCGGCGTCGCGCCGCAGCTCCTCATGCACCGCGGCAAACTGCGCCGTCTGGCGCTGCCGCGCCGCGTCGTCGCGCAGCAGCTCCAGCAGCGCCGGCCCGAAGTGGCCGGCGTCGGCCTGTTCCTGCAGGAATTCCGGCACCACCGGCTCGCGGCACAGAAGATTGGGCAGACTCACCCGCTCGATTTTAAGCAGCTTGAGCCGGCGCAGCAGCCAGGCGGTGAAGGCGGACAAGCGGTAGCCCACCACCATCGGCCGGTCCAGCAGCAGGCATTCCAGGGTGGCGGTGCCGGAGGCCAGCAGCACCGCGTCGGCCGCGCGCATCGCCTCGCGCGAATGGCCGTCCACCAGGGTCCAGCGCAGGTCCGGCGCGTGCGCGGCGATGGCCTGCTCGAACATGGGGCGCAGCGCCGGCTTGGCCAGCGGCACCACGAAGGACAGTTCCGGCAGGCGCTGCGCCAGCCAGGCCGCGGTTTGCGCGAACGGCTCGGCCAGGAACTTCAGCTCGCCGCCGCGGCTGCCGGGCAGGATCGCCAGGCAAGGGCCATCCGGCAGGCCCAGCTGCCGGCGCGCCTCGTCGCGGCCGATGGCGCCGGACAGCTCCTCGGCGAGCGGATGGCCAATGTACTCGGCGCGGACCTGGTGCTCGGCGTAGAACCGCGTCTCGAACGGGAACAGGCACAGGATCAGGTCGACGGCGCGGGCGATGTTCTTCACCCGCCCGGGCCGCCAGGCCCAGACCGTGGGGCTGACGAGGTGGACGGTGGCGATGCCCTGGCCGCGCAGGCGCCGCTCCAGCGGCAGGTTGAAGTCCGGCGCGTCGATGCCGATGACGCAATCCGGCCGGTCGGCGGCGAGCCGCGCCGCCAGCCCGCGGCGCATGCGCAGGATGTCCGGCAGCTTGGGCAGCACCTCGGCCAGGCCCATCACCGACAGGCGGTCGATGCTGTCAATGCTGTCGCAGCCGGCCTCGCGCATGCGCGGGCCGGTGACGCCGTAGAACCGCGCCTGGGGGAAGCGCGCCCGCAGCGCGCGCACCAGGGCGCCGCCGAGCAGGTCGCCCGACGCCTCTCCCGCGATCAGGGCGAAGCGCACGGCAGCCCCCCTACTTCTGGATCAGCCGCTTCGACTGTTCGACGAACTCGAGCATGCGCCGCACGTGCGGCGAGCGTTCGGCGATCTGCGCCAGTTCGGCCTTGATCTCGTCGGCGCGCAGGCCGGCCATGAACAGGCTGCGGTAGGCGTGCTTGATGTCGGTGATGTCCTCGGCGGTGAAATTGCGCCGGCGGATGCCCTCGATGTTGATGCCGCGCGGCGCCGCCGGATTGCCCTGCACCACCACGAACGGCGGCACGTCGCGCGTGATGCCGGCGCCGCCGGCGGAGAAGCTGTGCGCGCCGATGCGGCAGAACTGGTGGATCAGGGTGGCGCCGCCGAGCACCACGTAGTCCTCGACGTAGACGTGTCCGGCCAGGGTCGTGCCGTTGGCGAAAATGGTGTGGCTGTCGATGACGCAGTCGTGAGCGATATGGCAGTAGGCCATGATCCAGTTGTCATCGCCGAGGCGGGTCAGGCCCTGCTCCTTGAGCGTGCCGCGCTGGATGGTGACGTACTCGCGGATGACGTTGCCGTCGCCGATCTCGACCCGGGTCGGATCGTCCTTCTTCGCCGTCTTGTCCTGCGAGATCTCGCCGAGCGAGGCGAACTGGAACACCTTGTTGTTCTTGCCCATGGTCATGGGCCCCTGCAGTACCACGTGCGGGCCGATCCAGCTGCCCTCGCCGATGGTGACGCCGGCACCGATCACCGTATACGGGCCGACCTCCACCGTCTCGTGCAGCTGCGCCGCGGGGTCGATCACCGCGGTCGGATGGATGCGGGGAGCGCTCACGCCTGCTCCGCCGGGGCCTCGGCCTTGGGCGGCTCCTTGAACACGCACATCAGGTCGGCCTCGCAGGCCAGCTCGCCGTCCACCGTCGCCCTGGTGTTGAAGCGCCACAGGTTGCGCTTGATCTTGTCGATCGAGGCGTGCAGCTGGAGCTGGTCGCCCGGCACGACGATGCGCTTGAAGCGGGCGTTGTCGATGCCGGCGAAGTAGAAGATCACGCCCGACTCCGGCTTGATGCCGGTCTCCTGCGAGGTCAGCAGGCCGCAGGTCTGCGCCAGCGCCTCCAGGATCAGCACGCCCGGCATGGTCGGCACCTGGGGGAAATGGCCGGTGAAAAAAGGCTCGTTGTAGGTCACGTTCTTGACCGCGGTCAGGGTCTTGCCCTTGTCGTAGGCGATGACCTTGTCCACCAGCAGGAAGGGCGAACGGTGCGCCAGCATGCCCATGATGGCGCGGATGTCAAAAATCGTCTGGCTCACTCGCATCTCCCTGTGTCGGTTGCAGCTTCAATTCCCGTTCGACCAGCGCCAGGCGCTGGTCCAGATGCGGCAGCCGCCGCACGCGCGCCACCAGTTTGCGCCAATCCTTGGCCGGCATCACCGGCAGGCCGGAGCCGTAGACGCCAGGCGCGGTCAGGGACTTGGTGACCATGGCCAGGCCCAGGATCACCACCCCGTCGGCGATCTGCAAATGGCCGCCGATGCCGGCGGCGCCGCCGATCATGCAGTTCCGGCCGATCACCGTGCTGCCGGCGATGCCGACGCAGGCGGCGATGGCGGTGTTGGCGCCGATGCGGCAGTTGTGCGCGATCTGGATCTGGTTGTCGAGCTTGACCCCGTTCTCGATCACGGTGTCGTCGAGGGCGCCGCGGTCAATGCAGGTGTTGGCGCCGATTTCGACATCGTCGCCCACCACCACCACGCCGAGCTGCGGCTTTTCCACCCAGCCCTTCGGCGTGGGCACCCAGCCGAAGCCGCGGCCGCCGATCACCGCGCCGGGCAGCACCTGCGCCCGTGCGCCGATGCGGCAGCGCCCGCCGACATAGACCTGCGCTTCCAGGCGGCTGCCGGCGCCGATGACGGCGCCGGCGCGCACCAGGCAGTTGGGACCGATGAAGCAGTGATCGCCGATGACGGCGCCGGCCTCGATCACCGCGTGCGGCCCGATCCAGCAGCCGGCGCCGATCGTCGCGCCCGGATCGACCGCGGCGGCGGGATGGATGCCGGGGGCGAAATCCTGGCTGCGGTCGAACAGCTTGGCGATCTGGTAGAAGGCCAGCTCGGCGTTGGCCGCCACCAGGGCGTTGCCCTTGTAGGCCTCCGCCTCGCGCGCCGGCAGCACCACGGCCGACGCCTGGGTGCCGGCGAGCGCGCCGCGCAGGCGCGGATCGGCGCAGAAGCTCAGGTGTCCCGGCCTGCCGGGCGCCAGCGCGCAGACGCCGCCGATGCGCAGCTGCCCGTCGCCCTGCAGCTTCAGGCCGAAGCGCTGCGCCAGCTCCTCCAGCGTGTAGGTATCGGGCGAGGCCGCCATGCCAATTGCCTCCCCGCCCGCCGCCCTTGCCGCCTTACTTGCCGCCCTGGGCGGCCATGCGCTTCATCACTTCGTCGGTGATGTCGGAGGCCGGGTTGATCACCAGCGCGTCGGTCACCACCAGGTCGTAGCCCTTTTCCTTGGCCACCTGGTAGATCACGTCGCGGATCTTGTTGACCGCGGTGGCCTGCAGCTCCTGGCCGCGCGCCTGCAGCTCGTCCTGCGCCTTGCGCTGGTCGTACTCGAGCTGGGCCTTGCGGGTGTTGAGGTCCTTCTCGGTCTTGTCGCGCTGCTCCACCGACATGGTGGCCTGGTCGCGCTGGTACTTCTGCACGTCGTCGCCGAACTGCTTCTGCTGCGCCTCCAGGGTGGCGCGGCGCTTGTCGATCTCCCCCTGCATCTGGGCCTGCAGCGCCTTGATCTGCGGCGAGCTCTGCATCACCTCCATGCGCACCGCTGCGATCTTCGCATCGGCCTGAGCGACGGCGGAAACGGCGAACAGCGCCGCGGCGAGGCCCATTGCATAAATACGCTTCTGCATCATGACAGTCTCTCTAAAGGTATTACATCTGCTGGTGGTTGTTGCGGAATCAGAAGCCGCTGCCGAAGGTCAGCTGGAAATGCTGCGTTTCGTCGCCCGGCTTCGCATTCAGCGGGAAAGCGTAGCTCAAATCGAGCAGGCCGAGGATCGGCGTGAAGAAGCTGAAGGCAATGCCGGTCGACTGGCGCAGCTGCGAGACCTTGAAGTCGCCGCCCTGGGCGAAGACGTTGCCGACGTCGTAGAACACGCCCATGCGGGTGGTCTTGTTGTCGCTGACCACCGGGATCGGGAACACCAGCTGGCTCTGCGCGGTGGTGCGCAGCTTGCCGCCGAACGGGTTGTCGAACGGCGTGTCGCGCGGCCCGAGGGTGCCGTCGCGGTAGCCGCGCACGGTGTTGGGACCGCCGGCGAAGTAGTTCTGGTACGGCGGCACGCCCTGGGTCTTGCCGTAGGTGTTGACGTAGCCGATGGTGCCGTCGAACTCGGCGAAGAAGTTCAGCGGCAGGCCGAAGTACTGCTGCTGCTGCACGCTGGCGTTGTAGTACAGCAGGTCGCTGCCCGGGATGGCGACGTCCACGTTCAGGCGCGACAGCGAGCCGCTGCTGGCGAAGAAGGTGCGGTTGCGGGTGTCGCGCGCGATGCCGGTGCGCAGCTGGTACTCGTTGTAGGTGGTGCCGTTGTTGATGACGAAGTCCAGCACTTGGTCCGAGCTCAGGCCCGGGAAGGTCTGCAGCGCGGTGCGCGAGACGCCGCCGCCGAGGCGCAGGAAGGTGAACTCGGACAGCGGGATGCCGTAGGTCAGGTCGGCGCCGATGACGTCGTAGTCGAAGCCCGAGCTGTAGCGGATCACGCCCTTGGACTTGCGGTAGTAGGTGGAGATCATCTGGCTGATGCCGTCGGAGGTGAAATACGGGTTGGTCCAGCTCAGGTTGAGCTGGCGCGTCAGGTAGCTGTTCTCGGCGGTGATCGCCACCGTGTTGCCGGTGCCGAGGAAGTTGGAGTTGCTGACGCTGGCGCTGATCAGGAAGCCCTGCGAGCCGGAGTAGCCGACGCCGAACTGGACCTGTCCGGGCTGGCGCTCCTTGACCTTGTACTCGAGGTCGACCAGGTCGTCGACGCCGGGCACCGGCTTGGTCTCGACTTCCGCCGACTCGATGAACGGCAGGCGCTGCAGGCGCACCCGCGAGCGCTCGACCGCGCTCTTGGAGAACGGCGCCGCCTCGAGCTGGCGCATCTCGCGGCGCAGCGTCTCGTCGTTGGTGCCGGCGTTGCCGACGAAGTTGATGTGGCGGATGTAGGCGCGCTTGCCCGGCTCGATGTAGTAGTTCAGGCCGACCTGGCGCTTGGACTCGTCCACTTCCGGCAGCGGCGTGACCTTGGCGAAGGCATAGCCGATGTCGGACAGCGCCGCCTCGATGCGGTCGGAGGTCTCGGTGGCCTCCTTGCGCGAGAACTGGCTGCCGTCCGGGGTGCTGACCAGGCGGTTGAGGAACTCCTCGTTGAGCACCGTCTCGCCGGAGAAGCGGTGGCTCTTCACCGTGTACTTCTCGCCCTCTTCGACATTGAGGGTGATGTACATGTCCTTCTTGTCCGGCGACAGCGCCACCTGCACCGAGATGATGTTGAACTGCAGGTAGCCGCGGTCCTGGTAGTAGGAGCTGAGCGATTCCAGGTCGCCGCCGAGCTGCTGCTTGGAGTACTTGTCGCTCTTCTGGAACAGCTTCCACCAGACGGTGCTCTGCAGCTTGAGCTGCTCCAGCAGCACGTCCTTGGGGAAAGCCTTGTTGCCGAGGATGTTGATCTCCTTGATGGTGGAGGCATGCCCCTCGGTGACGTCGATCTTGATGTCGACGCGGTTGTTCGGCAGCGTATCGACGTGGGCGTCGATGTCGACGTCGTAGTAGCCGTTGGCCATGTACTGGCGGCGCAGCTCCTGCTCCACCTGGTCGAGCAGCTCGCGCTTGAACAGCTCGCCCTGGGTCAGGCCTAGGTCCTTCAGCGACTTGTTCAGCTCGTCGCCGCCGATCTTGTCGTTGCCCTTGATGGTGAAGCTGGCGATCTCGGGACGCTCCTTGACCTTGATCACCAGGGCGTCGCCGTCGCGGTTCAGCTCCACGTCCTGGAACAGGCCGGAGCCGTAGAGGCCGCGGATCGCCTCGCGCGAGGTGGCGTCGTTGAGCTCGTCGCCGACCGACAGCGGCAGGTAGGTCAGCACCGTGCCGATTTCCAGGCGCTGCAGGCCCTCGGCGCGGATCTCCTTGATCTTGAACGGCTCCACCGCCCACGCGGCGCCTTGCACGGCCAGCGCGGCGATAAAACTCAGGGCAACAGCAATCCTGCGACGTTCAGATCTCAAAAAGCCCATTCCGGGTTCAGCCTATCAGGCGTGATAAATCGTTATAGAAAGCCAATCCCATCAACAGCACCAGGAACGTCAGGCCGACCTGCTGGCCCCACGCCTGGGCACGCTCGGACAGCGGCGAACCCTTCACCCACTCCACCAGCCCGTACAGAATCTGTCCCCCGTCGAGCAGCGGGATCGGCAAGAGATTGACGATCCCCAGATTCAGGCTGACCAGGGCGATGATCTGCAGAAACGCCCACAAGCCGATGCTTGCCGACAACCCCACCACCTGGGCGGTGTTGATCGGCCCGCTGATATTCTTGGTAGAAATATCGCCCAGCACCATGTGGTAGACGAACTCGACCACCATCACGGTAGTGTCCCAGGTCTGCTGCAACGCTGCAGGCAGCGCGTCCACGGGACCATACTGCTGTTTAATCCGCAAATCCTGCCATAACTCGGCGCCCGCCGCTATCCGGGACTGGTCCACGCCGGCGCCGATGCCGACGAAGCTCATGCCGTGGTCGCGGATCTGCCCCGGGATCACCGACAAGGCCACCACTTCGCCGCCGCGCCGCACCTGCAGCGGCACCACTTCGCCCTCGCGCGTGACCAGCTCGCGCTTGAAGTCCTGGAAGCTCGCCACCGGCTTGCCTTCGATCTGCAGGATGCGGTCGCCGGCCTTGAGGCCGGCGTGATCGGCGGGGCTGCCCGGCTGCACGTTGGCGATCACCGGGTCGATCGGCGGCATGTAAAGGTTCATGCCCAGGTCGGCCAGCAGGTACTGCGGATCGGTGCGCACCCGCTGCAGGTCCAGCCTGACCTGGCGGCGCGCGCCGGCCTTGTCCTGCACCGTCGCCGCGACCGTGCTGCGGGTCAGCACGCCGCGCACCAGCTCGGCGCGCGCGTCGTCCCAGGTGGCGGTGTCGCGCCCGTTCAGCTGCAGGATGCGGTCGCCCTCGTGCAGCCCCGCCGCCGCGGCGACGCTGCCCGCCGCCGGCTCGGCCAGCACCGGCTTGAAGCCCGGCACGCCGACCATCAGCATCAGCCAGAAGAACACCACCGCCAGGATGAAGTTGAACACCGGCCCGGCGGCGAACACGGCGATGCGCACCCACACCGGCTGGCGGTTGAAGGCGCGGGCCTGCTCCGCCTCGGCCACGGGGCCTTCGCGCTCGTCGAGCAGCTTGACGTAGCCGCCCAGGGGAATGGAGCCGATCTGGTATTCCACGCCGTCGCGCCCGCTCCAGCGGGCCAGCGGCTTGAACGGGCCGAAAGAAAAGCCGATGGAGAAGCGCAGCACCTTCACGCCGAAGCGCCGCGCCACCCAGAAATGGCCGAACTCGTGGAAGCCGACCATGATGCCGATGGCGACGACGAACCACAGGGCGTTGTGCCCGAACACCTGCAAACTCTCGATCATCAACAGCTCTCCTGACGCGCGGCCCTCGGGGCGCCGCGCGTCCGCAGGATCCCGCGGGAAGCGGCACGGGGCGCCGCGATTCCGCTCATGACTGCCGCAAAGACTACCCCAGAAAGATGCCCGGCGCGGGCTTCGACCGCCGCCCGGCGCCCGCGTTCCCCGGTGCCCTTCACATCCCCAGCCAATACAGGCCCAGGGCCATGGCCGGGGCGGCGGCCAGCAGGCTGTCGATGCGGTCGAGGATGCCACCGTGGCCGGGCAGCAGCCTGCCGCTGTCCTTGAGGCCGGCCAGGCGCTTGAACATGCTCTCGCCCAGGTCGCCGACGATCGACAGCGCGGCGACGGCCAGGCTCAGCGCCACCAGCAGGGCCAGCTGGCCCAGGCCGGCGGGCTGGAACACGTAGGAGCCGGCGACGGCGGCGAACACGGCGCAGAGCAGCAGGCCGCCGAGGGCCCCCTCGCGGGTCTTGCCGGGGGACACGGTCGGCGCCAGCTTGTTGCGGCCGAGGTTGCGACCGGCCAGATAGGCGCCGACATCCGAGGCCCAGACCAGCGCCAGGGTGTACATCAGGCGCAGCGGGTCGAAGCCGTCGCCGTGGCCGCGCACCTGCACCAGGCAGAGGATGGTCGGCACCAGCCACACCAGGCCGAGCAGGGCCAGGGCCGCCCTGGGCGGCGGATTGCGCTCGAAATTGCCGGGAAAGCCGGGAATCAGGAACAGGGTGAAGACCCACCAGGCCAGATTCGGCAGCGCCACCCACGGCCACCAGTCCTCCGGCAGCACCCAGGCGCCGGCCAGGGCCGCAGCGGCCAGCAGCAGGTAAGCCGCGCGCGCGGCAGCCGAGCGCAGGCGCATCATGCCAGTCCATTCCCAGGCGCCGAGCAGGCCGACGCCGCAGAACACCAGGTACAGCCACTGCTGCGGCAGGTACCAGACCGCGCCCAGCACCAGCGGCAGCAGCACCAGGGCGGTGATGACGCGCTGCAGCAGCACTAGGCGCTCTCCGGCACGCGCCCGAAGCGCCGCTCGCGGCCCGAATACCAGCCGAGGGCCCGCTCCAGTTCGGCGTCGTCGAAGTCCGGCCACAGCACGTCGCTGAAATACAGCTCGCTGTAGGCCAGCTGCCACAGCAGGAAATTGCTGATTCGCTTCTCGCCGCCGGTGCGGATCAGCAGGTCCGGGTGCGGCAGGTCGGCGTTGACCAGGCGGGCTTCCAGGTTCTGCGGCGTGATCGCCTGCCCCTCGGCGCACAGCTGCTGCGCGGCCTGGGCGATGTCCCATTGGCCGCCGTAGCCGGCGGCCACCACCAGGGTCAGGCCGGTGTTGGCCGCGGTGCGCGCGGTGGCCTCGCGCATCATCTCGCGCAGCGACGCCGGGAAATCGGAGTGGTCGCCGATGAAGCGGATGCGCACCTGGTGCTTGTGCAGGCTGTCGATCTCGCGGCCGAGGGTGCGCACGAACAGCTCCATCAGCAGGCGCACTTCCAGCGGCGGCCGCTGCCAGTTCTCCTGGCTGAAGGCGAAGAGGGTCAGCACCTCGATGCCGTGGCGGTGGCAGGCGCGGACGATGCGCCTGGCCGAGCCGACGCCGGCCTTGTGGCCCAGGGCGCGCGCCTTGCCGCGCTGCCTGGCCCAGCGGCCGTTGCCGTCCATGATGACGGCCAGGTGGCGCGGCAGGCGCGGCTCCGACGTCACCGGCGGTTCACGGGTCACGGGGCTGTTCTGCGGAAAGTGCCGGTCAGACGGCGAGCAGCTCTTTTTCCTTGGCCGCCATCACCTCGTCCGCCTTGGCGACGTACTGGTCGGTGAGCTTCTGGATGGCGGCTTCGGCTTCCTTCTCCTCGTCGGAAGTGATCATCTTTTCCTTGCCGAGCTCCTTGATGTCCTGGTTGGCATCGCGGCGCACGTTGCGGATCGCCACGCGCGCGGTCTCGGTCTCGGACTTCACCACCTTGATCAGGTCGCGGCGGCGCTCCTCGGTCAGCGGCGGCAGGTTGATGCGGATGCTGGTGCCGGCGGTGTTCGGCGTCAGGCCCAGGTTGGCGGCGAGGATCGCCTTCTCCACCGGGCCTACCATGGCTTTTTCCCAGGGGCTGATCAGCAGGGTGCGGGCATCCTCCACCACCACGCTGGCGACCTGGTTCAGCGGCGTGTCGTTGCCGTAATAATCGACCTTCACGTGCTCCAGCAGGGCGGTGCTGGCGCGGCCGGTGCGCAGCTTGGTCAAGGCCTGCTTGAGGACGTCGACGCACTTCTGCATGCGCGCGGCGGCGTCCTTCTTGATGTCGTCAATCATGGTTTCCCTCGTTTGCAGCTCTGTCTCGTGGCGGCGCTCAGACCTGGACCTGGGTGCCGATGCTGGTGTCGCCGGTGACGATGCGCAGCAGCGCGCCGGCGCGGAACATGTCGTAGACCCGCAGCTTGATCTTGTGGTCCCGGCACAGCACCAGCGCGGTCTGGTCCATCACGCCGAGGCGGCGGTCCAGGGCCTCGTCGTAGGTCAGCGTGTCGTAGCGCCTGGCCTGGGCGTC
This sequence comes from Nevskia sp., assembly GCA_035651715.1. Taxonomy (GTDB): domain Bacteria; phylum Pseudomonadota; class Gammaproteobacteria; order Nevskiales; family Nevskiaceae; genus Nevskia. The sequence goes on from DASRFD010000054.1 coordinate 93,651, forward strand.
CTTGTGCGGGTCCGCGGTGTAGATGCCGTCGACCTTGGTGGCCTTCAGCAGCAGGTCGGCGTTGATCTCGATGGCGCGCAGGGCGGCCGCCGAGTCGGTGGTGAAGAAGGGGTTGCCGGTGCCGGCGGCGAACACCACCACCCGGCCCCGCTCCAGGTGGCGGATGGCGCGGCGGCGGATGTAGTCCTCGCAGACCTCGTTGATGCGGATGGCGGATTGCACCCGCGCCGACAGGCCGATGCGCTCCACCGCGTCCTGGATCGCCAGGGCGTTGATGACGGTGGCGAGCATGCCCATCTGGTCGCCGGTGACCCGGTCCATGCCGGCGCGGGCCAGGCCCTCGCCGCGGAAGATGTTGCCGCCGCCCACCACCACCGCCACCTGCACCCCCAGTTCGATCACTTCCTTGATCTCCTGGGCCAGGCGCGACATCACGTCGGGCGAGATGCCGTAGTCCATCTCGCCCATCAGGGCCTCGCCGGACAGCTTGACGAGGATGCGCGTGTAGGCAGGCTGGGCGCTCACAGGCAGGCGGCTCCCGGGCGAGGCGCCGCCACCGTTGCCGCACCCATGTGCCGCGACACGGCGCCGCGCTCGCCCCCGCCTGACAGCTTCAAGAAAATGCGCTTGTAGGCAGGCTGGCTCAAAGTGGGCTCCGTGGCGGACTGGGCTTACCTAAAACAAGGCCCCGTCGCCGGGGCCTTGCCTTGATACTCAACGACTTATCGAATTCTACCGCAAGATTCCGTCATCTTGCGTGAACCGCAGCTTAACGGGGCTGCATTTACTGCTTCAGGCCGGCCTGCTTCATCACCTCGTCGGCGAAGTCGTCCTTCTTCTTCTCGATGCCCTCGCCCACCATCACGCGGGTGAACTGGCCCACGGCGGCGTTCTTGGACTTGAGCAGCTTCTCCACCGTCTGGTCGGCGTCCTTGACGAAGGCCTGGCCATGCAGGGTGATCTCGGACAGGAACTTGCGCACCTTGCCCTCGACCATCTTGGCCAGGATCTCGGCCGGCTTGGGCTTGTGCTGGCGGCCTTCCTCGGCGGCGCGGGCGGCCTCGTCGGCCTGCTCCTGGGCGACCTGGGCCTCGATGATCTTGCGCTCGGCCTCCACCGTCGCGGCCGGCACGGCGCTGGCGTCGAGGTGCTTCGGGGCCATCGCCGCGATGTGCATCGCCAGGTCCTTGGCCAGCTCCTGATCGCCCTGCTTCATCGCCACCACCACGGCGATCTTGTCGCCCGGGTGGATGTAGGTGGCCACCGGGCCGCCATGGCTCGGGATCACCTCGAAGCGGCGGATGTCGATCTTCTCGCCGATCTTGGCCACGGCTTCGCGGCGCAGCTCGTCCAGGGTCTTGTCGCCGGCCTTGAGGGCCAGCAGGGCCTCAAGGCTGGCCGGACGGTTGGCCAGCGCGGTCTGGGCGACGGTGGCGGCCAGGGCGCGGAAATCGGCGTTCTTGGCGACGAAGTCGGTCTCGGAATTCAGCTCGACCACGGCCACGGCCTGGTCGTTGCCGGCGATCGCCACCATGCCTTCGGCGGCGGTGCGGCCGGCCTTCTTGTCGGCCTTGGCGGCGCCATCCATGCGCAGCTTCTCGGCGGCGGCGTCGATGTTGCCGCCGGTGGCCTCCAGGGCCTTCTTGCAGTCGCTCATGCCGGCGCCGGTGCGGTCGCGCAGCTCCTTCACCAGGGCGGCGGTAATCGGTGTGCTCATAGCTCTATATCCAGATCTGGAAAATGCCCGATTCCAGCCTAGCAGCCGGAAAAGGCAGGAAAATTAAAGGATTCCGGGAGCCGTGGGCGGGAAGGCACGCTCCCCGCCCACGCCCGGAAACTCAGGCTTCGGCGCGCTCGGGCTTGCCGCCGGGCTTGCCGCCGCGCGGACGGCGCGGCTTGGCGGCCGGCTTGTCCTCGGCGGCCGGAGCGGCTTCGCTGGCCTCTTCCGGACGGCCGACGGTGATGGAGCCCTTGCCCTCGATGATCGCGTCGGCGATGCACTGGGTGTAGACCTTGATGGCACGGGTGGCGTCGTCGTTGCCGGGAATCACCACGTCGATGCCGTCCGGGCTGTTGTTGGTGTCGACCACGGCGACCACCGGGATGCCCAGCTTGCGCGCCTCGGACACGGCGATGTTCTCGTAGCCGGTGTCGATGACGAACAGGCAGTCCGGCAGGCTCGGCATGTTCTTGATGCCGCCCAGGGACTTGCGCAGCTTCTCCAGCTCGCGGGTGAACAGCAGCTGTTCCTTCTTGGAGAGGCGGTTGATGCTGCCGTCCTCGACCTGCTTCTCCATGTCGGTCAGGCGCTTGATCGAGCCCTTGATGGTCTTGAAGTTGGTCAGGGTGCCGCCGAGCCAGCGCTGGCTGACGTACGGCATGCCGGCGCGGCTGGCCTCGGCCTCGATCGCCTCGCGCGCGGCGCGCTTGGTGCCGACGAACAGGATGCGGCCGCCGTTGGCGGCGAGCTTGCCGGCGAAATTGCAGGCGTCCTTGAGCAGCGGCAGGGTGTGCTCGAGGTTGATGATGTGGATCTTGTTGCGGGAACCGAAGATGTAGGACTCCATCTTGGGGTTCCAGTAACGGGTGCGGTGGCCGAAGTGAACACCGGCCTCCAGCAGCTGGCGCATGGTGATGCTAGACATTGTTGACACTCCAAGGGTTGGTTCAAACCGCGCACCTGGAATCCGGGGCCCGTGAAACATGGGCGGCCCGGACACCCTGGGATGGGCGCGGATGGATTTGCGGGAGGGAAGCGGCCAAGCCAATGCTTGTAAACTTATCCTCTTTCCGCATCATTGCCTTACGGCGGCGCGCTTTATACCATAACGCCCCCTTTCCGGCAATGTTTCAGCCCCCGAGTCCTTCAGCTTTTATGCCGGTTTCCATCAAGACCCCCGAAGAACAGCGCCTGATGCTCGAGGCCGGCCGCGCCGCCGCCTCGGTGCTGACCATGATCGCGCCCCACGTCAAGCCGGGGGTGACCACCGAGGCGCTGAACAAGCTCTGCCACGACTACATCGTCAACGAGCTGAAAAGCATCCCCGCCCCGCTCAATTACGGCGGCGGCGGCGGCCGCCCGCCGTTCCCGAAGTCGATCTGCACCTCGGTCAATCACGTGGTCTGCCACGGCATTCCGGGCGAGAAGCAGCTCAAGCGCGGCGACTCGATCAACATCGACGTCACCGTCATCAAGGACGGCTTTCACGGCGACACCAGCCAGATGTTCTTCGCCGGCGAGCCCTCGGTGCTGGCGCGGCGCCTGGCCGAGGTGACGCGCGAGGCGATGTTCGCCGGCATCCGCAAGGTGCGCCCCGGCGCCCGCCTCGGCGACATCGGCTGGGCGGTGCAGCAGGTGGCGGAGAGCAACGGCTTCTCGGTGGTGCGCGAGTACTGCGGCCACGGCATCGGCCGCATCTTCCACGAGGACCCGCAGATCCTGCACTACGGGCGCCCTGGCACGGGCCTTGAATTGGTTCCGGGCATGACTTTCACCATCGAACCCATGCTCAACGCCGGCCGCGCGGAAACCCGCCTGATGCCGGACGGCTGGACCGTGGTCACCAAGGACCATTCGCTGTCGGCACAGTGGGAGCACACCGTCCTGGTCACCAACACCGGTTACGAGATTCTCACGCTCCGCCAGGACGAGAAGGTCCCGGAGCCCCTCCGTGGGTAACTCGAGCCTGCGACGGAGAAGCCGCTGATGGGCGCCGAATTCGACCTGGCCGAAGACGCCGCCTCCTCGGTGTTTTCGGCACGCAAGGTGCGCGCCCGCCTGTCGCGCGAGGGCCAGAGCAAGGTCGCCGCCTTCCGCGACACCCTCAAGTGGGGCCGCGAGCGCCTCGGCAGCCTGTTCGAGGAAGGGACCGCCTCGGATTCCCTGATCCACGCCCGTGCCCACCTGGTGGACGAGGTGCTGCACCAGGCCTGGCTGCAGTTCCTGCCCGAGCAGCCGGCCGGCCTGGGCCTGATCGCGGTCGGCGGCTATGGCCGCGGCGAGCTGCTGCCGCATTCCGACATCGACCTGCTGGTGCTGTACGACGCGGACGCGCTGGAGGCCAGCAAGGGCGCGCTGGAGCAGTTCTTCGCCTTCCTCTGGGACATCGGCCTGGAGGTCGGCAGCGGCGTGCGCACCGTCGCCGAGTGCGCCGAACTGGCGGCGCAGGACATCACGGTCATCACCAACCTGATCGAATCGCGCCCGCTGTGCGGCGACGGCTCGCTCTACGCGGCGCTGCAGGAGGCGATGACGCCGGACAAGATGTGGCCGGTGGACGCGTTCTTCCGCGCCAAGCTCGACGAGCAGCGCCGGCGCTACGCCAAGTACGACGACACCGGCTACAAGCTCGAGCCCAACGTCAAGGAAAGCCCCGGCGGCCTGCGCGACATCCATACCGTGGCCTGGGTGATGAAGCGGCACTTCAACGTGCTGACCCTGAGCGAGCTGGGCAACCGCGGCTTCCTGAGCAAGCAGGAGTGCGACGAGCTGTTCGCCGGCCAGGACTTCCTGTGGCGGGTGCGCTTCGCCCTGCACATGATCACCGGCCGCCATGAGGACCGCCTGCTGTTCGATCACCAGATCCGGCTGGCGCAGATGTTCGGCTACGTCGACTTCGACCACAACAAGGCGGTCGAGCAGTTCATGCAGCTGTACTACCGCACCATCAAGTCGCTGTCCTGCCTCAACGACCTGCTGCTGCAGCTGTTCGAGGAGGCGATCCTCGGCAAGGGCGAGGAGGCCAGGGTCGAGGAGCTGAACGCGCGCTTCCAGCTGCGCGGCAGCTACATCGAGGCGCGCCACGACGAGGTGTTCCAGAAGCAGCCGGCGGCGCTGCTCGAGATCTTCGCGCTGATGCAGCAGCATCCGCGGATCGAAGGCGTCCGCGCATCGACCCTGCGCCTGATCCGGCGCGACCGCAAGCGCATCGACGCGCACCGCGACGACGTCCGCGCCCGCACCCTGTTCGTCGGCCTGTTCCAGCACGGCGGCGGCCTGACCCACGCGCTGCGCCGCATGAACCGCTACGGCGTGCTCGGCCGCTACCTGCCCGCCTTCGGCAACATCATCGGCCACATGCAGTACGACCTGTTCCACACCCTGACGGTCGACGAGCATTCGCTGTATCTGGTGCGCAACCTGCGCCGCCTGCGCATGGAGCGCTTCCGCCACGAGCTGCCCTGGTACAGCGCGATCATGGTGGAGCGCATCCAGCGCCCGGACCTGCTATACGTCGCCGGCCTGTTCCACGACCTGGCCAAGGGCCGCGGCGGCGACCATTCCGAGCTGGGCGCGGAAGACGCGGCGCGGTTCTGCCTCGACCACGGCCTGTCGCACGCCGACGCCGAACTGGTCGCCTGGCTGGTGCGCCATCACCTGATGATGTCGCTCAC
>DASRFD010000055.1:0-18369 GCA_035651715.1 Nevskia sp.
TCCAGACACTGGATGTTGCCGCTGCCTTCCCAGATCGAGTTCAAAGGCGCCTGGCGGTACAGGCGCGGCAGGATCGATTCCTCGACATAGCCGGCCCCGCCCAGGCATTCCTGCGCCTCGTTGACCATCGGCGGGGTGCGCTTGCACACCCAGTACTTGCCGATCGCGGTGGCGATGCGGGCGAACGCCGCTTCCTTCGGATCGCGCTGGGTGCCGTCCACGGCGCGGGCCACGCGCAGGGTCAGCGCCATCGCCGCCTCGGATTCCAGCGCCAGGTCGGCCAGCACGTTCTGCATCAGCGGCTGGTCGACGAGGTACTTGCCGAAGGCCTTGCGGTGCCGCGCGTGGTGCACCGCCTGCACCAGCGCCTGGCGCATGATGCCGCTGGAGCCGATCATGCAGTCCTGCCGGGTCAACGCCACCATCTCCAGGATGGTCGCCACGCCGCGGCCGTCCTCGCCGACCATCCAGGCCAGCGCGCCCTGGAACTCCACCTCGGAGCTGGCGTTGGACCAGTCGCCCAGCTTGTCCTTCAGGCGCTGGATGCGCACCGGGTTGCGCGTGCCGTCCGGCCGGAAGCGCGGCAGCAGGAAGCAGGACAGCCCCGCCTCGGTGCAGGCCAGCACCAGGAAGGCGTCGCACATCGGCGCCGAGAAGAACCACTTGTGGCCGACCAGCTCGTACAGCTGCCCGGGACCGCGCTGGCCCACGGCGAATGCCTTGGTGGTGTTTGCACGCACGTCCGAGCCGCCCTGCTTTTCGGTCATGCCCATGCCGATGGTGTTGCCGCGCTTGTCCCAGGCCGGGATGAAGCGGCTGTCGTATTCGGTCGAGATGATGCGCGGCAGCCACGCCTTGGCCAGTTCCGGCTGGTGGCGCAGCGCCGGCACGCAGGCATAGGTCATGGTCAGCGGGCAGCCGTTGCCTTGCTCCGGCTCGGCATGCAGGTAAGCCAGCGCGGCGCGGGCGACATGGGCGCCGGGCCTGTCGGCGTGGCGCCAGGCGAAGCTCGGCACGCCGTGGGAAATGCCCAGCTCCATGATGCGGTGGTAGGCGGGGTGGAATTCGACCTCGTCGATGCGGTTGCCGTAACGGTCGAACGGCTTGAACTTCGGCTTGTTCTCGTTGGCGGTGAAGCCGAGCTGCATCAGCTCGCCGCCGGCCACCGGACCGAACGCCGCGACCTCCTTCTCGGCCCAGCCGCCGCCTTCGCGCTGGAGCGCCTCGCGCAGCGGCAGATCGGTGGCGTAGGCGTCGTAGGGCGCCAACGGCGGCGCCTGGTTGCTCACCTCGTGAGTGATGAAGCTCTGGGCGACGGACTGGTTCATGGCGGCACCTTCTATCCTTGGGTTCTTCGGCCGGAACGCCGGCCTGTCACCGCGCGCCTACGGCGCGCAGGCATAGCGACACGATCGCGTCGGCGGCGGACTCGCGCGCCGACGGTGCGGATTTGACCAGCGGACCGAGCAGGGTTTCACCGAGCAGGCCCACCAGGGCGGCGGCGCTGAGGTGCGGATCCTGCGGCGCGAACTCGCCGCCGGCGATGCCCTCCTCCAGCAGCTTCTCCAGCACGCGCGCGTAGGCGCGGCGGTATTCCAGGCGCTCCGCTTCCACCTGCGGATCGACCGGCTCGGCGATCAAGGCATAGGCCAGGCGCCGATTGCGCAGGGCGCGGGCGATGAACACCGCCACCGCGCCGGCCAGGCGTTCGGCGCAAGGGCCGGGTGCGGCCGCGGCGGCCTGCATCGCATCCACCTCGCGCTGCGAACTGCCGCGGAACAGCTCGGCGAACAGCTCGCTCTGCGTCGGGAAATAGCGGTAGATGGTGCCGGTGGCGATGCCGGCGCGCGCCGCCACCGCGCTCATCTGCGCGGCGCGGAAACCGCCCTGGCCGACCAGGCCGCGCGCCGCCTCGAGGATCAAGGTGCGGACCTCGTCCTTGCGGGCCCGGACCTGGGCGGTTTCGCGGTAGGCCATCTTGTGAATCCAGATTCAATCCTTTAAGGATTGAACCGCGATTCACTGTTTAAGTCAAATCCCGGGCGACCCCGTGGGGGTGGCACCGGCCGCCCATGGGCGCGATAATCCGCGGCCTCTCATGGCTTCCCCCACCGTGACCCCGACTTCCGTCCTGCGCGACCTGCCGCTGCCCGCGGCCGGCCTGCGGGCCCAATGGACCGGCCTGCCCGGCCCCTCCGCCGCCCTCGCCATCGCCGAGGCGGCGGCGCGCCATTCCGGGCTGGTCCTGGCCATCACCGCCGGCGAGCAACACGCCTACAAGCTGGAGGAGGAGCTGCGCTTCTTCCTCGGCGGGGCGCTGCCGCTGACCCACTTCCCCGACAACGAGACCCTGCCTTACGACCCGTTCTCGCCGCACCAGGAAATCCTGTCGGACCGGCTGGCCGCGCTGTACCACCTGCCGCAGCAGCGCCGCGGCGTGCTCATCGTCACCGCCGGCACCCTGCTGGAGCGCCTGCCGCCGCGCGCCTGGCTCGACGGCCGCGCGCTCCTGCTCAAGGCCGGCGACCGCCTCGAGCCGCACCGCTTCCGCGAGCGCCTGGTCGCCGCCGGCTACCAGAGCGTGTCCGAGGTGCAGACCCAGGGCGAGTTCGCGGTGCGCGGCGCGCTGATCGACGTGTTCCCGATGGGCTCGACCGAGGCCTACCGCCTCGACCTGTTCGACGACGAGGTCGAGAGCATCCGCCAGTTCGATCCGGAGACGCAGCGCTCCACCGAGAAGGTGCCGGAAATCCGCCTGCTGCCGGCCCGCGAATTCCCTACCGACAAGGAAGGCATCGAGACTTTCCGCCGCCGCTACCGCGAGTATTTCCCGGGCGACCCGGCGCGCTCGCGCATCTACGCCGAAGTCAGCAAGGCGCTGATGCCGGGCGGCATCGAAGCCTACCTGCCGCTGTTCTTCAGCGAAGAGGCCGGCGGCGGCGGCGCCACCGCAACCTTGTTCGATTATCTGCCGGCCGACAGCCTGCTGGTGGAGGCCGACGACCTGGCTGCTGCGCTGGCCGCGGAGTGGAAGCAGATCGAGGAGCGCTACGAGCGCTATTCCGGCAACCTCGAGCGGCCGCTGCTGAAGCCGGCCGACCTGTTCCTGCCGCCGGCGCAGGCGCAGGCCCGCCTCGCTGCCTATGGCGCCGCCGCCATCCTGCCCTCGCCGGGGGAGATCCAGCTGCTGCCGGGCGGCGCCGACGCGGTGCGCAGCTTCCTCGCCGCCAGCGCCGAGCGCGTGCTGTTCGTGGCCGAGTCGGCCGGCCGCCGCGAAGCGGTGCTGGACTGGCTCAGGCCGCTCGGCCTGCAGAGCCGCGTGCACGACAGCTGGAACGACTTCGCCGCCGACCGCAACCGCTACGGCATCGTGCTCGGCCCGCTGCAGGAGAGCCTGCGCATCGCGCCGGCCGGCATCGCGCTCGTCGCCGAGGCGCAGATCTTCGGCCAGCGCGCACCGGTGAGCCTGCGCAAGCGCGGCAAGGTCCGCGACCCCGAAACCATCCTGCGCGACCTCAACGACCTCAAGCCCGGCGCGCCGGTGGTGCACGTCGAGCACGGCGTCGGCCGTTATCTCGGCCTGCAGCGCCTGGATGCCGGCGGCGTCGAGGCCGAGTACCTGGTGCTGGAGTACGCCGACGGCGACAAGCTCTACGTCCCGGTCGCCTCGCTGAACCTGATCCATCGCTACACCGGCGCCGAGCCCGAGCAGGCGCCGCTGCACAGCCTGGGCTCCGACCGCTGGGCCAAGGCCCGCGCCAAGGCGCGCGAGCGCGCAGCCGACGTCGCCGCCGAGCTGCTGCAGGTCCAGGCGCGCCGCGCCGCCAAGCAGGGCACGCCGCTGGCGCTGGACGATGCCGACTACCTGCGCTTCGCCGAGGGTTTCCCGTTCCAGCCGACGCTCGACCAGCAGAAGGCGATCGACGCCGTCCTGGCCGACCTCGCCGCGGCCAAGCCGATGGACCGCGTGGTCTGCGGCGACGTCGGCTTCGGCAAGACCGAGGTGGCGCTGCGCGCCTGCTTCGCCGCGGCCCGCGCCGGCAAGCAGGTCTGCGTGCTGGCGCCGACCACCCTGCTGGTGCAGCAGCACGAGAAGAACTTCCGCGACCGCTTCGCCGACTGGCCGTTCCGCATCGCCGCGCTGTCGCGCATGCGCTCGGCCAAGGAGCAGGCGGCGATACTGGAGGATCTGCGCGAAGGCAGGCTCGACATCGTCATCGGCACCCACCGCCTGCTGCAGGACGACGTGCGCTTCAAGGATCTCGGCCTGGTGGTGGTCGACGAAGAGCACCGCTTCGGCGTGCGCCACAAGGAGCGCCTGAAAAACCTGCGCGCCGAGGTGCATCTGCTGACGCTCACCGCCACGCCGATCCCGCGCACCCTGAACATGAGCCTGGCCGGCCTGCGCGACCTGTCGATCATCGCCACCCCGCCCGCCTCGCGCCTGGCGATCCGCACCTTCGTCGCCGAGTGGGACAGCGCCCTGGTCTACGAGGCCTGCCTGCGCGAGCTGCGCCGCGGCGGCCAGGTCTACGTCCTGCACAACGAGGTAAAGGACATCGAGCGCTTCGCCGACGAGCTGCAGAAGCTGGTGCCCGAGGGCAAGGTGCGTGTCGCCCATGGCCAGATGCGCGAGCGCGAGCTCGAGCAGGTGATGCTCGACTTCTACCACGCCCGCTTCAACATCCTGGTCTGCACCACCATTATCGAGTCCGGCATCGACGTGCCGACCGCCAACACCATGCTCATCGACCGCGCCGACCATCTCGGCCTGGCCCAGCTGCACCAGCTGCGCGGCCGCGTCGGCCGCAGCCATCACCGCGCTTACGCCTATCTGTTGGTGCCGAGCCGGCGCGCACTCTCGCCGGACGCCGCCAAGCGCCTGGAGGCGATCGAACAGCTCGGCGAGCTGGGCTCCGGCTTCGCCCTGGCCACCCATGACCTGGAAATCCGCGGCGCCGGCGAACTGCTCGGCGAGAACCAGTCCGGCCAGATCGAGGAGGTCGGCTTCACCCTCTACGCCGAGCTGCTGGCCGCCGCGGTCAAGGCGCTGCGTTCCGGCAAGATCGAAGACGCGCCGTTCGGCCAGGCCGCCTGCGAGGTCGACCTCGGCGTCTCGGCGCTGATCCCGGAAGACTACGTGCCGGACGTGCACACCCGCCTGGTGCTGTACAAGCGCATCGCCGAAACCCATGACGAGGCGGCGCTGGACGAGCTCAAGGTCGAGATGATCGACCGCTTCGGCCTGCTGCCGCCGCAGGCCGAACACCTGTTCGGCATCGCCCGGCTGCGCCAGCAGGGGGAGCGGCTGGGCGTGGTGAAGATCCGCGTCGGCGCCAAATCCGCCACCCTGGATTTCGGCCCGCAGCCGAAGCTGGAACCGGTGAAGCTGATCAAGCTGATCCAGGGCCAGCCGCGGGTGTACCGGCTGGAAGGCCAGAAGCGCCTGCACATCACGGCGAAGGAGTTCGAGGACCCTCAGGCCCGGCAGCCCGGCATCGTCGCGCTGCTGCAGCGGCTCGCCGCCTGAGCCAGCCGCGTAAAGATCGGTAAAAAGCCCAGTATTTCCCTGCACTTCCTGAAGGCGGTTCAGCCGGCGTTCAGCTGCCGGGCGCAGCATTCACAAAGGGCCTCGTCGCGCGGCCCGAACCCCGGCTTGGCGGCGCTGACGCAAGCCCGGCGACAGGAGGTGTTGCAGCATGAACAAGTGGATACGCATCGCGGCGGCGGCGGCGCTGGGCCTGCCCCTGGCGGCGTTCGCCTGGGGACACCCGGGCGTGCACTACGGTCCGCATTACTACGGCCCTCACTATTACGGCCCCCACTATTACGGCTGGTATGGCCCGCGCTACGGCTACTGGTATGGCGCCGGCTTCTTCCCGTACTACTACTACGGCCCCGGCTACGGCTATTACTACTATCCGCCCCCGGCCCAGGTCTATGCCGACCCGGATACGGTGGTGGAGCAGCCGGCGCCGGCCTACTGGTACTACTGCAACAGCGGCAAAAACTACTTCCCCTACGTGCAGAGCTGCCCCGAAGGCTGGCAGGCGGTGCCGGCGCAGCCGGCGCCCGCGCCGCAGAACCAGCCGCAGGCGAACACCCAGCCGGCGTCGCCTCCGCCAGCGGTGCCGGCGCCGGGCGGCCGCGTGGTCTACCGCCTCGGCGACCTGCTGTTCGGCACCGGCGAGGCCGACCTGCAGCCCGCCGCGACCGCCACGCTCGACAACATGCTCGCCAGCATCGCCAAGGAGCCGAACCGCCGCATCGTGGTGGAAGGCCATACCGACAACGTCGGCGATGCCGCGCGCAACCACGAACTGTCGCAGCGCCGCGCGGAAGCCGTGCGCCAGTACCTGGTCGCGCACGGCGTCGCCGCCGACCGCATCACCGCCGTCGGCAAGGGCGAAGCCGATCCCATCGCCGGCAACGACACCGCCGAAGGCCGCAAACACAACCGCCGCGTCGACGTGATCGTCAGCGGATAGCAGGAGCATGCCCATGTCCATCCGGATTGTTTCCATCACGCTGGGGGCGGCGCTGCTGCTCGGCGCCTGCGCCGAGGTGCCGACCGAGCCTTCCGTGGCGGTGATGCCGGCGCCCAACAAGCCCATCGAAGTGTTCCAGGCCGAAGACCAGCAGTGCCGTGGCTACGCGCAGCAGCAGGTCGGCGGCCAGACCACCGGGGGACAGGTCAACAACGGCACCGCCACCGGCGCCGTGGTGGGCGCCGCCACCGGCGCCGCGGCCGGCGCCCTGATCGGGCGTAGCGGTGGCGCGGCCGGCGTCGGGGCCGGAGCCGGCCTGCTGCTCGGCGCCGCCGCCGGCAACAGCTACGGCGCCAGCTCCGCCTATGGCCTGCAGCGGCGTTACGACATCGCCTACCAGCAGTGCATGTACGCCAAGGGCAACCAGCTGCCGCAGTATCGCCCGCGCTACTACTACCAGGCCCCGCCGCCGGGCTATTACCCGCCGCCCCCGCCGCCCAATTACCCGCCCCCGCCGCCTCCGCCGCAGCCGGGCTATTAGACGGACCCAAGGCGCGGCCCCTTGACGCCGCGCGCGGTCACCCGCGAAATGAGGGCATGTCCCCTCCACCAGACGTGACCGCGGTGATCCTGTGCGGCGGCGCCGGCGAGCGCATGCAGGGCGCGGACAAGCCGCTGCGACCACTGCTGGGCCGCCCCTTGATCGAGCGCACGCTCGACAGCCTGCGGCCGCAGGTCCGCGACGTCGTGCTCGTCGCCAACCGTGCGCACGGCGACTATGGCGCCTACGCCGTGAAGGTGGTCGACGACGGCGCCCTGCGCGGCCGCGGCCCCCTGGCAGGCGTCGCCGCCGGAATGGCGGCGGCGTCCACCGGCTGGATCGTCTCGGTGCCGGGCGATGCGCCGCTGTTGCCGGGCGACCTCGTCGCGCGCCTCGAGCGGGCGCTGGCGCGCGAGCGCGCCGAGCTGGCCATGGTCCACGACGGCCGCGGCCGCCAACCGCTCTGCGCCTTGCTGCCGCGCCGCCTGCTGCCGGAGCTGCTCGGTTTCCTCGCCGGCGGCGACTCCGCGCCGCGCCAGTGGCAGCGCCGGTACCGCTGCGCCGAGGCGGACTGCTCCGACTGGCCGGAATGGGCCTGGAGCGTGAACACGCCGGAGGAATGGGAGCTGGCGGAAGCACGGCTGCGCCAGCGCGGGGAAGGCGCATGATCCCGCTGGAGGACGCGCTCGCGGCCTATCCGCAGCAGCTGCGGCCGCTGCCGACCGAAGCCCTGGCGCTGACGCAGTCGCTGAACCGCGTGCTGGCGGAGCCCCAGGCTGCGCGCACCGACCTGCCCCGCTTCGACCAGAGCGCCATGGACGGCTACGCCTTCCGCGCCGCCGACGTCGCCGGCGCGAGCGGCGCCGCGCCGCGCCGCCTGCCCGTCGCCGCCAGGCTCCCCGCCGGGCGGCACGAGCACCTGCAGGCACTCCAGGCGGGCACCGCCGTGCGCATCCTCACCGGCGCACCGCTGCCGCCGGGAGCGGACACGGTGATCCCGCAGGAGCGCGTCACCCGCGAGGGCGAGACCCTGGTCTTCGCCGAGCCCTATCCGGCCGATCGCAACATCCGCTGGCGCGGCGAGGAGCTGAAGCGGGGCGCTCCCATCGCCGCCGCCGGCCAGCGCGTCACGCCCGGCCTGCTCGCCGCGCTGGTCAATGCCGACCTCGAGCTGGTCCAGGTCCACCGCCGGCCGCGCATCCGCGTGCTGATCACCGGCGACGAGATCCAACCGTTCGGCACGCCGCTTCGCACCGGCGAGATTCACGACAGCAACGGCCCTCTGATCGGCGCGGTGCTGCAGCGTTGGGGCTATCCGGCGCCGCGCATCGAGCACGTCCCCGACGATCCCGGGAAAGTGCGCGATGCGCTGGGCGCGGCGCTGGCCGAGGCCGACCTGGTGCTCAGCGCCGGCGGCGCCTCGGTCGGCGATCACGACTTCCTGCCCGGCACCGCCGAGGCCCTGGGCCTGCGCCGCGTGTTCTGGAAGGTGGCACAGAAACCGGCCAAGCCGCTGTTCTTCGGCCTGCGCGACAACCGCGTCCACCTCGCCCTGCCCGGCAATCCGGGCGCGGTGCTGATCAGCCTGGCGCTGCACGTGCGCCGCGCGCTCGACTGCCTGGAAGGGGTGGCGCAGCCGGGCCCGCATTGGAACGCCGGCCGCCTGGCCGGGCCGGTGGCACGCGATGGCCAGCGCGTGCGCCTGCTGCGCATGCGCCTGGATCACGCCGCCGACGGCACCGCGCTGCTGCAGCCGTTGCCCGGGCAGGACTCGCACATGCTCAGCAACCTCGCCTCGGCCCAGGTGCTGGCCTGGGTGCCGGCCGGCGAAGGCGAATGCGCGGCGGGCACGGCGCTGAACTGGACCGCCCTGCCGGACTGAGCTGATGCGCGCGGCCTGGGAACACAAGGCGCCGAAGACCTTGCTCGACCGGAAGGCGTAGTCCCGCGCCGGCCGGCGCCGCCGCGGCGCCTGACATCGATGCGGTTGACGGGCGTGAATGGCGCCACCCAGAATCGACGCTCGGACGCTCCAAGGGATGGACCATGACCTACTGCCTTGCGATCAAGGTGGACGAGGGGTTGGTGTTCGGTTCGGACACGCGTACCAGCGCCGCGGTGGACGACGTGCGGACCTACAACAAGTCGTACGCCTTCGAATACCCCGGCGAGCGCGTGCTGGTGATGCTGTCCGCCGGCAATCTCGCCACCACCCAGTCGCTGGTGCACCGCCTGCACCATGACGTGGAGACCGGGGCGCCGCTGAACCTGCGCAACGCCCGCAACCTGTTCGCCGCGGCCGAGTACGTCGGCGCCACCTCGGTCGGCATCGCCCAGGCCAGCGCCCAGCTGTCGCAGAGCACCGCCGATTTCCGCGTCTCCCTGATCCTCGGTGGCCAGATCGCCGGCCAGGAGCCGGAGATCTACCTGATCTACATGGAAGGCAACTGCATCAGCTCCTCGGTCGAGACGCCGTTCCTGCAAATCGGCGAGACCAAATACGGCAAGCCGATCCTCGATCGCGCCATCCACGCCAGGCTGGGGCTGAACGACGCCGCCCGTTGCGCCATGGTCTCGCTCGACGCCACCGTCAAGAGCAACCTCTCGGTGGGGCCGCCGCTGGACCTCGCCTTCCTGCCGCGCGATACCCTCAAGCTCACGCATCTGCGGCTGGACCTGGATTCGCCCTACTACCGCGC
Source organism: Nevskia sp. (assembly GCA_035651715.1). Lineage (GTDB taxonomy): Bacteria > Pseudomonadota > Gammaproteobacteria > Nevskiales > Nevskiaceae > Nevskia. The sequence continues at coordinate 9,729 of DASRFD010000055.1, forward strand.
CGCCAAGGAAGCCTGGAACCAGGCGCAGATCGCGGCCCTGCAAGCCCTGCCGCGTTTTCCCTGGGAGCCTCGGAACTGAGCAGCGGGCAGGATGGCCGCTCGTCAAACAGCGCCGCGCCGCTTCAGCTGCCGAGCCACTCCAGCCCCATCACCGCGGTGTGGCGGCTGTAATTGAAGCCCGGGATGTTGGCGAGGTTGTGGCTGTAGTCGTATTGCAGCAGGACGTTCCACCCCGGGTACAGGCGATAGCGTGCAGAAGCCCCCAGCTGGGCCAGCTTCTCGGTGCGCCGCTCCTGCGCCAGCACGCCGTCGACCAGGAAACGGTCCGCGTCCCGGTAGCGCGTGTAGCGGTAGGCGGCCCGCGTTTCCACCGTCAGGCGGTCGCTCAGCGGCTCGACCAGGCGCAGGCCCAGGCCATGGCGGGCGGGGGATTCGCTGAAGAATTCGGCGCCGTCATTCAGGTCGCGGCGCGCATTGGCCTCGAAGGCGTAATCCAGGCGCAGCCGCCCCGGCCCCAGGGGTTGCGACCAGATCAGGTCGGCATCCTGCTGCCAGCCGTCCAGATAGGTGGATCCGCCGCCGCCGGCGACCCGGCTGCCCTGATAGCGCAGCGCCAGCGTTGAGGAGCCGATCCGCTGGCTGCCTTGCAGGCTGATGCCTCCCGAGCTCTGCAGGTTCTCCCCGCCGACGAAGAACGTGTCTCCCGTCAGGCCCAGATCGAGCCGCCAGCCCTGCCCCCAGATCGAGTGCTCGACGGCGAGCGACCCGTCCTGCTGGCTCAGGTCGGTGTCGTGGTGATACTGCCGCAGGTAGACATTGGCCCGCAGCTGGTCCGACGAGGACGCGCGCGAGGCCAGGCTGTAGCCGAGCGCGCCGAAGGCCTCCCCGAACCAGTCGGGCCCCTGTCCCGGCATACCCGAATTGTCGGTGAGCAGGACCGGGTTGCTGTCGTAGCCCAATCCGGCGGAGGCATAGAAATTGGAGCGGTTGCCGGCGGGCCGGCCCTGGACCCGCTCCAGGGCGGCCTGGGCCAGGGCTTTCAGCTTGGCGGAGCGTGCGGTGCCCTGGACCCGGCGCAGGTGGCGCAGCGCCAGGTCCTGCTGGCCCTGCTGGGCGGCGACGAGCCCCAGGTGGAACTCGGCCACATCCACGAACTCCGGGTCGGCCAGCAGCCGCTCGAACACCGCCCGCGCCTGCGGATAACGGCCCAGCTTGTAGTCGGCAAGGCCGGTATTGAAATCCAGTGTGTGGCCGGCGAAGCCGGCGGCGCGCGCCTGCTCGAACGCGGCCAGGGCCGCATCGTAGTAGCCGGCGTGAAAAGCCTCTACCCCAACCAGGAAATCGGTCTGCCCCGGGGCAAAAGGATCCGCCGCAGCCCCGGCTCCGCCGGAGCGGCCGAGAACACAGGCTGCAAGTACGCCCTGAAACAATCGCCGCAAACCATGGACAGCCAACCCGTACCCCGCTCGATGCGCCTGTATCGATTTGCGGGTAAGGGTACTGCAAAACCCGCAGGCGCAGTAGCGCGAATCCGGCCGGGAACCGCCGGATTCGCGCTCAGGTCTGGTCGATTCTCATTCGCCTTATTTATTGTCGCCCGACAAGTGCCAGTACAGCACCTTGCGCCGCGGGCTTACGTTGATGATCGGCCTGCCCGGGCACTGCGCGGAACTGCAGCTCGTGGTCTTGACCCCGATCGTTCCCGTGACCACGGTCCCACCGACCGTAGTGGTGAACAATGTCGGCGACGCCGGCAGGCCACCGGCGAGGAAAGTGCCGCTGCGGTCGCCGTTGAGCGCGCCCCCGGCGTTGAACAGGCTGAGGTTGTAACCCCGGGCCTCGCCCAGGGTCGAAGTGCAGCTGTTGACATTGGCCGGGATGGGCCGGTTGGTGCTGAACGCGACGTCGCCGGCGATCACCACCGAGGACGTCACCACCTGCTCGCCGGTGCCGGCGACCAGGCTGATGAACCAGCCCACCTGCAGCGGGGTGGTCGGGTTGGACCTGGGCACCACCTGCAAGGCCTGGCACGCCGCGACAGTCGAGCAGTTGTTGTTGGTGTAGTCCCCCATGTACAGCGTATCGGTGGTGGTGACGTCATCGAGGTTCACCACCGACCGGCTCGACGTGGTGAGATCGTCGAGCAGGACGTAGAACCGGTTGGTGACCGGCGTGGTGTACGGATACTGGGTGATCAGCGGGTGCTCGCGGTCGCCCGAGCCCAGCGCCACGTAGGCCGCCAGGGGCGTGCCGCTCGCGGTGGTGGTCGGCAGCACGGTCGGCGCGAAGAGGAACTTGCGGCCGCTGCCGCTGCTGGTGGAAGCGATCTTGTGGAAGACCCAGTTGCTCGAACTCAGCGCATTGCCGCTGGCGTCCGAGAAGTCCAGGCGGTAAACGTTGCCGCCGGTATCCGCGAAGTAGGCATAGTCGGCGAAGCCGTCCGTGTGCACTGTCGCCAGGGTCGGATCCGCGGCCACGCTGCGCGTGGTGCTGTAGCTCTTGATGATGCTGCCGGTGGTCGCGTCGAGCACGTAGACCAGCGCGCCTTTGGCACTGTTGCAGGAGGGCGAAGCGGTATTGGCATCTTCGCAGGTGTCGTAGCCGCCGCCCATGACAATCACGGGGTTGCTGGTCGAGTAGCCACGCACGAAGGCAGTGGTCGGGGTCGACCAGGTCTGGCCGATGCCGGACGCCCCCGTGGTGCAGCCAGTATCGTCGGCCGCGTCCGGGCATCCGAACTTCCACAGGTACGCCGGCGACGACGGCGTGGTGACATTCAGTGCATAGATCATGCGCCCACCGCGGCGCATCGACGGGTAAATGTAGACCTTTGAATTGTCGTCGTTCTGGTAGACGCCGGTGTTGCCGTCGAAGAAGTAGTCCTTGGACGTCGGCGCCGGCGTGATGGTCGTGGGCAGATTGGGGGTCTTCACCAGCGGACTGTTGTCGTACAGCCGCTGGAACTTGCTGTAATTATTCTGGCTGTTCGCCGCGGCGAGGAATTCGGGCGCGACGAAGGACCATTTCTCGATGCCGGTCGCGGCGTCGACGGCGCGGTACATGCCGTCATTGCTGCCGTAGTAGACCGCGGTGCCGAGCGTGCCGCCGTAGTTGATCGGCTGCGGGCGGGAATGAATCACGTCGCCGTGGAGCGAAGGCCGTGTGTTGGTCGCCGCGTTGCCCGGCTTCTCCGGACCCGGGGCGAGCGTGCTGGCGTCGTTGTCGGCGCCGAGCACCCAGTTATAGAAGGTGGTGGACGGGAACGACGCACTGGTCAGGCTGGTGAGCGCGCTGGACGACGCCGTGTAGACGGTGCGGTTGACCGTGAAAGTCGGCGACGTCTGCGCGCCAGCGGTGTTGCCCTTGCGTATGACCTCGGCGGCGCCGCCCTTCTCCACTGCCGGACCGTCCGGCCAGTCGGAGTACTGGCTGGGACTGGTCATGCCGGCTGGCAAGCCGGGCGAGGTCGGCGTCGCCGGAGTCACGCACTGGCTTCTGGTGACCGGAAACTGGCCGTTCTGGGCGGTGGCGTCGGGAACGTTCAGCCAGTACGCCTCGGGAGTCGTCGGCGGACTGACCGAACTGGTGTCGGTGGTCCAGTAGCTGACGGCGCAGTCGGCGATGTAGCCGGTGGTGGCACTCAGCGCGCTGTTGCCGAGGCTGTCGCCCAGGTCAAGCACGCCCGCGTTCGAGATGATCTGGTATTGCTTGAGATTACCCTTCCACCGCGGCGCAGAATCCGGATTGGGGCGGAACGAGCCGATGAACACCTGGTTCAGGTCCTGCGTGCGGTTGGTGGTATTCACCGGCAGGCTGGCCGAGGCGAAAGTGCTGTTGACGCTCTGGATTTCCGCCAAGATCTGCGCCAGGGCCAGCTGCAGATCGCTCTGGCTGGTGACCTTGTAGTACTTGCCGCCGCCGGCACTCGCGATCGCGATGAGGGACGCCGAATAGTCCGTGTTCTGATTGGCGTTGTATACGTCGACAACGTAGGTGATGATGCCGTTCAGCCGATTGAACGCCGCCCACTCGTCGGCCCAGGACTCGTCCGTGGTCGGGGTCAGGGCATTCACCGCGGTGGCGCCGCCGCTCTCGAACTGCTGCACCCCCGGATTGAAGTTGAAATTCGAATTGTTGGAGATGTAGATGATGTAACCCTTGGCGCAGCCCGCCCCCAGGGGGCTGTTGTAGGTGTAGGTGCCGCCACTGTTGGTGACGGCGAAGCCGCTGGTCAGGCCCTGACCGAAGGCGGTATAGCCGCCGACACCGCCATGGTCAGCGTCGTCATTGTTGCCGGTGATGTCCACGAACTGGTTGGAAGGGGAGCTGTTGCCGGCCGAACTCTGCGAGCCGGTGTAGACCTGCAGCCCGTGGAAATATTTGTACAACTCGTAGAAAGCGGCGGATTCGTTCTTGCTCTGCTGGTTGATCTTTTCGGCCGAGGTCTGGGTGGTGTTGACAAAAAAGCCCAGGATCTTGTTCAGCACCTTGAAATTGGTGGAAGTGCTCGGAGAGCTGGTCATGTCCCGCGCACCAAAGCGAATGTAGCCGCCGCTGTCGATCTTGCTCCCTCCAGCCGAGAGACTGCTGGTAGTGAACATCGACAGGCCGGCCATGATTGCCGTTTGCTGCGCCAATAGGACGTTCTGGATCGCCTGCGCTTCGATTTGACCAGACGCCGTCTTGGTAGAACCGCTCAAATCGGGAATCTTCTGATCGTTCTTGCTCCAGTTCGCGGTGTTATCCAGCATGAACATCACGACCGGCTCCCCCGCGCCGCCGTTGGCCGCGCCGGCGTAGATATCGGTGTCATCGGCGCGCGAAGGCGGGGTGCAGAGCCCCAGAAGGAGGAGAAGCGCGATCGGCAGGCCGCGGTAGATGGTATTCACGCTCGTCTCCCTCAAGGGCAATAAGTTGCAACCACGTCGCTCTGCTTGCGCAGGCCCACGCCTTCCGTCACCAGCACCTGGGCTTCAGAAGTCAGCTCGGACGCCGCGGCGTTGAGCTCCCACACGGTGTTGTAGCAGGACGATCCTTGCGAAATCTTGCCGAGACTGGTGCCGCCGCCGCCGCCGATGACGCAGGTCTGGTCCTCGGCGCTGGTCAGGTCCAGTTGCGCCAGGCTCACCGGCGAGGACGAAATGCAGGCCGGCTGCGGACTCATGCTGACCTGCATGATGATCTTGCCGTCGCCGTTGACGTCCACGCATTCGCTGTTGGCGCCGGGAGTCACTCCGCTGGGGCAGTTCTTGTTCGCGGCAAACACCGATCCCGGCGTGTCGCTGAAAGCGAGCAGGCTGATGGCCTGGTCCAGCGCGTACTGCGCCGCCGCCTGGGCCTGGTTGCGCTGCTCCATGTTGTCCACCACCTGCAGGCTGCCTTTGCCCATGTTGAAGGCGACCATCGCCACGAGGGTCATCAGCACCAGCAGGATGAGCCCGACGATAAGCGTGAAACCGCCTTGGCGATGCGGACGGCTCTTCATTGCGTTTGCCTCCGCCAATTCGAGTTGTAGATGCGGACCACCGACTGGAATACGTGCCGGCCGAAACCGTCGTTGTAAGGGCCGCGGGTGTTGGCCGCCCCGGCGGAGGTCAAGCCCAGCGTGTAGGTCTTGGTGTCTTGGTATCCGGGATTGCTGTTGATATTCCGCGCCAGCACGTGGACGTTGGCGCTCACCACCGCCTGCCAGTATTGCGTGCAGCTGGGGTGGGTCAGATTTGAGCAGCTGCCGTAGCTGTCGGGATCGGCGGTCACCACATCCGCAATGCCGTCGCCATTGAGCACGATGGCGGCGCCGCTGCCGCTGGTCGGCGTGGTATCGATGCCGTATTCCACCTGCAGGTCCTCGATGCCGTCGACCAGGGGCTGCGGGGTCGCCGACATGCCGCCGCTGCCCAGCTCGACCCTCTTCAGCGTCGGCACCCCGTCGCCTGCCTTGTTGTTGTTGGCGACGTAATATATGCGCACCAGCAGGCGCCGGTAGTTCGCCACGGTGGTGCAATTCTGCTTGTGCAGGGTCAGGTTCGCGCTGTTGGTGTCGAGCTTGAAATAGTTCGCCACCCCGATCTCGTTCTTGCACAGCGAGGCCTGGAACAGGTAGTCCCCCGCGGCCGCGGCGTCGCAGCCCGCATCCGCCGTTGGGCCGGCGACACAGTTGCTGACGCGGCGGATGACCAGGATATCGGTGCCGGTTTTCCAGTCGCTGATGCAGGTCAGCGGATTCGTCGCCGGGCTGTCGTAAGCCTGGATCGGCACGGCGATGGCCGCGGCCAGGTCCGTCAAGGTGGTGCTGCAGGGATCGGGCTTGCTCGCCGGCGGCGCCAGATACGTCTTGGCCGAGGGGTCGGGATCGTAGGCATCGTAGTACCCGGCCTGCTGCAGATCGGCGCTGATCAGCTGCAGCGCGTAGCGCCCGCTTTCGGTCTGCCGGTTGGCGCGCTCGTTGCTGTTCCGGACGCGGCTGCTCTGCACGAACATCGTCGTCATCGCCGCGATCACCACCATGCCGACGGTGAGCGAAATCATCAACTCCACCAGCGAGAAGCCGGCCTGTGCCAGGCCGCCGCCGTGCAGCACTTTCATTCTGGTGGTGTTCAGCATGAGGGGAGAGCAATGACTACTTGCGTGGACAGCACGCGGCGTTGGGTGTCGCCGCTGCCATAGAGGCCCGTGCCGCACGAGGCCAGGCCGCTGGAAGGCGGCGCCACCGTCGGGGTGAGCCCCTGCCAGGCCACCGCGACGGCGTAAATACCAGGGGTACAGATATTCTTGGTCGCGTTGGCGGCTTGTATCTGACTGATGCAGCCGCGCGCCCCGGTCATCGCGCCCACCTTGTTGGTGCCGCTGGACTCGGCGGCGCCCTTGAGCGCGTTGCTCCACTCGCACATGTCGCGGGTCACGCCGATTGCCACCGTCGTGCAGTCGGTGACGGTATTGCCATCGCCGGTACCGGCCGGGGTGGCGCCGGTCAGGTAGCCGGCGGCAATGGTGCCGGTGCCGAGATTGGCGTTGATGCGGACCCGTTCCACCATGTCGGACAGCAGGGCCGCAGCCTGGGCCCGCTGGCCGGCCTCGGCGTTGGAAGAGGTCATGCGCACTTCCAGCCCGGCCAAACCGAGCATGCCGAAAGCCAGCAGCAGGACCGTGATCAGCACTTCCATGAGGCTGAAGCCCCGGGAGGCGCCCGGGCGATGGTCGAGGCTCAGCATGTGCTCACTCCAATGGCGCTGTAGGGGCGGCCGCTCAAATCGACCGACACGCAGGCGGTGGCACCGGACCAGGTCGACGAGGCAACCACGAAACAGCCGATCGGGGGAGTGGCGCTGCAGGATGTGGCGGCGCCGGTCCGTCCTGAGCTCTGGTACACGACGGTGGTAGGGCCGGTGATCGATACACCGGACACGGCGCCATGGGTTTCGATCAGACCGCTCGAGCTGTGCGAATTGGGATCCGGGATGGTCCAGCCCCCCTGCCAGCCCGAAGCCGCCGGTTGCAGGGTGACGCTCGCTGAGCGCTTCAGCGCCTCGCTGCGTGCCCGCACCAGCGACAGATAAAGGTCGGACGAAGCGGCCCTCACCTTCTGCGAGGCGACGAAGCGGGTGTAGGACGGCACCGCGATCGCCGTGAGGATACCGAACACGGTGATGGTGACCAGCAGCTCGAGCAGGGTGAATCCCCCCGCCCTGCCGCTGCCGCGCGCTGACCGGACCGCGCTCACCAGACACCCGACGGCGTTCTGTTGCCTTGCTCGTTGATCGACAAGGTGCCGGCGCTGTCCTTGACCTGGTAGGTGCCGGCAACCGGCACCGCGCTGGCAACGAACGTCGGCGGCGTGTTGGTGTTGGTAGCCGTAACGCTCACCGTATAGAAGGTGTACACGTTCGACGCGGCTTGTACGCCCAAGGCGCACGTGGCTGAAGTGATCGGCGCCGAGCAGCTCAGGTAGCTGCGATTATCGATAAAGAATTGCTGTTCCTGCTGCGCGATCGATGCAAGGAAAGCTTCGGCCGCACTGCGATTGCCCTTGCGCTGAGCGTTGAAATAGGCCGTCATCGCGAAGACTGCGAGGATCGCGACGACCGCCGCCGCAGTCATCAGCTCGATGAGGGTAAACCCGCGATTGGCCTGTCTGCAGCGACGCATTCCCCCTCCCGTGTTCAAAGTCGGACCCTTCGCAGGGCCGGCGCTTCGCTCCGGCACTCGCTAGCCCGAAGTCCTTTTTGTGCTGCCGCCCGACAAAGGGGCGGTCCCTGCACAAGAGAACACGTACAAAAAGGGATTTAGGTTCCACAAGATTTCGACATGCGTATGTCGAGGGCACTTCAACCACGGCCGGCAGTTGCTTTTCTTTTTATTCTCAACCGGTTAACACGAAACCAGGCTGTGAGGCCGACCTCGGGCGCGGTGATGCCGTACCGGCTGCACCGCTCGCCGGAGTGGTTCAAGAGTTTTTTATACCGGATGAAACTTAGCGTTCACTTAGGGTGGTAGATACCACCCACTCACCGTTAACGCCTGCGGCGAGCTCGCCGGCCCATCCCTTATTTAGGCCCAGGGCGATCGACCTGATGCGGACGCGCAGCCTCCGGCCGATCAGGGGCGACATGACCCTTGCCGTTGCCGCCGTTGCCGCCGTTGC
>DASRFD010000056.1:0-2820 GCA_035651715.1 Nevskia sp.
GAATTTGACAAAGCGCCCGGGATCGGGGTCGCCCGAGCGGGTGAACGGCGTCAAGACGGGGACCAGTACCCCGGCAAAATTCTGCGCGGCCATCCCAGACCTCCTCGAAAAACAGAAGCGGCGGCGAACCGCCAATAAGCCTGCCCGAGGCTGCGCCGTCAATGGCTCCGCGCTGCCGGTGGCGGCGACGCAATATGCCGGTGCGACCGGCCGGCGCCGGTGACCGGGTGGGGAATATTGTTGGCGGGATTTCGGATTTTCGATCCGGATCGGGTAGGGGGAAGCCTCGCGGCATCCCCCTCCCACACCACCGTACGTACGGTTCCGTATACGGCGGTTCATGCAGCGTAGTTTAGGCGGCGGTGCTGTTCCAAGAGCGAGATCAGCCCGAGCCGGTCGAAGAAGGTCTTTCGGAAGGCATCGTTCATGTGGCTAGCCCCGGCATTCCACCAGGGGCCGCGTCCATTGTTGGCGGACGCCCAAGCGCGAGCCTCGTCGAGACCCCGTTGCATCAGCCGCTGCGCGCGAGTGCGCGGACGTTTCCATTGGCGCCACAGGATGCAGCGCAGCTTGCGCCGCAGCCAGCCGTCTAGTTCCTCGAACACGCCCTTCGCCTGCGCCAGCCCGAAGTATTGCATCCAGCCGCGCAGCAGAGGTGCCAGGGTTTCGACGGTGCGTCCAACGGAACGGCCGCGCCCCTGCCGGAACAGATCCCGCAGCTTGTCGCGCAACCGGCCGACGCTTGTCGCCGCCACCCGCAGGCGCGGCTCTTTGTGGGCGGTTACGCTGTAGCCGAGGAAAGTCCGGTTCCACGGACGGTCGACCGCGCTTTTGGCAAGGTTGACCGCCAGCCGTAAACGCTCGGTCAGGAATCGGCTCACCGAGGCCATCACCCGTTCGCCGGCGCGCCGCGACCACACATAGATGTTGCAGTCGTCGGCGTAGCGACAGAACGCATGGCCGCGCCGTTCCAGCTCCTTGTCGAGATCATCGAGCAGAATGTTCGACAACAGCGGCGACAGCGGCCCACCTTGCGGCGTTCCCTCCCGCCGTGCCATCGCCAACCCGCCCAACATCAATCCGGCTTGCAGGTAGCGGCGGATCAGCCGCAATACTCGCTTGTCCGCGACCTTGCGCGCCACGCGGGCCATCAACACGTCGTGGTTCACCCGGTCGAAGAATTTCTCCAAATCGATATCGACGACCCAGCGGCGGCCGGCGGCCATCTGCGACCGCACGGCCAAAACCGCCTGATGGGCACTCCGCCCCGGCCGAAAGCCGAAGGAGGAGTTGGAGAAGCCCGGATCAAACAGCGGCATCAACATCTGATGCATCGCCTGCTGGATCAGCCGGTCCAGCACCGTCGGGATACCCAACAGGCGCTTGCCGCCGCCGGGCTTGGGGATTTCCACCCCGCGCACCGGCGCCGGCCGGTAGCGGCCGGCCAGCAGGTCCTCTTTGATGCGCGGCCAGTGCGCCGTGAGATAGGCCCGCAACTGCTCGACCGGCATGCCATCGACACCGGACGCGCCCTTGTTGGCCATCACGCGGCGCAGCGCCGCCATCATGTTGTCGCGGCTAAGGATCTCTTCCATCAGCCGCACCTCCGCCTCCGGTCGGGTGGGCGGCGGCCCTGCCGTGGCGCTTGACGCACCCATATCCTGCTCTCGCGGCTGCCGGCCGCTACCCTCGGGTCGGGCGCGGAGCATCGCAGCCCCGCCTTCTGCGCCTGTCATCGCCATCGAAAGGCCACGCTCCGTCCGGCGCTCCATGTTCGGCCCTTCATCGGCCGGTCACTCCGACTACTACGGCCTCGGCTGACTTCTGCCGCCCCTTCCCGACGCCTCGCGGCGCCGGTAGCACACCGTTGCCGGGGCAGGCCGGCAGACCTCCCAGGGTAAGACGCGCGAGCTTCGCTCCATCCACCTGTCGCATCTACGCCGGCACCCTCCGGATGACTTCGGGCTTCAGGTTTCTTTGCCCCCTCGCCCGGGTGCCGTCGCCTCTATGCGCTTCCTGTTCGTCAGGCCGGAGCTTTGCGTACAGCTTCCTTCGGACCCCGCCTCGCGACGACGCCCTTGCTGTTCGGCTAGCGGTTCCTGTCATCAAGGCCCGCAGAGGACTTCCACCTCCAAGTCGGCCGGCCCGCCACCACAGCGAACCGGACCAGCGCCAGTCACGGCGCTACGCGCCATGCCTGGCGCACGAAGAAAAAAATTCCCTGCTAGCAGGGAATTCGCGTCCGGAGGCCGGGGCTACTCCCGTAACTGGCTGGCGGCGTCGGCCGGGGCGGCGATGCGGGTGGTCGGGTCGCCCGTGCGCTGCACCTCGCGCTCCTGCGTCAAGGCCCAGCGCACCGACGGGAAGGCCAGCGCGTCCCAGGGTATGTCGTCCCAGCCGAACAGCCCGACTTCGAGGCTTTCCGGGCCCGGCGCCACCTCGGGGTCGAGCAGCAGGGCGCGGTAGATCAGCTGCACCTGGCTGATCCGCGGGATGTCGTAGATCGCCAGCAATCCCTCGATCCGGATGCGCGCATAGGCCTCCTCCCAGGCCTCGCGCTCGGCCCCGGCGCCGGTCGATTCGTTGAGTTCGAGATAGCCGGCCGGCAGCGTCCAGAACCCCTTGCGCGGGTGGATCGCGCGGCGGCACAGCAGGACCCTGTCGCCCCAGCGCGGCACCGAGCCGACGACGATCTTCGGGTTGTCGTAGAGGACAAAGCCGCATTCGGCGCAGATCATGCGCTCGCGGTTGTCGCCCTCGGGAACGCCGCGCACCGACGGGCCGCGGCCTGCACCGGTCTCGCTCATGCCCCGCACGAAC
>DASRFD010000057.1:0-8218 GCA_035651715.1 Nevskia sp.
GATCACGCCCTTGTCGTCGACGTCGACGTCGTACAGGTGCGGCTTCTCGCCATTCTCGGCGTAGCCGTTCCAGTCCGGCGCGATCGAGGCCCAGGTCTTGCCGCCGTCGGCGGAACGCAGCACCGTGCCGAAGGCGCCGACCGCCACCGCCTCGCCGCCGGCGTTGACGCTGACGCCGAACAGGCGGTTGGTGGTGCCGGCGTCGGCCTTGGCCCACTTGCCGGCCTCGTCCATCACCAGCACGGTACCCATCTGCCCCACCGCCAGGGCGTGGCCCTGGCGCACCGAGACGCCGAGCAGCGACAGCGGCGTCGGCGCCGGCATCACCGCCTTCCAGGTCTTGCCGGCGTCGCCGCTTTCGAGGATGGCACCGGCCGCGCCCACGGCGACGCCGGCATTGCCGAACGTGGACACCGCGAACAGGGCCTCGTGGGCGGTGCCGCTGACCAGCGGGACCACCGGCGCCGCCGCGGCCAGGCCCGCGCCGGCGACCAGCAACAGGCCGGCGCCCGCGAGGGCACCGGCCAGCGCCTTGCGCGTGCCGCTCACGCCTGTCCCAGGCGGCTGATGGCCTGGTTGGTGAGGTACTTGTTGTAGACGTCCACGCCCTCGGTGGAGAGGGTGGACTTGTAGCCGCCGGACGTGGACTGGCTGTGGATGATGCGGCTCATGCGGTTGGCCTGGACGTCGTGGCTGTGCACGTAAGTCCAGCTCCACTCGGAATTGCCCTTGGGGTCCTTGACGATGGCCGCGCCGTCCTGGTAGCGCGACCAGCCCGGCTCGAAGGACTTCCACATCTCGCCGCGGCGATCGAAGGTGATGTAGGCGACGAACTGCTGGTTGCGCACGTCGATCCAGACGCGCTTCTTGCCGACCGGCGCGCGCGGGTAGCCGGTGGGCTCGGCCTCCAGGATGATGCACTCCGGGCACATCGAGAAATTGGCGTCGAGGAAGGTCTGGCCCTTGGGGCCGCCGTGGACGCCCATTTCCCAGTTCTTCTTGGAGCCGTGCCAGTTTTCGCTGACGGCGCCGAGCATCGGGGCGCGGCCGACGATCTTGTAGTTGCCCCAGGTGAGCATGGGGTCGCCGGCGGCCCAGGCGTCGGTGAGGAACCAGGTGATGCCCGGCAGCAGCGGCTCGAAGCGCTGGTTGGTGGGGAACTGGCGCACGCGCTTGAACGCCGGCAGGTAGCCGTACAGGTCGGGGAACTTGCGCTGGTCGTAATACCAGGTGCTGAGGAAGGAGCTGCCGGCGATGTCCTGCGGGGCGGTGAACCAGACGCTCTGCAGGCGCAGGAGGTCCTTCTTGTTCTGGAAAGTGGTGCCGTCGACCCGGGCCTGGGCCTGCAGCTCGGCCCAGACGAAGTCGTACTGGTAGGCCTGGCCGCCGTCGGGGCCGATATCCCACTGGCGGATGGCGTACTGGCAGTAGTCGTGGCGGCCCCAGGACAGGGTCAGGTTGGCGATGGCTTCCTCGGCGGTCTTGGGCTCGGCAAAGGGCAGGCCGCCGATCCAGGGGTTGCCGCTGGAGGCTTCGACAATGTTGCCGTCGGTGTTGAGCTTGGCCTTGCCCTTGTTCCTGAGGGTGGTCTCGAGGAACGCCATCGGATACAGCAGGGTCGGATCCTTCACCGTCGGCACGATGTTGATCTTGCGCCCCATTTCCTTGATCTGCTTGTAGGTGATGGGGTCGAGCAGGTCCTTGACCGCGTCGACATTGGCGGCGGTGACGGTGTCGCCGGTCTTGACCTTGCCCTTGGTGAACATCTCCACCGAGGTCAGTTCGTCCGGATAGGCCTTGCTCATGTCGCCGCTGGCGATCATCGGCCACAGCGGGGCCAGAACCCCCGCGCCTGCGCCCAGCGCAGCCTTTTGCAGCAGGGCACGGCGGCCGTAGTCCACATCGTATTTACGGATACGCATCGCTTAACTCCTCCTAGGCACAGCTTGGGACGACCGCCGCCATCAGGCCGGCAAATCGGATTGTTGTTGGCATCTCACTTGGCGCCCGCCAGCGGCGAGCCGTCGAAATCGTCGCCGGCGGTGAACTGCGTCAGGTCGACACCCTCGCCCACGAACAGGTCCTTGCGGGCGACGAATTGCGGCTTGGCCAGCCACACCAGCAGCGGCAGCGCCACCAGGGCCAGCACCATGTTGATCAGCATGGTCAGCACCAGCAGCAGGCCCATGTCGGCCATGAACTTCAGGCCGGACATGAAATACCAGGGCAGGATGCCGATCAGCATGATGGTGGCGGTGAACATGATCGCCTTGCCGGTGGTGGTCAGCGAGGCGACGATGGTCTTGCCCCAGTCGTGGTTCTGCGCGTGGTACTCCTCGCAGATGCGCGACAGCAGGTAGATGCCGTAGTCGATGCCGACGCCGACGCCGATGGCGGCCACCAGCAGCGAGTTGATGTCCAGGCCGATGTGCATCAGGTGCATCGAGGCCTGGATGATGAAGTTGGCCAGGTTCACCGGAATCAGCAGGATGAAGCCGGCGACGAAAGAGCGGTAGGCGAGGCTGCAGCCGAGCAGGATGACCAGGTTCAGGCAGCCGATGATGGTCCAGTGGTATTCATGCACCACGTTGTTCATCGCCTGCTGCAGCGCGATGGTGCCGGTGCCCAGGCGCACGCGGAACTTCTCGTGGTCGATCTTCACCGCGTCGACCGCCGCCTTGGCCGCCTTCAGGGCGGCATCCACCGTCTCCTGCTTGTTGTCCTTGTACCAGAGCGAGACGGTCGAGTTCTCCTGGTCGAAGTCGATGACGTGGGAGAAGGCCTTGGAACTGGTGCCCATGGTCACCGCGGTGGCGGCGGCGTTGGTGGAGGTGTTGTCGGGGTCCAGCGGCAGCCACTTCGGGTTGCCGCCGGCGAACAGGCGGTTGCCTTCCATCAGGTAGTCGGCGAAGGACAGCGTGGCGCGCGGCGGCGCACTGCCCTGCTCCATCATGCCCTGCAGGCGCAGCATGGTCACGACCGTATCGGACTGGCGCGCGACGCGTTGCGGATCGTTCGGGTCCTTGGCCTCGAGCACCACCTCCAGCGTGTTGACGCCGGGGAAGTGGCTGTTGATCTCGCGCACCGCCTGGTTGAACTCCGAATAAGGCCACAGCAGGTTGCTGCCTTCCACCGGGTTGCCGATCTTGATCTGCAGCGCGGTGTACACGGCGAACACCGTGACCACCGCCATCACCGCGGTGGTGACATTGGCGGTCTTGCCGTAGGACAGATGGGCGACGCCGCGCAGCAGGCTGCCGAAGGCGCGGTGGAAGCCGGTGGTGGCGCCCTTTCCGACCAGGCGGTCGACGTTCTTCGGCGCCGGCAGCGAGGCCAGCAGCAGCGAGATCAGGATCACGCCGGTGGGGATCAGCCAGATCGCCCAGAAGCCGCAGAACAGGGCGAAGCGCTGCATCGCCGGGATCGGCGCCAGGGCGATGAGGAAGATGCCGACGATGTCCGTGAAGATGCCCAATACCGAGGGCGCCATCATCACGCCCATGGTGATCTCGGCGGCCTTCACGCGGTCCTTCACGTGCGAGTAGATCTCGTAGTAGCGCTCGGTGAACTGCACGCAGTGCGAGAAGGAGCGCGCCACCAGCAGCAGCGGCACCACCATCAGCAGCGGCTCGATCGGCGACTTGAGCCAGCCGACGAAGCCGAAGCCCCAGATCGCCGCCACCAGGCTGGTGACGATCGGCGTGACGATGCCGACGATGTTGCGCATGTACAGGCCCAGCGCCAGGATCAGGGCGCCGAGGGTCACGGCGAAGATCATGTAGGTCTGCGACTCGTAGGCGTAGACCCAGCCGGTGAGCGCCGGCTGGCCGGCCATGTAGACCTCGTGATCGGCGTCGGCGTACTTGGTCACCAGGCCATGCACGAACTTGAAAGCCTCGCCGTAATCCAGGCGCTGCTCGATGAAGGTGGCGTTGATCAGGGTCGAGGTGGCATCGCCGGAGATGAGGAAGGCGCGGGCGTTCGGCGCCTTGTCGACACGGCGGCGGAAGTCCTCGATGTCCTCCGGCGTGGACGGCACGTGGTCTTCCATCAGCGGCCGCATGTCGATGCCTTCCGGCGTGGCCTCGGCGTAGCGGGCCTTCTCGGTGGCGATGGACAGGATCTGGTCGTGGTCGACACCCGGCGCCAGGTCGATGTCGCGGGTCATCTGCCAGACCTTGCCCAGGGTGGCGGCGTTGTAGATGTCGCCGCTCTTGTGCTTGACCATCAGGGTGATGGTCAGCGGGTTGCCGAAGTTCGGGTGATCCTTGAACACCTGCACGAAGGGGTCATCCTTCGGCAGCAGGTCGGAGAAGATGGTCTTCAGCTCGACGTTGCGCAGGCCGGCGGCGAAGAAGGCGGTGATGGCGACGAAGACCAGGGCCATGAGACCGCGGTGCGCCATGACCCACTGAGCGATGCGAAAACGCAGGGAGTGCATCTTCAGCCACCACGCCCGAAGCGGATCGAAGCAGGCATCACAACATGCAATTGCACGGGCATCTCCTTAACGCGTGGTGCGGCGCGGCCCATGCGGACGGCGGGACGGGTGAAAGCGAAAATGGCGGAAGCCCCTCTGCGGCCGGCGCCGTGAGAGCGATCCCTGCAGCCGCCTGGGTGCGGCAAGCCCGGACTGGGCATGATGGTCTCCTCCATCGTCGCCTGATGTTGTATGCAACCTGGCACGCTTGGACGTGCCGATTTTTTTTAAAGACTAGGCAAGCGGGGGGTTGAAGCCACTACCCGCACGGGTAGTTTTGAATCCGCGGGCGCAGTCTCTGCCCACTGATGAGCGCAACGGCCCATGGCCTCCCCTCCTCGCAAGCATCGCAGCCTGTGTTGCCGCGCTACGCATGGGCGCGCCGGCAACATTGCTGCTTGTTTCTGTATTGTTCGGGTGGGGACGACGCCGCGCCCCTAGCGAAAGTCAGGTTTTTGCCGGCCTATCCGGCGGCGTCGAACAAGCCCAGGCTGCGCCCCCGGGCCAGGGCTGCGGCGCGGCTGCGGGCACCGAGCTTGCCGTAGATGTTGTGCAGGTGCCACTTGAGCGTGCCCTCGGAGATGAACAGGGCATCCGCGATCTCGCGATTGCTCAGGCCCGAATCGAGTTGGCGCAGGATCTTCAGCTCGCGGCGGGTCAGCTTTTCCATCGGCAGCGCGTCATGCTGCGCTGCACATGAAGACGGGCGGGCCGCCACCGTGGCCGCCGGCCGCCCGTGCCGGTCGGCAAGATCCGGCGCCTCCGCCAGCGTGGCAAAAACGTTCATGCCGTTCAGGGTGCGCAGATTCTCCATCCGGCCGCGCTGGTCGAGCTGCCGCAGTTCGGTGCCGAGCAGCTCGTCGAGCGGGCGCCCCACCGCCTGCTGCTGAGTCACGCCGAGCAGCTGCGCGCCGAAGGTGTTGAGACCCAGCACCTGTCCGCCCTCGCCCACCGCAACCAGGGCTTCGAACGGCGTGCCGACGCAGCCCGGATGTGGATGCAGGCGCAGGATCCAGGGGCTGCCGAGGCCGCGCAGCAGCTGCCGCTCGATGCGCGTGATCGAGCTGCGCATCAGCTCCATCAGGCCCGGCACCAGCGGCCGCGTCTCGCAGGAGACGTCGAGGATGCCGATCAGCTCGCCGCAGGGGCGGAAGATCGGCGCCGCCAGGCACTCCATGTGGCGCAGGTCCTGGAAGAAATGCTCGGTGTTGAGCACCAGCATCGGCCGGCGCTCGACCAATGCAGTGCCGGCGGCATTGGTGCCGAAACGCGGTTCGCTGCAATCCACTCCCCTGCGGGCATGGCGCAGCACCGGCCCGCGCGCGGCAGCCTCGCCGATGGTGGAGACGATGCGGCCCTGGTCGTCGACCAGCATGACCACGTGGTCGGTGTCGGCCATCGCCAGCGCCAGGGTCTGCAGTTCGCCGGCGGCGACGCTGGCCAGCTGCAGGTCCCGCTCCATCAGGTGGCGCACCTCGTGGCGGCTGACCGGATTGGGCTGGGGATTGAAATCGCAGTCCAGGCCCATGCCGCGGCAGCGCTGCCAGGAGTCGGCGATGTGCAGCGGCAGCGGCGCGTCGAGCGCGCGCGGCGCTTCGTAAGGCAGCAGGATCATGCCGGCGTGGCCCGCGCCACGGCGGACCTGCGGGCTTGCGCCCGGATGGTGAATGACGCGCTCATGCTCCGTCTTTCCTGCCGCATTGCAGCAATGCCGTTCTGGCTCCGTGCCGGGCATCTTCTCCCACGCCAGCCCCGGATCACAAGCCCGGCGCGAGCTTCAGTGCACGATGCCGAGCTGCCGCGCGGCGCTGATCGCCTGCAGGCGGTTGGCCACGGCGAGCTTGGAGTAGATGTTCTTGAGGTGGAACTTGACCGTGTTCTCCGACACGAAGATGCGCCCCGCCATCTCCTTGTTCGACACGCCGTTGGCCAGGAATACCAGGATTTCCTTCTCGCGGTCGGTCAGCGCCTCCAGCGGCTGCACCGCCGTCACCGGCGCGCGGCTGAGGTCGGTGCCGGAGGCCTGCAGGATCTGCTCGACGAAGTCGCGGTCGGCGCCGAACTGCGCGCCCTCGCGGCCGGCCACGCCCTCCATGATGGTCTGGTATTCCTCGCGCAGCAGCTGCAGGATGCCCTCGCCCTCGTCGATGAAGCAGCGCACGAAGCGGCCCGGCTGCGCCATCTGCAAGGCCTTGCGCAGGCTGCGGTGCGCGGCGTTGTGCGCGCCCTTGCGCTCCTGCAGCATCGCGTCGAGCAGGTGCAGCTTGATCTGGCGGTTGACGCGGTCGCGCTGCAGCGCCATCTCGCGGCCGAGGATGGCCGCCGCCTGGTCTAGGTCCATGGTCTGGATCGCCAGGCGGATGCGGCCGAAGGACTCGCCTTCCACGTCCTCCGAGAACAGGCGCCAGTCCTCCGCCAGCGGCTCGGCCGGAGCGGGAATGCGCGAAGCCAGGCTCTGCGCGCGGTCCACCGCGCCGGACACCAGCCAGCGCCGCACCCGCTCCCACTGCACCAGGCGCACCAGGCGCTCCCAGCCGTTGGCATGGCCGATGCTCTCGGCCTCGTCCAGCACTTCCATGGCCTTGGCCGGGCGGCCGCGCGCATCGTGGGTGCGCGCCATCGGCAGGTAGGCCACGGCGAGGAAATCGAGCAGCACGCCGTCGGCGATCAGCTCGCGGTATTGGGCGAACAGGGCCTCGACCAGGTCCAGCTCGTTGGCCTCGTACAGCGCCCAGATATAGCAGGACACCAGGGCGGCCGAGGCGAAGGAGCCATCCAGATGCATGCGCTGTTCGGCCAGACCCTGGCGGAAGCCGTCCAGGGCCTGCTCCAGCTGCCCCTGCATCAGCAAGGTCACGCCGGTGAGACCGACGGTGTAGCCGCCGCTGAAGCTGGAGTCGCCGCGCTCGCTGAAAGCGCGCGCCAGGCTGAGATGGTGACGCGCCCGCTCGACGTCGCCCATGGCGAGGTCGCGGTAGCTGACCAGGTTGGCGCCGGCGCCGAGCTCGAACGCGGCGAAGCCGCTGGCTTCGCGGCCTTCGATGCGCACCCGCTCGACGATCTGGAACGAGTCCGCGACATGATCGGTGCAGACCGCCGCCATCGACAGCAGCACGTCGGGATTGCCGGTGCTCTCGAATTCGCCGCCGCCGGCGCGCGCCTGCAGCAGCTGCAGCAGCGGCTTGAGCTTCTGCTGGCGGCGCAGGAACACCAGGCAATAGGCGATCTTGATGACGAGGTCGGGACGCTTGGCCACTTCCTCGAACGGCAGCTGGTCGTACCAGCGCTCGACCGTGATGAGATGGGCACCCGCGGTGAGGCGGGTGGCCCACTGGTTCATCGTGTCGGCGGCCCGGGTGAAGTCACGGCAGGCGATGAAGTGATGCACCGCCTCCTCGTAGGAGTGCTGCGCCAGATGCCATTCGGCGGCGCGGCGGTGCACCTCCTGCGTGCTCTTGCCGCACAGCGCCTGCTGCTGCTCGGCCAGGCAGGAGGAGAACAGGGCATGATACTTGTACCAGTGCAACTCGGAGTCGAGCGTGCGCAGGAACAGGCCGGAGCGCTCGAGCTGCTGCAGCACCTCCTGCGAGTCGTTGCGCCCGGTGACGGCGTCGCACAGCGGGGCGCTGAGGCGGTTGAGCAGCGAGGTGCGCAGCAGGAACTCCTGCATCTGCTGCGGCTGCAGGCTCAGCACGTTCTCCACCAGGTATTCGGCCAGCTCGCGCGGGCGATAGTCGT
>DASRFD010000058.1:0-16626 GCA_035651715.1 Nevskia sp.
CGGCGCCCCCGGTCGCCTCTACGAGCCGACGGGGAAAACGAAGCGCCGCGTCTGGGGCGCGGCGAAGGCTTCAGGGTCAGTGCACCATGTCGTCGAGCCAGACGCGATGGCGAAAGCAGCGGTTTCCCATGGGAAACATCCGGCGCAAGACGCGCACCACCAGGCCGAGCCCGATCAGGCCGGCGATGATGGCGAGGTGGAGCAAGCGCGCGGCCTCCTGAAACGCGGAAGCCCCGCGCTGGGCGGGGCTTCCGGTCGGGCACGAAACTCGAATCTGGGAAAATGTTGGGGGATTTAATAACACTTTGCAAGCGCCCCTTATGCGGCGCCGTTTTGCCGCTCCAGCCAGCGCACCGCTTCCGCGTCCGCGCGCTTCACGTGAGCCACCACCAGGAGCATGCGCGCCAGCTCGGCGCGGGCCTGCCGGCGCACCACGCAGATCCGCGGCTGAGTGACGCCGATGTATTCGCCCACCGAGGCCTGGGTGAAGCCCATGGCGTCGCCGAGCAGGACGCAGCGATGGGCGCGGGGCATGTCGGTGATCAGCGCGTGGATGGTCTTGGGCCAGGAGATGAGGTTGCGCTCGTCGGCCAGGATCGCCGCCAGCGTCGGGTTGGAGACACCGCTGCGCGGCTTCGGGCCGAAGCACTTGTCCAGGCCGGGTTCGTAGAGCGAGCCGGCGGCCAGGTTGACGCGCTGGACGGCGGCCGGAGGCGCCAGGGTGGCGCGGAACCACTGCGCCCACACGGCCAGGGCCTCGTCGACGAGGCGATCCTCCGCGGTGACCTTCAGCCGCGGGGTCTTGCGCGGGCGCTCGATGCGCTGGAACAGCGGCGACACGGCTGCGGCTTCGATGGTGCTCATGTTTTCTCCCGTTGGTGGACCTGGCCGCCGCCTCGGTGCGAGGTGGTTATGCCGGAAACCACTGTGTTTGCTTGGTAATAACCACCGTCACCACCTAACCAAGGGTAATTACGCGTGACGCGCGCACGCGCGTGCGCGCGCGTACGAGGGCCCAGGTGGTGGTTGAAAGTCATTTTTGGGGCCGAAACCCCCGGCGCGACTGGGGAATAACCACCTTGCGCGAGGTGGTTATCGAGGTCGGAGGTGGTGGTGATAAGAGGTGGTTATGCTCCACTCCCGTCCTCCTCCGGCCGGCGGTAGTACCAGCTTCCGTCGCCGCGCTGCTTCCGCTCCCAGCCCATGCGCTTCATGATCATGCCGACGCGCGTCTGGGTGGCCCGATCGTGCTTGCCGAAGTCGAGCAGCAACGCCCTGCGGAGAACCTCGGTCATGGTCACCTCTGTAACCTTGACCGGGATCTCGTTGGGGTAGGTGCCCTTCGGGGCTTCGCCATCGAGCCAGCGTTTGACGACTTCCGACCAGCTGTCTTCCTGGTACCGCGATTCCTGCTCCGCCTCCGCCGCCGGCGGCAGCTTCCAGAACGCCACTCCGCGTCGATACAGGGCGTCCGCCTCGGCCCAGAGCTGCGTGCGGATGGCGCGTATGCCCTCGAGGTCGATCTCCCCCACCTTGACCGGCATGAAGCGCCTGGCGCCCGTGGGGTCGCGCAGGTAGGTGCTTTCGTTGGTGGTGCCGGCGAACACGCAGCACCGCGGGAAGTTCTTGGCGAACTCGCCGTAGCTGGGGCGGTAGTAGTCCCAGCGCGACGTGATCGCCTGCTTGATCTTGTTGACCTCGGCCTTGCTGAAGCTCTCCAGCTCGGCGATCTCGATGATCCACTTGCCCTGCAGGGATTGGTAGAAGTCCTTCACCGCCGGCGACTCCATCGCCTCCGCGTACCACTCCGGCGTCGCCAGCTCGATCAGCAGGCTGGTCTTGCGCGCCCCCTGCGGGCCTTCCAGGATCAGCATCAGGTCGAACTTGGCGCCGGGATCCCGCGCCCGCGCGACGGCGCCGATGAAGAAGTTCTGCGCCACCGTGGCGGTATAGTCGTTCTGCGCCGAGCTGCAGTACTTCGAGAAGAAGGTCGGGATGCGCTCGTTCTCGTCCCACTTGATCGAGTCCAGCCATTCCACCAGCGGATTGAACTTGCGCCTGGAGGCGACGCACAGCGTGGCCTCGCCGACCTTGCGCGTATCGACGTTGACGGCCATGGTGTCGATGCGCCCCATCCAGGCGGCGATCTCGACCTTGTCGGCCTCGTCGATCTCGCGCGTGCCTTCGCCGGTGGGCAGGTCGCGGCAGATGATGCGGTGCGAGCGCACGTCCAGGCGCAGGCGGTCGCGCCAGGCCGGGTGCTTGTCCAGGATGATGACCAGGTTGGACAGGGTCGCCATCACCCGGTCCTCCTTGTTGCGCATCAGCTGGTCCTGCCAGGCGGTATCCTCGGCGCGCTCGGCCTTGACCGCCAGCTGCGCCACGCGGTGGCGCACGCGATCGAGCAGCACCGAGAAGTCCTGGCCCCCGGGCTTGTAGCCCAGGTCGGAGATCTCCACGCCGGCCGCGATCATCTGCCGCAGCAGGGAACGCTCGCGCACGATGTCGGCATAGGCCAGCACGTTGGCGGCGCTGGGCGTGTCGGCGGCAAGGGTGCCCAGGTAGGCGAGGCCGCCCGCCGCGTTGAGCAGGTCTTTGCTGCGCAGGTGCTCGGACAGCGTCACGAAATCGCAGGACACGCCGCCGCGGATCAGTTCGCCAATATGCTCGAAGAGCACGCGGTGACCCTGCGCGTAGAAATCGTCGGCCGTGATCCGGTCGGCCACCTCGGCGAAGGCCCTGTTGTTGAGCAGCAGGCCTCCGATCACCGACTGCTCCGCCTCGATCGAATGAGGCGGGTGCCGGTCGGGCGGCGGCGCGGCCGCAAGCTTCTTCCTGGTACGCGCCTTGGTCATCCCTGGCGCCTCAGCCAGCCGTAGACGGTATGCCGGGACGTGACGAAGAAGCGGGCGATGCGCTTGATGCCGACGCCGCGCGCGTCCAGCTGCTGCGCGGCCTGCAGGATCTCGGGCGGCCACTGCGGATCGAAGTACTGGCCTTCGGCCAGGTCCATGGGACGGCGGCCCCAGCGGCCCCGGCCCGGACGCTGTAGCCGCTCGTCTGTTTGTCGGTTCCGCGTGGAACCCGGCGCTGGCGTCTCAGGGCGCATCAGGTACCCGCGCGGGTGCGAATGGTCGCCGTGGCGACGGGCGGATTGCGCCCTTCGCAAACATGCGGGTACTGCACGCTGTGGACGCGGACGCCGACCTGGTCGGCGCCGAGCACGCTGACGCCGACAACGTCGGCATCCTTGGGCAGCACCAGCTCGGCTTCGCCGCGGAAGATGCGGGCGAGCTGCTTGAAGGGCAGCACGTGGATCTTGGCCTGGGTCATGGCTAGTGCACCCCGCCCCGAAGCGCGCCCATCGCCTCGCTGAAAGCAATGACTCGATACTTCCCCCACTTGGGCTCGGGCGAATTGTTGGTGAGGACCAGCGCACCGAACGCCGGTATTCTGCGGCCGTCCCACCAGTCTTCGATGACGCGTTCCAGCTTGAAATGCCGGCGCAGGGCTTCTGCGTTGCGAGTTTTTCCGCAGCCTTGCGGTCCATGAATAATCACTGTGCGGACATTGCTCATGCTGCCTCCGTGAACAAGGGACGGCCCGGACGCGGGCCGATGATGGCTTGTGCTGCCGCAGGGTTGAGCCACAGGGCCTCGATGCGGCGGTCACCGCCCTCGAGGTGGCGCGAAAGGACCATGCAGTCCCAGTCCAGCAGGTGGCCGGCGCCTTCGCGCTGGCCCAGCTCGCCGGAGAGGGCGACCATGCCGCGCACGCCGGCGAGCTGCTCGGCCAGGCGGCGATGGTCGGCGGCGGTCATGCCGTAGCGCACCGCGTGGCCGCGGCTGTCGGCCGGCTCGAGGGCCGGCGGGTCGACGTAGAAGAGGGTGCCGGGCCCGTCGTGCCGGCTGATCACGTCCAGGGCCTGGTCATGCTCGATCATCACGCCGCGCAGGCGCTCGACGAAGGCGGGCACCTGGTCGGGGTATTCTGCCCAGTCCTGGGCGCCGTTGCCGCTGAATCGCCCGCGGAAGCCGGCGCGGCAGGCGCGGGTGGCGGCGTCGCTGCCGTGGCCGAGGAACCCCCGCACCAGGGTGCGGTGGGCCGCGTCGAGTTCGTCGGCCGGCTCGCCGTAGGACCACTCCAGCTCGGCGCGGGCGAACGCGGTGAGCGCCAGGCGGCGGCGCAGCTCGGCGGCGCGGTCCGGGTCGCGCAGCACGCGCAGGACGTTGACGATCGCGCCGTCGACGTCGTTGAGGCATTCCTCCGGCGCGCGGTCCTTGAGTAGCAGCACCGAGGCCGCGCCGGCGTAGGGCTCGACGTAGCGCCGGTGCGGCGGCAAGAAGCGCAGGATCCAGGGCGCCAGGCGGAACTTGCCGCCGTGCCAGCGGAGGATGGGGCGGGTCACGCTCAATGGCGGGCCCTCGACGGCGCCGCCGAGACTTCCGCAATGCGTTCACTCAAGGCACGCAGCTGCAACTGAGCCAGCATCAACGCCGCGCCCGCGCCTTCCTTCATCACGATGCCGGAGAGGATCTCCTCCATCACTCCGGACCAGACTTGCAATGCGTATTCGGCGTTGCCGGCCGCCGTGACTAAGGCATCAACCTCAACGGAGAGCTTGCGCGCCAACGCCACACCGGCCTTGAAGCGGCTGTCTGCTGTGTCCATCACCTTAGCTCCAGCTGCTGGGGCAGCACGACATGTGCGGATTCAGGGCGTGGTGCCCGCAACTGCGGATCGTCCGGGCCGGATATCTCCGGCACATCGAACCATCCTAGCTGACCGCGATAGGCGAACGGTTCTATCGGTCGGGCGCTTCGGATGACGAAGCCGTATGGCCCGTTGAACCAGCGGGAGTTGTGCTGCTCGACACATGCAACGATCTGTGCGATGCCAATGGCGCCCCCGCGCTGGAAAGTGGTGCTCGCCCAGGGCAACTGCGGGAACTGTTCCATGCAGGCCGCCAGGTCATCGTCCTGCTCATAGCTCCAAGTCTTCCCGGCATGGATGAGGAACCAGCCGCGATATTTTGTCGGCCAGCGTCGGTTTTCGACGTCCTTGTAGCCCTGCGCGATCGCCCAGGCCCAGGGTTGCAGGATGGAGAGGGCTTTCATCGCGGCCGCTCCAGCTCGACGTATTCGACGCCGGCCTCGGCCAGCAGCTGGCGCGCGAAGGCGATATCCGCGCCCCACTTGGACGGCCCCGGCTTGAAAGGCACGGTGACGATGCGCGCGATGCCGGCCTGGATCAGCTCGACGGTGCAGCGCGTGCAGGGCGCGCCGCCCCAGACCTGGCCGGAGTGGTCAGTGCAGGCCAGGTAAAGGGTGCTGCCCTTGAGCGAGGTGCCGATGCGCGCCGCGTTGCAAACCGCGTTGATCTCGGCATGGACCATCAGGCGCAGCTTGGTCTCGCGATGGTCCAGGCGCTCCGGCGCGTCGGCGATGCCGCGCGGGAAGCCGTTGAAGCCGTCGGACAGGGTCTCGCGGTCGGGGCCGATGATGACGCAGCCGACCTGCGTCGACGGATCCTTGCTCATATGCGCCTTGACCAGGCACTCGCGCAGGAAGTGGTCGTGCCAGCGGCGGCTCATGGCGCGGCCTGCGTGCCGGGCTGGGAACCGGGCTGCGGCGCGCCGACGATGCTGGCGACGCGCGGTACCGGCATGCCGCTGGCCTCGGCAATTTCCTCGAGGGAGACATGCTCGCGGTAGACGCGCCGCATCTCGGTCTTGAGGCGATCCTGCGCGATCTCCGCCTCGTTGGCCCGCATCGCAAGCTTGAACAGGCAGTACTTCATGGTTCACCCCTCTTGAGTTGAGCGAGCTGCAGTCCCGTTTCGAGACGATTCGCCGCGGCGGCGCCGCGCTTGGCCCTGACCCGCTCGATCCAGCGCGCGGCGGCGCCGGCCGAGGCGTTCAGCAGCACGCCGATCTCCGCCGCCTCGCGGGCCCGGGCGTTGTCCAACAGGTAGGCCTGGAATGCGAGCTCGGAAAGGAAGCACACCGCCGGCAGCTCGCGGCCGTCGCTGCCGCAGCGGCTGCAACCGGCCTGCACCGGCGCGACGGCAGGCGCGGGGCGCGGCGCGAACAGGTCCGGGGTGTCGCTGAAGGGCATGGGAACTTCAGCCCGTCCGCTGCTGGATCGAGCTCAGGCGCCGCTGGATGCTCTCCAGCTGCTGCACCGAGGCGATGAAGTCGCGCTGCAGCTTGGCCTCGAGATCCGCCGGCGCAACGGGCGTGGGCAGGCTGTGGTTGCAGCTCATCGCTGCGTAGAGCAACACGTCGAATCGGCCGACGTGGCGCGCGATCAGCAGGTGCTGGTCGAAGGTCAGGCGCTCGGCCCGCGCTTCGTTGAGGGCGTTGCGCAGCAGCGTGGTCGCGGCCTCGACGGACTTGTCGGGCCAGAGGGCCGGCGCAACTTCCTTGAACTTGCGGCCCGAGGCTTCGATCGCGTGCCGCGTGGCTTCCTCGGCGCTCTCGAAAAAGGGCAGGCTGTGCTGGCTCATACACGGGACTCCATAAAAAATGGAACGGCGTGGAATGACGCCCTCCGGGCAAAAAAAGAGACTGGCCCCCATGGACCAGTCGAATTCCGCAGCAGAAGAACAGGCCTCATCGCCGGCCACCCCCAACCATGGCGGCCCCGACGGCGGCCACGAGCAGGTGCAGGCAATAGGCGCCGAGGCCGCAGAGCAGGCGCCAATAAATCGCCGCGCTGAAGGCGACGGCGATCAGCACCGCCGTGGCGCCGACGAGCACGTAAAAGGCGGCGAGCAGGGGCATTCAGCCGCCCTCGCATGGGGCGCCAGCGCCGCGCCCGGCAGTGAAAGCGGCGCGCACCTGGCGCCGACAATGTCCCCCGATCCCCCGATGGCTCATGCGATCAGTCCGGCCCTCGTGCCATCCTCGGCGGTTGCGGCGCAATCCTTTGCACCGGCTGGAGGGATCGCAGGCTCATGCGGCGTTGGCCTCGGCCTGGGTGGGAGCAGCAGTGCCGAACACGTCGGGCCTCAGGTCATAGCGCGTCACCTGGCCGCCGACGGCCTCCTCGATCGCGATGCAGCGCTCGGCGGGAACCGGGCGCTCTCCCCGGACCAGCTGATTGATAAAGGCCTTGCTGACGCCGATCCGGTGCGCCAGGGCGTTCTGGCCGCCAGCGAGCCTGGCGGCCCTGGCGATGCTGGTTTCAGCGATTTCGATGTCGTTCATGGCGCCAACATGGTAAAGCGCCGCTTTACGAAAGGTCAAGGAATGCTTGCCACGGCCCGTAAAGCGTTGCTTTATCGTGGCCGCATGCCTGTATTCAATGAAAAAGAAAAGAAGGCGAGGGGGGAACGGTTCCGGCAATACCTTCAGCCATTCATGGACCGGCTGCGGATGAGCCAGGAAGCATTCGGCCTGGAAGTCGGCGTGACCCGCCAGGCCGTCAACGGCTGGTTCAGCACTGGCTCGATCAGCAAAGGCACTTTGCGCCGAATTGCTGAGTACATCGATCGGCCCGCCGAGGAAATCTTGCGGGCTATCGATGGCGAACAAATCAATCAGCCCGACATCAAAGCATTGGGCGAACTGCGTCCGGCGCCGTATGAGCCAAGTTCCTTGATCTCCATCCCCGAGCTTAACGTCGCCGGCTCCATGGGCCCTGGAGCGCTCGTGCCCGATCACGTCGAGGTCGTGAGGCGCATCGTGGTGGATCCAGCGCATCTCAGCC
Organism: Nevskia sp.; assembly: GCA_035651715.1. Classification (GTDB taxonomy): domain Bacteria; phylum Pseudomonadota; class Gammaproteobacteria; order Nevskiales; family Nevskiaceae; genus Nevskia. The sequence goes on from DASRFD010000058.1 coordinate 7,713, forward strand.
GCAAGGTCGGCTACACCTCGAAGGCGAGCCTCCAGTTCATCACTGGCTATGGCGATTCGATGGAGCCGACGTTCAGCGACGGCGATGTATTGCTGGTGGACGCAGGCATCTATGAGGTCAGGATCGATGCCGTTTATGTGCTGGAGCGCGAAAACGAGATCTTCATCAAGCGCCTGCAGCGACGCCCCGACGGCAGCCTGCTCATGATCTCGGACAACAAAAACTACCAGCCCTTTGCGATCGAGCGCGACCGCCTGGGCGAATACAAGGTGCGCGGCAGGGTGATCCTGGCCTGGAACGCCAAACGGCTCTGAGCAATGCGCAACCTGGCCATCGCCTTCGCTGCATTGCTGATGGCCGTCCCGTTCCATTCCAGGGCGGCGAGCTTCGATTGCAAAAAAGCCCGGTCCGACGCCGAAAAACTGATCTGCAGCGACCCAGAGCTTTCAGCACGCGATGACGAGTTGTCGCAGCTCTACCATCGAGCAAAAGCAGCCGCTGCAGACCGCAAAGCGTTTAACGCCCAGAACCTGCGGCAGTGGAAGCTGCGCGAGTCGAGCTGCCATGACAAGGCTTGCTTACAGGCATGGTATGCGGACCGGAAGGCCCAGCTGGAGGCGCAAGTCGCAGACGCCGGCGCCGCTGAGCCAGCAGCGCAAAAGCCTTGTCAGCATCGGGATCTCACCCGCGCCGACGCAGCGCGCGTCTCCAGCGAAATAGACGCTTACACCCAGCAACACGGCTACGACACTCCGACGTGGGAAGAAGCCGCCGGATACGAACACTCCTCGGTAGTGGCTATGGTATTCGGCGCCGAGCTTTGCGGATCGACAGCAGCCAAGACGCTCGACAGCCTAGCGGCCTTCACATCGGCGCTCCATGATCCGACTAAACGACGCATCATGGAATGCATCGGCGTGGATCTATACGAGGGGCAGCCACCGCCTGGTCACCCGCCCACACGGGAGCAATGCGCAGTCATTCTGCGGAATGCAGGCCTTCCAATGGACGTTTACGCCCCGCCGTCGAGGCAGTGAGCTTGTCAAGCAACGCTTGACGAGTGTAAAGCGGTGCTATACGTTATGGCGCACCTACCAGGGAGTGCGCCATGTCCAACACCGTCAAGCATCAGCCCCTCCGGGCTCGTAATACCCAGCTCGTCAACCTCCTCAACCGCTGGCTCGGCATCGACGACTGGTCCGATGACCTGATCGCACCGGCTGACCTGGTGCAGGCCACCCAGGCCGCGGTGCAAGGCCACCACGCTGCGCCGCCGCTGCTTGGCTCAGCGGCAGTGACTCTGATCAGCCGGTTCGAGCGGAAGGGCGGCGTGGTCATCGACCACGTCAATGGTCTGGAATGGCAGGCGCAGGACGACGGCGTGCGCCGCACCTGGGCCGAGGCGAAGGCCTATTGCGACCAGCTGGAACTCGCCGGCGGCGGCTGGCGGCTGCCCACTGTTGCCGAACTCAACAGCCTGGTGGATCGCACGCGCCGCGAGCCGGCGATCGATACCGCGCTTTTCCCCGCGACCCAATCTGACTGGTACTGGACCGGCGAGATTCTCGCGCCGCGCGATGCGTCGTCCCCGTCGGTCTACGCCTGGAACGTCTACTTCAGCGACGGCAGCGTGGGCTACGGCGGCCAGGACGGCAGCGGCTTCGTCCGGGCTGTGCGCCGCGTTCCCGCCGGTCAGTGATTGGCTTTTGGCACTGACCATGAACACACCGAACCTCGAGTCCGTTTCCCATGGGAAACGCGATTTTGTCATCACCTATAGCCGCGCCGACTTCCTGCGCGAGTGCATCATTTCAAACGCCGTTGCCGTCGAAATGCAGCTGCGGATGCGGCGCCTGGACTACGACGCTGGCGCCAACCTGCCGGTGATCTGCGATACCGCCTTCTCGCAGGCTGCTGAGCTGGCGGCGCTGGAAGCGAAGCGCATGAAAGGACAGGAGGCCTGTCATGGCTGACGCCTGCCTCCCCGTTGAGCGCCACGCCGCCGCCGAGCTGCGCGAGCACGAGCTGCGCCAGCGCCTGGCGCAGGCCCTGCGCGCGCTGCACAAGATCGCTCGATCGACCGACCCGGTGAGCTTCGACGCCGACGCGCCGCAGCAGTACCAGCCCTCGGCGGCGATCGGACACATCGCCGTGATCGCCGACCACGCGCTCCCCATCGCCGCCGGCCGCCAGGGCTTTTCCTGCCTGCGCTGGCAGATCAACCGCCAGCAGCACAGATCCCGACGCCGCGAAGAGATCGAGGTCCAGGTCGAGTACGCGCGGCACATTCCACAGGAGTAAACCACTTATGTCCGCCGATGGTTCCGCAGAGGAATACCGCGATTTGCCGCTTGGCGATATCGCACCCGATCCCCGCCAGCCGCGAAGGGCCTTTGTCGCTGAGGCGATCAATGAGCTCGCCGATTCGATCGCCCAGCACGGCGTCCTGCAGCCGATCCTGGTGCGCCCGGTCATGCAGGACGAGGCCAAGGCGTCGACGCTGAAGCTTCCGCCCTGGCTGATCATCGCGGGAGAGCGCCGCTGGCGCGCGGCCCAGCAGGCAGGGCTCAAGGTCATTCCGGCGAGGATCCGTCGCGGGCTCAGCATGGAGCAGATCCGCTATGCCCAGCTCATCGAGAATCTGCAGCGCGAGGATCTCAACCTGGCGGAAACCAGCGAGGCGCTGGCCACCCTCATCGAGATTGTCTCCAAGGAGCTGGAGAAGAATCCCGACCCAGAGGGGCGCTCCGCCCTGGAGGTGGTGGGGTCCAGGCTCGGGAAAAAGCGGTCCAAGTCCTGGGTCAGCGAGCGCGCCAACATCCTCAGCGCGCCCGATCCAATCAAGAAGCTGGTCGTGAAGGAGAAGGTGCGCGACGTGCACGCCATCACGATGCTGGCGCAGCTGCACCAGCTCAAGCCCGAGGCCGCCGAACGCCTGGCGGAGCGATACGAAAAACCGACCGAGTGGCAAGGGTCGCCGACACGCACGGACGTGGAGCGCGAGCTGCGCTGGGCCAGGGACGAAGTGAAGCGCAAGGAAGAGGAGCGCAAGGCGCGCGAGGCCGCGGCCAAGGATCCCAAGGCCATCGCCGATCAGGAGAAGCAGAAGAAGGCCGCGGCCGCCGAGCGCAAGCGCAAGGAGCGCATTGCAGCCATCAATAAGGCGATCGAGCAGCATAGCGATCAACTGGTACCAGCCTTCAATGCCGCCCTGGGCTTCAAGCAGCCGAAGAAAGCCGGTAACCGGTGGCCCTACGATCTGCCGGTGCTGGTGAAGGGGGAAAGCTTCCAGTCCTGGGAGACGCGCAGGCTTCCGGCAGACGTGAATGAGGCTGAGTTCAGCCTCGAGCTCAACCCTGACGACGTCGCGCCGGAGTTGATACAGAAGGTCTTCGCGGCGCTGCCGAAAAGCATGAAGCCGCAGATTCGCGTCGGCGACCTCTACGACTTCGACGTCACCTTGGAGCAGATGGAAGCGCTAAAGAAGGTGTTCGGGGACAAGATTAACTTCGAGGTCGAAGTCGGAGGCACCGGCGCTTCTCTGTCCAACCTGTTGCAGAAGTTGCAGGGTAAGTCCGCAGCCGTTTCCCATGGGAAACAGCAGCCCTCCCTGGTCGAGGGCATGCAGGTCCGCGTCAAGGACGAGGCAAGAGGCCGTGGCGGCCACTTCCGTAAATGTGCCGGCAAGGTCGGCACGCTGGAAACCATCGGCAAGGTCGGCTGCACCGTGCGGTTCAAGCCTGGCCGCGACGGCATCGTCACCGGCCTGGGCATTGATGAAATCGAGCCGGCGGAAGCGGCTGCGGGCTCGGCTCCTGCCACGGAGGCATCGCCAGCGAGCGAGGTCGGCGATTTCCTCAAGGCCTGCACCCAGGCCAAGAAGGGCGGCCAGGTCAAGGGTGCCGACCTGTATGCCGCGTACGAGGCCTATTGCAAACGCCACAAGCTGCAGGCGCTGACGCTCAACGACAACCGCTATGGCGACGCCATCGCCGCCGCCGGCGTGAAGAAGAAACGCTTCACGGAGGGCTACCGCTACCTCGACATGCAGCTGCTGGTGGAGGGCGAGTGATGGACCCGGTCCATCCGTTCCTCCGCCAGCGCGCCAGGCTGCTGCGGGTGACGCGCTTCACCCCCGAGGCGCAGGGCTACGATGCGCCGCGCCTGCTGCAGGACCGCCGGCGGCCGTTCCGGCTGCGCCAGGCGATGCTGCTGGCCGCGGCTGCGATCGCCCTGGGCGCCGCTGCGGCCCAGGTGGTGAGCGCGGGGCCCACCGCATCGCCTGCCGCGCAGCGCCGGCAGCCGGTGATCGGCAGCGTCCGCAATGCGGCGATCGGCTTCATTGCGCTCACCGCCGAGCAGGGCGGCTGCCCCTCCGGGCTGCAGCGGGCGTATGTCACTGCCGGCGGCGCGGCGCCGGCCGAGGCCTCCTGCTGGCGCAGGCATGGCGCGCAGGTGCTGCTGCTGGACCGGCGTGGCGCGGAGCTCAGCTATCCCGCGGAACGCTTCGGGCTGGCGCCGGAGCCGCGGCCGTGAGCCCCGCAGCTGCCCCGAGCGGCGGCCGCCAGCGCCTGGCGAACCTCGCCGGCGCCGTACGCGACTGGGCCCGCCGCCTGGTCTGGCCGGAAGCGCCGCGACCAGTGACGCATCCGCTGGCCAAGCACGAGCTGCTGCAGGCCTGGCTGCGCACCATGTTCTACGCCGGCGCCGGTGCCCCAGGCACCTGCCTGGACGACATGCTGTGGCAGGCGCGCCTCGAGCAGACGCTGAACGGGATCCTGGAGGAGTACCGCGAGGGCAGGGCGCAGACGCCGTTCGAAATGACGCTGGCGGAGTCGCTCGAGTACGTCGCGCAGACCTACGGAGGTCGCCGGCCATGAGCGCGGCGCGGGCGGACCAGGAGCGGCCGAGCAAGGGCTACCGCCAGTTCCTGACCGTGCGGGACCTGCGCTCGATGCCGGACGAGTTCGCGCGCTTCGCCGCCCGGTTGCCGCATGACCGCGATTTCCTTTCCGCGCTACAGATGTGCTTCGCCCAGCCCAGGGCCGAGCACTGGAGCGTGCTGTACCACACCCTGTGCAGCGCCGCGGAGCGTTACGCCATCCGCCGCGCCGAGGCCGAGATCCGCCAGGAGGCGGAAGCCGCGCAGGAACTTCCCCTGTTCGTCGCCGGCGGCGACGGGCCCGACACCAAGAGGCAGTGAAATGGTTGCTCTCCCCCTGATCCACAAATGCGGCGCCCAGGTCGACCACGCGGTGATTTCCGGCGGCACGCCGTTCGGCCGCCTGGTGGTGGCGTTCTCGGACTCGCAGACCGACGACCCGCTCAGCGTCTGCCCGCGCTGCGGCGCGCCGCTCTACGAGGCCTTCGTCGCTGGCGACTTCAAGCCGAAGCAGGTCAGGCCGACGACGCCGAGCGCGCGCCGCACCGGCGCGGCCGAGAGTGGCCGGGTGCGCGAGGGCGCGGCGAAGAAGATCCAGGAGGCGATCGCCGACCTGGGGCTGCGCCGCGCCGCGGTCGGGGCCTGATCCCAGCATCCGCATGGCCGCCGCCAAGCCAGCCCGCAAGCTCCGCCGCCGGGGCCTCGCTCGACCGCCTGAGGACGAGAGCCTGGGCGCGGTGATGCTGCTGGCGAAGAACATCCTCGAGCAGCTCACCGTGCGCGGCGTGCTGCCGCTCGAGGACCTGCGCGAGCGGCTGTGCGTGGCCAGCGAGTCGCGCATGAAGGCGGCGCTGGACGAGTTGCGCAGGCAGCGCCTGATCCAGGTGGGCGAGGGCAGGGACCTGCTGGTCAACCTGGTCGGCGAGCGCCGGCCGTATTACCCAAGGGAAAGATCATGAGCGATGGTTCCAGGAAACCGGTCGACCAGCGGCTTGCCGAGCTGCTCCAGGGCGAGGCCTGGGCGTCCACATCCACGTTGTATAGCCGAAGCAGCTTCGAGAACAAGGAGAGGTTCAACGAATGGCTGCTCGGCCTGAAGAACACCGGCTGCGCAGTGGTCCGCACCGGACAGTTCGGCCTCGAGGTGGGCCTGCCTGGCACGCCGGCGCCGTTGATGGAACGCCCGGATGCGAAGGCTACGCCGCGCAAACCTGCTGGCGCCGGCCCGATGCCGCCGCTCCTGCAGGCGCCGGCGCCGCTGCTGGAAGGGCCCGCGCGGATCCAGGCGCGCCCGCAAGCTGGGCGGCGTGAACGCGGAATAGTCGCTCCCGCGGAAGAACGCGCGCAATTCGTGCTGCCATCACCGGAGACAGCGCACGTGCTCCGCGTCGCGCCGACCGAGGCCGCGCCCGAGGAACCCGCAGAAGCAATCGTTGCTGCTCCTGCCGTGGAAGTCCCGCCTGCGGCACCCGCACCGATTGCCGCACCTGTCCCACCCGAAACCACGCAACCCGCGCCGATGGCGCACATGGAGGAAGCATCGATGCCCAAGTCCAAGCCCACCGCCGACGCGAAGAAGGACGCCGACGCGCAGCGCGACATCATTCTGGGACTGCTGCGGCAGTCCTCCTGGAAGACCGCCGACCTGATCAAGGCCACCGGCCTGCCGCGCGCCAAGCTGTATCCGCTGCTGAAGCAGATGCGCAAGGAGAAGCTGGTGCGCCTGCAGGGCACGGCGCGCGCAGCCACCTGGTCGCTCCCCGGCGCTGGCAAGCCCGGCGCGATCGCCGCCGTCGACCAGGTGCGCAAGGCCGCCGAGAAGAAGGCGCCCGGGCCCATCACCATCACCGCGGCCCTGCAGGAGCTCGAACAGCGCATGCGGCCCCGCGTGATCGAGCGCCTGGAGGTGAAGCTCGAGGTGCTGGACCGCCTGGGCCGCCTGTTCGATCCGATGATCGCCTCGGTGCTGAGCGAGATCCGCGCCGACCTGGCGCAGTAGTAGTAACACAGCAGAAGGGAGTCAACCATGTCTCAGCAAGAACCCCGCTTCATCAAGCTCACGGACGGCTGTGTCCGCGACACGCTCACCGGCTTGGAGTGGACGCCCACGCTCAACCCGGACAAGCCCGTCGGATTCAAGGCCGCACAGAAGCTGCCGGCAAAGTGCGAGCTGCTCGGCGGCGGTTGGCAGGTGCCGGAGCCCGCCCAGCTCGCCTCGATCGTCGACTACGACCGCTACAACCCGGCGATCGACACGGAGTACTTCCCCGACACCAAGTCGGGCTGGTACTGGACGAGCAAGAAGGATGCGTTGTCCCCGTCGGACTGCGCCTGGACCGTCTACTTCTACGGCGGCTACGTGAACTGCTACAACCAGGTCCTCGGCGGCTTCGTCCGGGCTGTGCGCCGCGTTCCCGCCGGTCAGTGATTGGCCGTATTGGCCCGCTTTTCTCTCAACCAGCCGGCGCGCCGGCAAGGAGCTTCACAAGATGAACGATATGTCCCTCGCCGCGATTCTGCCGGCGCGTATCCCGCTCGCGCAGCTGCTGCGCCCGCGCCTGGTCAAGATCGGCGCCGACGGCAATGCGCTGGCTGATGACGCCATCGGCCACGTGGCCGTGCTGCTGCCGGACTTCGGCCTGATGTTCACGGCTGCCACGATCGGCCAGGCCGAAACCTGGGCCGAGGCCAAGGAGATGGCCGCCGGCGTCCAGCTGCTCGGCCAGACCGACTGGGTGCTGCCCGAGGCGGAGGAGCTGGCGCTGCTGGTGCGCCGCGATCGCAGCCGCCCGTCGATCGACGCTGCGTTCTTCCCGGAGACGCGCTTCGATGACTGGTACTGGTCGGCCACCCCGCTGGCGTCGTCCCCGTCGGACTTCGCCTGGGGCGTCGGCTTCAACTACGGCGACGTGAGCTGCGGCAGCCAGGTCTTCGGCGGCTTCGTCCGGGCTGTGCGCCGCGTTCCCGCCGGTCAGTGATTGGCTTTTGGCCTGCTAGCCAGTCCTGATGCGCTCCGATCTTCCACCCATCGTCGCCGTGGCGCGGCGCCTCATGCTTGAGCTGGAGCGTGAGGTGCCGCGTTTCCCCAGGCGGCACCGCTACAGCCTGGGCCAGGACCTACGCGGCAACGTCCTGGAGGCGGCGCTGCTGTCGCACGAGGCGTTCCGCGCCGTGCGCGATCCGCAGCGCCATGCAGCCCTGGTCAGCGACTTGGTGGAAGCGGTGGACCGGCTTAAGCTGCGACTGCAGCTCGGGCAGCAGCTGCAGGTATTCGTCAGTTTCGCGCGGTTCGAAGAGATCATCCGCATCGCCGATGACCTGGGCCGCCAGTGCGGCGGCCTGCAGCGGAAGATCCGCCAGCAGCACCCTAACGGGCAGAATCCGGCGGCGTCACGCCGGCCGGAGCGTCCCGAGACACTGAGTACCCGCGCCGCCTTGATCGAGGCTCAACGATGACGAAGCCACCCATCGCTTGGTGCGTCGCCGCGTGCTCCACCACGCCCGCGAGGCCCTGCAGGCCTGGGAGCGGCGCCACGTGCGCGGCCACACGATCCTGGCTACGCCTGAGGCCTTCCGGGCGGCCCGCAGCTGCTGGAGCAGCTACGAGGGCCATCTGAACCATTGCAGCGCCTGGCGCGCGCGCAGGCGGCTGCAGGACGATTTTCCGTGGCTGCCGGCGGTGACATGCCGGCGGCGGTTTCATTGGACCTTGGAGGGGCAACCGGTAACGGTGCCCGTATATCGACATGACTAAAGAATCCCGCTGCCGGATCTGCGGCTGCACCGACAACCATGCCTGCCTGTATGGCTGCAGCTGGATCTGGGTCGATCGCAAGTCGGGGGTCGGCGTCTGCTCGAGCTGCGGCCTCGTCGACGCCATGGCCGGCGCCGGCAAGTTCCTGGTCGAGTACGCCGAGGTGCTGGAGAATAGCTACAAGGTGCGCGGGCGCTGGCTGGCAGACCCAGAAAGCCAGGCGTACAAGAAGGACCACGACTGGATGCTCGGCATCGCGAAGATCTTCCGTGGCGCCG
>DASRFD010000059.1:0-74028 GCA_035651715.1 Nevskia sp.
GGCGCGACGTAGCCGTCGAACACGATGTCGGCGTAGGCCAGGTCGTGCACCAGCCAGATGCCGTGCTCCTTGCAGATGGCGACCACCTTCTCGAAGAACGCCAGGTCCACGCACTGCGCGGTCGGGTTCGCCGGGAAATTGATGATCAGCATCTTCGGCGCCGGCATGGTCTCCTTGATCGCCTTGTGCAGCTCCTCGAAGAAGTCGACCTCGGGGGTCAGGCGCACGTGGCGCACGTCGGCGCCGGCCAGCACGGTGCCGTAGGGATGGATCGGATAGGCCGGGTTCGGCACCAGCACGGTGTCGCCGGGCGCCAGGGTGGCGAAAGCCAGGTGGGCCAGGCCTTCCTTGGAGCCAATGGTGGCGATCACCTCGGTTTCCGGGTTCAGCTCGACCTGGTAGCGGTTCTTGTACCAGGTGGCCATGGCGCGGCGCAGGCGCGGGATGCCCTTGCTCACCGAATAGCGGTGGGTGTGGACGCCCTCCTCGTTGCGGTGCTCGGGCACCACGTAGTCGGAGTCGGTGCCGCGCACCGCCGCTTCCACCAGCTTGTCGACGATGTGGCGCGGCGTCGGCTGGTCCGGGTTGCCCATGCCGAAGTCGATAATGTCCTCGCCACGAGCTCGGGCAGCCTTCTTCATATCGCCGACGATATTGAAGACGTAAGGCGGCAGGCGCTGGATGCGTGGGAAGACGCTGTTCACGGGAGGACCTTTGCTGCTGTGGGTGGAGCGGTAGGCGATGCCGGCGGCAGGCCGGGAAGTCGCATTGGGGCGCAATTATTGATGGCGGGGGCAAATACTTCAATGCACGGCACGGCATCCGGCGCGCCGGCCGGTGCGTACAGGCCCATAATGAAAGCAGACAATCGGGAGAAACCCATGGAAAAGCCGGCCCGTCCGCACCGTCCCCGCCCCTTGCGCACGCTGGCCGCCGGCCTGCTGGGCCTCAGCCTGGCCGCCTGGGCCGGCCTCAAGCCCGGCAGCCCGGCGCCGGATTTCACCGCCCCGGCCTCGCTCGGCGGCAAGGTGTTCCAGTTCTCCCTGTCGGAGTCGCTGAAGCAGGGCCCGGTGGTCCTGTACTTCTACCCCGCCGCTTTCACCTCGGGCTGCACCGTGGAAGCGCACCAGTTCGCCGAGGCCACCGACAAGTTCAAGGCCATGGGCGCCACCGTGATCGGCGTGTCGCACGACGACATCGAGACGCTGAAGAAATTCTCGGTGAGCGAGTGCCGCAGCAAGTTCGCGGTGGCGGCCGACCCGGACCTGTCGATCGCCAAGTCGTACGACGCCACCGCCTGGTACATGCCGGGCCATTCCGACCGCACCTCCTTCGTCATCGTGCCGGACGGCACGGTGATCTACAGCTATTCGGCGCTGAAGCCGGACGAGCACGTCAAGAACACCATGGACGCGCTGGAGAAGTGGAAAGCCCAACAAGGCGTTCCCAAGAGCTGAACCGATTACCGGCGACCGGAGAACCTCCGAGTAGCAGGGGCTTTGACCAAAAGCCCGGTTCGGGTCCTTGCCCCTTGGCGTAATGCGTTCGACGCCGTCCTAGCGCTTGGGCAACAAGGGCAGCGGATCCACTGGCCGGCCGCGGTCACGGATCTCGAAGTGCAGCAGGGGCTTCTGCTCCGGCCCGTCGCCGAGCTCGGCGATGGGCTGGCCGGCCAGCACCTGCTGCCCCTCCTCCACCAGGCGGCGCCGGTTGTAGCCGTAGGCGGACAGGTACTGCTCGTCGTGCTTGATGATGACCAGCTCGCCATAGCCCTTCAGCGCGCTGCCGCTGTACACCACCCGCCCGCCGGCGGCCGCCACGACGATCTGGCCCAGCTCGCCGGCGATGTCCAGGCCCTTGGAACTGCCGTCGGCGCTGAAGCCGCGCACCACCTTGCCGCGCGTCGGCCACTCCCAGCGGCCGGCATCGAAGCGCGGGCCGCTGACGTCGCCGTCGGCCGGGGCCGCCACCGGCGCCGACGACGGAATGGCGGAGCGCGGCGCGCTGTCGGGCGGCAGCGAGGGCACGGTCGGCGGCGGGGTCGCGGGCCGCGGCGGCGCGGCGGAGGCGGCGGTCGCGGGCGGCGGCGAGCCGGTCCGCGGCGGCGGCCCCAGCGGGATCGGCGCGGCGGCTTCGCGCTCGGGCGGCGGCAGCACCGGGCTGCCCGGCGGCGTGAGCCGCAGCACCCGCCCGGGATAGATGGCATAGCCGCGGCCGATGCCGTTCCAGTCGGCCAGGTCGTGGTAGTCGAGCTGGTGGCGGAAGGCGATGGAATAGAGGGTGTCGCCGCGCTGCACCACGTATTGCCCGGGCGCTGCGGCAGCGCGCGCCGGCGCGGTAGCCGTGTTCCGGCTGCGCCGGGCCGCCTGCTCATGAACGCTGCTGGAGCCGCAGCCGGCGGCGAGGACCGCCAGGGTGACCATCAGCGCGAGGCGTGGCTGCATGGCCAATGATATCGCCTGTTTCAATAATCCCGGCAGGAATGCCGGGATGCCGGGACGAGGACCTCCACTACCGGCGCCGCAGCAGGAACCAGCCCAGGCCCAGGGCCAGCGCCGCGACGCAGACGTAGCCCAGCTCGTGGGTGTACTGACGGACGAAGTTCACCGCCGGCTCGCCGAAATAGTAGCCGGCGCCGACCAGCACCGCGCACCACAGTGCCGAGCCCAGGCCGGTGAGCAGCACGAACGGCAGCGGCGGCATGCCGAACACGCCGGCCGGCAGCGAGATCAGGTGGCGGATCACCGGCAGGAAGCGGCCGAGGAAGGTCGACACCCGGGCGTTGCGCAGGAACAGCTTCTCGGCCTCGTGGTACTTGGCCTCGTTGATCAGCAGGTAGCGGCCGTAGCGCAGCAGCACTGCGCGCCCGAGCGTGCGGCCCAGCAGGTAATTGACCCCGGCGCCGAGGACGGAGCCGAGCGCGCCGCAGGCCACCGCCAGCGCCGGATCGAGCTGGCCCTGGTGCGCGAGATAGCCGGCCGGGATCATCACCAGCTCCGAAGGCACCGGGAACAGGCTGGATTCCAGGGTCATCAGCAGGATGATGTGCGGATAGCCGAGGTGCGCGTAGAGCTGGCCCAGCCACTCCTGGAACGCCGCCATTCAGATTTTTCCTTCGAGTAGAGGCACGAAGCTGACGCCGGCGACCTCGCGGGTCTGCCAGCGGTTGGCCATGACGCGGTCGATCACCTTGAGCGTCTGCTGCGCCGGCGGCCCGACCGGAATCACCAGGCGGCCGCCGCGCTCCAGCTGCTCCATGAGGGCTTTCGGCACCTCGGCGGCGGCGGCGGTGACGATGATGCCGTCGTAAGGGGCGTGCGCCGCCCAGCCGGCGCTGCCGTCGCTGTAGCCGCAGTGGATGTTGCGGTAGCCCAGGCCGCGCAGCCGCGCCCGCGCCTGCTCCGACAGCGCCTTGATGCGCTCGACCGAGAACACGTTCTGCACCAGTTCGGCCAGCACCGCGGTCTGGTAGCCGCTGCCGGTGCCGATCTCCAGCACCTTCTTGCGCGGCGTTCCGCCCGGCGCCGGCTCCAGCAGCAGCTGGGTCATCAGCGCCACGATGTAAGGCTGGGAGATGGTCTGCGACAAGCCGATCGGCAGCGGCTTGTTCTTGTAGGCCTCGCCGCGCCAGGCCTCTTCCACGAACTCGTGGCGCGGCAGCTTACCCAGCACCTCGAGCACCCGTTCGTCGTGAATGCCCTCGCGCCGCAGCTCGGCGATCAGGCGCGCCCGGCTGGCCGGAGAGGTGAGACCGAGGCCGAGGCTGTGCGGATGGCTGGACTTCATCGGTCCGTTCAAAGCTGCTTCGCCCACGCCGTCAGCGATTCGATGGCGCTGTAGCGGGTCAGGTCGACCAGCAGCGGTGTGATCGAGACGCGGTTGTTCTGCACCGCGTGGAAGTCGGTGCCGGGGCCGCTGTCCTGCCCGGCGCCGGCGGCGCCGACCCAGTAGATGCGGCGGCCGCGCGGGTCGCGCGCCTCGATCACCGGCTCGGACTGGTGACGGTTGCCCAGGCGGGTGACCTCGATGCCCTGCAGCTGCTCGTACGGGATGTCCGGCACGTTGACGTTGAGGATGGTGTTGCCGGGCAGCGGCTCGCGCTGCAGGCGCTCGATCAGGCGCAGGGTCACCTTCGCCGCAGTGGCGTAGTGCTGCGGGTTGATGCCGGCGCAGGATACGGCGATGGCCGAGTAGCCGAGGTGGCGTCCTTCCATGGCGGCGGCGACGGTGCCGGAATACAGCGTGTCGTCGCCGAGGTTGGCGCCGGCGTTGATGCCGGACACCACCATGTCCGGCGTCTCCTTGAGAAAGCCGGTCAGCGCCAGGTGGACGCAGTCGGTCGGCGTGCCGTCGACGCACCAGGTGCCGTCATCGTGCTTCTGCACCCGGATCGGGCTGAGGATGGTCAGCGAGTTGCTGGCGCCGCTGCGGTTGCGGTCCGGCGCCACGATCTCGAGCTGGTGCACCGGCCGCAGGTGCTCGGCCAGGCAGCGCAAGCCGGGGGCCGTGCAGCCGTCGTCGTTGGAGAGGAGTATGCGCATTGGCGTAAAAACCGGGAATGTCAGTAGTTTAACCGCCCCGTGACCGGCGGCACAGCCGCCGACCTTCCCGGCTGCGCAGGCACGCGGCTGGTCGCGGCGCGATCGCGCTGCGGCAGGCTATGATGTCCGCATGCAGCGCAGTCCCGACCAGAAGGCCGGCGCCGGCCAGCCGGGTCAGGCCGCCGAAACGGCGGACGACGTCGATTTCCTCGAGGCGATGAGCGGCGTCAGGCCGCGGGCCGAATCGGATCGCCTGGCGCCGGAACGGCGCCGTCCGAGCGCGCGCCCGCGCAGCGCCGAAGCCGACGAGCAGGCGGTGCTGGCGGAGATGATGGAAGACTCGCTGGTCCCCGAGGACATCGAAAGCGGCGACACCCTCACCTACCGCGCCCCCGGCCTCCAGGATGCGGTCTGGCGCCGGCTGCGTCGCGGCGGCTACCACATCGGCGCCGTGCTGGACCTGCACGGCATGAACCGCAACACCGCGCGCGAGGCGGTGGGAGCCTTCCTCGCCCACTGCCAGGACCGCGACGTGCGCGCCCTGCGCATCATCCACGGCAAGGGCCGCGGCTCGCCCAACAGCGGCCCGGTGATCAAAGCCCTGCTCGACGGCTGGCTGCGGCGGCGCAAGGACGTGCTGGCGTTCTGCTCGGCGCGGCCGCACGACGGCGGCACCGGCGCCGTGTATGTTCTGCTACGTGCGTCACAGACAAGCGCGGCCCGGCGATAGACGATAAGCGCCGGGAGTTGTAGCTTCGTGCCGCCGCGCATCCAGCACCGGCACTTCATCACTTGGGGACTATCAATGCTCACTTCGATCCGCCGCAGCCTGTCCATCTCCGCCCTGGCGGCGACGCCGTTCCTGCTCACCGCCTGCGGCGGCGAAGATTCGAACACCAAGAAAGTGGCGGTGGCACTGGTGCTCGCGGTGTGCTTCACCGTGTCGCTGGCCGCCGACCTGCTGAAGTCCTCGCACCCCTCAGGGCGCGCCGCCTGAGGCGGGCCAGCGGCAAGCCGCTTCCGCGGGGGTAGCGGGAGCGGCCTCGTCGCCGTCGAGCCGCCAGGGGACGGCGCAGCGCAGGATCGCATCGATCTGCTGCGGGCCTCTGCGTTCCTGCGGGAAAGGCCATTCCCGCACCACGCCATCGGTGGATCCGCCCAGGATCGAACGCATGTCCGGACTGAACCAGGTCGCCTGGAACGGAGGATCGGGCATGGCGCTGCCGTGGACATCGATGGTGTCGAGCAGCGCGCCATCGGTCCCGTCCCACACCTTGACCGAACCATCGCGCCCGCCGGTGAGCACGAACGCGCCGTCCGGGGAAAATTCCGCGCTGCGCACCGCTCCGACGTGGCCGCGCAGCTCCTGGACCTTGCCTTCGAGCGGCCGCCACAGGGTCGCCACACCGTTGCCGTCGCCCAGGACCGCCGCGCGGCCCGAGCGGTCGAAGCGTGCGGTGAGGAAGTTGGAGGCCGCGGCGGCGGACAGGTGCTGCAGCACGCGGCCGTCCCGCGCATCCAGCACGTAGGCCTCCCGCCCGCTTCCGGCGACCAGCAGGCGGGAGCCGTCGGCGGAGAAGTCCATGGCGGCGATGTCGGCGCTTGTCTGCCCCGTCGCCGGCGGCAGTTCGGCCGTCCAGGCGAAATCGCGCCGCTCGACGTTCCACAGCTGCACCCGGCCGTGCCCGCCCAGCGCCAGCTGGCGGCCGTCGGCGGTGAAGTGCGGCGCATTGCCGCTGCCGGCGGCGAACTCGCCGAGCAAGGCCCCGCTTGCGGCATCCCACACGCAGGTTCGGCCCTTGTAGCCGGCCGCCGCCAGGTACTTTCCGCCGTGGGCGAGCTCGGCGCTGACCACCTCCTTGCCGTCGCAGTCGAAGCCGCGCAGCAGCCGTCCATCGTCGGCCTGCCACAGCTTCACGCCGCTGGACTCGCCGCCGCTGAGCAGCAGGCGGTCGTCGTCACTGAACGCGGCGAAGTTCACTGACAATGGATCGGCCGCCACCGAGCGGAGCAGCTGGCGGCTGGCGCGGTCCCACAGGTTGAGCCGGCCGTCCGCCGCGCCGGTGGCGAGGCGGCGGCCGGCGTGGTCGTATGCCGCGGCGACGCCGGGGTCCCAGTTGCGGGTCCAGTGCAGCGGATCGATCGGAGGGCGGTACTCGAATTCGCCGAAAGCGGGCAGGCTCCACAGCACCACCCTGCCGTCAGGCCCGCCGGTGGCGAGGAAGCGGTCGTCGTCGCTGATATCGCGCGCCAGAGCCGGGCCGCGGTGCGCGTCCAGGGTGTAGAGCTCGGCTCCCGATTCGATATCCTGCATCACCAGCCGCGCACCGCTCGACAGCAGCAACAGGCGCCCGTCGGAACTGATGTCGGCGCGGACGTCGCTGCTGGCGGGGGACTGCACCGCGTAGACCAGGGCGCCGCTGCTGCTCCATACCCGCACCCCGTCCTTGGCGCCGGTGAACAGGCGCGTGCCATCCAGGCTGAAAATCAGCCAGGGCGAGGGTGAAGGATGCCCGGCGAGGATGCGCAGGTTTCCGTCGGCGAGCCGCCAGGCGCGGATCGAGCCGTCCTTGGCGGCCGCGGCGACGATGGCGCCGTCCTCCGTGTCGTCGATGCCGACCACCTCGCTGCGCAGGCCGCCGAAGCGGCGCAGCGGCCGCAGGTCGGCGCCGTCGCGCACCTCCACCGTGCCGTCTGCGCTGCCGGTCAGCAGGCGTTTGCCGTCGCGGCTGAAGCCGACGACGCTGTAGCGGCCTTCGAGGCGGCGCAGCAGGCGGCCGCTGCCGACCTCGGCGACCTGCGCCGAGCGGTCGGGCGCAAGGTAGGCCACGCGCCGGTCGCCGGCATCGAAGGAACTCAGCGTATGCGCCGTCGAGGGGGCGGTGACGACCTTGCCCAGCTGGGCGCCGCTGGCCACGTCCCAGAAGGCCACGTAGCCCAGTTCCGCGTCGTTGGGGGCCACCAGCATCACGAGCAGCCGGTTGTCGCGGCTGAAGCGCGGGCCGACCACGCGGGAATGCGCGGGGTAGTCGAACTCGAACAGCTTGCGGCCGTCGGCGGCGTCCCACACCCTGGCGACGTTGTCGGCGCCGACCGTGACCAGCCGCCGGGCATCGGGACTGAACCGCATCCGCGTCACCCCGGCGCCGGCCTGGAACGCCAGCCGCTGCGCCTCGACGATCCGCATCGCCCGACCCAGCATGAAGCGCAGCGCCGGCGTGTCGACGCCGAGCCGGTAGGCCTCGTTGAGATAGACCGCCGCGCGGGCCTGATTGTGGGCGAGCAGCTCCTGCCGGCCTTTTTCGTACACCGTCTCGATGTGCACCCGCAGCGCCTGTTGCGCCAGGGCTTCGCGCTTTTCGCGCTGCTGCAGCGCCCAGAGTCCGCCCAGCGCCAGCGCCGCCGCGATGCTCAGCGCGGCCAGCCCCAGATTCCGCAACCGCCGCCGCCGCAGCTCGCGCCGCCGCAGCTCGTCCAGTTCCACCCCGAGCAGGCCGGCGATGAGCTTGAGCCGGGCCAGCGGCCGGCCGTCCTTGCCGGGGCGCACGTCGGCCGCGATCGGTTCGCTCCCGGCCGTGGCGCGCAGCGCGGGCGGGAAGCACTCGAGCAGGCCCCTGCCCGGCTGCAGGTCGGCGTGCGGCTCGCCGTCGACGATCAGGCACAGGATGCGGTCGCCGCGGCCGAGGGCGCGGAAGCGTGCAATCTCCTGGTCCACCCACTTCGACACCGCCGCGTGAGGCGAGGCGATGACGATCAGGGTGCGCGACTGTTGCAGCGCGCGGTCGATGGCGCCGCTCAGGTTGGGCGAGCTGGGCAGCTCGTCCTGATCGCGGAACACCGGAAACAGCCGGCGCGGCAGGATGCCGCCGGCCGATTGTCGCCCGGCCAGGCGCCGCGGCACGCGGTAAGTCTCCAGGACGCGGTGCAGCCACTCGGCCCAGGCCTGGTCGCGATGGCTGTAGGAGATGAACGCCCAGTACTTGTAGGATTCTTCCTGCAATCCAGCCCCCCGCCGGATCCGCCTGGATGAAGCGCCGCCTAGGTTAGCGCGCGTACTCCTGCCGCGACAGCCAGAACTCGGCCAGCGGCAGGTCCTCCGGGTAGGTCACCTTGAGGTTGCTCTCGCGGCCGCGCACCAGCAGCGGCTTGAAGCCGGCCAGTTCCATCGCCGCGGCCTCGTCGCCCAGCGCCTTGCCGCCCGCCAGCGCCTTTTCCAGCGCGCCGCGCAGCAGGTCGAGGCGGAACAGCTGCGGCGTCTGCGCGCGCCACAGGGCGGCGTGTCCGGCGGTACGGACCGAATGCTCCCGCTCTTCCTGCTTCAGCACGTCGGTGACCGGCACCGCCAGCAAGCCGCCGTCCTCGTCGCTGGCCTCGTCGCGCAGGCTCTCGACGTCGTCCACCGTCAGGCAGGGCCGCGCCGCGTCGTGCACCAGGACGTAGACCGGCACGTCCAGCGCGGCACTGCGCTCGCTCACCGCCCGCAGCCCGGCGAGCACCGAATCGGCGCGGGCGGCGCCGCCGGTGATGGTGAAGATCCTGGGATGGCCGGCGATGGGCAGGCGGGCGAAGTCGGTGTCGCCCTTGGGCAGCACCAGCATCACGCCGTCGATCCAGCCGGCGTCGAGGAACGGCGCCAGGCTCCACTCCAGCAAGGCGCGGCCGCGCAGCGGCAGGTACTGCTTGGGCTTGCCCAGCCCCATGCGCGCGCCGCCGCCGGCGGACGCCACTACGGCCCAATAGCGGGGGACCTTGGTCACTGTTGCGGGTTGGCGCTGACCACCAGGTAGAAGCTCTCGCCCTTGCGCACCATGCCCAGCTCGCTGCGGGCATGCGCCTCGATCGCCGCGCCGCCGTTGCGCAGGTCGGCCACCTCGGCCTCCAGCACGGCATTGCGCCGCTGCAGCTGGGTGTTGGACGCGGCCTGCTCGTCCACCGCCTTCTGCAGGCGCCGCGAGTCGAGCACCCCGCCGTCGGCGATCCAGAACCGGTACTGCAATCCCGCCAGCACCAGGCACAGAACCCCGAGAGCGAGGCGCCTTCTCAAGCTAGCCCAGGCCGATCGGGAACGCAGCCGCGCCGGGGTAGCGTGCGCGCTTGCCCAGCGCGCGCTCGATGCGCAGCAGCTGGTTGTACTTGGCCATGCGGTCGGAGCGGCACAGCGAGCCGGTCTTGATCTGCGTGGCGGCGGTGCCGACGGCGATGTCGGCGATGGTGGCGTCCTCGGTCTCGCCCGAGCGGTGCGAAACCACCGCCGAGTAGCCGGCGTCGGTGGCCATGCGGATCGCCTCCAGCGTTTCGCTGAGCGTGCCGATCTGGTTCGGCTTGATCAGGATCGAGTTGGCGATGCCCTTGATGATGCCCTCGGCCAGGATCTTGGTATTGGTGACGAACAGGTCGTCGCCGACCAGCTGCACCCTGCCGCCCAGCTTCTGCGTCAGCGTGGCCCAGCCGGCCCAGTCGTCCTCGGCGCAGCCGTCCTCGATCGAGATCACCGGGTAGCGCGAGCACAGGCCCGCCAGGTAGTCGGCGAACTCGGCGGCGGTGTACTCCTTGCCCTCGCCTTCGAGGTGGTATTTGCCCTTCTTGAAGAACTCGCTGGAAGCGACGTCCAGGCCCAGGTAGATGTCCTTGCCCGGCTTGTAGCCGGCGGTCTCGATGGCCTCGAGCAGGCACTGCAGCGCGGCCTCGTTGGACGGCAGGTTCGGGGCGAAGCCGCCCTCGTCGCCTACCGCGGTGCTGAGCTTGCGGCCGTGCAGCACCTTTTTCAGCGCGTGGAACACCTCGGCGCCGTAGCGCAGCGCCTCGGAGAAGCTCGGCGCGCCCACCGGCAGGATCATGAATTCCTGGATGTCGACGTTGTTGTCGGCGTGGGCGCCGCCGTTGATGACATTCATCATCGGCACCGGCAGGGTGTCGGCCTGGATGCCGCCGAGATGGCGGAACAGGGTCTGGCCGTTCTCCGCCGCCGCCGCCTTGGCGTTGGCCAGGGACACCGCCAGCAGCGCGTTGGCGCCGAGGCGCGATTTGTTCTCGGTGCCGTCCAGCTCGATCATCGCCTGGTCCAGCCCGGCCTGGTCCTGGGCGTCGCGGCCGACCACCAGGTTGGCCAGGGGGCCTTCGACGTTGGCCACCGCCTTGCGCACGCCCTTGCCCAGGTAGCGGGCCCCGCCCTTCTTCGGCGCGCCGTCGCGCAGCTCCACCGCCTCGCGCTTGCCGGTCGAGGCCCCGGACGGCACCGCGGCGACGCCGCGCGCACCCGACTCCAGCACCACTTCCGCCTCGACCGTGGGATTGCCACGGGAATCGATGATCTCCAGCGCGGTCACTTCAAGGATTTTCGACATGCTGTTGTTTCTATTTGTGTATTCGAAAAAGATCAGGACGAGAGCTGGCGCTCGAGCAGGCCGCTGCGCTTGGTCACGCGGTCGAGCTCGACCAGGGTCTCAAGAAGCTCAGCCATATACTTGAGCGGCAAGGAATTAGGACCGTCGCACAGCGCTTCGTCCGGGCGCGGATGCGTCTCCATGAACAGGCCGGCCACGCCCGCGCCCACCGCGGCCCGCGACAGCACCGGGATGAACTCGCGCTGGCCGCCCGAGGCGTTGCCCATGCCGCCCGGCAGCTGCACGGTATGGGTGCAGTCGAACACCACCGGGGCGAAGTCGCGCATCACGGCGAGGCCGCGCATGTCGGCGATCAGGTTGTTGTAGCCGAAGGAGAAGCCGCGCTCGCACAGCATGAACTGGTGCGGCGCCACGGCCTTCATCTTCTCGATCACGTTGCCCATTTCCCAGGGCGACATGAACTGGCCTTTCTTGACGTTGACCGGGCGGCCCAGCTTCGCCACCGACTGCATGAAATTGGTCTGGCGGCAGAGGAAAGCCGGGGTCTGGATCACGTCGACGACGTCGGCCACCTCCTTGAGCGGGGTGTCCTCGTGGACGTCGGTCAGCACCGGCACGCCGGCCTGCTTCTGCACCGCCTGCATGATCTTCATGCCGCCCTCCAGCCCCGGCCCGCGATAGGACTTGTGGGAGGAGCGATTGGCCTTGTCGTAGCTGCCCTTGAAGATGTAGAGGATGCCGAGCTTGTCCGCCAGGGCCTTGATGGTCCCGGCGACTTCCAGGGCCAGGCCCTCGGATTCGAGCGTGTCCGGCCCGGCGATCAGGAACAGCGGCTGGTCGATGCCGATGTCGCGGCCGCAGAGCTTCATGCGGCTTTCGCCTGGTGCGCCAGATGCTGCTCGCGGGCGGCGCGGATGAAGCCCTCGAACAGCGGATGGCCGTCGCGCGGGGTCGAGGTGAATTCCGGATGGAACTGGCAGCCGACGAACCAGGGGTGGTCCGGCAGCTCCAGCATCTCCACCAGCTCGCCGTCCTCGGAAAGGCCGGCGATGCTCATGCCCTTGGAGGTCAGGGCCTCGCGGTAGTTGTTGTTGAACTCGTAGCGGTGGCGGTGGCGCTCGCTGATGAGTTCGGCGTTGTACAGGGCGCGCGACTTGCTGCCGGCGACCAGGCGGCACTTCTGCACGCCCAGGCGCATGGTGCCGCCCATGTTGGAGTTGTGGCTGCGCCGCTCGACGCGGCCGCTGGCGTCCTGCCATTCGGTGACCAGCGCGATCACCGGGTGCGGCGTGTTCGGCTGGAACTCGGTGCTGTGCGCGTTGGCCAGGCCGGCGACGTTGCGGGCGAACTCGATCGCCGCCACCTGCATGCCCAGGCAGATGCCCAGGTAGGGGATGCGGTTCTCGCGCGCGTAGCGCGAGGCCGCGATCTTGCCCTCGATGCCGCGCTCGCCGAAGCCGCCCGGCACCAGGATGGCGTCGGCGCCCTGCAGCACGCGGGCACCCTGGTTCTCCACCGCCTCGGACTCGATGTACTTGATCTTGACCCGGGTGCCGGTGTGCAGGCCGGCGTGATACAGCGCCTCGTTGAGCGACTTGTAGGCGTCGGCCAGGTCGACGTACTTGCCGACCATCGCCACCTGCACCTCGACGTCCTGGCGCTCGCGCGCGTGCACCACCTTTTCCCAGGCCGACAGGTCGGACTGGCGGGCGTCGATGCCGAAGTGCTCGATGATCAGGTCATCCAGGCCCTGCTGGTGCAGCCAGCCCGGGATCTTGTAGATGTCGTCGAGGTCGATGGCCGAGATCACCGCGCGGTAAGGCACGTTGGTGAACAGGGCGATCTTGCGCTTCTCGGCGTCGGGGATCGGGCGCTCGGAACGGCACAGCAGCACGTCCGGCTGGATGCCGATGGAGCGCAGCTCCTTGACCGAGTGCTGGGTCGGCTTGGTTTTCAGCTCGCCAGAGGAGCGGACGTAGGGCAGCAGGGTCAGATGCATGTACATCGACTGCTTGCGGCCCAGCTCCACCCCCATCTGGCGGATCGCCTCGAGGAACGGCAGCGACTCGATGTCGCCCACCGTGCCGCCGATCTCGACCAGGCAGATGTCGGCGCCGCGCGCGCCCTCGCGGATGCGCTGCTGGATCTCGTCGGTGATGTGCGGGATCACCTGGACGGTGCGGCCGAGGTAGTCGCCGCGGCGCTCCTTCTCCAGCACGTTGCGGTAGATCTGGCCGGTGGTGACATTGCTGGAGCGGTTGGTCTTGCCGCGCAGGAAGCGCTCGTAGTGGCCAAGGTCCAGATCCGTCTCGGCGCCGTCCTCGGTGACGAAGACCTCGCCGTGCTGGAACGGGCTCATGGTCCCCGCATCGACATTGATGTAGGGATCCAGCTTGATCATGTGGAC
Organism: Nevskia sp.; assembly: GCA_035651715.1. Taxonomy (GTDB): domain Bacteria; phylum Pseudomonadota; class Gammaproteobacteria; order Nevskiales; family Nevskiaceae; genus Nevskia. Next base: position 13,293 of record DASRFD010000059.1, read on the forward strand.
CGTGAGGCCGCGCGATTCGAGGATCGCGCCGAGGCTCGCCGCGGCGATGCCTTTACCCAGCGAGGACACCACGCCGCCGGTTACAAAAATGAAACGGGTCTGCGCGACGTCGGGCATTGGAATTTGCTGCTGCAGGTTTCAGAGATTTTACGGGAATGCGCGCACCGGCTCAATGCGCCCCGCGCTCGGAGCGGGCGCGGCGCACCGGTTCAGGGAGCGGCATCGCCACCCGGACCGGTCCTGGTCACCCACAGCCCCTGGTACTTGAAGCGCGCCTGCAGCTGCTCCGAGGCGGCGCGCGCCGCATCCGGCGTGGGATAGCCGCGCAGCTGCACCCGGTACCAGGTCTGCCCCTTCACCTGCGCCTGCTGCACCGCGGCGGCGAAGCCGGCGGCGCGCAGCTGCTGCACCTGCTTCTGCGCCGCGTCCTGGGCCGGGTAGGACGCGACGTTCACGCCCCAATCGCCGTTGCCGGGCGGCGGCGGCGTTTGCGGCGGCGGCTCGGAGCCCCCCGGCGGAGCCGGTGCCGGTGCCGGCGGCGCGGCGGACGGAGCGGCCGCCGCCGCGGGCGGAGGCTGGAGCGGCGGACGCGGCACCGGCCTGGGCGGCGGCGCGGCGGGCGGCGGCGACATCGGCTCGCCCACGGTAGTCAGGCCGCTGTCGCTGCCCGAATCGCCGGAGTCGCCGGAATCGTTGGCCGCCAGCATCGCCTCCGGCGAAGTCGGGGCGTCGATGTCGAAGGCGTGCCGAACCGCGATCCAGGCCGCCGGGTCGCGCGCCGCGCGTTCCGGCGGCAGCCCGGCGACGAAGCGGTAGCAGGCGTCGGGACGCAGCTTCTGCAGCTGGGTGCCGGCGTTGGGCAGCACCGACAGGCGCCCCGCCACCACGCAGGCCCGCGCCGCGCCGGGACGGCTGTCGAAGAAGTATTCGCCCGGGATCAGCGCGGCATGCTGGCTGCCGAAGTAGACGTAGAGGGGCCATTCACTGCCGGCCAGCGGTGGCAGCTTCCACACCACGCGCAGGTAGCCGCGGCCGAGGCTGAAGATGGTCTTGAGGTCGTCGGCGTAGCTGGCGAACGGCAGCTTTTCGACGCCCAGCTCGGCGCCGGAGCCGACCTCGACGAAGCCGTGGCCGGAGAAGTTCAGCGAGACGCTGCCGCCGTCGGCGACGCGGATCACGTCGCGCTCGTTGAGGGAGTCGCCGGGCTTGAGCTCGCTGCGGGCGCCCAGGCGGTCGACGCTGGCGTGGCCGGACACGTTGTCGACCGTCAGCACCCCCGCCGCCGCGGCGGCGGAGACAGCGGCGCCGAGCAGCAGCGCCGCGACTTGCAGATACATCCTCATCGATCCTTGACCGCCCTGTCGCCAGTGAATCCGGGCTGTTCCCGCCCGCTCCGCACAGTCTACGCGTTGCGCCGTCGCGGCGCTGGCCTCAGCCGTCCATCACCTCGTCGCGGGCCCGCAGCGCCGGCAGGGCCTGCTCCAGCACCGCGCGCACCTTGGTCATGCCGGTCTCGATCGACTGGTGGATTTCGCCGTGGATGTCGCCCGAGCCCAGGCCCGCGGCCCAGTTCACGCTGACCGCCAGGCAGCCGTAGTCCAGGCCCAGCTCGCGCGCCAGGCCCGCCTCCGGCATGCCGGTCATGCCGACCATGTCGCAGCCGTCGCGCTTGAGGCGCCTGATCTCGGCCGGAGTTTCCAGGCGCGGTCCCTGGGTCACGCCCATCACGCCGGCCTCGGCGATGTCGATGCGCGCGCTCACCGCGCCGTGCAGCAGCTCGCGCCGCACCCGCGCGCTGTAGGGCTCGGTGAACTCGACGTGCTTGAGCTCGGCATGGGCGCCGTCGGAATAAGTGTGGTCGCGGCCGTAGGTGTAGTCGATCAGGTCGTCCGGCACCGCCACGGCGCCGGGCGGGAACCACGGCGCGATGGCGCCGACCGCGGCGATCGCCACCACCGCCTGCACCCCGGCCTGCTTCAGCGCCCACAGGTTGGCGCGGTAGTTGATCCCATGCGGCGGCAGCTTGTGGCCCTCGCCGTGACGCGCCAGGAAGACCGCCTTGATGCCGTACACCTTGCCCAGCAGCAGCGGCGCCGACGGTGCGCCGTAGGGTGTCTCGACCTGCAACTGCTTCTGCACCACCAGGCCCGGCCACTGGTTCATGCCGGTGCCGCCGATCACTGCCACCGAAGCCATGCACGCTCCATCATCGGAAAAAATTCCCGGCCACTCTACTTCTTTGCGCCGGCCGACGCATTGGCCGCAAAGCGCGCTTCCAGGGTCGGCTGCTGGCCGAAGGCGTCGAGCTTGTCCGACATCTTCTCCAGCTCGGCCAGGCGGTCCGCCGGCCGCGGGTGGGTCTGGTACAGCAGGGCCAGCGCGCCGTCGTTGGCGTCCATGCTGTCGAGGGTCTCCAGCACCGCCATCAGGCCGTAGGGGTCGTAGCCGGCGCGGCCGGCCAGCTGCACCCCCAGCGCGTCGGCGGCGTATTCGTCGGACTTGTCCAGGCCGCGCGTGTACAGGGTCTTGGCCTGGCCCGAGACCGCGTTCACCACCTCCGGCGGAATGCGCGCGCGCCCGGTCTTCTCGGCCACCACGCTCTGGGTCAGGGTGCCGAGCACCTGGGTGCCGGCGTCGCGGCGCAAGGCCTTGAGGTGGTGCTTGAGCACCACGTGGGCCACCTCGTGGCCCAGCACCCCGGCCAGCTCCGCCTCGCTGTGCAGCCTGCCGAGCAGGCCGCGGGTGACGAAGACGTAGCCGCCCGGCGCGGCGAAGGCGTTGATCGAGTCGTCGTCGAGCACGGCGAAGCGCCAGGGCAGGTCCGGCCGCTCGCTCTGCAGGGCCACCCACAAGCCGACCTTGCCGACGTAGGCCTCGAGATCGCGGTTCGACACCGGCCTGGCCGCGCCGAGCAGGGTGGCGGCGGCGATGCGGCCGATCTCGTGCTCTTCCTGCTGGTCCGGGCCGACCACGGCGGTCTTGAGCTGCTTGACCGTGTCGAAGGCCTTGCCCAGGTCGAAATCGATTGCCGATGCGGCGGCGCTGGCCGACAGGGCCGCGGCCAGCAGCGCCAGGCGCAAGCCGTTGCGGAAGCGGGTCATGGGCTGCCTCCCTTGTCGGCATCGGTCCTGGCCTGCAGGCTGCCCGCGGCGGCAAAGCTGCGCGCGTCGGCCGCGGCCACCGCGCCGGTTTCCAGCTTGTCGACTGCGGCAAGGTCGGGGCTGGCTTTCTGCAGGTCCCCGGCGCCGAAGCCGCGCACGCCGGTGGTCGCCACGCTCTGGGTGGCGGCGCCGCGCCCGCCGTCGAGCACGCCGGCGCGCGCGCCGGGCGCGCGCAGCCGCAGGGTGGACATGCGCACCCAGCCCTGCTGCTGGCCGGCCTGGACCTGGTACCACCCGCCCTGGCGGCCGCGGATTTCCACCGCCGTCGCCGCCGGCAGCGGCTGCAGCGTCTTGGCGTCGGCATAGGGGCCGTCGCGCAGGTCGGTGTCCTCGGAGATGTAACCCGGCTCGGCCGCGGCCAGCAGCGGCAGCCACAGCGCGGCGGCGAACAGCATGCGTCTCATGGAATCCCCCTGCGGCCCCGGCCGCGTCCCTGACCTACTCTAGTTTGAACCGGTCCCCGTGTCAGGACCGGGAACGGGTTCATACAGCCTGACCGGCTGCGCCCGGCCCTTGACCTTGAATTCGCCACGGTCGATGAATTGCCGCTCCGGCCCGCAGGCGGCCCGCGTTTCCGCCGACACCAGCACGCGCGCCACGCCCTTGGTCAGGCCCTCGATGCGGCTGGCCAGGTTCACCGTGTCGCCGATGGCGGTGTAGTCGGTCTTGTTCTCCGAGCCCATGAAGGCCACCACCGCCGGGCCGCTGTGGATGCCGATGCCGACGTCGAAATCCTCCACCCCCTCGGCGCGCATCTCGGCGGCGAAGGCCTGCACTACCTGGGACATCTCCAGCGCCGCCGCTACCGCGTGCTCGGCCTGGCGCTCGTCGGGCAGCGGCGCGCCCCAGAACGCCATGATGGCGTCGCCGATGAACTTGTCGACGGTGCCGCCATGCTTGAACACCACCGCCACCTGGCGCGAGAAGTAGCGGTTCAGCATGTTCACCACCACCTCCGGCGGGCGGGTCTCGGAAAACGTGGTGAAGCCGCGGATGTCCGAAAACAGCAGGGTCAGCGGCAGGCTCTGCGGCTTCTGGCTGAACGGATCGGATTTCGAGGCCAGCAGGGCCTGCACCACGCCGGGATGCAGGAAGCGCCGCAGGAACGCCTCGCGGCGGCCGCGCTCCTGGCGCTCGTTCAGGTACTCGCGCAGCGCCAGGCCGAGGTAGGCCGCCCACAGCGCGCCCAGCGGCGGCACCAGCGGGATGATCCAGCCGGCCTGAAGCGCGCCGTAGCCGACCAGCAGCAGCAGCGGCGACAGCACGGCCAGCGACACCCCGAGGGCGAACAGGCCGGCGCCGCGCCAATGGGCGAGCGCGAACAGCGCCAGCAGCAGAAGCCCGGCAACCAGGGCACTCCACGGCGGCGGCCGCCGCAGCGCGTCCCCGTGCTTGATCGTCTCCAGGGCCGCAGCCAGGATTTCCGGGCCGGTCTGCGAGTGCGCCAGCGGCGTCTGGTGCAGGTCCGGAATGCCGATCGCCGTCGAACCCACGATGACGATCTTGCCGCGGAATTCATCCGGCGGCCGCTGCGGCTGGCGCTTCTCCAGGTCCAGGAACACGTCGGAGAAGGAGTAGCTGGTGCGCGTCTGCGGCAGGCCCCGCCAGTTGATCTCCACATCCGGGCCGGCCGGCAAGGCCCAGCCCAGTCCCTTGGCCACGCGCAGGGGCAGCGAGGGCACCCGCCATCCCTGGTACTGAAAATCCGCCCAGTAGCGGCGGCCGATGCCGTCGTCGTCCGACAGGAAGTTGGTCAGCCCGATGCGGCCGGTCCGGGCCAGTCCTTCGAACGGCAGCAGCAGCGGCAGGCGCGTTCCGGCAGCGGCGGCCGCGGTGCGCCGGAAGCCGAGCGCCTCGCCGTACTGCTCCAGGGGCAGACCCTTTTCGGCCGGCACCCCTTCCAGCCAGACCATGGCGAAATAGACGTTCGGCGCGGCCGCTGCGACCTCGGAGAAATAGGCGTCCTCGTCGGCATGCTCGCGCAGCGGATCGGAGAAGAACTGGTCGAAGACGATCGCGGCCGGACGCTGGCGCTCGAGCTTTTCCACCAGCTCGGCGTAGACCGAGCGCGGCCACGGATAGGCGCCGAAATCGGGGCTCATCGCGGCGAAGCTGCGCTCGTCGATATTGAGCAGGACGATGTCGGGGTCGGGCGTGCGGGCCTGCGCATGGATCCGCAGCAGCCAGTCCTGCACGTGATGGTCGCTGGCGCCGAGGGTGCGGAACGCCGCGAACTCCAGCAGCACCAGGGCCAGTGCGACGAGCAGGCCGGCGCGCATGCGGTCCGCGCCTAGAGGCCCTTGACCGCGTAGATCGCCGGCAGCTGCCGCCAGTATTCCTTGTAGTCCATGCCGCAGCCGAAGACGTAGCGGTCCGGCAGGCTCAGGCCGACGAATTCGGCGTGCGCGCCCGGCGCCAGGCGGTCATGCTTCTTGTCGGCCAGCACCGCCACCTTGAGGCTGGCGGGCGCGAACTCCTGCAGGGCCTTGCGCACCGCCACCAGGGTGTGGCCCTCGTCGAGGATGTCGTCGATCACCAGCACGTGCCGGCCTTCCAGGGCCGCATCCGGCTGGCGCTTCCACAGCAGGCCGCCGCCGGTGGTGGCGCCGCGATAGCGGGTGGCGTGCAGGTAATCGGTTTCGAAGGGGAAGGAGACGCGCTTGAGGATCTCCGCCGCCGGCACCAGGCCGCCGATCATCACCACCAGCACCAGCGGGTTCCTGCCGGCGTACTCCGCCGTGATGGCGGCGGCGAGGCGGTCATAGGCGGCAGCGACCGCCGCCGCGTCCGCCACGCAGTCGGCCTCGCGCATCACCGCCTGCGCGTCGGCGAAATGGGCGCCCGGCGCGGTCACGCGGCTTCCTTGCGATACAGGCGCTGCAGCCGCGCCGCGGCCAGCTTGCGCGGCTTCACCGGCAGCCCGCCCAGCAGCTTGATCAGCGACTCGCGGTCGTTGCAGATCGGCAGCATGTCGCAGCCGGCGTCCAGGGCCAGCAGCGCGCGCTCGACGATCTCGCCGCCGACCTTGGCGCCGGCCATGTTCAGGTCGTCGCAGAACACCGCGCCGTTGTAGCCCATCTGGGTGCGCAGCACGCCGCGGATCCAGCGCCGCGACAGCGAGGCCGGCTTGTCGTCGACGGCGGTATAGCGGATGTGGGCCATCATCAGCGACTCGATGCCGTCATCGATCAGCGCCTTGAACGGCACCAGGTCCTTGGCCTCCAGCTCGGCGTAGCTGCGCCGGTCCACCGGCAGCTCGGTATGGGAGTCGGCGGCGACGGCGCCGTGGCCCGGGAAATGCTTGCCGGTGGCGGCGAGGCCGGCCTCGTTGAGGCCCTCGCGGAAGGCCCGCGCCAGCTTGACGATGACCTCCGAATCCTCGGAGAAGGAGCGGTCGCCGATGATCTGGCTGACGCCGACGTCGCGGTCGAGCACCGGGGCGAAGCACAGGTCGATGCCGTAGGCGGCCAGCTCGCGGCCCACGGTCAGGCCGTGCAGGCGCGTTTCCTCCAGCGCCTTGGCCGGAGATTCCTGGTGCAGCTTGCCCAGGGTGCCCATGGCGGGGATGCGGGTGAAGCCGACGCGGAAGCGCTGCACACGCCCGCCCTCGTGGTCCACCGCCAGCAGCAGCCGGTTGCGCTTCAGGCCCAGCAGGTCCCGGCACAGGGCCTTGAGCTGGTCCGGGTCGCTGTAGTTGCGCGCGAACAGGATCACCCCGCCGACCAGCGGATGGGCCAGGACCTCACGGTCTTCGTCGGTCAGCGTCAGGCCGCCGACATCGGCCATCAAGGGCCCGATAGTGCTCATAGTCGTCGCGTTGTAACGGAATTCGATGGGACGCCGCGCGGCCCCGCCGTACATGGTCTCACACAATGGTCGTGCCGATGGTGCACGGGCTCACAAAAACGGCGCGATTTTCTCACGCTCAAAGCCGCTCGGCCGCGCTCCACTGCGAATACGGGCGCTTGGCCAGGGCGTGATTGTAGTAGCGCTGCTCGGCGGTCAGCTCGCGGCCCAGCCAGGACGGCCGCGGAAAGGCCTGGTCCACCGCCTCCAGCTCCACTTCCGCCACCACCAGGCCGGCGTTGTCGCCCTCGAACACGTCGATTTCCCAGGTCAGGCCGTCGCGCTCGACATAGTGCCGGGTCTTGAGGATCAGGCCGCTGCACAGGGTGGCGAGGATTTCCTCGGCCTCCGCCGCCGGGATTTCGTATTCGTATTCCGCCCGCGCCGCGCCGACCACCGCGGCCTTGACGTTGAGCTTGCCGACCGTGCCTTCGACCCGCACCCGCACCGAGGCGCGGCTGCCGAGCTCGGTCAGGTAGCCGTGGCGCATCGGGATGGAGTGCGACACCTCGCGCCGCCAGTCGTCGCCGGTGACCAGGTACTTGCGTTCGATTTCCAGTGCCATAAGTCCTGCCCTAAAGCTCGAATAGCGCCATCGACTCGACGTGCGCGGTGTGCGGGAACATGTCCATGACCCCGGCGCGGCGCAGATGATAGCCGTGTTCCCTGACCAGGATGCCGGCGTCGCGCGCCAGGGTGCCGGGATGGCAGGAGACGTAGACGATGCGCTTGGGCCCGGTCCGCGCCAGCAGCGGCAGCACCTCGCGCGCGCCGGAGCGCGGCGGGTCGAGCAGGGCCAGGTCGTAACCGCCCTGCAGCCACGGCGCATGCGCCTCCGGCTGGAACAGGTCGGAGCGGAAATAGCGCGCCTCCAGGCCGTTGCGGCGCAGGTTGGCGCGGCCGTGCTCGACCAGGGCCGCCTCGCCCTCCACGGCGGTGACACTGGCCCCGCTTCTGGCGAGCGGCGCGGTGAAGTTGCCCAGGCCGGCGAACAGCTCCAGCACCGCGTCGCCCGGCCGGGGCGCCAGCCAGTCGAGCGCCTGGCGCACCATCGCCTGGGCCACCGGGCCGTTGATCTGCACGAAGTCGTTGGGCGCGAACTCCAGCTCCAGCGCGCCGCCGTCCGGCGAGTACCTTAAAGTACGTGATTCCCCCAGCGGCGCGATGGAATCCGGGCCGCCGCGCTGGAGGTACAGGTCCAGGTCATGCGCGGCGCCGAAGGCCAGCAGCGCCGCGCGGTCGCCGGCCGAAGGCTCCTCCAGCAGGCGCAGCACCAGCGCGCCGTGGCCGGCGCAGGCCACCTCGATCTGCGGCAGCTTGCCCGCCACCGACAGGCCGCCGATCAGCGCGCCGAGGTCGCGCAGGCGCTGTCCCACGCGCGGATCGAGCACCGCGCAGGATTCGATCGCCGCCAGCAGCGGCGACTCGCGCTCGCGGAAGCCGACCAGCACCCCGCCCTTCTTCGGCACCAGCTTGACGCCGAGGCGGGCGCGGCGGCGGTAGCCCCAGACCGGCCCGGTCAGCGGCGCGGCCAGCTGTTCGGCCCGCACCCCGCCGATGCGCTGCAGCGCGTCGACCAGCTGCTTCTGCTTGAACAGCACCTGCTGCTCGGCGGACAGGTGCTGCAGCGAGCAGCCGCCGCAGACGCCGAAGTGGGCGCAGCCGGGCTCGACCCGATGCGGCGAGGCCTGCTCGACGGCGGTGACCACGCCCTCGTCGACGTCGCGGCTGACGCGGCTGAGCTTGTAGCGCACCCGCTCGCCGGGCAGCGCGTCCGCGATGAAGGTCGCCTTGCCGTTGACGCGCGCGACGCCGCGGCCGTCCTGGGCCAGGTCGACGATCTCGGCGCTGAATTCTTCCGCCGGCACCGGCCGGCGGCGCATCCGGCCACCCATCAGGCAGGACCCCAGGCGGCGAGGAACTCGGCCCAGTGCGGCGCGCTGCTGGCGGCGAGGAACTCGCGCGCCTTCTGCACCTCCTGCGCGTGCTCGGCCGTGGACAGCAGGCCGCGCAGCAGCTGGAAGCGCAGGTAGACCAGGTAGGTGTTGAGCACGTCGGTCTCGCAGTAGGCGCGGATCTCGCCGATCCGGCCCTGGCGATAGGCCTCCGCCACCTTGGAGCCGTCCATGCCCAGCTTGCCGGGAAAACCCAGCAGCAGCGCGATCTCGTGCAGCGGCGCGTAGGCGCGGGCCTGGTACAGCGCCAGCACGTCCATCAGGTCGGTATGGCGGAACTGGTAGCGGCTGATGTAGTTGTCCCACTTCGATTCGCGGTCGAAGTGGCCGGTGTCCCAGTAGCGCGGCGTGCTGAGGCTATGGATCAGGGCGCGGTAGTGCAGCACCGGCAGGTCGAAGCCCGAACCGTTCCAGGACACCAGCGTCGGCCGGTACTTCTCGACGCCGTCGAAGAAGCGCCGGATCAGCTCGGCTTCCTGGGCCTCGGGCTCGCCCAGCGACCAGACGCGGAAATCGTCGCCGGCGCGCAGGCAGCAGGAGATGGCCACCACCCGGTGCAGGTGCTGCGGCTGGAAATCGGTGCCCTTTTCGGCCAGCCGCTGCGCCGCCATGGCCTGCGCCGCGGCCTCGTCGTCGAGACCGGCGAAGCCGTGGATGCGGCGCCCGCCTTCGAGGTCGGGAATCGTCTCGATGTCGAAGACGAGGATCGGTTCGCGGATCGGCACTGAGGTAATCAGTCCGGATACACGCCGGTGGAAATGTAGCGGTCGCCGCGGTCGCAGACGATCGCCGCCACCGTCGCGCCCCGCACCTGCCGGCACACCTGCAGCGCCGCCCACACCGAACCGCCGGAAGACGGGCCGGCGAACACGCCTTCCTTCGAGGCGAGCAGGCGCATGGTGTCCTCGGCGTCACGCGCGCTGACCTCGATGACGCGGTCGACCCGCTGCGCATCGAAGATCTTCGGCAGGTAGGCTTCCGGCCACTTGCGGATGCCGGGGATCGAGGAGTCGCCGTCGGGCTGCACGCCGAACACCTGGACCGCCGGATTCTGCTCCTTGAAGAAGCGCGAGCAGCCCATGATGGTGCCGGTGGTGCCCATGGTGGCGACGAAGTGGGTCAGCTGGCCGCCGGTATCGCGCCAGATTTCCGGCGCGGTGCCCTCGTAGTGGGCCCGGGGATTGTCCGGGTTGGCGAACTGGTTGAGCACTCGCCCCTTGCCCTGCTGCTGCATCTCGTCGGCCAGGTCGCGGGCGTATTCCATGCCCTGCGACTGGCTCACCAGCACGATCTCTGCGCCGAACGCCTTCATCACGGCGCGGCGCTCGGCGCTCATGTGCTCCGGCATGATCAGCACCATCCGGTAGCCCTTGATCGCCGCCGCCATCGCCAGGGCGATGCCGGTGTTGCCGGAGGTGGCTTCGATCAGGGTGTCGCCGGGCTTGATCTCGCCCCGCTCCTCGGCGCGGCGGATCATCGAATACGCCGGGCGGTCCTTGACCGAGCCGGCGGGATTGTTGCCTTCCAGCTTGAGAAAGAGGCGGTTGTCGCCGATGCCGGGCAGGCGCGTGACCTGCACCAGCGGGGTATTGCCAATGGTGCCGGCGATGGTGGTGATGGCCATGGGGCCTATTTTACCGACCTTTTGCAGCCGAGGCGGCTCGGGTCAAAGCGCGCGGGACCGCCAGGGAAGGCGAGCAGCCGCCGCGCCCGCAGGCGCCAGGGCCGCCCGCTTTTGTCGGACTGCTTTTCGCCGTGTTGTCGGCTGCCCAGCGTCTTGCCCACGCGCTTTTGCCGCGCTACGCCCCGCCGGCCAGTCCGTAACGCGCCTCGGCCATCGCCCGGCGCATTTCGGCCACCGCCGCCGGCAGGCCGACGAACACGGCGCGGCCGATGATGGCGTGGCCGATGTTCAGCTCGACGATTTGCGGAATGGCGGCGATGGGCGCCACGTTGTCCAGGTTGAGGCCGTGGCCGGCGTGGACTTCCAGCCCGGCGGCATGGGCCTCGCAGGCGAAGGCGGCGATCTTGTCCAACTCCGCGGTCTGCGCGCCGGCCGTCAGCGCGTCGGCGTAGCCGCCGGTGTGGATCTCGATGTGCGGCGCGCCGCAGGCCAGCGTGGCGCGCAGCTGCTGCGGCTCGGCGTCGATGAACAGCGACACCTGGATGCCGGCCGCGGCCAGCCGCACACAGGCGGCGGCCACCTCGCGCTGCTGGCCGGCCACGTCCAGTCCGCCTTCGGTGGTGCGCTCCTGGCGCCGCTCCGGCACCAGGCAGGCATATTGCGGACGCAGGCGGCAGGCGAATTCCACCATTTCCGGCGTCACCGCCATCTCCAGGTTCACCGGCACCGGGCAGCGCGGCAGCAGCCGCTCGACATCCTCGTCCTGGATGTGGCGGCGGTCTTCACGCAGGTGCAGGGTGATGCTGTCGGCCCCCGCCGCGGCGGACAGCAGGGCGGCCTCCACCGGGTCCGGGTATGGCGTGCCGCGGGCCTGGCGCAGGGTGGCGCAGTGATCGATGTTCACGCCGAGGCGGATCGGAGTCGGTCGGGTCATGGACTAGGGCCTGTTCATGCTATTTCGATCGCGGCGTTGCCGCCGGATTTGCATCCAGGCAAGGCGCGAGGAGCGTGGCGTACTGAAGGTACACCAGCGACGAGCAACGCCGCATGGATGCAAATCCGGGCGCAGCCCTCCGGGAAGGGGTGTGTTTTGGCGCGCTGCCACGTTGCTCCCTCCTTGTGTACATCCAGTACACCGCTTCGGTCGCGCCCTGCACTGCGCCCAAACAGACCCCTTCGCTGCGATCGATCTAGCATGAACAGGCCCTAATCGGAGGCTCCCAGTTCTCTCAGCTGGCGCAGCAGGCGCGGCGTTTCCAGTTCGCGGCCGCCGAGCTGGCGCTGCAGGGCGGCGCGCAACAGTTTACGCGCGTCGCGCAGGGCTTCGCGCGTGTCCAGGCGCTCGTCGCGCAGGGCCAGCAGGCTGGCGGCGGGATAGCTGTCGGCCTCGTCCGCCGCCGCCGGGGCCGCACCGCGCTCGGGGTCGAAGCGGTAGCGCCGTTGCGGCTCCAGCGCGTCCGGCAGCGGCAGCCCGTAGCCGATCTCGCCCAGCAGCCGCTTTTCAAAAATGCGCAGCGCCGCCTCGGCGTCCTCGCCCGGCAGCCGCGCCAGCGCGCGGCCGTAGTCGTGGTACAGCACCGGGTGGGCGTCGTGGCGCCCGGTCAGGCGCAGCAGCAGCTCGTTGAGATACCAGCCGTGGAAGACCCGCTCGCCGGCCAGTTCCACCGCCGGCGCCACCGCCTCCGCGGCGACCAGGGTGCCGAGCTCACCCGCCTCGTGCCACGACAACAGCAGCGGCGTGAACAGCTGCAGGATGCCGCGCAGCTTCGAGCGCGGCCCGCGCGCGCCGCGCGCCACCAGGCCGACGCGGCCGTGCTGCAGGGTGAACAGCTCCAGCAGCAGGCTGGTTTCGCGGTACGGGCGCTGGGTCAACAGCCAGGCCGGCTCGAACTCGATGCGCTGGCGCATAAAAGCGGCTGTCAGCTCCTCGTGTCAGTTCCGGTTCACCTGCGGCAAGCGGCCGGCGCTCCGTCCTGCTGAACCATTCGACAACAGCGGGCCCTAGTTGTCGCGGTAGCCGAAGCGCTTGAGGGCCTGCGGGTCGTCGGTCCAGTTTTCCTTGACCTTGACCCACAGCTTCAGCACCACCTTGGCCCCGGTCATGTACTCCAGCTCGCGGCGCGCGGCGCTGCCGACCCGCTTGAGCATCACGCCGTCCTCGCCGATGACGATCTTCTTCTGGTTGTCGCGCTCGACCCAGATCACCGCCGAGGTGCGGATCACCGTGCCGGAATGCTCCAGGCTTTCGGTTTCCACGGTCAGCGCATACGGCAGCTCCTGCGCCAGGGCGCGCATCAGCTTCTCGCGCACCAGCTCGGATACGGTGAAACCCAGATCGTGGCTGACGATCTGCCCTTCCGGGTACAGCGGCGGCCCTTCCGGCATGCGCGGGAACAGCTCGCGCACCAGCGAGTCGAGGTTGTCGCCGGACTTGGCCGAGAGCGGCACGATGAAGGCATAGGCGTGCATCGCCGACAGCTTCTCCAGTTCCGGCAACAGGCCCGATTTGTCTGACAGCCGGTCGACCTTGTTGACGATCAGCCCCACCGGCGCGCGCCCCTGCTTGAGCTTGTCCAGCACCGCCTGGTCCTCGTCGGTCCAGCGGCCGGCTTCGACCACGAACAGCGCCAGGTCGACGTCGTGCAGCGCGCCGCTGGCCGCCTCGTTCATGTAGCGGTTCAGCGCCCGCGGCGCCTTGCGGTGCAAGCCGGGCGTGTCGACGAACACCACCTGGCCCTGCGGCCGATGCAGCACGCCCTGGATGCGGTGCCGCGTGGTCTGCGGCTTGGGCGCGACAATGCTGACCTTGCGCCCGACCAGGGCGTTGAGCAGCGAGGACTTGCCGACATTGGGCCGGCCGACGATGGCGACGATGCCGCTACGCATGACGGCCTCCTGAAGTGATGAGGTCGAGCATACGCTCGGCCGACTGCTGTTCGGCGATCTTGCGGCTGCCGCCCTCGCCCATGGTTTCGGAGCTGTCATCCGCCAGGCGGCAGCGGACCCTGAAACTGCGCCGGTGCGGCGGCCCTTCCTCGTTCAGCACCGCGTACTCCGGCAGCGGGCGGCCGGCGGCCTGCAGGCGCTCCTGCAGGCGCGTCTTGGCGTCCTTCAGGCTGAGCGGGTCCGGCAGATTGCCCAGCTCCGGTTCGAGCAGGCGCAGGCACAGCTCACGCGCGGCGACGAAGCCGCCGTCGAGATAGACCGCGCCGATCACCGCCTCCAGGCCGTCGGCCAGGATCGAATCGCGGCGGTAGCCACCGCTCTTCAGCTCGCCCGAGCCCAGCCGCAGCACGTCGCCGAGCTGGATGCGGCGGGCGACGCTGGCCAGGGTCTCCTCGCGCACCAGGGTGGCGCGCAGCCGCGACAGGTCGCCTTCCGCAGCCTTCGGCTGGCGGAGGTAAAGCGCCTCGCCGACCGCGAAGTTGAGCAGCGCGTCGCCGAGGAACTCGAGACGCTCGTTGTTATCGGAGCTGGCGCTGCGGTGGGTCAGGGCCCGCAGCAGCGCCGGCTCGTCCCCGAAACGGTAGCCGAGCGCCCGCTGCAGGCGTTCGAGATCCTCGTTCAACCGTTCACGCGCACCCGCAGGGGGATGGATTCCTTGAAGTGGATCACCACGAAGACGTTGCTGAACAGGTTGGCGCGCGCCTCGTAGTCGTAGCCCATGGTCATGCCGGACTCGGTGCGCTCGACCTTGATGTCCTTGGCTTCGAGCTGGGTGATGTAGTCGATATCGAAGCGCTTCTCGACGTCGCGGCGCAGCTCGCCGATGTCGATCTCGCTGCCGGAGGTGTTGACCTGGGTCGCCACCTCGTTGAGGTCGCGCTTGAGCGTCATCTGGTTGAGGTACAGCGGCACGACCTTGATCGTGACCAGCGCCACAAAACCGATCAACGCCAGCACGAAGATGAAGCCGATCAGCCCCAGCCCGTATTGTCCACGACGAATATGCATCTGCGCCCCTCCCCCAGGATGTCCTGCTTCAATCTTAATGGATCAGCTTGCCGAAACGGGAGAGTTCGGGCCCGCCATCCCAGGCCATCCAGATCAGGATGGCCTTGCCCTTGAGATTCTCCTCCGGCACGAAGCCCCAGTAACGGCTGTCGTTGGAGCCGTCGCGGTTGTCGCCCATCATGAAATAGTGACCGGGCGGCACCACCAGGTCCACGTCGGGGCTGCGCCGGTCGGCCTCCATCAGGATGTAGTGGCTGACGCCGGTGAGGTCCTCGGTGAAGCGCTGCGCCGTGCCGTCCTTGGGGAAGATGCCGGCGGGCTGCACCGGGATCTTGTTGCCGTTCACGGTCAGCACCTTGTCGACGTACTGGATGTGGTCGCCGGGCAGGCCGACGACGCGCTTGATGAAGTCGTTGCCGTGGTTGGGGTCGGCGTCGGAACGCGCCGGGTAGCGGAACACCACCACGTCGCCGCGCTGCGGTTCGCCGATGTCGAGCAGCTTGCAGTTGCCCACCGGGCAGCGCAGGCCGTAGCCGAACTTGTTCACCAGGATGAAATCGCCGTTGTACAGCGTCGGATTCATCGAACCGGAGGGGATGCGGAACGGCTCGACCACGAACGAGCGCAGCACGAACACCGCCAGGATCACCGGAAACAGGCTGACGCAGAAGTCGACGAAGGGCCCGGGCTGCGGCTCGCTGCCGCCGGCGGCCACCGCCGCCTTGCGGCGGCGGGCCAGCCACAGCTTGTCCAGCAGCCAGACCACGCCGGTCACCAGGGTGAGGATGGTCAGGACCAGGTTGAAGCCTTCCACGAAACTCATGTCCTTAAACTCTCTTTCAGTCTTTCTTCTTGCGCTCGACGCCGAGCACGGCGAGGAAGGCTTCCTGCGGGATCTCCACCGCGCCGACCTGCTTCATGCGCTTCTTGCCTTCCTTCTGCTTCTCCAGCAGCTTGCGCTTGCGCGAGATGTCGCCGCCATAGCATTTGGCCAGCACATCCTTGCGCAGCGCTTTCACCGTGGTGCGGGCGATGATCTTGGCGCCGATGGCCGCCTGGATGGCGACGTCGAACATCTGCCGGTGGATCACTTCCTGCATGCGCTCGGTGAGGTCGCGGCCGCGGGTGAAGCTGTTGTCGCGGTGCACGATCGAGGCCAGCGCATCGACCTTGTCGCCGTTGACCAGCACGTCGAGCCTGACCAGGTCGGCGGCCTGGAAGCGCACGAACTCGTACTCGAAGCTGGCGAAGCCGCGCGACACCGACTTGAGGCGGTCGAAGAAATCCAGCACCACCTCGGCCAGCGGCATCTCGACCTCGAGCTGCACCTGGTTGCCGTGGTATTTCAGGTTCTTCTGCACGCCGCGCTTTTCCATGCACAGCTGCATCACCGCGCCGACATAGGTCTGCGGCATCAGGATGCGCGCCAGGATGATCGGCTCGCGGATCTCGTCGATCGAGGTGGTTTCCGGCAGCTCGGCCGGATTGTCGACCTTGATCACCTCGCCGGTGTTCAGCGCAACCTCGTAGACCACCGACGGCGCGGTGGTGATCAGGTTCAGGTTGTATTCGCGCTCCAGGCGTTCCTGCACGATCTCCATGTGCAGCATGCCGAGGAAGCCGATGCGGAAACCGAAGCCCAGGGCGGTGGAGTTCTCCGGCTCGAACTGCAGCGCCGAGTCGTTCAGGCGCAGCTTCTTCAGCGACTCGCGGAAGTCCTCGAAGTCGTCGGCGTCGACCGGGAACATGCCGGCGAAGACCCGCGGCTGCACCCGGCGGAAGCCCGGCAGCTGCTCGACCGCGGCGCGGCCGGCGTCGCCGAGGGTGTCGCCGACCGGCGCGCCATCAATGTCCTTGATGCCCGCCACCAGGAAGCCGACCTCGCCCGTTTCCAGGGAATTCTTCAGCACCCGCTTGGGCGAGTGCACGCCGAGCATGGTGACCTCGTGGTCGCGCCCGGTGGACAGCACCCGCACCTTCTGGCCCTTCTGCACGCGGCCGTTGACGACGCGGATCAGCGAAACCACGCCGAGGTAATTGTCGAACCAGGAATCGACGATCAGCGCCTGCAGCGGCGCGGCCGGATCGCCCTCCGGCGGCGGCAGCTTGTTCACCACCGCCTCCAGCACGTCCGGCACGTTGAGGCCGGTCTTGGCCGAGATGCGCAGCGCGTCGTGGGCCTCGACGCCGATGATTTCCTCGATCTCCTGCGCCACCCGCTCCGGCTCGGCGTTCTGCAGGTCGATCTTGTTCAGCACCGTCAGCACTTCCAGGCCCTGCTCCAGCGCGGTGTAGCAGTTCGCCACCGACTGCGCCTCGACGCCCTGGGATGCGTCCACCACCAGCAGCGCGCCCTCGCAGGCGGCGAGCGAGCGGCTCACCTCGTAGGAGAAGTCGACGTGGCCCGGGGTGTCGATGAGGTTGAGCTGGTAAGTCCTGCCGTCCCGCGCCTGGTAATTCAGCGAGACCGCCTGCGCCTTGATGGTGATGCCGCGCTCGCGCTCGATCGGGTTGTTGTCCAGCACCTGCTCGGTCATCTCGCGCGCCTCCAGGCCCCCGGTGAGCTGGATGAAGCGGTCGGCCAGGGTCGATTTGCCGTGGTCGATGTGGGCGATGATGCAGAAATTGCGGATGTGCGACTGTTTCATTCGGGAACAGCGGGCGCGGGCGGCGAAATAGCGGCGAAGTATATCCGGTTCGAGGGGGGCGGTTTGCGCAGGCTCAGGACCCTGCCGGCCCCGCGGCCGCCAGCTTTTCGGCCACTGCCGCCACATCCAGCCGCCCTTCGCTCCAGACCGCTCCGGCTGCGTCGAGCAGCACCGGGATGCGGCTGCCATACCGCCGGCGCCAGTCCTCGCGGCTGTCGACGTCGGCGATTTCCAACGCCGCCGCCAGCCGCGGGAACTCGTGCGCCAGCTCCTCCAGGAACTCGTCGCAGAGGGGGCAGTCTTCCCGCGTCAGAAGCAGCACGCTAGTTCTTGGGCGGCACCTGGATCGCCAGGAACAGCGGCGCACCCTGGCGCTGCACCAGCACCGGCACCGACTGGCCCGGGGTCAGGCGCCCGGTGACTTCGCGGTAGCGCGCCACGCTGTCGACCTCCTGCCCGCCCATCGACAGGATGACGTCGCCGTTCTGCACGCCGCCGTCGCGGCCCGGGCCGGGGCCGACCGCGCTGACGCGCACGCCGCCGGTCACGACCTTGGCCTTGCTGCGCTCCTCGGCGCTGAGATCCTGCACCGTCAGACCCAGCGGCGGCCCCTGGTCGCCGCCGCTCTGCGGCGCGCGTTCCGCCGGCGCCTTGGGCTTGCTCGGCTGCGAGGCGTCCTGGTCGGGCTGGTCCTGCGTATCGAGGGTGCCGATCTCGACCTTCACCGTGATGCTGCGGCCGTCGCGCAGCAGGTCCAGGCTGACGGTGTCGCCGGGGCTGCTGTCGCCCACCAGGGGCGGCAGCGAGCGCGAGCTGACCAGCTCGCTGCCGTTGTAGCGCAGCAGGATGTCGCCGGCTTTCAGGCCGGCCTGCTGCGCCGGGCTGTCCGGCAGCACCTTGGCCACCAGGGCGCCTTCCGGCTTGGGCAGGTTGAAGGACTTGGCCAGGTTGCGGTCCACTTCCTGCACCACCACGCCGAGCCAGCCGCGCGTCACCTTGCCCTTGTCCTTCAGCTCGCGTGCCACCTTGGAGGCGATATCGATCGGGATGGCGAACGCCACCCCCATGAAACCGCCGGTCTGGCTGTAGATCTGCGAATTGACGCCGACCACCTCGCCGCGCAGGTTGAACAGCGGTCCGCCCGAATTGCCGGGGTTGATCGCCGCGTCGGTCTGGATGAAGGGCACGTACTGCTCGGTGTCGAGGTTGCGGCCCTTGGCCGAGATGATGCCGGCGGTGACCGAATAGTCGAAGCCGAACGGCGAGCCGATCGCCAGCACCCACTCGCCCACCCGGGTCTTGCGCATATCGGCCAGCTTCACCGCCGGCAGGCCCTTGGCGTCGATCTTCAGCAGCGCGATGTCGGCCCGCTCGTCGCTGCCCACCACCTGGGCCGGCAGCTGGCGGTGATCGGACAGGCGCACCGTCACTTCCTTGGCGTCGCTGACCACGTGCTGGTTGGTCAGGATGTAGCCGTCCTCCGACAGGATGAAACCGGAGCCGAGCGACTGCTCGTTGCCCTGGCCCGGGCCGAGTTCGCCGTCGCCGCCGCCTTCGTCCGGAGCGCCGTCGCCGCCGCCGGAAGAGGAGCCGTCATCGGGCTTGCCGTCCTTGCCGTCCTTGCTGTGCTTGTCGAGAAACTTCTTCAGCCAGTCGGGGACCTGGCCCTGCGAATCGTCCCCGCTCGCCTCTTCGCTCGGCGGGGCCGCCGACACCGCGCTGATGTTGACCACCGAGGGGCTGACCTGGTCGACCAGGTCGGCGAAATCCGGCAGCGACTTGCCCTGATGCGAGCAGCCCGCCGCCAGCGTGAGCGCACACAGCGAAGCGATGCGCAGGACAGGGGCGGCAAAGCGCATGAGGCAATACTCCGAAGGGGCCGGTGGCGGCGCGAAAGGACGGGATGGGCGGCGCCGGCCGGCTTTCCTGACCGGCCGCAAGGGGCAGAAGTTGAACACGGCCGCGCCACGGCGGCAAGTGCCGCGGGACGGCGCCTACTGCGCCGCCGACCCGCCGTCATTGGCCGCCGGCGGCCGTTCGAACGGGAACACCGGACGCACCCCGTCGCCGATCATGCGGATCGCCTGCGACGGCACCTCGCCGACGATGGTGATGTGGTAGGACCCGGTGGTGCGGCCGTAAGCTTCCATCGGCCCGACCCGCGACACGCCCTGGAACGAGCGGTCCGGGGCTCGCTGCTCGATGGCGCTGAACACCGACACCGCCGACAGCCCGTCGGACAGCAGCAGGTGCTCGACCTTGCCGTCCCCCCCGTTCGGCAGCGGCCTCTGCTCGCGCGCGACGACGCGGTAGCCCGGCGGCAGCCTTTCGAACGAGACCTGCGGCCGGTCGTCGTCGCCGGCCGGCGGCACGGCATCCAGCGCCGGGAGGTCGCGGGCGACGGTGCGGAACTTGGCGCTGTCGACCTGGGGCTCCTCGAAGGCCGAATCCTCGATCATCGGCGGGAACGACACCTCGGTGAACATGACCTGCTCCATCACCTCGCCGCGCTGGCCCATCATGCTGACCTTGAGCGGCAGGCCGTTGTCCTTGTCGGCCCAGATCTCGTAGCCGTAGCGGAACTGGTCGCGGGGAATCACCGCCACGCCGTTGCAGTCGCGGCCGGCGATGCGGCCGGTGCCCTGGTCGCGGAACTCGTACCACTGCGCCAACTGGCGCAGCCGCTCCGGCTTGAGCTGGCTCAGGAAACTCTTCATTCCCGCCGGCCGCTCGATGCTGACCATGTGGTCGCGGGGCAGGATGCAGATCAGGCGGTTGTCGATGCGCAGCAGCTGGCGCGGCTCGCCGGTCAGGGCCACCAGGTGCTCGCGCTCGCTGCCGTCCTTGAAGCGGTGCTGCACCTTGAGGACGTCGAACTCGTCGTCGCCGCGGTACAGGATCACACCCTGGTAGGTGATGTTGCGCGCCGCGTCGGCGGCCCGCGCCAGCAGATCGGAGGGATCGGCCGCCTGGGCCGAGAATACGACGGCCGTCCAGGCCGCCGTGGCGCCTGCCCGCGACAGCAGGGACCGCATCAATGCCGCTCGCCGGAGCGGTATTCGGCGCTGCGCAAGGTCATGCGCGGGTAGCTGAGCGCGCTGCCCACGCCCTGCTCGGCCCGCAGATTGCTGTGTTCCATCATGTATTCGCTGAGCTGGCGGGCAGTGTCGGCGTCCAGCTGGGACCAGCGGGTTTCCACCGGCTCATCGCCGGCGGCGGTTGCCGAAACCGGCACCAGCCGGCCCCCGGCGGCGGCGCCGTAAGCCACCGGCTGCGTGACGGCCGGCAGGCTGGCGGTCTGCACCGGCGCGCCGACCGGCTGGTTCAGCCAGCGATAGCCGCCGACGGCGGCCACCGCGGCGATCGAGGCGGCGGCGGCGAGGCCGGCGAACGGTTGCCAGCGCGAGGCGTTGGCGGCGGCGCGCCGCGGCCGCGGCATGGCCACCACCCGGGGCGGCTGCGGCGCCGCTGCGGCGCTGCGCTCCTGGGCAATCGCCGCCATCACTCCGGCACAGAAATCGCCCGAAACGGCCGGCACGCGGGTGCCTTCCATCGCGTCCCGCACCGCGCACATCCGGCTCCAGCGCTGCTTCAGCGCCGGCGAGCGCGCCATCTCGTCCAGCAGACGTTTGACTTCGCCCGGGGTACATTCCCCGTCCAGCAGGGCCGACAGAAGTTCTTCCGACATTGCGCTTCTCAATTCCGGTACCGGGCCCATTCAGCGGCCGTTCAGGTATAGGCAATAAACCACAGACTGCGTAAAAAGTTCCACAGGGTCCGTTAGGTAAAAATTACCTATGCGGAAAAACCAGGGTCCACCACCGGGATTCCTCCCCCGGCCCTACTCGTTCAAAAGAGGCTGCACCACTGCGTCGATCGCCTCGCGCGCCCGGAAAATCCGCGAACGGACCGTCCCGATCGGGCAGTCCATCACTTCGGCGATCTCCTCGTAGCTCAGGCCTTCCAGCTCGCGCAAGGTGATGGCCTGGCGCAGGTCGGCGGGCAGCTTGTGGATCACCTCGGCGACCTTCTGCTTGATCTCCTCCGACAGCAGCAGCGATTCCGGCGTGTCGACGTCGCTTAGATGTTCGGTGTGACCGTATTGTTCCGCGTCCTGGATATCGATGTCCTGGTTGGCCGGGCGGCGGCCGCGCGACACGATATGGTTCTTGGCGGTGTTGATGCCGATGCGGTACAGCCAGGTGTAGAAGGCGCTCTGCCCGCGGAATCCGCTGAGGGCGCGGTAGGCCTTGATGAAGGTCTCCTGCGCCACGTCCGGCGCGTCGGAATCGCCGACGAGGCGGCTCACCAGCTGGATGATCTTGTACTGGTACTTGCGCACCAGCAGTTCGAAGGCCCGCTCGTCTCCCTCCTGTGCACGTGCGACCAGTTGTTCGTCTGTTTGTTCTTCGCTCATGCACAAGCCATGTCATTACCGCCCTGGAGGGGCGGCCGGCGCTCCGGATTCCGGATAAACTCCCTGCCCCGACTGCAAGGCAACCGTCTTCTGCGGTTTCCCGCTATTGTAACGAAGAACCATACCTCCAACAGAGCCTTACAATTGAAAGCTGCGGCAAGGCCGCGGCGCGGCACGGCAGCGACCTTGAAGGGGACTGTGGGTCTTGCACCGGAAAAACCAAGACGAACAGGCGGTACCCATCCGGTTTTTCCCGGCATGCACAGGCAGGCTTCTCCCGCGTGAATTCCAGCACTGAAGTCCTGATTCTCGGCAGCGGCGCCGCCGGCCTGTCGGCCGCGCTGCGCCTGGCCGAGGCCGGCCACCACGTCACCGTGGTGTCGAAGAGCACGCTCGCCAGCGGCAGCACCCTGTGGGCTCAGGGCGGCATCTCGGCGGTGCTCGACCAGGACGATTCGCTCGAAGCCCACGTGCAGGACACCCTGGTCGCCGGCGGCGGCCTCTGTGACGAGGAAGCGGTGCGCTTCACCGTCGCCCGCGGGCCGGATTGCATCCGCTGGCTGGTCGAGCAGGGCGTGATCTTCACCCAAGAGGAAGGCGAGCTGCGCGGCCAGCGCCTGCACCTGACCCGCGAGGGCGGCCACAGCCACCGCCGCGTGGTGCATGCCGCCGACGCCACCGGCCGCGCCGTCGAAACCACCCTCGCCGCGCTGGCCGCGGCGCATCCCAACATCAAGGCCCGCGAGCAGGCGGTGGCGGTGGACCTGGTGGTCGACCGCGCCGCCAGGCGCGTGCTCGGCGCCTACCTGCTGGACCGGCCCAGCGGCCGCATCACCCCGCTGGCGGCCAAGGCGGTGATCCTGGCCACCGGCGGCGCCAACCAGGTCTACCTGTATTCGAGCAATCCGTTCGGCGCCTCAGGCGACGGCATCGCCATGGCCTGGCGCGCCGGCTGCCGCGTGGCGAACATGGAGTTCATGCAGTTCCATCCGACCACGCTGTATCACCGCGACTCGCGCTCGTTCCTGATCACCGAGGCGCTGCGCGGCGAAGGCGCCACCCTGCACCTGCCCAACCCGGACGGCAGCGTCGGCGAGCGCTTCATGCCGCGCTTCGATCCGCGCGCCGAGCTGGCGCCGCGCGACATCGTCGCCCGCGCCATCGACCACGAGATGAAGCGCCTCGGCGTCAAGCACGTCTGGCTCGACATCTCGCACAAGCCGGCCGCCTTCATCCGCGAGCACTTCCCCTCGATCCACCAGCACTGCCTCAAGCTCGGCATCGACATCACCGTCCAGCCGATCCCGGTGGTGCCCTCCGCCCACTTCACCTGCGGCGGCGTGATCACCGACCTGCGCGCCCGCACCGACGTCACCGGGCTTTATGCCGCCGGCGAAGTGGCCTGCACCGGGCTGCACGGCGCCAACCGCCTGGCCAGCAACTCCCTGCTCGAGTGCCTGGCCTTCGCCGAGGCGGCGGCGGAAGACCTGCGGCGCGAGCTGCCCCGCTTGCCGGAACCCGGGCCGCTGCGGCCGTGGGACGAGAGCCGCGTGTCGGATTCCGACGAGGACGTGGTGGTGTCGCACAACTGGCTGGAGCTGCGCACCTTCATGTGGGACTACGTCGGCATCGTCCGCACCAGCAAGCGCCTGCTGCGGGCGCAGCATCGCGTCGACCTGCTCAAGCGCGAGATCATCGAGTTCTATCGCAACTACCGCGTCACCCACCACCTGGTCGAGCTGCGCAATCTGGTGACGGTGGCCGAGCTGATCGTGGCTTCCGCGCTGGAGCGGCGCGAAAGCCGCGGCCTCCATTACACCCTGGATTTTCCGCAGACCGACGCCGTGGCCCGGCCGACCATCCTCACTCCCGGCCGCTAGCCGCTGCGCTCAGCCGCGGTACGGCTCTTCCTTGAAGCTGCGCACCACGAAGAACAGCGCCAGCGCCGCCAGCATCAGCATCAGCGCCGAGGGCAGCAGCAGGTGGCGGGACCCCGGGCGCTCCGGTTCCAGCGCACTCAGCAGCACGCGCCGCATGGAATCTTCGTTGCGGCCCGCGGCCGGCTGCAGCGGATTGCTCCAGTCGATCCGCCCGCCGACCGACACCACGCTGCCGTTGCACTCGGCGATCACCCCGCCCCAGCCGTTGGCGTCGGCGTAGCCGCGCTGGATGGAACAAGGCGCCTTGTTGTGCGACAGGGGGGCCGCGGGCCGGGACGCGGGCGGCAGGGCCACCACGATGCCGCTGGAGGCGACGCGCAGCGGCGGTGCCGCGGCGGGTTGGCTGTAATCGGCCATCTGCTGATAGGCGCTGGCCTGTGCCAACGGGTGAGCGTCAACTGCATGCACGATCATGGCGGAATCCCTTCTGCCGCTTCGCGGCGGTGCTATGCCTCGCCTTGAATGGAGCCAATCCCGTGCCATGCCGGAAGAATTCTTCCGTGCTTAAAAGTTACTATTTCATTTCAGTAGCTTGAGTGAATATATTAAAGTTATGAAAGAGCATGGGGAGGCGGCCTTGGGAGCGGCCCGGCGTGTAAGTTTTGCCGGCAAGCGAAGCGACTGGGTAAGCGCTTCCATGTCGCGCCGCAACAACCTCGGTCAGCGGCGTCGGCGCCGGGCCGCCCCTCTATAGCCTTGGAGTCCCCTGAAAGCGGCGGCTATGTGCATAGGCCGATGCCCGACCGAGTGACCATCCCCGGGCGGGGAGCCAGTATGCTATGCGCCGTCCCGCAACCCGCACGGCGGCTTTCGAACGCGCCGGAGAAACCGCGCCCATGAGCAGCATCGCCGAAGCCGCCCTGTCCCGCCCGCTCAATCGCAACGACGTCCGCACCCTGGTGCTGGCCGCGCTGGGCGGAGCCCTGGAGTTCTACGACTTCATCATCTTCGTGTTCTTCGCCGGCGTGATCGGGCAGCTGTTCTTCCCCAAGGACACCCCGGACTGGCTGCTGCAGCTGCAGACCTACGGCATCTTCGCCGCCGGCTACCTGGCGCGCCCCCTCGGCGGCATCGTCATGGCGCACTTCGGCGACCGCGTCGGCCGCAAGCGGATGTTCACCCTCAGCGTGTTCCTGATGGCGGTGCCGACCTTGCTGATCGGCCTGCTGCCCACCTATGCCGTGGCCGGCGCGCTCGCGCCCCTGGCCCTGCTGGTGCTGCGCGTGCTGCAGGGCACCGCCATCGGCGGCGAAATCCCCGGCGCCTGGGTGTTCGTCGCCGAGCACGCGCCGGCGCGGCGCTCCGGCCTGGCCTGCGGCGCGCTGACCGCCGGCCTCACCGGCGGCATCCTGCTCGGCTCGCTGGTCGCCACCGGAATCAACCGCCACTACCCGCCGGAGCTGGTCAGGGACTATGCCTGGCGCATCCCCTTCCTCATCGGCGGCGTGTTCGGCTTCCTCGCCGTGTTCCTGCGCATGTGGCTGGAGGAGACGCCGGTGTTCGAGGAGCTGCGGCGGCGCAAGGCCCTGGCGCAGGAGCTGCCGCTGAAGCTGGTGCTGAAAGGCCATCTCGGCAGCGTGCTGGTGTCGATGCTGGTGACCTGGGTGCTCACCG
Organism: Nevskia sp.; assembly: GCA_035651715.1. Classification (GTDB taxonomy): domain Bacteria; phylum Pseudomonadota; class Gammaproteobacteria; order Nevskiales; family Nevskiaceae; genus Nevskia. The sequence continues at coordinate 38,452 of DASRFD010000059.1, forward strand.
CCGCCATCGTCGTGCTGATCCTGATGACGCCGACGCTGCTGCAGAAGCTGCACGGCTTCACCCCGGCGCAGACCCTCACCGCCAACAGCCTCGCCACCCTGGCCCTGACCGTGGGCTGCCTGGGCGCCGGCGCCCTGGTCGACCGCTTCGGCCCCGGCCTGGTGCTGGCGGCGGGCAGCGCCGTGCTGCTGCTGTGCACCTATGCCTTGTACCTGGGCGTGGCTGCCGATCCCGCGCTGCTGCTGCCGCTGTACGCCCTCACCGGCCTGTTCGTGGCCATCGTCGCGGTGGTGCCCAGCGTACTGGTGCGCAGCTTTCCGGCGCCGGTGCGGTTCACCGGCATCTCCTTCTCCTACAACCTCGCCTACGCGGTGTTCGGCGGCTTCACGCCGCCGCTGGTGACGCTGCTGGTCAAGGCCGATCCGCTCGGACCGGCGCACTACGTCGCGGCGCTGTGCGTGGTCGGCGTCGCCGTCGGCCTGCTGACGGCGCGCCGGCTCGCCGCCGGTGACGCCGTGCGGGCGTGAAGGCTCAGCGCGCGGCGAGCGCCTCGTAGCGCTCCTTCAGGGCCTGCACCACGGCGCCGAAGTCGGTGGCGCCGCGCGACATGATCTCGGCCAGGTGCTCGTTGTCCTCGCGCCCGTCCCAGATCTTGATATAGGTGCCCTGCTTGTAGCCGTGGGTGTTGCGGTGCACGTTGAGCGCGTTCTTGCCGACGTAGACCTGGTACAGCTCGCCGCCGGACAGGCGGTAGCGGCGGCAGGCGGCGACGAAGGCGGCGCAGGTCGCGGCGAAATCCTGGTTCACCGCGGCGCGGGCCAGGGCCTCCACCGCTTCGACGTCGCCGGGCGGCTCGGCGCCGCCGGCATCGAGCGCCTGCACCGCCGCGGCGATGGCGGCTTCCTCGCCCCCACGCGCCAGGCCCCAGGACATCAGGAAATGCCAGATGTCGACCAGCTCCAGCCGCGCCTGCGCCGGGTCGCTGTCCGGCGCGCCCTTCCACCACTTCCAGGCGCAGTGCCCGTCCATCAGCTCGGCGCACTCCAGCCAGATGGCGCGGTACCAGGCGAAGCCGGCCTTGCGCCAGTTGCGGTCGAGGCGCTGGTTGAAGCCATCCTGGAGGTCCAGCATGGCGTCGATCTGCTGCTGCGGGGTCATGGCGATCCGGTGCGGGCCTGGGCGGCCCGCGTTGAGGTTGGGAGGAGCCGCCAGTTTACCCTGGGCAAGAAAAAAGCCGGGGCGCTGGGCGCTCCCGGCTCGTGGCGCTGCGGAAAATCAGGCCGCCGCCATTTCCACCCGCAGCTGCGCCGGCCGCGGTGCCGCCGCGGCGAAGCTGAGCTGGCCGTCGTCGATGGGATCGTCGAGCAGGGTGACGCGGTCGACCTCGTAGTTGTGCAGCACCCGCCAGGGCAGCGCGCGCCCCTGCCGCGGCAGCGTATGGGCGGCGCGCCGGACGTAGCCGGAGCTGAGCGAGCCGAGGATGGTGTCGTCCTCCGCCATGCCGGCCGGCGCCTTGGCCGTGACCACCGCCAGGCCGCGCCGCCGCATGTGCTGCAGCAGGCGGCAGACGTACTGCGAGGCGATGTCGGCCTTGAGGGTCCAGGGCGCGTTGGTATAGCCGATGATCCAGGCCATGTTCGGCACATCCTGCAACAGCACGCCCTTGTACATCATCAGCTGGCTCATCGGCCGCGGCTGGCCGTCGACCTTCAGGTCCACGCCGCCGAAGGTCTGCACCTGCAGGCCGGTGGCGGTGACGATGATGTCCGCCTCCAGCTGCTGGCCGGACTTGAGCAGGATGCCGCGCTCGGTGAAGGTCTCGATGTGGTCGGTGACCACCGAGGCCTTGCCGGACTTGATCGCCTCGAACAGGTCGGCGTCGGGCACCGCGCACAGGCGCTCGTCCCAGGGCTTGTAGCTCGGCGTGAAGTGCCGCATGTCGAAGTCCTTGCCGAGCTTGCTGCGCACGCCGGCCAGCAGCAGCGCCCGCACCCGGTCCGGCCAGCGCCGCGCCGCCTTGTAGATCCAGCGCTGCAGGGTGATGTTGCGCCAGCGCGCCAGGCGGTAGACCCAGCGCTCCGGCAGGACGTGGCGCAGCACGGCGGAGAGCTTGTCGAAGCCCGGCACCGAGAAGATGTAGCTGGGCGAGCGCTGCAGCATGGTGATGTGCGCCGCGTCCGCAGCCATCGCCGGCACCAGGGTCACGGCGGTGGCGCCGCTGCCGATCACCACCACCCGCTTGCCGCGGTAGTCGAGGTTTTCCGGCCAGTGCTGCGGATGGATGCACTGCCCCTTGAAGCGCTCCACGCCGGGGAAATGCGGCAGGTAACCCTTGTCGTAGTTGTAGTAGCCGGTGCAGCTGACCAGGAAGCTGCAGCGGAACGTGCGCTGCTCGCCGCTGGCCTCGTGCAGCGCCGTCAGGGTCCACAGCTTCTGCTCGCTGGACCAGTTGGCGCTGACGATCTTGAGGCCGTACTGGATTTTCCGGTCGACGCCGTATTGCTGCGCCGTCTCGGTGACGTACTTGCGGATCGACGGCCCGTCGGCCAGCACCTTAAGCTCGTTCCAGGGGCGGAACTTGTAGCCGAAGCTGAACATGTCGGAATCGGAACGGATGCCCGGGTAGCGGAACAGGTCCCAGGTGCCGCCGATGGCGTTGCGCCGCTCGAGGATGGCCACCTGCTTTTCCGGGCACTCCATCGCCAGGTGGCAGGCCATGCCGATGCCGGAGAGGCCGGCGCCGACGATCAGCACGTCGTAGTGGTCACGCATTCCGCATTCTCCTCGCTTGAACTGTCCGCGGCGGACCCTGGGCCGCGGAGCCTTGTGGACACAGTGTGTCGGCAGCGCCCGCCTAAAACTTGACATTACGAGACAAAATTTAGACATTTCGAGACATGACCGCCATGGTGAGAGCCAGCGGCCTGCGGGGCTACATGGCGTTGATGCGCCAGCTCCAGGCCGATCCCCAGCAGATGCTGCAGCGCTATCACATCGCGCCGGCGGCGCTGGAGGACGAGGACGCGCTGCTGTCGCTGCGGGCGGTGGTGCACCTGCTCGAAGCCAGCGCCGCCGTCACCGGCTGCCCGGATTTCGGCCTGCGCATGTCGCACGGGCAGGACATCAGCGTGCTCGGCCCGCTGGCCATCGCCATGCAGAACGCCCCCACCGTGGCCAGCGCCATGGACTACGCCTCGCGCTACCTGTTCGTGCACAGTCCGGGGCTGGTGCTGACCTTGCACGACAGCAGCCCGCTGGTGCGCAAGGGCGCCGAGCTGCGCTTCGAGATCCGCCTGCCGCACCAGCCGGCGCAGCGCCAGACCATGGACCTGTGCCTGGCCGACATCCACCACATGGGCCAGCTGCTCGGCGGCGAGCGCTATCTGCTGCGGGCGGTGACCCTGCCGCATGCGCCGCTGGCACCGCCTTCCGCCTACGTGCGCTTCTTCGGCGCGCCGGTGCATTTCGAGCAGGAGCATGCCGGCCTGCATATCGCCCGCTCCACGCTCGAGGCCAGCCTCGGCGCGGTCAACGAGACCCTGCGGCGGATCGCGGTGGACTACCTGTCCCTGTATTTCGAGAGTCCGGGACAGGCCCTCGCGGCGCGGGTGCGGCAGGCGCTGCGGCGCACCCTCGGCACCCACCAGGGCAAGAAGGCCGACGTCGCCAGGCTGCTCGGCATGCACCCGCGCACGCTGCAGCGGCGGCTCGACGCCGAGAACACCTGCTTCGAGGCGCTCCGCGAGGAGGTGCGGCGCGAGACGGCGCTGCGCTACCTGAGCGAGACGCGCATCCCGCTGACCCAGCTCGCCGGCATCCTCGGCCTGTCCGAGCAGTCGGCCCTGGCGCGGTCCTGCCGCCGCTGGTTCGGTACCACTCCGTCGCGGTTGCGCCAGCAGGCGCAACGGCGGGCCCCGTCGCCGCGGCAGCCGTGAGAAACTACGCGGCATAGACAACCACAGCGCCGGAACCGCAACGGGCCGGCGCAAACGTACAGGGGAGTTTCGATGCAGGAGCAGAATCGCCCGCCGCCGGCGCGGGCGAGCCTGGTGTTGCGGCTGCTGGGGCGCGCCCTGGCGCTGCTGCGCTATGCGGCGATCGCCGCGGCACTGTGGGTTTCGCTGGAATACACCGACGACGCGGTCTGCGCCGTCATCAACGCCGGACTGTTCCTGTTGCCGCTGTGCCTGTTCCTGGCGCTGAGCGGCCGCGTCGCCGCCAGCTTCAACGGCGCCGCGGCGGTGGCGATCTTCGTCTACTTCATGGGCGAGATGAAGATGCGCTACTTCGGCAACCGCCTGGCGCTGGCCGACATGGCCTTCGTCGGCGAGTCGGCCAACTGGTCCATCGTCACGCGCTATCCCCTGCTTTACGGCAGCCTGATCGGCTTCTTCGCCTTCGTCTTCCTGCTGTGGCTGGAGCGGCACCTGAACACCCGGCACCTGCCTTCACGCCGCGCCCCGCGCGACGTGCGGCTGATCGCCGCCACGGTGTTCCTGTCGCTGCTGGCGTTCAGCGCGGTCAGCCGCCATCGCCACCAGTGGGAAGTGTTCCGCGACGACGGCGACTGCGGCCCGCTCAAGACCTGCGGCGTGATGAGCCGCCTGGTCTATTCGGTGGCGGTGTTCGAGTTCGACCCGCCGGCCCACAGCGGCGACCCGGCCTACTTCCAGCAGCGCATGGCGGCGCTGGCGCCGCGCGACCCCTCGGCCGCGGGCGGCATGCGCCCGGACGTGGTGGTCTGGCTCAACGAATCGACTTTCGAGTTCAACAACTACGTGCTGCCCGGAGCCCGGCTGCCGCGCCTGGCCATGTTCAACGTCGACGAGAACACGCTCGGCGCCGGCCCGCTGCGGGTGCACACCTTCGGCGGCCGCACCTGGCTGTCCGAATTCTCGATGCTGACCGGCCTGGTGCCGGACGACTTCGGCGGCCGCCGCAACCTGGTGTTCAACACCGTGGCGCCGCGCACCACCACCAACCTGGTGCGCCTGATGAAGGCCAACGGCTACCGCGCCGTCGTGCTGATGCCGACCTTCAAGCGCTTCTACGGCGCCGGCAAGGTCTACGAGAGGATGGGCTTCGACGAGGTCCTGACCCTGCGCGACTTCCACGAGTACGACGACGTGCCCGGCGACGAGTGGGACATCGCCACCAGCCCGCGCCTGAGCGAGGCCGCGATCAAGCTGCTGCGCGAGCATCGCAAGGGACCGGACGCCGACCAGCCGCTGTTCCTGTACCTGCTGTCGATCATGGAGCACGCGCCGTACTCGCGGCACTACCCGGTGGCCTACAACCTCGACCATGCCGGCATCACCCGTTCGCTGGCCGCCAAGCTGTCCGACTACATCGCCAAGCTCAAGCTGCTGAGCGAGTCGATCGTGCCGCTGGACCGCTACCTGCAGGCCGACGAGCGACCGGCCCTGTTCTGCTACTTCGGCGACCACCAGGCGTATTTCGAGGAGCCGCAGCCGCCGTACCGCTACGGCTTCACCGAGCCCAGCCTGGTCACGCAATACCGCCTGCGCAGCAACTTCGAGGCGCAGCGGCTGCCGGCCTACCCGATCCTCGACATCGCCTACCTGCCCAGCCTGGTCGCCGACTATGCCGGCGTCACCGAAGACCCGCGCTTCGCGGCACTGTCGGCGATGCGCCGGCTGTGCAAGGGCAGGCTCGACGACTGCGAGGACCGGCGGCTGGTGGAGAGCTACAAGGGCTACATCTACGGCGAAGCCCTGGGCCTGCTGGAGAAATAGGCGGTCAACGGCTCAGGCAGTAGCTGCGCTCGAGGTCGAGGCACAGCCGCGGCGCGCCCAGGCCGAGCCAGCCGCGAACCACCGCCACGCTCCAGTAGCCGTCCGGCCGCGCCGGCGTGGCGCCGACCAGGCCCAGTTCGAAGCCATACAACTCGACCGCCGGGGCGGCGTCCGCCGGACCCTGGGCCCAGCGGCCATGGTAGGACAGGTTGCCGCCCTGCCCGGCGCCGCACTGCTTCTCGTAGACATACTCCAGCTGCGGACCGAGGGTCAGCCGCAGGCTGCAGCCGCCCATCTGCGCCGCATAGGTTCCGGCGAGGTCGGCCACCGCGGGCCGGTGCGGCGCGCAGGCCTGCAGCAGGCCGCAGCCGATCAACAAGCCGATAGTTTTTTCGCATGCGGCGATTCTACCCTCCGGGGATATGCCGCCGGACTTCCAGGCCGCGCATCGGGCCGCCCAAACAGTGCCGGGAAAGGCCGCAACGGCTATAATCCGCACCCTCGCGGCACCCCCTCCGGCAGTACGATGGGTCGTTAGCTCAGTCGGTAGAGCATCGGACTTTTAATCCGCTGGTCGCTGGTTCGATCCCAGCACGACCCACCATCGCTTCTTCGTTCAGCCCTGATAGCGCGTCGGATCGGCCAGGCCGGCGGCGGCGAAGCCGTCGCGGCGGATGCGGCAGGAATCGCAGCGGCCGCAGGCGCGTCCCTCGGCATCGGCCTGGTAACAGGATACGGTCTCGCCGAAGTCCACGCCCAGCGCCGCGCCGCGGCGGATGATTTCGGCCTTGCTCAGCTGGATCAGCGGGGTGTGCACCCGGAAACGGGCGCCCTCCACTCCGGCCTTGGTGGCCAGGTTGGCCAGGCCCTCGAAGGCCCGCACGAACTCGGGCCGGCAGTCCGGATAGCCGCTGTAGTCCACGGCGTTGACGCCGATGAACAGGTCGGTCGCGCCGAGCACCTCGGCCCAGCCCAGCGCCAGGGACAGGAACAGCGTGTTGCGCGCCGGCACGTAGGTGACGGGGATGCCGCTGCCGGGCGTTTCCGGCACGGCAATGCTGCGGTCGGTCAGGGCCGAGCCGCCGACTGCGTCGAGATTGACCTGCATGCGCTGCAGGGCCACGGCGCCGAGGCGCTGCGCCACCCGTTCGGCCGCCTGCAGCTCGGCGGCGTGGCGCTGGCCGTAGGACACGGACAGCGCGTAGGCCTGATAGCCCTCGCTGCGGGCGATGGCCAGCACGGTGGCGGAATCGAGGCCGCCAGAGAGCAGGACGACGGCTTTTTTCGGCTTAGCGTCCAGGCTGGTTCCCCCACAGGATCTTGTGCAGCTGCAGCTGCATGCGCACCGGCAGGCGGTCGGCGACGATCCAGTCGGCCAGCGCGGTCGGATCGACCTGGCCATGGCTGGGCGAGAACAGCACGGTGCAGCGCGCCGGCAGGCCGTATTGGTCCAGGATGCCCCTGGCCCAGTCGTAGTCCTCGCGGCTGCACAACACGAACTTGATCTGGTCCTGCTCCTTGAGCAACGCCAGGTTGTCCCAGCGGTTGCGCGCGGCTTCATTGGAGCCGGGGGTCTTGATGTCGACCACGCGGATCACGCGCGGATCGACGGCGGCGATGTCGAGGGCGCCGCTGGTCTCCAGCGAGACGACGTGGCCGGCGTCGCACAGCGCGCCGAGCAGCGGCAGGCAGCCCTTCTGCGCCAGCGGCTCGCCGCCGGTGACGCAGACGTGGCGCACGCCGTGCGCGGCCACCTGGGCCAGCACCTGGTCGAGGGTCTGCCACTCGCCGCCGTAAAAGGCGTAGGCGGTGTCGCAGTACTGGCAGCGCAGCGGGCAGCCGGTCAGCCGCACGAACACCGTCGGCCAGCCGACCAGGGTGGATTCACCCTGGAGCGACAGGAAAATCTCGGTGAGCTTGAGCCGCGGAAGCTTTTCCAGGTCAGGGGCGGCGCTTGGAGGGTGGCTCAATGTCATCGCCAGTCATCCCGAACGCCCGGCCAGTGACGGCCGGGGCAGGCTTTCAACCGGAGACCGGGATCGCGCCAGGGATGGCCTAGAGGCCCCGCCAAAAGAATTTCTACCTGAGCTGCGCCAGGCGGGTCTTCGCCTGCCCGGCTGCGCTGGAGCTCGGGTACTGCTTCAGCACTTTCTGGTAGGCATCGCGTGCCTGCGCGGTCTTGTTCTGCCCCTGGTAGATCACGCCGGTCTTGAGCAGCGCATCCGGCACCTTGGGGCTGGCCGGGAACTGCTGCAGCAGGGACTGGTAGGACTTGAGGGCGTTGGCGTCGTCGCCCTTGACGTGGTACGACTCGCCCATCCAGTACCAGGCGTTGTCCGCATAGTTGCCCTGCGGATACTTGCCGAGCATGGTGCGGAACCCGCTGATCGCCGCGTCGTACTTGCCGGCGCGCAGCTGGTCGAAACTCTTCAGGTAAATCGATTCCTCGTCGGCCGAGGCGCTGCCGGCGGCAGCCGTAGCAGCCGGAGCGGCTGGTGCGGGAGCCGGCGCCGCAGCGGCGGGCGGCGCCATCACCGGGGCGGCGGCGGCCGGAGCCGCACCGGCCGCGGCGCCCTGATCGGCGCCGGCGGCGGGCGGAGGCTGCGCCCCGCCCTCCAGGCGCTTGAGCCTGGCGTCGAGGTCGGCGTTCTGCTGCTGCATGGTCTGCTGCAGGGCGCCCAGGTCGTGCTGCACCTGTTCGACCTGGCCGCGCAGGTTGCGCAACTCGTCCGCCTGGGAACCGTTCTGCTGCGACTCCAGCGCGCCGAGGCGGCGGCTGAGGTCAACCGTCTTGTTCTCCACCGCCTGCAGGCGCTGCTCCTCGGGGCTCAGCGCACGCTGGCCGTTGATCGGGGCGCCGTAGTCGGTGGCGCATGCGGAAAGAGACAGCGCCGCAAGCAGCGGCGCCGTCCCCCGGATCCACTTCGACACGCCGGACCGGATCATCGGCCTTCAGGCGCTTACTGCTGCACCAGATCGACGCGGCGGTTCTGCTGCCAGGAAGCCTCGTCGTGGCCGAGGGCGACCGGGCGCTCCTTGCCGTAGGAAACGGTGGTCAGCTGCGAGGCGGACACGCCCTTGGCCTCGAGAGCCTGGGCGACGGCGTTGGCGCGGCGCTCGCCGAGGCCGATGTTGTACTCGCGGGTGCCGCGCTCGTCGGTGTTGCCTTCCAGGCGGACCTTGGCGGTCGGGTTGCTGCTCAGCCACTTGGCCCAGTTGGCGATCACCGGCAGGCTGTCCGGCTTGATCTCGCTCTTGTCGAAATCGAAGTAGACGGAGTGCGCGCTCAGGTCCGGGCCGCTGTTCTGGTTGCCGGTGTACTGGTTGCCGCTGCCGGCGTTGGTGGCGATGCCGCCGCCGTTGTCGACCGGCTTGTTGGCATCCGCCTTGGTGGATTCGCCGCCGGAGCAGCCGGCCAGGGCCGCCGCGACCGCGATGGCGGCGCAGGCGAAGATGTTGTTCTTGTTCAGCATGGAAGGACTCCTTAGGGGAACGGGGGCACTGTTTGGTTTGATTTTACAGCTTGGACACGTACATCTTCATTAATTGCTCGGCGGCCAAGGCGACCAGGCGGGCTCGCGCACGTTGGTCCCGGGCTGGCTCAAGGTCTGGTGCACGCGGCCGTCGACGGTCGCGGTCCTCAGCACTTCGCCGCCGGAACCCTGGGTGGTGTAGATCACGACCTGGCTGTTGGGAGCGAAGCGCGGATGCTCGTCCATGAAGCCGTCGCTGATGATCTTCACCGCCTTGGTCTGCCAATCCATCAGCCCAATATGGTAGCCCGAGCCATCGCTATTGACCAGCGCCAGCCACTTGCCGTCGGGGGAAAACTGGGGGTCCTCGTTGCGGGTGCCCTGGAAGGTGAGGCGGGCCTGCGGGCCGCCGCCGGAGGACATGGTGTAGAGCTGCGGCTGGCCGCCGCGGTCGGAGGTGAACACGATGGTATTGCCGTCCGGCGACCAGGCCGCCTCGGTATCGATGCCCGGATCGGTGGTCAGGCGGGTGCGGCTGCCGCTCGCCACGTCGATGACGTAGATGTCCGGGTTGTGCTCGAACGACAGGGTCACCGCCAGCCTGCGGCCGTCCGGCGACCAGGCCGGGGCGCCGTTGATGCCGCGCTCGCCGACGAACTTCTTCAGCTCGCCGGTCTCCCAGGTCTGGATGTAGATCGCCGAGTAGCCGCGGTCGTAGCCGACGAAGGCCAGCTTCTTGCCGTCCGGCGACCAGGCCGGCGACATCAGCGGCTCGCGCGACACGGCGATGGTGCGGCGGTTCTCGCCGTCGGAATCGGCGATGTAGAGCTGGAACTTGCGGTTGCTGGGACCGCCGGTGGTGTCGACGTAGGCGATCTGGGTGTTGAACACGCCGCGGATGCCGGTGAGCTTCTCGAAGATCATGTCGGCCGCCTGGTGGGCGGCGGAGCGCCAGTGGTTCTTGTCCCTGCCGATGATGTCGCTGCCGTTGAGCACGCCCAGCGGGGTGTCGTGCAGCACGTCGATCAGGGTGAAGCTGACGCTGATGCTGCCCGGCGCGGCACCCGGCACCACCTTGCCGAGCACCACGTAGTTCATGTTCTGCACCTGCCAGTTGTGCGTGTTGACCTGCGCGATGTCGGTCGGCTTCTCCAGCATGTTGGCGCGCGGCAGGGTGATGAACATGCCGCTGCGCTTGAGGTCGTCGTCGATGATCTGGGCGATGTCCACGCCGGAGGCGTCGCTCTGCACGAAGGGCACGATGGCGATCGGCTGCGCCCGGCTCTTGTCGCTGCTGACGCTGAACACGATGTCGGCGAAGGCGGCCGGGGCTGACAGCAGCCCGAGCAGGACAATTAAGGTCGTTTTAAGGTTCATGGCTATTGGGTGCAGCTTTGCTGGTTGGGCGAGAAGCAGATGGTCAGGTTCGGATCGAAGGCGCTGGGGTCGCGCGGCAGCGGCAGGGGGCTGGCCTTGTAGGCGGCCTGCTTCAGCGTCTGGTCGAACAGCGGCACGCCGCTGGAGGTGGAGATGTCGGCGCTCAGCACCTGGCCAGTGGCCGAAAGCCGGATCTTCAGCCAGGCCTTGGTCTTCGGGTCGGTGCCCGGCGGCCAGGCCCAGGCCTGCTGGATCGCCGCCGACAGCTGGGTGATCCACTCGTTCTGCACCTGCGCCGTGAGCTGCGCCGACTCCACCCCAAGCTGCTGCTGCAACTCCGCCGCCCGCTTCCTGCGGTCGGCCTCGCGCTGGGCTTCCTCGGCCTTCTTCTGCCGGGCGATGGCGGCGGCCTGCGCCTGCTGTTGCTGCTGCTCGGCCTCCTTTTTCAGCTGGTCTTCCAGTTCCTTCTTGCGCTGCGCCTCGGCGGCCGCGGCCTTGCGCTTGGCCTCCTCTTCCTGCTGCTTTTTCTGCGCCGCAGCCTGCTCGGCCGCCTTTTGAGCCTCCTGCTGGCGCTTAAGTTCCTCGGCCTGCTTGCGCTCCTCTTCGGCCTTGGCCTGCGCCTCCTTCTGGCGCTGCTCCTCGGCCTTCTGTTCCTCGAGCTTCTTCTGCTCGGCCGCCGCCTGCTCCTGCTTCTGCTTGGCCTGGTCGGCGACCACGTCGGTGTTGTTGACGATCTGCTGCGGCCCCTGGTCCTGCTCCTCGGGCTTGGGCGGTGTCGGCGCAGGCGGCGTCGGCGGCTTCAGCGCCTTGAGGTCGTTCGGGCTGATCAGCACGCCCTGCACCACCGGCGGCGTCTCGACCGGCTGCGAGCACTGCACGCCCACCAGGATGAAGAAGAACAGGACGGCATGCAGCGCGACGGCCAGTCCGAGATGGCGGGGCTGCAAGGTCATCAGCGATTGTTCTTGCCCGCCGGAGCCGCGTCGGTGACGAAGCCGATCTTCTTCGCGCCGGCGCCCTGCAGCAGGGCCATGCCCTTGACCACCTTGTCGTAGGACACGTGCGAGTCGGCGCGCACCAGGATCATGCGGTCCGGCTTCTGGTCCATCACCGCGTGCACCAGCTGGCTCAACTGGTCTTCGGAGACCGGCTTGTCGGCGCCCTGCCCGCCCACGTCGAGGTAGTAGCGGCCGCTGGCGTCGACGCTCAGCGTGACCGGCTTGTCCTCGTTCTCGAGGGGATTCGAACTGGTCTGCGGCAGCTCGACGTCGACGCCTTGCGTCAGCAGCGGCGCCGTGACCATGAAGATCACCAGCAGCACCAGCATCACGTCGATGTACGGCACGACGTTGATCTCGGCGTTGAGCCGGCGCTTTTTCCTGCCGCCGGCCGCGTGCACGGCGGGCATTACTGCGCCCTCGAACCGGTGGCGCCGCGCAGGCCGCGCTCGATGATGCCGGTCATCTCCTCGGCGAAGGTGCTGAAGCGGGTTTCTATCCGCTCCACCCGCGAGGTGAAGAAGTTGTAGGCGATCACCGCCGGGATGGCGGCGAACAGGCCCACCGCGGTGGCGATCAGCGCCTCGGCGATGCCGGGGGCGACCGAGGCCAGGGTGGCCTGCTTGACGTTACCGATGGCGATGAAGGCGTTCATGATGCCCCACACCGTGCCGAACAGGCCGACGTAGGGGCTGGTGGAGCCGATGGTGGCAAGCATCGACAGGCCGCCTTCCAGGCGCTCGATCTCGCGGGTCTGGGCCACGCGCATCTGGCGCTGCACCGCCGCCAGGGCGTCGTCCGGATCGATCCTCTGCCCCTGCTGGCGGGTGAACTCCTCGTAGCCGGCGCAGAACACCTGGGCCAGGCCCTCGTCGGCCTTGGCGCCGCCGCGGCGCAGGCTCTCGTAGAGGTCGCCGAGGGTGCCGCCGGACCAGAAGCGGTTCTCGAAGTTGACCGCGGCCTGGTGGGTGCGCGAGAGCAGCGAGCGTTTGGCCAGGATCACCGTCCAGGACAGCACCGATGCCGCGATCAGCAGGAACAGCACCACCTTCACCAGGGGATGTGCCTGCAGCAGCAGCTGGAGGATCGAGATATTGCCGTTCATTCGCCTGTCCGCCCTTCCGTAATCCCGCTGTCCATGTCTATGCGATCTTCCCGATCGCCACAAAAATCCCGTCCGGCAGCGCGCAGGGCCTGAACGTGTCCATCGCCACGCAGGCCGCCCGCACCCGCGCCCGGGTCAGCATCGTATTAACGTCGCCGGCCCGCCGCAGGGTCTGCACGAAGTTCAGGCTGGCCCGCTTGCGCCCGTCGAGCGCCACCGTGGCCTCGAGCGCGTCGTCCAGCCGCGCCGGGCGCAGGAAGTCGATCTCCATGCCGGCCACCGTGAACACCACCCCCAGCTCGTCCTTCAGGCGCTCCTGGGAGAAGCCCAGGGCGCGCAGCCACTCGGTGCGGGCGCGCTCGAGAAACCGCAGGTAGCTGGCGTGATAGACCACGCCGCTCATGTCGGTGTCCTCGTAGTACACCCGGACCGGCCAGGAGAATGGGGCTGGGATGGCGACGCTCACGGTTTTTCAAATAGTTAACGTTATTTTACCGGACGTAACGACGCAGCAAAGACCTTGCCGGCCGATTTAGGTTCATTCAGCCGGCATTCAGCCCGGAAACGCCTATTCGCCGAACAGGTCGGGTTCGCTGCGCTGCGGCGGCTTCAACCCGTAGTGCTGGTAGGCCAGCTTGCCGGCCATGCGGCCGCGCGGGGTGCGCAGCAGGTAGCCCTGCTGGATCAGGTAGGGCTCGATCACGTCCTCGATGGTGTCGCGCGCCTCGCCGATGGCGGCGGCGAGGTTGTCGAGGCCGGCCGGGCCGCCGTCGAAGCGCTCGATCAGGGTCAGCAGCAGCTTGCGGTCCATCAGGTCGAAACCGTTGGTGTCGACGTCGAGCATCTTCATCGCCGCGGCGGCGATGGCCTGGTCGATGGCGCCCTGCCCGCGCACCTCGGCGTAGTCGCGCGCGCGCCGCAGCAGGCGGTTGGCGATGCGCGGCGTGCCGCGCGAGCGGCGCGCGATCTCGTCGGCGCCGGCGGCGTCGATCGGCACCTTGAGGATCGAGGCGGAGCGCCTCACGATCGTGGCCAGGTCGGCGATCGAATAGAACTCCAGGCGCTGCACGATGCCGAAGCGGTCGCGCAGCGGCCCGGTCAGGGCGCCGGCGCGGGTGGTGGCGCCGACCAGGGTGAAGGGCGGCAGGTCGAGGCGGATCGAACGCGCCGCCGGGCCCTCCCCGATCATGATGTCGAGCTGGTAGTCCTCCATCGCCGGGTACAGCACTTCCTCCACCACCGGGGACAGGCGGTGGATCTCGTCGACGAACAGGATGTCGCGCGGCTCCAGGTTGGTCAGCAGCGCGGCCAGGTCGCCGGCGCGCTCCAGCACCGGGCCGGAGGTGAGGCGCAGGTTCACCCCCATCTCGGCGGCCAGAATGTGCGCTAGGGTGGTCTTGCCCAGGCCCGGCGGGCCGAAGATCAGGGTATGGTCGAGCGCCTCGGCGCGCTTGCGCGCGGCGTCGACGAAGATGCCCATCTGCTCGCGCACCGCCGGCTGGCCCACGTACTCCGCCAGCTTGCGCGGACGCAGGGCGCGCTCGAAGCGTTCCTCCTCGCCGGCGGCGGAAGAGGCCGAGATCAGGCGGTTTTCGGGGGGAGGGATCAAGTCGGCCGGATTTCGCGGAGCCGCGCAATGCCGGGCGGCATCAGGCCCGGGCCGGCCGGTTCGTGCTGGTTCGAATTCCGCGCGTTCATTTAAAAAACTCTACCAGAAACGCGCCATGGCCGGCATCAGCGCAGCGCCCGCTTCAGGGCTTCCTGGATGATGGCTTCGGTACTCATGCCGTCCTTGTAGACGGCGTCGGTCAGGCGCTGCACCTCAGCCGGCTTGTAACCCAGCGAGGCCAGTGCGGAGCGCGCCTCGGCCAGTGCGCCGACCGGCGCGGCCGGAGCGCCGGGCAGCGCGACCTCCCCCACCCCGGCCTTGTCGCGCATCTCCAGCACCAGGCGCTCGGCGGTCTTCTTGCCGATGCCGGGGATCTTCACCAGGCGGCCGCTCTCGCCGGCGCGGACCACGCCCCAGTAATCCTCGACGCTGATGCCGGACAGCACCGCCAGCGCCACCTTGGGGCCGACGCCGGAAATCCTGATCAGATCGCGGAACAGGCCCTTCTCCGCCAGGGTGGCGAAGCCGAACAGCAGCTGCGCGTCCTCGCGCACCACCAGGTGGGTGTGCAGCACCACGGCCTCGCCCACCGCCGGCAGGCGGAAGAAGGTCGACATCGGCGCTTCGACCTCGTAGCCGACGCCATGTACGTCGAGCAGCAGCAGCGGCGGCTGCTTGTTCAACAGGGTGCCGCTGAGACGGCCGATCACGATTTCACTCCTCCCCGGGTAACAGCCGCGACCTGGGCCAGGGTCCAGCGGCCGCTCTTGCCCTTGCCGGCGGCAGCGCGCAGCGCCGCCGTGCCGCGCAGCTGGGCGTGGCATAGCGCCACGGCGAGTGCGTCGGCGGCGTCGGCCGGCGGCGCCTCGCGCAGCTTGAGCAGCGCCTTGATCATGTGCTGCACCTGGGCCTTCTCGGCGCGCCCCTGGCCGACGACGGCGGACTTGACCTGGGCCGGGGCGTATTCGGCCAGGCTCAGGCCGGCGCCGGCCAGCGCGCAGATCGCCGCGCCGCGCGCCTGGCCCAGCACGATGGCGCTGGAAACATTGCGGTTGACGAACACCGACTCCACCGCCGCCTCCTGCGGCGCGTACTCGCGGATCAGGGCCCCCAGCTCGTTGAGGATCTGCAGCAGCCGCTCGGTCAGGGCACCGTCGCCGCAGCGGATCTGGCCGTGCGCCAGCCAGCGCTGGCGCGGGCCCTCGATTTCGATCACCCCGTAGCCGGTGATGCGGGAGCCAGGGTCTATGCCGAGGATGCGGATGGTGCTCAGGCCGGCAGGTCCGCGTTGTGGTGGACGTCCTGCACGTCGTCCAGCTCCTCCAGCCAGTCGAGCAGCTCCTTCAGCGTCTCCGCCGCCTCGCCCTCCATGGCGACGCGGTTGGACGGGCGCATCACCACGTCGGCCTCGATCGCTTTCAGGCCGGCGCTTTCCAGCTTGTTCTTCACCGCCTCGAAATTCGCCGGCGTGGTCAGCACGTCGGTGAAGCCGTCCTCGGTCTGCACGTCGTCGGCGCCGGCGTCCAGCGCCAGCTCCAGAATCTTCTCCTCCAGCTCCGGCTGCGAGCGGATGTCGAAGATGATCTCGCCCGTCTCGGTGAACTGGAACGCCACCGAGCCGCTGGTGCCGAGGTTGCCGCCGTGCTTGGTGAAGGCATGGCGCACCTCGGCCACGGTGCGGGTGGGGTTGTCGGTCATGCAATCCACCAGGATGGCGACGCCGCCGGGGCCGTAGCCCTCGTAGCGGATCTCTTCCGTCGCCGCGCCACCCTCGCCGGTGCCGCGCTTGATCGCGCGCTCGATGGTGTCCTTGGTCATGTTGGCGTGCAGCGCCTTGTCGATGGCCAGGCGCAGCCGCGGATTGCTCGCCGGATCGCCGCCGCCGCTGCGCACCGCCAGCGTGATCTCGCGGATGAACTTGGTGAAGACCTTCGCCCGCTTCGCGTCCTCGGCGTTCTTGCGGCCTTCGATGCTTGGACCTCTTCCCATACTCAGGTCTTGCGCTTGTTGGCCGAATGGATGGCGTGGCCGTCCACCGCCAGCGCCGCTTCGTGGAAGGTCTCCGACAAGGTCGGGTGCGCATGCATGGTGAGCTGGATGTCCTCAGTGGTGGCGCCGTACTCCATCGCCGTGACCGCCTCGGTCACCAGCTCCGACACGTAGGGCCCGATCATGTGCACGCCGAGCACGCGGTCGGTCTTGGCGTCGGAGATCACCTTGATCATGCCGGCCGTGCTCTCGATGGCGCGGGCGCGGCCGTTGGCGGCGAAGGGGCTGGAACCGGTCTTGACCTCGTGGCCGGCGGCCTTAGCCTGCTCCTCGGACATGCCGGCCCAGGCGATTTCCGGGTTGGTGTAGATCACCGACGGCACGGTGCGGTAGTTGACCTCGCTCTTCTCGCCGTGCAGCTGCTCGGCCAGCACCACGCCCTCCTCGATCGCCTTGTGCGCCAGCATGGCGCCGCCGATCACGTCGCCGACGGCGTAGATGCCGGGGGCGCTGGTGCGGTAGTTGGCGTCGGTCTTGACGAAGCCGCGCTCGTCCAGCTGCACGCCGGCGGCTTCGCAGCCCAGGTCCTTGGTGAAGGGGCGGCGGCCGACGGCGACGATCAGCTTGTCGAAGCTCATCGTCTGCTTCTTGCCGTCCTGCTCGTATTCGACGGTGACGTCCTTCTTGCCGGCCTTGGCGCCCAGCACCTTGGCGCCGAACTTGAACTCCAGGCCCTGCTTGGTCAGCTGCCTCAAGCCCTCCTTGGCGATGGCCTGGTCCACCATCGGCAGGAAGCCCGGCAGGGCCTCGAGGATGGTGGTCTTGGCGCCGAGGCGCGACCAGACGCTGCCCAGCTCCACGCCGATGACGCCGGCGCCGATGATGCCGAGGGTGCCCGGCACCGCGTCGAATTCCAGAGCGCCCCAGGAATCGACGATGCGGTCCTTGTCGATCGGCGCGATCTTCAGGTTCACCGGCTCCGAGCCGGTGGCGATGACGATGTGCTTGGCGGTGAAGGTGTCTTCCTTGCCGTCGTGCGACTTGTAACCGACCTTGCCGCCGCCGAGCAGCTTGCCGAAGCCGAACAGGCCGGTGACCTTGTTGCCCTGGAACAGCATCTTGACGCCGCCGGAGTTGGCCTTGCTCACCGCGACGCGGCGTTCCTGCATCTTCTTCAGGTCCAGCTCGACCTTGCCCACGCCGATGCCGTGCACGGCCAGCTCGTGCTGCGCCTTGTGGTACAGCTCGGAGGATTCCAGCAGGGCCTTGGAGGGAATGCAGCCGGCGTTGAGGCAGGTGCCGCCGAAGGAATTGGTGCCGTCGGTGTTGACCCAGCTGTCGATGCACAGGGTCTTCATGCCGAGCTGGGCGGCGCGGATGGCGGTGGGATAACCGGCGGGACCTCCGCCGATGACGATGACGTCGTAGTTTTCGCTCATTTCCTGGTTCCGTTCCTGGGCCTGGATAGGGGGTGCTTGCTGCGGCCGATTGGCGCGCACTTTACCGCAAAAAGCAGTCGTCAGTGACCAGTTATCCGTTGTCCGCAAAAGCAAAAAACCGGCTTCCGGCGTCGCGCCAACGCCGCTGGCGCCCCATCACCGGCCAAGCGCCGCTGCTTCACTGGTAGCCGCGGATTTCCTTGAATACCGCGCTCAGGCTGGTGCCGGTGGCGTCGAACACCCGTCCGCCGGTCAGCTCCGCCAGGGCCTTCATTTCCTCCATGTCGGCGTCGCCGAACATGATGGTGAACACCGGGATGTCCTGGGCGGTGTCGGGCAGGTTCTGGTACCACTGGCGGAACTGGTCCAGCGTGCTGCCGCTGCTGCTCTCGCCGTCGGTCATCAGCACGATGCTGGGGTAGTAGCCGGGCGGGGCCTTGCGGTCCTTCAGCGCCTGCTCGTAGGTGGCGCGCAGGGCATCGTAGATGGCGGTGCCGCCACGCGGCTGCAGGCCGTCGACGAAGTCCTCGAAGCGCTCGCGGGTCTTGTCGTAGCCCGGCATACCGGCGAAATCCACCGCCAGATGGTCGACGATGTGGCTGTCGAAGGTGGTCACGTCCACCCGCTCGCGCGGCAGGAAGCGGGCGTAGCGCCCGGCCAGGCTGGTCTGGTCGGACCCGGACAGCAGGTGCAGCGCCGCCTTCAGCTCGTCCATGCGGTGTTCCTGCGCCATCGAGCCGGACACGTCGAGCACAAAATAGGAATGGGCCGGCAGGCGCACCTGGCTCTGGTAGGCGTCCAGCACGGCGTCGACCAGGGCCGGCTGGGCCGGCTCGGGCAGCGGCCTGAAAGCCTTGCCGTCCAGCTCGCGCGGCAGGCGCACGCCCTGCACCACCGGGCGCCGCCAGGTCCGGGTGACGATCTCCTGCTGGATCCTGGCGCTGCGCAGGAAGGCGACCAGCTTCTCGTACTCGGCCTTGCGCGCCGGGTTGATCAGCATCAGCGGGTAGTCGGCGACCACGGCGCCGTCGCGCGGGTGGATCACTTCCAGCGGCGTGCTGATCTGGCCGGCGGCGTTGAGGCTCAGCACCACCGCCTCGTAGTTGATCATGCCGTCGAGGCGGTTCTCCTGCTTGACGTAGATGTCGGCCAGCCAGTGCGGATTGCCGCCGAGCACGCGGGTGCCGGAGAACAGCTGCTTGAGCTTGGGCAGGTCCAGGTCTTCAGGCCGCGGGTGGGCCTCCCTGGCGGTCGCCAGGCCAGCCGAGAACAGCGCCGCCAGCCCCAGGTCGGACACCACCGGGCTGGTCATGCCCAGGGCCAGCTCATCGCGGGCCACGACATGGGCGATCTCGTCCCAGGTCGGCGCCCGCTTGTCCCAGCCCAGGTCCTCGGCGCGGGGTTTCTTCAGCGCGAACACCACCGGCGACTGCATGATCCGCTCGCTGCCGTAGATGCGCTGCGGCACGTTCAGGTGCAGGTAGAAGCCGCTGGCAGGCCAGGCGAAGTCGGCGGCGGTGGCGCCGCTGTTGCGCAAGCGGTCCGCCATCTCCACGGTGCCGGCGTAGTCGAAGCGGATGCGATGGCCGACCGCGGCCTCCATCGGCCTTTGCAGGAATTCCAGGTCCTTGAGGCCGTTGCTGGCCAGGATCACCAGCTCGTCGCCGGCCGGGCCGCCACCGCCGCCGCGCGGCGGGGCCGTCTTGCCGCAGCCGGCCAGCAGGCCGGCGGCGACGCAGAGCAGGGCCAGGAAACCGCGGATCGGGGTAGCGGAAAAAGGAGGCATCGCGCCGCGCGAAAACGGATGGATTGGGCGCGAGTTTACACGCCGCCGCCGGCAGCGGATGTGACGGGCGCCGGGCCGGCGCCCGCGAACGCCGCCTCAGATTCCGGCGGCGTGCAGGGCGTTGCCGGCGGCGATGGGATCGCCGCTCCGGCCGTATACCTCCACCCAGCGCTCGTAGGCCTGCATCTTGCCTTCCTTCCAGGGGTGGTAACCGGGAACGTAGTAGGCCAGGTAGTGCGGGATCACCGGCATGTACAGGCCGCCCGGGCGGTACAGCCACCACAGGCCCCTGGCCCAGATCTTCACCCGCTGCAAGAAGCCGAAGCCGTCCACCTTGAGCATGTGGCGCATGATCAGGAAGGTGTGCAGCGGGAACAGCATCGACACGTACAGCATGGTGAGGATGCGCACGAAGTAGCCGGCCCTGGCCACCTTGGTCAGCACGTCGAACGCCACCGCCTTGTGCTCGATCTCCTCCACCGCATGCCAGGCGTACATGGCCCGGATGCGCGGATCGGCGTGCTCCAGCACCTCGCGGCGATGGAAGAAGCTGTGCGCCATGATCGCGGTCATGTGCTCGGCGGCGGCGGTCTGCCCCAGGGTGAAGCTGCGCGGCATGATGCGGCGGATGCGGGCGAGGATGTTGCGGGTCTGTTCCTCGATCCTGTCGACCTGGATGCCCTGCTGCTTGAGGCGGTTGTTGAACTGGGTGTGGACCATGCCGTGCGCGCCTTCCTGGCGCATGAAGTCCCTGACCTCCTGCTGCAGCTGCGGGTCGGTGATGCGCTCGCGGTAGTCGCGCACGCAGGTGATGAAGAACTTCTCGCCCTCCGGGAACAGCGTGGACATGGCGTCGAAAAAGCGGGTCTTGAACGGGTCGCCGCCGAGCCAGTATCTGGGGATGTCGCCATCCAGGCCGAAGTCCAGGTTCTGGCGCGGCACGATGGAATAGTGACTGGGCTTGGGGCTGCTGCCGTCGGCACTCATGACCGCTCCTCCGGTTTTTTTCCTGAGCTCACTCTAGGGCGGCCCGGCGCCACCCGGCTATGACCGGGGGCGACGCCGGGGAACATTTTACGACAGGGCAAAACCCTGTCGCATCAAGCACTAAACCGCCCTTGTTCGCCTATTGCGGGATCTTCTCGTAACCCACCCGGTGCACCCAGGAACCGCGGTCCTCGTAAGGCATGGTGACGCACGCCTGCCCCGGCAGCGTGTCCGAGCCCGGCCCGATGACCCCGGACAGGGAGCAGATCTGGCCGCGCGGATGGACCCGACGGGCCTTGGCCAGGTCAGCCGGGGTCAGTGCCGCGCCGCCGTTGTACTGCGCCGCCAGCCTTTGCAGCGCGGTGTCGAGCGCCGCCCGCATCACCGTGTCGCGGTCGCGGCCGCCGCTGTAGTCGCGATTGAGGGCCAGGCCGGAACCCGAAGGATCGAGCACCCGCAGCACCACGTTGTCCATCGCGCTCATGTCGAAGACGTGGCTGCCGACGCCGGACTCGCGCGAGTACACCGTCTCGCCGGTGGTGCTGTCCACCACCAGGTTCTTCAGTGGCGCAAACAGCTCGTCGCGCAGCGCCACCACGTAGGCGTCGAACACCGTCGCCGCCGGGCCGTCGGTGGCGTTGGGGTTGCCGAGATCGAGGTTGGGCCCGAAGGCGCCATGGTCCCAGCCGATGATCAGGTCCAGCGCGGCCTTCTCGGTGTCGTCGAGCTTCGGCGCGGCGCTGCCGCGGAAAGCCTGGATCACCGGCAGGTAGCTGCGCGCGCGGTGGTCGGTGGTGCCGACGCGCTGATCCACCGCCGCCAGGTCGCCGAAGCTCCAGTCGCTGCGCGTGCCGAGCAGGTCGAGGATGGTGGTGACGCGCTGGCCCGGACCGCCGGGACGCGAGGTGTCGCCCAGGCCCTCGCCGTCGAGCCAGCCCAACGCCGGCTTGGTGTTCCAGTTGGCGAGGTAGCCCTGCGGCGGATCGATGTCGTGCGGCAGCGAATCGAACGGCAGGTTGGGACCGAGGTCGAAGGCGCCGGTGCCCGGCGAAGGGAAACGCATGTCGCTGCCGCCCGGCCGCTGCGGGAACAGGCCGGGATGGAAGTAGCCGATGTGGCCGTCGCGGGTGGCGACGGTGACGTTCTCGTTCCAGGTGACCAGCTTCGCCCCGGCGAGGAAATCGGCGAAGGAATGCGCCTTGTTCCACAGGCGGATGCCTTCGATGGTGTCGATCTCGTGCTGGAACATGGCGTACTGCACGCTGCGCGCCATGCCGGCCGCGTCGTCGCGCGCCACGATGGGTCCGTGCACGGTGCGGCAGACCTGCCCGCTCTGGCTGAGCACCGGCAGGCCCACCGGGACGCCTTCGGCCGCGGCGCGGTAGTTGAAGGTCTCGCTGCGGCAGCTCATGTCCTGCCACTGGTTGTCGTGCAGGTACTGGTTGGCCTTGCAGGTGCCGGCGGCCTGCTGCGCGGTCGAGCAGATGGTCTCGATGAAGCTGTCGATGGTCTTGCTGTAGCCGGTGGTGAGGCCCCAGGCGATGTCGGGGGTGTAGCCGATGCCCACCACCGGCAGCAGCGGCACCGACACGCCGCGCGCGTCGTAGCCGCCGCCGTGGACCTCGTACTCGACCAGCAAGGTCGGGTAGCTGTAGCCGAGCTGCGGCCCGCTCAGCAGCAGGGTGCCGTGATCCCGGGTGCGCGAGGGACCCAGCGCGTAGGCGTGCGAGCCGCCGTGCAGGTGGCGGCGCAGGTATTCCAGCGCCTCGACCACTCCGAGCACCGCCTGGCGCACCGCGGCGGCCTTCCGCGTCAATCGATGCGGCGGCGCATGGCCGGCGGCGATGGACTTGCCGCCGGCCGGGGCGCGCGCCAGCGGCAGCGGGATCGAACCGAGCAGGGCGCAGGGCTGCGGCGTGGCCGCGTCGCCGGTGCCGTCGCCTTTCCACAAGGTCTCCGGCAGGCCGGCCGCCCATTGCGCCATCTGCGCCAGCACCGCGTCGCGTCCGCCCGGCGCATCGGCCTGGTTGGAGAAGGTGCCGTCGCCGCGCGGGATGGTGGTGATCGCCTTGGGATCCTCCAGCCACACCAGGTCCTTGAACGCCTTGAGGCCTTCCTCGGGCGAACCGTACTGTTGCTGCAGCAGCTTGAGCATGCGGATGTTGCGGAACTCGTTGCCGCCTTCGGCGGCGACGAAGCGGGTGATGTAGACGCCCGCGGCCAGCACGTCCTTGACGGTGAAGGCCTCGGGCAGCGTGGTCAGCAGGCCGTATTCGGCCGGCAGCTGGGTCGGATCGCCCAGCACCACGTTGCGCCAGGCGTTGGCGCCGTCGACATAGCCCTGCACCGCGTCCCTGGCATCCTGGCTCAGGCGGTTGAAGAAGGCGCTGTACTCGTCGTCGCTGTAGCTCAGGACGCGCTGCTGGATGTCGGCGGGGATGGCGCCGCAGCCGGTCAGCTCGCCCATGCGCCCCTCGCCCATGCGCCGCACCGCGTCCATCAGGAACAGGCGGTCCTGCGCCACCGCGTAGCCCACGCCGTAGTACAGGTCATGCACATTGCCGGCGTAGACGATGGGAACGCCGTAGCTGTCGCGGTAGATCTCCACGCCGGACAGCGGCGAAGCCGGCGAGCCCGGCTTGCCGCCCAGCGCGCCGGGCTTGGCGCCGAAGCCCCAGTACAGCGCCCGCTGGTCGTCGACGTGCGCGCCGAAATCGGCCGGGTTGCCGGTGACCGTGCCCAGGGCCTCTCCGGCGACGCTGAAAAAGCCGGACTGGCCGGGCGGCAGCACGTTCTCCGCCTTCAGCGCGAGCTGCCCCGGAGGGGTCGGCGTGGTGCCGCCCGCGCCGCTGTCGCCGCCGTTGCCGTTGACCGGGCTGGAGCTGCCGCAGGCGGCAAGCGCCGCGGTGGCACCGAGCAGGAATGCCGCGACCATCTTCCTCATGTCTCCCCCTGAACCGCTATTTTCTGTCTGATCCGACTTTGCCGGCACCGCCGCACGCCTGGCGGGCGCAGCCGCGAAGCTTAGACCGGCACCTTTCCCGGTTTGCTGCGGAAAGCGCTCGGCGACATGCCGGCCCAGCGCGTGAAGGCGCGGGTGAAGCTGCGCCGGTCCGAAAAGCCGAGCCGCTCACTGATCGCCTCGATGCTCAGCGACTCGTCCTGCAGCCAGTCCGCCGCCTTGCGGAAGCGCGCCCGCGCCTGCAGCCCGGCATAGCCCTGCCCCGCCTCCTGCAGGCGCCGCTGCAGGGTGCGGTGGTGCAGGCCCAGGGCCTCGGCCATGCGTTCGATGCCCTGGCCCAGCAGCTCGGGCCGCTCGGCGAAGGTGCGTTCGATCATGGCGACGATCCCGTCGCTCGCCGCGCTCCTCGGCAGGCCGGTCAGCTGGCGCTGCACCCGGTACTCGGCCTGGCGGTGCAGCGCCGGGAAGGCGCCCTCCAGCGGCACGTCGAGCAGGGCGCGCGGAAACACCAGCGCGTGCTCGGGCTGGCCGAAGCGGATTTCGATGCCGAAATACTTGTGGTACTCGCCGGCGTAGGGCGGCGCGGCGTGGCGCAGGCACAGCCGCGCGAACTGCGCCCGCTCGCCGAGCAGGGTGCGGCCGAACTTGAAGATCGAGGCGAAGGTGGTCTCGGCGAAATAGGCCGCGAGCGGCGGCCCGGCCTCGCCGCCTTCCAGCTCCAGGATCAGCCAGGCCTCGTCGCCGCGCACTTCCAGGCGCACGTTGAGCCCCGGGTTGATCAGCTCGCGCACCCAGTCGAACACGCGCAGGGTATCGCGCAGGGTGGAACTGGTGGTGAGGAAGGTGCCGATGTCCGGCATGTATTCGAAGGCGAAGCTCTCGCCGAGCACGAAGGGATAGTGGTGATTGCGCGCCCGCGCCACGCAGGCCGCCATCACCTGCTGCAGCTGCGCCGGAACCACCGTGGTGCTTTCGAGATGGATCAGGTCGGTGGCGATGCCCTGCTCGCGGAAGATCGGCTCGATGTTGAAGCCGCAGTGCGCCGCCGCCTTGATCCAGTTCGGCAAGGTCAGGAAGGGGATCGGGGCGCTGTAAGGCGGACGGCTCATGCGCGCAGTATGCCGCAGCGCGCCGCCGGCGCAGACGGGTAATTTTGACTTCCGCGCCGCCGTCGGCGCCGCTTCCCGCGGGCCGCCCCGGAGGACGCCGGCGCCGCAACGGCGCTTGTCCGTGCGGCGCCGGCGCGCTTCAATAGCCGGCGATGAGATCCGACCCCGCCACGCCGCAGAATCCGCACGCCGGCCCCGCCTACCTCCCGGGCGGACGCAGCCGCTTCGCCGAGCCCTTGCGCCGGCGCATGGAGGCCGCGGTGATCGGCCTCACCTCCGGCGCCGGCGCGCCGCGCGTGAACTTTCTCGAGCCGCCCGGCGACCCCGGGCTGTTCGGGCCGGACTCGGTGTGCTGGCGGGTGCACGCCGACTTCGCCATGATGATCACCGGCGGCGTCAGCGCGCTGCTGCTGCAGGCCCTGCATCCCCTGGCCCTGGCCGGCGTGTGGGACCACTCCAATTTCCGCCAGGACATCCTCGGCCGGCTGCGCCGCACTTCGGCCTTCGTCGGCGGCGTCACCTTCGCCGGCCGGCGCGACGCGCAGGTGCTGATCGAACGGGTGCGCGGCATCCACCGCCGCGTCGTCGGCACGGCCGAGGACGGTCGTCCCTACGCGGCCGGCGATCCCGACCTGCTGACCTGGGTGCACGTGGCCGAGCACTCCAGCTTCCTGCGCTCCTGGCAACGCTACGGCCCCCGCAGCCTGGGATCGGCCGAGCAGGACCGTTACTACGCCGAAACCGCCGTGGTGGCGGAGCTGCTCGGGGCGCGCGCCGTGCCCAAGTCGGCGGCGGCGGTCGAGCAGTACTTCCAGGCGCTGCGGCCGCAGCTTGCCTGCGATCATCGCGCCCGGGAAGTGCACCGCATCCTGTTCGCCACCCGCGCGCCGAACGCCGCGATCGAGCCGTTCGGCCGCCTGTTCCTGCACGCCGGCGAGGACCTGCTGCCGGACTGGGCCCGGGCGATGATGGAACTCAAGCCGCGCTCCGCCGCGCGCCGCGCCGCGCTGCGCGCCGCCGTACGCGCCGTCGCCCCGGGTTTCCGCTGGGCCCTGCGCAACGGCGCCGCGGGACGGGCCAGGCTGAGGACGCGCGCCGCGGGCTGAGCGCAGGCCCTAGTTCGGCGCGGCGTGCAGGTTTTTTTCCAGGCGCATCGCGTCTTCCACGCCGCGGTAGTAGCCGGCGATGCGTTCCGTTTCGGCGTAACCGCGGCTGCGGTAGAAGGCCCGCGCCGCGTCGCTGCCGGCCCGCGTTTCGACGCGGATGCGCTCGATGCCGGCGGTGCGGGCCACCGCTTCCAGCCAGCCGACCAGCGCCGCTGCCATGCCGCGGCGGCGGCGCGCCGGATGCACGGCGAGCAGCAGCAGGTGGGCGGTCTGCTCGTCGTAGCGCATGATGCCGAAGGCCAGCAGGCTGCCGCCCTGGTGGATCACCGCGACGTTGGTGGAACGGTCGCGGATGCTGCGCAATACCCGCGTCGCGGTCCAGCCCCAGCCGAGCCCGTGCTCGATATAGTCGCGCGACATCTGCGCGATGGAGACGGCATCGCTGAACCGGGCCAGGCGGATCGCGTAACTCGAGATCATGGTCCCAGCATAGCGAAAAAACTCCATCGCGGCCCGGCTTCAAACCCGCCCGCAGGCAGCGGCATCCCAGCTGCGACACGGGGAATCGACATGCACCGCAAAATACTCCGGGCCGCAGCGGTACTGGCCGGGTTGACCATGATGGCGGCGGACGCCACGGCGGCGCCGGCCGCGTTCGACCGCCGCGCCTGGCTGGACGATTACGCGGCGCTGAAGCAGGGGCTGCAGCAGTCCTACGCCAACCTCGCCTGGTTCGCCTCGCCGCAGGGCGGGCGCGACCTGCCGCGCCTGGACCGCCGCACGCGGCGCCTGCTGCTGAGCGCGGGCGACGACGAGGAGGCTGCCGCTGCGATACTGGCCTTCGTCGCGAGCTTCCACGACGGCCACCTGGAGGCCCTGCCCGGGTTCGAGGCAGGTGCTCCGGGCGTCATCGTCGCCCCGCCCAGGCCCGAGTGGGACCAGATCGGGGCGGCGGACGGCTGCGCGGCCCTGGGTTATGCGCCGGTGCGCCCGGTCGCCTACTCGGTGCCTTTCGACGCCCTGGCCGGCTCGGCGCAGGAGTCCGACGGCCTCAGTCGCGTGTTCCGCGCCGGCACCGTGGGCCTGCCTTCGGGCGGGCGCCTGGGCATTGTGCGCATTCCTCGCTTCAGGCCGCAGGATGCGCCGCCGGCGGGCTGCATCGGCGAATGGGAGGCCTGGCGCGCAAGCGGCAAGCCGCTCGATACGGACGCGCTGCGCGATCGCATCCAGGACGCCTGGCTGCAGACCCTGGCGGCGCAGCTGAAGCGGTTCCAGGCCGAAGGCGTGAAGGCGGTGCTGGTCGACGTCGGCGGCAACAGCGGCGGCAACGATTCCGGCGACTGGTCGGCGCGCCTGTTCACGCCGCGCGAGGTCCATGCGCCGCGGATGCTGCTGAGCGCCGATCCCTCGGCGCTGCCCTACTTCAAGGAAGAGCTGGACGGACTGCACCAGGCGCTGCGCGACCATCCGCAGCTTGGCCCCGGGGCCCGGCAGATCCTCGAGCGGGCGGCGGCGGATTTCGAGCGGCGCAAGGCCGGGCTGCCGGCGCGGCATTGCGATCTGTCCTGGGTCTGGCGCGAGCGCCGGCCATGGAATCCGCAGGGCTGCAGCCGCCTGATCGACGGCGGCCACGCCAGCGGCGCGCTCGACTACCTCGCGCCCGGGGCGGTGGACGACGCCGCGGCGGCGGCCAGCGCCTTCTGGGGCGCCCGCGTCGACGCACTGCGAGGCGCCTGGTCCGGCCCGGTGTACGTGTTCGTCGACGGCAAGACCGCCTCCTCCGCCGAGCTGTTCAGCGCCGAGCTGCGCGACAACGGCGTGGCGCGCATCGTCGGCACGCGCAGCGAGGGCGACGGCTGCGGCTTCATCGACAGCGACGCGGTGGTGCAGCTGCCGCATTCCGGCCTGCGCTTCCATGTCCCCAACTGCGTGCGGCTGCGCGCCGACGGCAGCGACGAGGTCGCCGGCATCGCGCCGGACCTGCCGGTGCTGCCGCTGCCGGGCGAAGACCCGCGCAGCCGCGCCGCCCGCGTGCTCGGCGCCATCGACGCCGACCTCGGACGCGGCGCGGCGCCCTGAAGCTCAGGCGAAGCTGACCCCGGCGAGCGAGGCGCGCACCGCCTGCTCCAGCGGCGTGCGCGGCTCGCTGCCGAGCAGGGACAGCAGGCGGCTGTTATCCAGGCGCAACGGCTCGCGCCACAGGTAGCGCATCTCCATCATCTCGCGCAGCAGGATGCTGAAGGGCGCCAGCAGCGGCAGCAGCGGCCAGGGGAAGGCGCGCACCGGCAGGCGCGGCCGGCCACTGACGCGGCGGATCGCCTCGACCATCTGCGTGCCGTCGGCGTCCCAGTGGCCGGCGAAGTGGACACTCTCGAAATCCTCCAGCCGCTGCTCCGCCTCGAGCAGGCGCACCATCGCCTCGGCCACGTCCGGCAGGTAGGCCCAGGCGTGGCCGACGCCGCGCCGTCCCGGATAAGTGATGGCCTTGACCACCTGCTTGCCACCGAGCAGGCCGCCGCCGAACCAGTTGTTGCCCGCGCCCGGGCCGAAGAAATCGCCGGCCCGCACCACCAGCGCCCGCACGCCCTCGCCCGCCGCCTGCCGCAGGCGCTGCTCCATCCGCACGCGGATGCGGCCCTTGCGCGTGCGCGGATGCTGCGGCGAGGACTCGGCCAGTACCGGGAAGGCTTCGGGTCCATAGTTGTAGATGGTGCCGGGCAGCAGCAAACGGGCGCCGGCGGCGCCCGCCGCGGCGATGCTGTTCTCCAGCATCGGCAGCACCAGCTTGTCCCAGTCGCGGTAGCCCGGCGGGTTGACCGCGTGGACCAGCACTGCGCAGCCTGCGGCCGCACGGCGCAGGTCCGCGGCATTCATCGCGTCGCCGGCGATCCAGACCACCGCGCCTGGCTCCGGCGCCGCCGCCGGCGGCTTGCGCGCCAGCGCGCGCACCTGCCAGCCGTGGCGCCGCAGCGCTGCCACCATGGCGCCGCCGATGCCGCCATTGGCGCCCACCACCAAAGCCGTCTTTGCCGTGTCCATTGCCGCTTCTCCTTTCGGGGTGCGGCATTGTCGGCGGCGCCGCGCCTATTTGGAATTATCTAAATACGTTGATCGGCTATACATTTTTGTATTGTAGGCTACGCCATTCAGAATTCGCTCCAGGCATCGCCGGCGGCCTTGGCCAGGCTGAGGCCGCGCCGTGCGGCGCGGGG
Organism: Nevskia sp.; assembly: GCA_035651715.1. Lineage (GTDB taxonomy): Bacteria > Pseudomonadota > Gammaproteobacteria > Nevskiales > Nevskiaceae > Nevskia. The sequence goes on from DASRFD010000059.1 coordinate 67,360, forward strand.
CTTGGGCGCCGCCGCTTCGCGTAGCGGCGGCCGCGCCGGCGCCACCGCCGCAGGCTTCTCCCCCGCCGCCGGGCCTTGCGCCGCCTGCTCTTCGTCGAGCACGAAGCGGTCGACCGCCGCCACCAGGCCCTCGGCCTGCTCCTCCAGCGAGCGGGCGGCGGCGGAGAGCTGCTCGACCAACGCGGCGTTCTGCTGCGTGGTCTCGTCCATCTGGCTCACCGCCTTGTCGATCTGCTCGATGCCGCTGCTCTGCTCCAGCGAGGCCGCGGTGATCTCGCCCATGAAGTCGGTGACGCGCTTCACGCTGGTGACGATCTCGTCCATGGTCCTGCCGGCCTGCTCGACCAGGGTGGTGCCGGTACCGACCTTCTCCACCGAATCGTTGATCAGGGACTTGATCTCCTTGGCCGCCGCGGCGGACCGCTGCGCCAGGTTGCGCACCTCGGCCGCCACGACGGCGAAGCCGCGACCCTGCTCGCCGGCGCGCGCGGCCTCCACCGCGGCATTCAGCGCCAGGATGTTGGTCTGGAAGGCGATGCCGTCGATGACGCCGATGATGTCGACGATCTTGCGGCTGGAATCGTTGATGGCGCGCATGGTCGCCACCACCTGGGCCACCGCCGCGCCGCCGCGGCCGGCAATGTCGCTGGCGCCGATCGCCAGCTGGTTGGCCTGGCGGGCGTTCTCGGCGTTCTGCTTGACGGTGCTGGTCAGCTCCTCCATCGAGGACGCGGTCTCCTCCAGCGAGGCGGCCTGCTGCTCGGTGCGGCCCGACAGGTCGCCGTTGCCGGAGGCGATCTCGCGCGCGCCGCAATTGATCGACTGGCTGGACTGCTTGATCCGGCCCACCAGCTGCTGCAGGTTGTCGACCGTCGAATTGCTGTGCGCCTTGAGCGCGCCGAACAGGCCGGTATATTCCGCCGAGATGCGCTGGGTCAGGTTGCCCTGCGACAGGGCGCCGAGCACCCGCACCGCGTCGGCGATGACGCGCTCGTTGTTGTCGAGCATCTGGTTGAGGCCGGAAGCGAGCTGCAGGAAGAAGCCGCTCTTGCGCTCCAGCGGCAGGCGGCCGCTGAGGTCGCCGTGCACCGCAGCCTCCACCAGGCCGGCCACTTCCTGCTCGGTGGCCACCTCCAACGTGCGGTCGAGCCATTCCACCGCGGTGCCCAGGCGCACGTTCTGCTGGTTGATGATCGGCGTCGCCACCAGCCCGAAGGTGCGCCCGCCGAGCAGGATCTGGGCGCGGAAGGTGTCCTTCAGCTCGGCCAGCAGGCGCGCCTGGTGCTCCGGCTTCTTGTGCAGGGCGTCGATGCTCGTGCCCATCAGCCCCGCCGCATTGAAATCCGGCAACTCGGTGCGGATGTCGGCCTCGGCGTTGGACAGCATGTCGCGCACCGCCTGGTTCATGTAGATGATGCGCCGCTCGTTGTCGGCGATCATCACGTTGGCGGTGACGCCGTCGAGCGCATTGCGCACCCTCAGGTTTTCGTTGGCGGTGAACGCTGCGGCCTCGATGCGGGCGCGCAGGTTGTCCTGCATGCTGCGCAGCGCCGCCAGCAGGGCCGCCAGTTCGTCGCGGCCGCGGCTGTCGATGACGTTGTCGAGCTTGCCGCCGGCTACCGCCTCGGCGACGCTCACCGCGCGGCGCAGCGGCAGGACGATGCTGCGCGCCAGCAGCAGCGCCGAGACCACCCCGGTCAGCAGCGCCAGCGCCGCCACGCCGATGCGAATGCGGCGCAGCCGGCCCGACTGCCTCTCCGCCATCGCCAGGGCCTGCTCGCTGCTGTCCTTCTGATATTGCTCCAGATCGCGCAGCGTCTGGTTATAGGCTTCCTCCAGCGGCAGCACGGTGGAAAAGAAATAGCTTTCCATGCCCTTGACGCGCCCGCCTTCGAGGGCGGCGATGAATTCGTTGCGCTCGTCCAGCCAGGCCTTGCGCTTGTCCTGCACCAGGGCGAGCAGGCGCCTGCCGTCGTCGGTGTCCACCAGACGGGTCAGCTCGGCGACCATGGCCTGGTTGGCATCCCGCGTCGCCGTGATCTCGGCCTTGAGCTGCTTGACCTCGGCCTTGTCGTCCGCCACCAGCAGCATGCGCTCGACGCGCGCCAGCTGTTCGAGGTTGTTGCTCAGCAGGTTCTCGGCCAGCGCCGTCTGGTGGCCCCGGCCCTGGAGCTGCACGGCCGTGCGGTCCAGCATGCTCTGGGAATACAGGCCGATCGCCAGGATCAGCCCACCGAGCGCCAGCAGCAGCCCGAATCCCAGCGCGAGCCGCTGCCCTACCTTCAGATTTTTCATGAGTTGCGATGCCGCCCCGTTGCGGTGTGAGTGATGAGAAGACGCCGGAGTTCTGCGCGGTACGGTACCGCCGAGCCGCCTAGCGGCAGGATCCCCGCCGGTCTTTTGGGCTGCGGCGACGAACGGCGCCCATGGCGCGGACCAGCGGCGCATCCGGCGCCCGCGCCGCGCTGGCGTGATCCGCCGCCTTGCCGCGACAGGGGTTGAGCAAGCACCCCTTGGCCTCTGGAGGAATTGTGCAGGGGCGGGGTCTGGCCATACATTTGCGTATGGGAGAAAACGTCGCACCGAGCTGGGACCTGTACCGCAGCTTCCTGGCCGTGCTGCGCGGCGGCTCGCTGTCGGCGGCGGCGCGCGCGCTGGGCCTGACCCAGCCCACCGTCGGCCGCCACATCGAGGCGCTGGAGCAGGCGCTGGGCCTGCCGCTGTTCACCCGCTCGCTGCACGGCCTGGCCCCGACCGAGGCGGCGCTGGGTCTGCGCCCCGATGCCGAGGCGATGGAAGCCGCCGCCGCCGCGCTGCGCCGCTCGGCCTCGGGCCACGGCGAGGAGCTGCGCGGCACGGTGCGCATCACCGCCAGCGAGGTGGTCGGCGCCGAGGTGCTGCCGGCCATCCTGGCGCCGCTGCAGCAGCGCCATGGCGGGCTGGTGATCGAGCTGGCCTTGTCCAACCGCGTCGAGGACCTGCTGCGCCGCGAATCGGACATCGCCGTGCGCATGGTGCGGCCGACCCAGGGCGCACTGCTGGCGCGGCGCATCGGCGAGGTGGACCTGGGCCTGCACGCGCATCCGCAGTACCTGGAACGGCGCGGCACGCCGGCCACGCTGGAGGACCTTGCCGGCCACCAGGTGATCGGCTTCGACCACGAGAGCGCCTTCATCCGCGAGGTCCGCGCCAAGGGCTTTCCGCTGAGCCGGGACATGTTCTCGCTGCGCACCGACAACGATCTGGCCCAGCTGGCCACGCTGCGCGCCGGCTGTGGCATCGGCATCTGCCAGGTGCCGCTGGGCGTGCGCTCCGGCCTGGTGCGGGTGCTGCCGACGGTGTTGCGCCTGAAGCTGCCGGTCTGGCTGGCCATGCACGGCGACCTGCGCAACAACCGGCGCTGCCGCCTGGTGTTCAACGCCCTGGCGCAGGGCTTGGGCGAGTACCTGGACTCTGCCGCCTGATGCTCCGCGCGCCGGGCCGTTGAGCGCGCCGGCGCCGCCGCTCGGCGACGCTTAACCTCCGCCGTCTCCCAATTCGCATTTCATCGGGTCCCCCGATGCGATCTGGTCGGTGCGGCTGTCGCCATTTGGCGACATGAGGCGTTTTCCCCAGAAGCAAAACTTCCCGGGCAGGGACGCAACGGTCCATCCGGCATGCAGGATGGGCTCTCAGACGGGCGCGAGGCGGGATGCCTTGCGCACTGCACGCCAGGGAGTGGCGTAGGAAGCGGTTTTGTTCCGGTCCACGCGCCGGATTTTGAAGGGGGATTCACCCAATGAAGCGCATCTTGCTGCTGGCCCTGCTGGCCGGCTACTGGCCCCTGCACGCCTTCGCCGCGCTGCAGCCTTACATCATGTCGTTCTCGCCGGTCTCCGGCGCGCCCGGCACCGTGGTCACCATCAACGGCTCGGGCTTCACCGGCCTCAATGCCGCCTGGGTCGGCGCGGCGCACGACGGCACCCTGCGGGTGGTGAACGACGGCCAGGTGCTGGTGACGATTCCGGCCGACGCCACCACCGGCGCCATCGGCATCCTCAACGGCGTCAATGCCTCGTTCACGCCGATCGCCTTCACCGTGCAGGCGGCGTCCTATCCGCAGCAGACCATCAGCGCCTTCTCGCCGGCCAGCGGTCCGGCCGGCACGGTGATCAGCGTCACCGGCAAGGGCTTCACCGGCTCCACCGCGGCCTCGGTCGGCGCCAGCCGCGGCGCCGTGCTGAAGGTGCTCAGCGACACGCAGGCCACCGTCACGGTGCCGGCGGATGCCACCACCGGCACCGTCGGCCTGTCCAATCCGGCCCATGCCACCGCCAGCGCCGCCTCGTTCAAGTTCGTCCCCCCGGTCGCGCCGCCGCCGCCGGTGGCGACCTCCGCGCTCGCCATCCGCGTGCAGGGCAACCAGTTCGTCGACGGCAGCGGCAGGACGGTGCAGCTGCGCGGCGTCAACTTCAGCGGCTTCGAGTCGGTGGCGGTGCAGGGCTGGGATCCGGCCGATCCTTCCGGCGCCCAGGCCGGACAGGCCGGCGGCCCGAAGTGGTCGGCCATCAAGGCCTGGCGCGCCAACGTCGTGCGCATCCCGCTCAACGAGGCGTCCTGGCTCGGCTACACCTGCACCGACCTCTCCGGCGGCCTGCATAACCCCGACCCCGGCCACAACTACAAGTCCGCGGTGCAGACCCAGGTGTCGCAGGCCATCGCCAACGGCCTCTACGTCATCCTGGACCTGCACTGGACGGCGCCCGGCACCGCCTGCCCGATGCTGCAGACGCAGATGGCGGACGCCGACCATTCGCTGGCCTTCTGGACCAGCGTCGCCACCTTGTACAAGAACAACCCCGCGGTGATGTTCGAGCTGTTCAACGAGCCCTTCCTGGACTTCGAGTTCACCGGCAACGCCTGGCAGTACCTGATGCACGGCACCGGCGGCTCCTTCAGCGGCTATCCCGCCACCGACAACACCGGCGCCTGGAGCGACGTCAAGCACCCCTGGGCGATCGCCAGCTACCAGCAGATGATCAACGCCGTGCGCGCCACCGGCGCCAACAACGTCGTGCTGGTCGGCGCGGTGCAGTACACCGAGGACCTGAGCGGCTGGCTGGCGAACCGTCCCTCCGACCCGGCCGGCCAGATGGGCGCGACCTGGCACGCCTACCCGACCTACAACGCCGCGCTCGGCAGCGCCGCCTATGCCCAGCCCAACTGCGCGCCGCAGATCTGGAGCGAGGTGCAGGCGATCCGCGCCGCCGGCTTCCCGGTCATCGCCACCGAAACCGGCGACCACGACAGCCCGGGCACCACCGGCGCGCCGCTGGTGTCCACCGTCACCGCGTTCGCGGACCGCAACAGCGTCAGCGTGATCGGCTGGGCCTGGGACGCCTGGGGCGAGGCCGACGACGTGCTGATCAAGGACGTCAACGGCACGCCCACCGACGGCTACGGCGTGTTCTTTCACAACTGGCTGCTCAACCACCCCTGACCGCCGGACTTTGCGCAAACCGCGCCGCGCCGGGCCACCCGGCGCGGCCGCACGGCGCGTCCACGGCCGTTTCGAGCCGGCAGCCCTGGGAGTTCACCTTGCGTTCAGCGGCAATGGTGTATAAGCGCTGAACGCTGCCCATTGGGGGCATGGGAGACAAGCATGAAGCGGATCGTCGGCTGCGCGGCGCTGGCATTGGCGCTGGCCCTGCCCAACGTGACGGAAGCCCATGGCTTCCATGGCGGCTATCACGGCGGCGGGCGCTACTACCATCATCACGGCGGTCCCGGACTGGTCGGCGGCCTGATCGCCCTGCCCTTCATCGCCGGCGCGGCCATCATTGGCGCGGCGGCGACGGTGGCCACCGCGCCTTTCGTCGCCGCCGACGGCTACTACGGCGGCCCGGCCTACTATGGGCCGCCGGCAGCATACTACCCGCCGCAGCCGGTCTATTACGCGCCGCCGCCGCGGGTGTACTACCCTACTCCGGCGCCGGTCTATTACGCTCCGCCTCCTCCCGCCTACTATGCCCCGCCGCGCGTGGTGTACCGCTCTTATGCGCCTGCCGCGCCGGCCTACTACGAGCCGGCGCCGGCAGGCTATTAAGCTCCCGCTTACTGAGGCGCGTCGAAGCGCTGATCGACCGGGATGCCGGCGAGATTGCCGACCAGATGCAGCGGATGCTTGGGCGGATCGGTGAAGGCCAGGCCGTAGACGTTCACCGTCGGGTATGACTTCTGGCCGAAGGTGTCGACTTCCACATCGCCGTTGAAACGGCCGCCGGTGCCGGTGTTGTCGGCATAAGTGGTGAGATCGGCGAGGCCAGGCAGCTCACTCGTCGGGGGTGCGAAGTGGAACGGCGAACCCAGGCCCGGGGTGCTCGCGCCCAGGTCCACCACCACGGGCGCCAGCGGCAGGGCGGGCGGCTGCGACGCCGCGCCCGGCTGCAGCGACGACAGTGCCGCCGAGGCCGAGGGGGGCAGGTTCAGCGCCGACAGACCCGCCGGCGGAGAACCCGCGGCGAAGGCCGGCGACACCGCAAGCGTGAAAGCCGAGGCCAGCAAAACTCTCTTCATGACGTCCTCCATGACTGAGGGGCGGCCGAACCAGTTGGCGCACCCACTATAGTTGCGACCCCCCCTGCGGCCGGCACGTTCCCTCCGATTTTGCGCCGTAACACGGCCCGGTTC
>DASRFD010000060.1:0-64119 GCA_035651715.1 Nevskia sp.
AGGTACGTATCGACCGCCGCCAGCTTGCCGAGCGCGTCGCCGTCGCCGCCGCCCGCCTTGGCCAGGGTGGCCGTTTCGGTGGTCTCGTTCTGGGCCTGTGCCACCGCCACGTCGGAATGGATGATGGCGTTGAACTCGAAGTGGTCGTTCTCCCGGATCAGCCTGTCGATGTCCTCGAGCAGCTCCTCGGTCTTCTGCACCCACTGCTTCTGGTGAAGGCGGAAGGCCTTGCGGTTCTGCAGGCGCACCCGGGTGACGACGCCGAGCGCCCCGAGCGAGACGCGCGCGGCGTTGAACAGCTCCGGCTGGTGCTGCGCGTCCAGATCCAGCACTTCGCCGCCCGCCGTGACCAGGCGCAGGCCGGCGACCTGGGTGGAGTAGGAGCCGAATTTCGGCCCGGTGCCGTGGGTCGAGGTGGCGATGGCGCCGGCGATGGTCTGGTAGTCGATGTCGGCCATGTTCGGCATGGCCAGGCCGGCCTGGCGCAGCGGCTCGCCCATGTCGGCGACGCGGGTGCCGGCCCAGAACTCGGACTGCAGGCGCGAAGCGTCGCTGCCGATCATGCCGCTCATGTTGGACAGGGACAGCAGCGTGCCGTCGGTCGGGACCAGGGCGCTGAAGGAGTGGCCCGAGCCGACGGCGCGCACCGGGCCCTTGGCGGCCTTGAGCATGCCGGCCAGTTCGCCCTCGTCGTTCGGCGCCAGGCGCGCGGCGGGAATGCAGACCTGCGCTCCCGACCAGTTGTGCCAGGGGATCAGGCGCTCGCCGGCGCGGGCGAGGCGGCCGATGCCGCCGCCCAGCAGGCCCAGCGCGCCGGCCTGCTTCATCAGCTCTCTGCGGGTCAGGCTCATATCGCGCCCTACTTGAGCTTGCCGCCGGACATCCACTCGGTGACGGCGACGAAGTCGTCCTCCGAGCACTGCATGCACAGGCCCATCGGCGGCATGCCCTTGTAGCCGTTGATGACGTGGCCCAGCACCACGTCCTTGCCCTGGGCGATGCGCGGCGCCCAGGCCTTCGCATCGCCGGCCTGGGGCGCGCCCGAGGCCGGCACGCCGTGGCAGCTGTGGCAGGTGCTGCCGTAGATCTTCTGCACCGCCGGACTGGCCGGCGGCGGGCTGGCGGCCGCCTGCGGCGCGGCGGCGCTGCCGCCACCGCCGTTGCCGTTGCCGCAGCCGGCCAGCAGCAGGCCCAGGCCGAGCAGAAGGCCGCGGTTGAGACGCATGGTTCGGTTCATGGCTTCGGACTTTCCTTGGTCTTGCGGGTACGGGTCGGCGCGGCCGGCGCCTCGGCCTCGAGGCCATGCTCGGCCATGCGCACCAGCGCGCGCACCAGCTGCGCGCGCTGGCGCGGCGTGAACGGCGAAAGCTGCAGCAGCTCCTGGGTCCACAGGCCCTCGGTGGCCAGATAAACCAGGGCGGCGCGCTCGAACGGCACGTCGGCCGCCAGCTTGGCGAAACGGGCGTGGAAATACTCGGCCACCGGCGCCAGCAGCGCCGGATCGCTGTTCAGCGCGGCCAGCAGGGCGCCGCTGACCTTGTCGTCGACGTCCAGGGCCTGGGCCGAATTCATCACGTAGGCCTTGAGGCTGCGGCCCGGCCGGTCCGGCAGCCCGGCGGTGAGCCGGGCGTGGGCGTGGCGGTTGTGCTCGACCAGGCGCTCGACCATGGCCTTGAGCAGGGCCTCCTTGGTCGGGAAGTTGTACATCACCCCGCCCTTGCTGACCCCGGCACGCTTGGCCACCGCGTCCAGGGTGAGCCTGCCGGCGCCGCCCTCCAGCACCACCTCCTGGGCCGCGTCGAGCATCGCCTCGCGCGAGCTGGGGCGCCCCCGGGTCTTGAGGGATGGCTTCACCGTCTTCGACATCGTGTCCCTGCGCCCCCGGCTGGAATACTGTACTGGCTGGTCGGCGGAAGCCGCGGCCGCGTCGCGCAGCGCCCGCATCTGGCGACTGTCGTCCTTCATCCGGCTGCCGTGGCTTTGATCATGAGCCATCTAAGCATTGCGGCGGCCGGCCGCGCTTGACAGGGGACGACATCCCCGCCCCTGCCGCGGCCCCGCCGATAGGAAAAATATACCGCCCCGGTGACAGCCCCGGCACGGTGAATTACTTTACCGTCCAGTCGGCACAGTAAATGCGAAGAGAGTCCCGCCACAGGACCAGCGCCCACGAGGAGGAATCATGCAGCAAGCCCACCACCCGGCACCGCGCGAGGCCACCATGCGCTGCGCCTCGCTGCGCGGCCTGGAGCCGCTGCTGGCGCGCCGCGGCATCGGCCTGGCCCGGGTCTGCGCCGCCGCCGGCGTCGAGCCGCGGTGCATCGCCGATCCCGAGGGACGCCTGCCGGTGCGCCGCTTCGTCGCCCTGCTGGAGGAGGCGGCGCGCCTGTCGGGAGACGACAACATCGGCCTGCGCCTGGGCTGCGGCCACGGCCTCGACAGCTTCGGCCCGCTGGCCGAGGCCATCGTCAACGCGCCGGACGTAGCCGGCGCCGTCACCAATGTCTCGCGCTATTTCGCGCTGCACCAGGAAGGCGCCCAGCTCGAGCTCGGCATCGAGGGCCGCAACGCCGTGGTCGCCTACTCGATCCGCGACGCCGGCGTGCTCGACTACCGCCAGGACGCCGAGCTGTCCATCGCCAAGATGCTGAATTTCACCCGCGCCCTGGTCGGCAACCGCGCCTGGACGCCGGCCGCCGTGTATTTCGAGCACCCCGAGCCGCGCGACAGCAGCGAGCACCGCCGCGTGTTCGGCGCGCCGGTATACTTCTCGCAGCCGCGCAACGCCATCGTCGCGCCGCGCGAGCTGCTGGCCATGCGCATCAACGGCGCCGACTTCGGCCGCCTGGCCCAGGCCCTGGACCTGGCCGAGGCGCAGTGCCCGGCCGCCACGCCAGGCGACGACCTGCTGGCGCGCGTGCGCCAGCAGATCCTGCGCCGCCTGCGCGCCGGCTCGGTCTCGATCGAGGCGGTGGCCGCCGCCCTCGACCTGAGCGAGCGCACGCTGCAGCGCCGCCTCGGCGACTGCGGCGCCACCTTCAACGAGCTGGTCGAGGGCATGCGCTTCGAACTGTCGCAGCGCTATCTGCGCCAGGACCACCTGTCGCTGACCGAGATCGGCTACCTGCTCGGCTACTCGGAGCTGAGCGCCTTCAGCCGCGCCTTCCGCCGCTGGGCCGGGGTCAGCCCGATCGAATTCCGCAAAGTCGCCTGCTCATGACGCACGCCCCTTCCGGTCCGCGCGACATGCACGACGACGGCGCCTTCCACTCCCGCCCGGGCGCAGCGGCCGGCGGCGCGGCATCCACCGCCCCGGTGGTGCTGATCACCGGCGCCTCCTCCGGCATCGGCCGCTGCTGCGCCGAGTACCTGCATGGCCGCGGCTTCCGCGTCTACGGCACCAGCCGCCGCGCGCCGGAATCCGGCGACGGCAGCGCCGGATTCCGCATGATCGGCATGGACGTGACCTCGGACGAGTCGGTGCGCCGCGCCGTCGAACTGGTCCTGGCGCAGGAGGGCCGCATCGACGTGGTCCTGAACAACGCCGGCGACGGCATCGCCGGCGCGGTGGAGGACACCAGCATCGAGGAGGCGAAGCAGCAGTTCGAGACCAATTTCTTCGGCGCGCTGCGCGTCTGCCGCGCCGTGCTGCCGTCGATGCGCGCGCGCGGCGCCGGGCTGATCGCCAACGTCAGTTCGCTCGGCGGCCTCGTCGGCCTGCCGTTCCAGGGCCTGTACAGCGCCAGCAAGTTCGCGCTGGAGGGCGCCACCGAGGCGCTGCGCATGGAGCTGCGCCCGCACGGCGTGCGGGCGGTGCTGATCGAGCCGGGCGATTTCCGCACCGGCTTCACCGCGCAGCGGCGCAAGGTGGCGGCGGCGCAGGACGGCAGCCCCTACGCCGGGCGCTTCGCGCGGGCCCTGGCGACGATGGAGAAGGACGAAAGCCACGGCGCCGATCCGCTGCAGGTGGCACGCCTGCTGGAGCGACTGATCGGCACCCGCTCGCCGCGGCCGCGCTACAAGGTCGGCGGCTTCGCCCAGACCTTCACCATCGGCCTGCGCAAGGTGCTGCCGCAGAAACTGGTCGAATACCTGGTGATGGCGAGCTACGACATTTCCTGACGGCCGCTTCATGCTTCCCCGGGCGCGGCCGCTGGCGCCAGATGTCAAGATGGGCGAGAAGTGATCGGGGATAGTTTTCCCATGGCCTGAGAAGGCGGCGCGTCCGCGCCCATACCGGAGTCGAAGATGCTGAAGTCCACACAGTGGTGCCTGGCGGCCGCGGCCGCCCTGTTCAGCGGCGCGGCGCTGGCCGCGGCGAGCGAGGCGCAGATCGCGCACCTGGGCCAGGAGCTGACGCCGGTCGGCGCCGAGAAGGCCGGCAACAAGGACGGCAGCATCCCGGCGTGGAAGGGCGGCGAAATGACGGCTCCGGCCGGCTGGGCGCCGGGCAAGGTGCGCCCCGACCCCTATGCCGCCGAGAAGCCGCTGCTCTCGATCACCGCCGCCAACGCCGACCAGTACAAGAACCGGCTCAGCGCCGGCCAGCTGGAACTGCTCAAGAGCATCAAGGGCTACCGCATGGACGTCTACCCGACGCACCGCTCCTGCGGCTACCCCGACCTGGTCTACCAGCGCACCAAGGAGAACGCCAAGATCGCGGCCATCGCCGGCGACGGCTTCGAGCTGGCCAGCGCCACCGGCTCCGGCTTCCCCTTCCCGATTCCGCAAAGCGGGGTCGAGGCGATGTGGAACCACAAGCTGCGCTACGAAGGCCAGGGCCGCATCGAGCCGAACTACACGCTGCTGTCGCCGTCCAAGGGCGGCTCGGACTTCACCAAGATCGAGTACATCGCCAAGTACCTGGTGCCGTTCCAGGCGCCGACCACCAAGAGCATCGCCGACGCCAACGGCGTGGAGTTCTATTTCTTCCAGGAGACCACCGCCCCCGCGGCCCTGGCCGGCACCTTGCAGGCCGGCGTCTATTACCTGCAGAAGCTCAACGAGGGCTGGCAGTACTTTCCCGGCCAGCGCCGGGTGCGCCGCCTGTCCACCTACGCCTACGACGCGCCGCTGATCGGCCTGGAAAACACCTACTACGTCGACCAGGCCTGGATGTATAACGGCATGCTCGACCGCTACACCTACAAGCTGGTCGGCAAGCAGGAGATGTACATCCCCTACAACAGCTTCGCGCTGCGCGACGGCACCCGCTTCAACGACAAGACCCTGTTCCTGCCCGACCACCTCAACCCCGACGCGCGCCGCTACGAGCTGCACCGCGTGTGGAAGGTGGAAGCCGACGTGCGCCCCGGCCAGCGCCATTCCAGCCCGCACCGGGTCTTCTACTTCGACGAGGACACCTGGAGCATCATCGTCGTCGACATGTACGACGCGCAGAACAAGATCCAGCGCGTGCAGGAAGGCAGCGTCACCCCGATCTGGGAAATCGGCGCCTGCGACGCCTCCGAGGACTACGTCAGCTACGACCTGCCCAGCGGCCGCTACTGGGGCGACATCTTCACCATCGGCCAGAAGGAGACCGACTGGCTGGCCGGCAAGGAAGGGCGCCTCAAGCCCGACATGTTCACCGAGGACTACCTGCGCCGCCAGGGCGCGCGCTGAGGCGCGCAAAAAGACGATCGGCTCAAGGGAAAACCAACGCCCGCGGGACGGGCGCCGATCCGCATGAACAGCAGTACAAAGGGGGTTGTGATGCAGAACGACAAGAAGCAGGACCGCGCCCTGTGCCGGCGGCTGGCCTGCGGCGCCGCGGCGGGCCTGCTGGCCGGCACCGCGCTGCCGGCGTCGGCGTTCAAGTTCGATCTCGGCGGCGGCTTCAGCGGCGCCTTCGACTCGACCCTGTCCTACGGCGTGCAGATGCGCACGCAGAGCCGCAACTGCACGCTGATCTCCCAGGACAACGGCGGCTGCGCCGCGACCACCGCCGAGCTGCCCGAGGCCTCGCAGGACGCCTACTTCCTCAACGCCGACGACGGCGACCTCAATTACAACAAGTGGGACCTGTTCTCGATGGTGGTCAAGGGCACCCACGAGTTGCAGCTGAAGATGCCCTGGGACCTGAGCTTCTTCGGCCGCGTCTCCGAGCTCTACGACTGGCGCATCGGCCAGACCGAGCGCACCCCGCTCGACCCCGAGGCGCGCCGCTTCTCGGTCTACAACTTCCAGCCGCTCGACGCCTACCTCAACAAGAACTTCGAGTGGCTCGACCGCAGCGCGCGCCTGCGCGTCGGTTACCAGGTGCTGAGCTGGGGCGAGGACATCTTCGTGCTCGGCGGCATCAACTCGATCAACGCCATCGACGTGCGCCGCTACCACGTCGCCGGCGCCCAGGTGAAGGAGATCCTGCGCCCGGCGCCGATGGTCTCGCTCAACACCGACCTGATCGGCAACTGGAGCGCCGAGGCCTACTACCAGTGGAAGTGGAACGGCTTCCAGCTCGACCCCACCGGCACCTATTTCTCCAGCGCCGACCCGGCCGGCAAGGGCAACGACCAGAACATCTTCATCCCGACCTCGGTGATCAACGCCGGCCTCGCCGCCAACCAGCTGGCGCAGCCGCTGCTGGCGATCGGCGCGATCCGGCCGGCGCCGGCCGGCACGGCGGGCGATCCCGGCGGCACGCGCCTCAGCGGCCAGCAGATGCGCACCGCCGCGGCAATGCAGCCGCGCCTGATCGCCGGCTTCACCAATCCCGGCTTCGTCGGCGGCGAGGCGGCCTCCAACCTCATCGCCACCGCGCTGGTCAACGCCGCCTTCAACAGCGGCACCGCCATTCCGCAGGCGGGCGACACCGGCGGCAGCAACCACGGCCAGTACGGCGCGTCGCTCCGCTACCGCCCGGAGTGGGTCGACGCCTCGTTCGGCTTCTACTACGAGCGGCTCAACTCCAAGATTCCGTTCATCACTTACACCGTGCAGCCGCAGTACGCCGCGGACAACCCGGTGGCCGCCGCCTACAAGATCGAGTATCCGAGCGGCATCAACCTCTATGGCGTGTCGTACAACACCAACGTCGGCGACTGGGCCCTGGGCGGCGAAGTGTCCTGGCGGCCGCGCGACCCGGTGGCGATCGACCCTTCAGTGCCCAGCGGCGCCGACCCCAAGAGCGCGCCCTACGCCTGCGTCAACGGCGGCGGCGAAGCGGCCGGCAAGTACTGCCGCGGCTGGGTCGACCAGTCCAAGATCCAGCTGCAGCAGTCGTTCCTGCAGGTGTTGTCGCCGACCACCGGCCTGGGCAGCTACCTGCTCGGCAACCTCGGCGCCAGCGAGGGTTACTTCCTCGGCGAAATCGGCGCCACCTACTATCCGGGCCTGGCGCCGCTGGGCGGCATTCCCTGGTCGCTGCCGGCCTATGCCCTGCCGGACAAGTTCTCGGCCGGCTACACCTTCGAGACCCAGATCACCTATCCCAACGTGATGAACCTGGGCTTCGACTGGCTGCCGCAGGTCGACTGGTCGCAGGGGGTGACGGGCAACACGCCGAACGCCCTGCCCTGGCAGAGCGGCGCCAAGGCGGCGACCTTCACCCTGAACTTCAACAAGCACAACATCGTCACCTCGGCGATCGCCTACACCTGGTTCTGGGGCGGCGGCACGCAGAACCAGACCAGCGACCGCGACTTCCTCAGCTTCACCGTTTCGTACAACTTCTGAAGACGCGCCCATGCTGACTGCGCTGGTCCGCCGGCTCGAAGACTTCCTGTTCCGCCGGCGCGGCGCGGTGCTGGCGGTGTTCGCCGCGCTGACGCTGGTGATGGGCTGGGAGGCCTCGAAGCTGCGCATCTCCGCCGGCTTCGACAAGCTGCTGCCGTCCGGCCACGAGTACATCCAGACCTTCGACGACTACCGCGGCCAGCTGCACGACGCCAACGGCATCGCCGTGGTGGTGCACCCGCGCCGCGGCGACATCTGGAACCCGGCGTCGCTCAAGGCCCTGTACGACGTGACCCAGGCCGTGACCTTCCTGCCCGGCATCAACCGCGGCAGCGTCACCTCGCTGTGGACGCCCAACATCTTCGTCACCCAGATCACCGAGGACGGCTTCAAGTCCGACCTGCTGATCAGCGGCACCCTCACCCCGGACGCGCTGACCCCCGAGGTGATCGGCCAGATCCGCGACCGCGTCATCGAGGGCGGCTACATCGGCAAGCTGGTGGCCAAGGACGGCTCCGGCGCCCTGATCGCTGCCGAGGTGATGGACCCCGACCCGCACACCGGCGAGCCGCTGGACTACATCGCCTTCGGCCACTCGCTGGAGACGCAGATCCGGCAGAAATTCGAGAACCAGGACGTCGAGATCCAGATCATCGGCTTCGCCAAGGAAGTGTCGGACATCGCCGATGGCGCCCAGGGCGTGCTGGTGTTCTGCGGCATCGCCCTGTTGCTCACCATCCTGGCGGTGTACTGGTACTGCCGCTCCTGGACCCTCACCTTCCAGAAGATCGTCTGCTCGCTGACCACGCTGATCTGGCAGTTCGGCACCGTGCACCTGCTCGGCCTGGGCCTGGACCCGCTGGCGATTCTGGTGCCGTTCCTGATCTTCGCCATCGGCGTTTCCCACGGCGTGCAGCAGATCAACTTCATGGTGCGCGAGGTCGCCGAGGGCGCGGACATGTATACCGCGGCCCGCCGCAGCTTCAGCGGGCTGCTCATCCCCGGCGTGCTGAGCCTGGCGACCACCTTCGTCAGCTTCGTCACCATGGTGCTGGTGCCGATCCCGATGATCCGCGAACTGGCCATCGTCGCCGCCATCGGCATCGCCTACAAGGTGGTGAGCAACCTGGTCATGCTGCCGCTGGCCGCCTCGTATTCGAGGATCACGCCGGAGTGGAGCCGCCTGTCGCAGCAGCGGCGCGAGAGCCGCGGCAACCTGATGGCGCGCATCGCGCGCATCGCCGAGCCGCGCAACGCCTGGATCATGAGCGGCATCACCCTGGCGGTGTTCGTCGCGGCGCTGTTCCTGTGCCAGGGCCGGGTCATCGGCAGCCTGCAGCCGGGCTCGCCGGAGCTGCGCCCGGATGCGCGCTACAACCTCGATTCGCGCGCCATCGCCGACCGGTTCGACATCGGCCTGGACTGGCTCACCGCGGTGGTCGAGGCGCCGGAGGAATCCTGCGGCAACGTCGAGCTGCTCAAGCTGGTGGACGAGTTCTCCTGGGAAATGCAGAACGTGCCCGGCGTGATCTCGGCCGAGTCGGTGGCCTCGCTGACCCGCCTGTACAACAGCGGCCTCAACGAGGGCCAGCCGAAGATGGCCACCATCCCGCGCGACAGCCATACCCTGGGCTACAACATCGCCCAGGCCCACGAGGCGGCGGCGATCACCGGCAAGGGCTGCAAGTGGATGGCGGTGAACCTGTACCTGACCGACCACAAGGCCACCACCATCCAGAACGTGGTCGCGGCGGTGAAGGCGTTCCGGGCCGCGCACGCCATGCCCGGCGTGAGGTTCCGGCTGGCCAGCGGCAACGCCGGCGTCGAGGCGGCCACCAACGAGGTGCTGGCCGGCGAGGAGGTGCCGATGCTGCTCTACGTCTTCGCCGCCATCGTGCTGCTGGTTTACCTGGCCTACCGCGACTGGCGCGCCATGCTGGCCTGCTGCCTGCCGCTGGCGGTGGCCACCTACATCGGCTATGCCTTCATGAAGCTGCTGGACATCGGCCTCACCGTCGCCACGCTGCCGGTGATGGTGCTGTCGGTCGGCGTCGGCGTCGACTACGCGTTCTACATCTACAACCGCCTGCAGCTGCACCTGGCGCGCGGCGAGACCATCGCCGACGCCTTCGAGCACGCGCTCAAGGAGACCGGCATCGCCACCGTGTTCACCGCCCTGACCCTGTCGGTCGGCGTGGCGACCTGGAGTTTCTCGGCGCTCAAGTTCCAGGCCGACATGGGCAAGCTGCTGGCCTTCATGTTCATGGTCAACATGGTGATGGCGATCACCGCCCTGCCGGCCTTCGCGGTGGTGCTGGAGCGCCTGGTGCCGCGCCGCGGGCCGGTGCACGTCCCGGGGCTGGCCCATGACTAGGCCCCGCACCCCGTTCGCCGGCGCCGTCCTGGTCGGCGCGCTGATCGGTTGCAGCATCTGGTGGCTGCAACAGCGGCGCACGCCCGCGCCGCCGGCCGCACCGGTGGCCGCGGCCACGGTCCCGGCGGTCCCGGGCTCGGCCCAGGTCCCCGCGGCACTGGTGCCCGATGCTCTGCATGCGCCGATCCTCGCCGCCGCCTGGGCCGGCAAGCGCGTGGTGGCGGCCGGCGACCACGGCGTGATCCTGCTGTCCGACGACGCCGGCAAGACCTTCCGCCAGGCGCGCTCGGTGCCGAGCCAGGCCCTGCTGACCAGCCTGAGTTTCGTCGACGAGCGCCAGGGCTGGGCCGCCGGCCACGATGGCCTGGTGCTGCACACCGAGGACGGCGGCGAGACCTGGACCATCCAGCGCGAGGACCTGGACGGCGACAAGCCGCTGTTCGCGATCCGCTTCAAGGACGCCCGGCACGGCCTGGCCGTCGGCCTGTTCGGCACCGCGGTGCAGACCGCCGACGGCGGCAGGACCTGGACCCCGGTGGAGGTGGAAACCGGCGAGGAAAAGGACCATCACCTCTACGCCATTTTCGGCGCGCCGGAAAGCGCCCTGTGCATCGCCGGCGAGAGCGGCCTGATCTACCGCTCCGCCGACGGCGGCGCCACCTGGACCACGATCCGCACCAGCAACCCCGGCTCCTTCTGGACCGGTGCGCAGCTGCGCGATGGCAGCCTGCTCGCCGCCGGCCAGCGCGGCCACGTCTTTCTCAGCCACGACCAGGGCGCGAGCTGGAGCGAGGCCCCTTCCGGCACCGAGCAGTCCCTGACCGGGGTGGCGCAGAACGCCGACGGCTCGCTGCTTCTCAGCGGCCTGGCCGGGACCGTCCTGCGCAGCAGCGACGGCGGCGCGAGCTTCAGCGCGAGCACCCGCGACGACCGCGTGCCGCTCCTCGCCGTGCTGGCCCTGCCGGACGGCAAGCCCCTGCTGTTCGGCGAGCGCGGCCCCGTCGCCGCGGATTAAAAGGCCGCTGTTTCCACGCAAAAAAAAGCCGCGGCCTCTTCGCGGAGCGCGAAAGACCGCGGCCGTGGCCCTGCAGCACCGCGTCTCAGCTGCCCGATGCCGGGCTGCCCCGCGCCCCGCTGCGGATGGACGTGGTGGTACGCCCGCCGTAGCCCCAGTTGTCGGTGTCGACTTCCTGGATCACGATGTGAGTCAGCTCGGGCGGCTTGTGCAGCACGCGCTCCAGGGTTTCGGTGACCTCCCGGATGACCTGGGCCTTCTGCTCCGGGGTGTTGCCCTCCCGGGTGATGCTGATGTTGACGAAAGGCATGACGTTCTCCTGTTGGACCCTGCTCACTTGCCGGCGCTGAAGCCGCCGTCGACCGGCAGCACCGTGCCGGTGACATAGGCCGACCGCGCCAGGTACAGCACCGCGTCGGCAACTTCGGCGATCGTGCCGATGCGGCCCAGCGGGTGCAGGCTGCCGAGCGCGGCGTGGCTCTCCGCGGTGTGCATCGGCGTGTCGATGACGCCGGGCGCCACCGCATTGACGGTCACGCCATATGGCGCCAGCTCCAGGGCCAGGGCGCGGGTCGCCTGGTTGACGCCGCCCTTGAGCGCCACCGCCAGCAACGCCGGCACCCCGCTGTGCGGCAGCACGCCGAGCGAGGCGGTGATGTTGATGATCCTGCCGCTCCTGCGCGCGCTCATGTGCCGCGCCGCCTCCTGCGAGGGATACAGCACGCCCTTCAGGTTGGTGGAGATGTTCTCCTCGATTTCGGCAGGCGTGAATTCCGTGAACGGCTTGGCGGTGAAGATGCCGGCGTTGTTGACCAGCACGTCGACCTTGCCGTACTTGGCGATGGCCTGCTCGAACACGGCCCTGGCGGACTCGGGCTTGCCGACGTCGCCGGTGACGCCGAGGAAGCGCTCGCCCGCGTTCAGCCTGGCGGCCGCGGCCTGCAGCCGCCCGGTGGAGCGGCCGGTGCCGACCACGTTGTAGCCCTCCTTCAGGAAGGACTCGGCCAGGCCCAGGCCGATGCCGCTGGTGGCGCCGGTGATGACGACGGTGGGATCTGATTGGCTCATGGGGTTCTACCTCCGCAAGTGCATGGACGGGTCCGGTCGGACGGCTTGGCCCGGCCGGTTTCGGGAGCCAATGTATTCCGCGCTCCGCACGCAATAAATCAGCTTTGCTACACTTGTCTTGATACATGGTGTAATTAATGCAACGACACTTCGACAACGTCCTGCTGGGCTCCATCGAGCTGTTCTGCCTCGCCGCCGAGGCCGGCGGCTTCACCGCGGCCGCGCATGCGGCCGGCGTCACGCCCGCCGCAGTGAGCCGTTCCATCGGCCGGCTCGAAAAGCGCCTCGGCGTGCGCCTGTTCGTGCGCTCGACCCGCAGCATCCGCCTCACCGAGGGCGGCAAGGCCTATTTCGAGCAGTGCCGCGCGGCGCTGGACCAGCTGGTGGAAGCCGAGCGCAGGATCGCCGGCGAGCAGGCGCAGCCTTCCGGCACCATCCGCATCAGCACGCCGACCACCTACGGCCACCACCGCCTGCTGCCGCTGCTGCCGCGATTCCGCGAGCGCTATCCGCTGATCAAGCTGGACGTGCACATCAGCAACCGCAACATCGACTTCCACGACGAGAACTTCGACGTCGCGATCCGCGTGCGGGCCCAGCCGGATTCGACCATGGTCGCGCGCCTGCTGGAGGACGCGCCGCTGGTGGTGGTGGCGAGCCCGGCCTACCTCGGGCGCGCCGGCATCCCGCGGCGCCTGGGCGAGCTGGAACAGCACGAGTGCATCCAGTTCGACCTGCCCAGCAGCGGACGGCAGATTGCCTGGCTGTTCCAGGAAGACGGCCGCGACCGGGAAATCCTCTTGCCCGGCAACTACTCCTGCTCCGAGGACGTGCTCGGCGGTGTGACCCTCGCCAAGGCCGGCGCCGGCCTGTTCCAGACCTACCGTTTCATCGTCGAGAAGGAACTCGGCGCAGGAACCCTGGTGGAAGTGCTGCAGGCTTACGGCGGGCGCTCACGGCCCTACAGCCTGCTCTATCCACACGGCCGCCTGTTGCCTTCGCGGGTGCGCGTGTTCATCGATTTCCTGATGGAACAGACTACCCGCCTGCAGGCCGAGGCGGCGGCAGCCCGCAGCGGCCGGCGCACGCCGCGATAAAAAAAGGGCGGCCCTGCGGCCGCCCTTTCATTTCCGCCGCGCTTCAGCGCTTGCGGCGGCGGCGCAGCGCCGCGCCGAGCAGCAAGGGCAGCAGCACGGCCCCGCCGACTGCGCCACCGCCTCCGCCCCCACCCCCGCCGGAGGCGGCGCCGCCCGAGCCGGTGCCTCCGCCGCCGGAACTGGACGAGGAGGAATGGCCGCCGGAGCTGCTGGAGGATGAGGCACCGCCGGACGAGGAGTGGCCGCCCGAGCTGCTCGACGAGCTGCCCGATGAGGAGGAATGGCCACCCGAGCTGCCGGAGCCGCTGGAACCACTCGAGCTGCTCGAGCTGCTCGAGCCGCCGGAACCGCTCGAACCGCCACTGCTCGATGAAGACGAGGACTGGCCGCCGGAGCTGCCGGAACTGGAGCCCGACGAGCTGCCGCTGGCGCCGCCGGAGCTGGACGACCCGCCGCTGCTGGAGCTGCTGCCGCCGCCGGAGGACGAGGAGCTGCCGGAGCTGGAGCCGCCGCTGGAGCTGCCGCCCGAAGTGGCGCAGGCGGCGCCGATCAGCGGGTAGCCGAAGCGGGTGCCCGTCGCATCCACCGTCTCGCCGACGCTGAGCATGGTGCTGGCGCCGGTGATGGTCGGCGGCAGCTGGATCAGGACGGCGGTGGTGGCGAGCAGGGACTGCAGGGTGTCGCCGGTCTTCAGGCCCAGCTTGGACTTGTCCAGCACCAGGGCGATGGTGCCGTCGGCGCTGAAGCTGCTGGCCTGGTCGAGCGGGCCGAGATCGTCGTACAGGGTCAGCAGGCCGAGCACGCTGATCTTGACGCCGCCCAGGCTGCCGCGCTTGCCGTAGACGAACGTCGGCGTCACCGAGTCGGTGGCCATCGCCACGTAGTAGGTGCTGAGCGGATCGCCGGGGACGGTGAAGAACACCGCCCAGCGGGTCAGCGGCGTGGGCGCCGGCGACAGCGTATCGACCTTGAGCGTGAACACCAGCTTGCCCGGCAGCGTCGCCGGCTCGGCCACGCTCACCGCCAGCAGGTCCTGGCCCGGCAGCGGATCCGGCACCGGCGGCAACAGCCCGCCCACGATCGGCACCGGCAGCGGAATGCTGCTGCTGCCCGCCGGCGAAGTCATGATGAGCTTGCCCGGGACGGCGCAGGCGGCCGGGGTGCCGCTGACGGTCACGGTCTGCTGCACCGGCGCGCTGACCGCGCCGTGGGAGTTGCGCACCGTCAGGCTGACCTGGTACACGCCCGGCGCGGTGTAGCTGTGCGCGGCGAAAGCCGGGCTGGTCTGCTGCACCGGCAGCGTGTCGTCGCCGTAGTCGATGGTGTAGTACTCGAGCGTATCGCCCTGGGGATCGTGCGAGCCGCTGAGGTCGAAGCCGACGCTCAACGGCGCCGGACCGGTGGCGTTGCTCAGCTTCAGGCCGGCCACGGGCGGCGTCGGCGCGCCCGCGCAGCCGGCGGCGGCCGGCAACGCGGCGTTGACGGCCGCCAGGTCCGGGCTGCCGAAGCCGGTGGTGTAGTCCCAGCCGGTGGTGGCGAAGTAGTCGCCGTTGGTGCCCAGGGTGATGTCGTGGAAGCCGGTGGCGGTGGAGCCGAGGCCCCCGGTCCGGTCGAGGGCGTAGTAGGCCGGCGCGGCGAAGCCGAGGGTGTTGCAGTGCGCGCTCTGGAAGCGCGCCCAGGTGCCCACCGCCAGCGGCGAGGACAGGCTGGTGCCGACCACCGCGTAGTGCGTGCCGCCGACGATAGTGTCCGCCGCCGAGGCGATCGCCGCCTCCGGCAGGTAGATGCCGGCGTCGAGCGAAATGTCCGGCACGCCGCGGCCGATGCCGGTGCCGGAAGCCAGCAGGATGCTCGGCAGGTCCAAACCCGGGATCGACTGCAGCAGCGCGGAGGGCACGATGCCCTGCTGCCAGGCCGGAGCGCCTTCAAGCAGGCTGATGCCGCCGCCGCCGGACAGCCAGGCGGTCTCGAGGCCGTAATGGAACGCATTGTCGGTGAGCAGTGAAGTGCCGCCCACCGCGACGACGTAGGGCGAGGAATCGGGGTAGTTGGCGATCAGCGGCACGCCGGCGAGCGGCAGGCCCAGGGCATTGATCGGCGAGCAGACGCCGCCGTCGTCGCCGGTGGAGGCATGCCAGCTCAGGCCCTCGGCCACGGCGCGCTCGAACTGCGCGTCGGACGAGGCGATGTCGGGCAGCAGCAGGCCGGTGAAGCCGATCAGCTCGCAGCTGCCGTAGGACATGTTGCCGGCGACGGCGTCGGCGCGGGTGGCGAACTCGTCGTACTGCTGCACCAGGTCGGTGGTGTCCTCGCTGGCATAGATGATCAGCTTCTTGACGTTGTGCGCCATGGCGGTGGAGGACTGGGTGTCCAGGTCCCACTCGTCGTCGGCGCTGCCGGACGGGGTCGGCGTGCTGAATGCCGCCGTTTCGCGCACTTCCACCGGCACATAGGGCAGGCCGAACTGGCGCTCCATCTGGCGCAGGTCGTCGACGACGCTGACGTCCTCGCTGGCGTAGGTGGAGATGGCGATGGCGGACTGCGAGCCGTCCGGCGTGGCGCCGGCGTCATAGGCCACGTTCCACGCCGTGGGCGGGAACGCGGCGATGATGGTCGGCGTGACGGCCGCGGCGGCGCGGCTGCCCCGGGCCAGGGCCAGCGCCCGCGAAGCCTTCGCCGTCAGCGGCGGAAACACGCGGTTCGAACGCTGCCGCTCCAGCGCCGTCTGGTAGCTCGGGCTGTTGTTGGGGCCGATCACCGCCATGACGACGCCGCCGAGCGAGTCCGGGACCTGCATGTCGGTGACATTGGCGCGCACCGTGCGGCCGTCCTTCTGGTACTGCACCAGCCTGGTGTTGAAGGCCTTTTCGACCTGGGCAGCGGTGCCGGTGGCGTTGACCAGCAGGCGGCTCGCCGACAGCGAGACCCGGCTGAAGCCCATGCTGCGGAGGTAGTCCACCACATTCTGCGCCTGCGCCGCCCCGGGCGCGAACTGCGCCGTGAACTGCGCCGGACTGAGATAGCGGCCGTATTGGGGATTGCCCGGCGTGTACTGGTTGCGCACCAGGGTGTCGAGCGCGGCCTTGTTCTGCAGATTCAGGGTGACGTGGATGTTCATCACCTGGCCTGGCGCCAGCGGCACGGCATCGGCCGGCACCGGCGCCGCGCGCGACAGGGTCTGCTCCCAGGCGGCATGAGCCGTTAACGGCGCTACCGCCAGCGCGGCCCCCATGGCGCAAGCGGCCAGCAGGCCGCGGCGGCGCCGCCCAAGCCATTCGTGCAATCCGGTTTTCAAAGACATCGGTCGGTTCTCGATTGTTGGAATGTGATGTTCTTCAACCCCCAAGCGTCGCAGCCGCCTCTGAGCAGCCTGTTCCTTGCGGTGTTGCTTCCCTCGCCCGGAGCGGTTGACCGGGCCTGTGCCTGCCGCACTCGCAAGCGGCATGCCGGGCGGCCGCCAGGCATCGGCATCAAAAATGTCCCCTGTGCGTGTCCGGCTGCAAGCGCGGGCCATCTCACGCGTCCGCGCGGAGCCACGTGATCGATTGGCCTTTGCCGGATTTTTTACGCCGGTAAAGCGGGGAGCGTCAATGAGCCATTTTTTACGGGTGGAGCAGGCTTGCCGAAGACGTACCCGCCAGGGCGGTGTCGAGAAAATTGCGCAGCGCCGGCGAGGCCTGGCCACGCTTCCAGGCCAGCAGGATGTCGGCGGTGGCGCCGCTCTCCACCAGGGGGCGGAACGCCACGCCGGGCACCTGGATGCGCTGCATCGAGCCCGCGACCAGGGCCACGCCGACGCCGGCCGCGACCAGGCCGACGATGGTCGGCATCTCGTGCACTTCCTGCACCAGGCGCGGCCGGAACCCCGCCTCCAGGCACAGCGCGAGGATCTGGTCGTGCAATCCAGTGCTGACACTGCGCGAATAGAGGATGAAGGGCTCGCCTTGCAGCGCCGCCAGCGGCAGGCGCTTGCGCCGCGCCAGCGGATTGGCGGCATGCAGGGCCACCACCAGCGGATCGCGCAGCACCACCCGCGTCTCCAGCTGCTCCAGCTGGGCATGCTGCGTCGGGCGGAAGAAGCCGACGTCGAGGCCGCCCTCCGCGAGGCGTGCGATCTGTTCGTGGGTGCTCAACTCGCGCAGCTGCAGCTGCACCCCCGGAAACGCCAGGCGGAAGTCATGCAGCACCCGCGGCATCACCGGGGTCAGCGGCAGCGAGCCGGTGAAGCCCAGCTGCAGCACCCCGCTCTCGCCGCGACCCAGCCGCTGCACCGCCGTGCGCGCCGCCTCGGCCTGCTCCAGCAAAGCACGGGCGCGCTGCAGCAGTTCCCGGCCGGCGTCGGTGAGGCTGGTGCGGTGGCCCGCGCGTTCGAACAGGGCCA
Organism: Nevskia sp.; assembly: GCA_035651715.1. GTDB lineage: Bacteria > Pseudomonadota > Gammaproteobacteria > Nevskiales > Nevskiaceae > Nevskia. The sequence goes on from DASRFD010000060.1 coordinate 17,613, forward strand.
CGCCCAACTCCTGCTCCAGCGCCTGGATCTGCTGCGACAGCGGCGGCTGCGAGATGTGCAGGCGCTGCGCCGCCCGGCCGAAGTGCAGCTCCTCGGCCACGGCCACGAAGTAACGCAGGCGGCGCAATTCCATGATATGAAAATCATATCAAATTGACATGAATTTTATATTTGCCGTATCAATCCGCCCGGCCTAAGCTGCGCCATCTTTTTGCAAGTTCACAGGAGCCGGAGACCAGGTGCGGATCGGACGCGGGCACTTCGCCGTGGTGGCGGCCGGCATGTGCGCCTTCTTCAATATGTACATCACCCAGGCGCTGCTGCCGGAGCTGCGGCGGGCTTTCGGCGCCGGTGTGGCCCAGGTCAGCCTCACCGTCACCGCCACCACCCTGGGCGTTGCGCTGGCCGCTCCTTTCGCCGGCAGCCTGGCCGACCGCTATGGCCGCAGGCGCGTGCTGCTGGCCGCACTGGGCCTGCTGACCGCAGCCACGTTCGGCGCCGCCAGCGCCGACAGCCTGGGCAGCCTGCTGGTCTGGCGCGCGCTGCAGGGCTTCGTCATTCCCGGCATTTTCACCAGCGCCGTGGCCTACATCGCCGAGGAGTGGGCGCCGGCCGAGGCGGCGACGATGGCCAGTCTCTACGTCGCCGGCACCGTGCTCGGCAGCTTCTGCGGCCGCTTCATCTCCGGCTTGGTCACGGCCGAATATGGCTGGCGCAGCGCCTTCCTCACCATGGGTTGCATCAACCTCGCCTTCGTCCCGCTGATCGCGCTGCTGCTGCCGCGCTCGCGCCGCTTCACGCCGAGTGGCTCACTGCTGGCGTCGCTGTCGGGCGTGGGCACGCACCTGCGCAACGCGCCATTGCTGGCGACGTACGGCATCGGCTTCACCCTGCTGTTCGCCCAGGTCGGCACCTTTACCTACGTCAACTTCTATCTCAGCGCCGCGCCGTTCCTCCTGACCACGCACGCCCTGTCCTTCATCTTCTTCGTGTTCCTGATCGGCATGGCGGTGACTCCGTTCAGCGGCCGCTGGGCCATGCACTGGGGCAGCCGCGCGGTGGGCCTGGCCGCGCTGGCGACCAGCGCGCTGGGCCTGCTGCTGACGCTGGACCACTGGCTGCCCGCGATCCTGCTCGGCCTGGTGCTCAGCTCGGCCGGCGTGTTCATCGTGCAGTCGCTGGCCACCGCGATGGTGCCGCGCCTGGCGTTCGGCGCACGCTCCGCCGCGGTCGGCCTGTATCTCACCTGCTACTACTTCGGCGGCAGCGTCGGCGCCACCCTGCCCGCTTCGATCTGGTCTGCCGCCGGCTGGTGCGGCTGTGTCGCGCTGGTGCTGGCGGTGCAGGCCTGCGCCGCGCTGCTGGTGCAGTCGACCTGGAGCGGACGCGCCGCACGTCCGGCGCCCGCGGCGCCGCGCGCTTCCACGCTCGGCGTATGAAATAGACGCGAGCGATTATCGTTCCGTGAAATCGACGGAATGTTTGGTAGCGTGCCGGTAGCGGGCGCCGCAAACGTTCTGAGCAAAGACCGGTTGGTGCGCTCCTGAGCTCCCCCCATCTGGCACAGAACCGGAGAAACGCACCATGTCGCACCCAGTTTCCGCAGACCGCCGCCGCTTCCTCAGCCGCATCGCCCTGGGCGCCGCGGCCCTGCCCTTCCTGAACCTCGCGCCGGCGCAGGCCGCGGATCTGCCGCACCTGAGCCCGGACGACGCAGCCGCCAAGGCCCTGGGCTACACCAACGACGCCAGCACCGCCAAGTCGGACCCGGTCTACAAGGCCGGCAGCTCCTGCTCCAAGTGCGCGTTGTTCACCGCTCCGGCCAGCGGCGACTGGGGCGCCTGCGGCGCGTTCGCCGGCAAGGCCGTGAACAAGAACGGCTGGTGCAAGGCGTTCGCCCCCAAAGCCTGACGGTCGCGGCAGTCATGAAAAAGCCCCGGCCGAAACCGGGGCTTTTTCTTTCATCGCCTCTGCCCGCGCATCAGCCTTTGAGCGCTTCCTCCGCCGGCTGCCAGGCATAGCCCAGGGTCTCGGCGACGGCCTTGTAGTTGACCTTGCCGTTGCAGACGTTGAGCCCCTCGCGCAGGTTGGCGTCGTCCTGCAGGGCCTTGCGCCAGCCCTTGTCGGCCAGCGCCAGCGCGAACGGCATGGTGGCGTTGGTCAGGGCAAAGGTGGAGGTGCGCGCGACGCCGCCGGGCATGTTGGCGACGCAGTAGTGCACCACGCCTTCCTCGACGTATGTGGGATTCTGGTGGGTGGTGGCGCGCGAAGTCTCGAAGCAGCCACCCTGGTCGATCGCCACGTCGACGATCACCGCGCCCGGCTTCATCTTCTTGAGCATGGCGCGGGTCACCAGCTTCGGTGCCGCGGCGCCCGGCACCAGCACCGCGCCGATCACGAGGTCGGCCCGGCTCACCTCGCTTTCCAGCGAGTCGGCGGTGGAATACAGCGTGGTCAAGCGGCGCTCGAAGATGGTGTCGAGCCAATTCAGGCGCGGCAAGGAGCGGTCGAGGATGGTGACGTCGGCGCCCATGCCCACGGCGACACGCGCCGCGTTGTAGCCGACCACGCCGCCGCCGATGACCACCACCTTGGCCGGCGGCACGCCCGGCACGCCGCCGAGCAGCACGCCGTTGCCGCCCTGCGCCTTCTCCATCGCGTGGGCGCCGGCCTGGATCGACATGCGTCCTGCGACCTCGCTCATCGGCGCCAGCAGCGGCAGCCCGCCGCGGCCGTCGGTGACGGTTTCATAGGCGATGGCGACCGCGCCCGACTCCACCAGGCCCTTGGTCTGCTCCGGATCCGGCGCCAGGTGCAGGTAGGTGAAAAGCACCTGGCCGCGCCGCAGCATCCTGCACTCCGCCGGCTGCGGCTCCTTGACCTTGATGACCATCTCGGCGCGGGCGAACACCTCCGCCGCGTCCTTGACGATCTTCGCCCCGGCCGCCTCGTACTGCGCATCGGTGATACCGATGCCGGCACCGGCCTGCGTCTGGATGATGATCTGGTGGCCATGCCCGGCCAGCTCGCGCACGCCGGCCGGGGTCAGGCCGACGCGGTATTCGTGGACTTTGATTTCCTTGGGAACGCCAATCAGCATTGAATGGCTCCTGTGATTGCTGAGATGGGCGCAGTTTAGCGCAGGATCATCGCAGCAGACTTTCTAGCCGATTGATATAAAAAACGGCGAAGCCCGCGATCGGGGCTCCGCCGCCGTTACCCTGCACCTGGCTCGTGGGAAGTCGCCCGCCCGCAAGCCGGTCTCGTCATCCTCAGGTTGTTTTGATGGTGAACAGATAATCAGTGATCAAGCCTGAAGGCACCGTGACCTTGAGATCAAACACGCCGCTCTGACCCGCGGTCCCAGAGGCAGTGACGACAAAACTGTAGGTGACGCCGCCCTTGGCGCTGGTGCAGGGGTAGGTAAAGCTTGCCGTACCGGATATCGTCGCTGCAGCGCCCGTGGTGGAGGCACTGACAGTCGTCTGACCGGGCATGGGATTGCCGTTCTTGTCGGCGATGGTGAATGTGAGAATCGCAGTCTGGCCTGCCGGCAGGGTGAAACTCTTGCTAGCCGAGTTGTAGTAGGGGCCCGGCGCAGTTGTAGGATTGAAGAAAGCGGGATCGGCCGATGAACCCGACATTACGATGACCAGATTCCTGAAATTGCTCAGTTGCGGCGTCGCCGAGCAGGCGGCGCTGCCGCCGTTGCAGAGGGGTCCGGTGAATTTTCCGTCTGCCGCGTCAAAAATGCTGTTGAGGTTGAAGTCGACGAACTCCTCGGCGCTATCGTGCGCATTGTTTTCATCGTCGTCCCTCCAGGCTTCGGAAAGATCCTTGAACGGCTCGCCGCCCGGGCAACTGCCGAAGGTATAGCCTTGCGCCACGAGGGCTGCCTTGTCCGAAGCCGACAGGTTGATGCCCGTGCAGTCGTAGAAGCCGTTGCCGTTGAGGTCCTTGTACGACTCTTCGCCGTTATCTGAGGCGAGAATCACCGCGCGCCCATTCGCCGGTCGCGGATCCTGACTGGTCCAGGTGATGGAGCAGGCGCCGTTTACCGTGCTGCACGACGGCGAATGACTGGTCGCGCCATTTGACAAAGAACCACCATCGGTAGTGAAGGAAACCGAAGTTCCGTCGAGCACGGCCGCGCCAAAGTGGTCCGCGTCGAGGATATTGAGAGTGGTTGTATTGCCGTCAACGGTAAGGCCTTCGATATTCGGGCACTTCACCGAGAACGAAAACGCGTCGTTGGTCGAAACGCCGGTACCGATGGCCACACTGGCCCGGCCTTTGATGGTCCCGTCCGGCGTGGATGCCACCACCGTGGTGGTGGTCGCGACCGTGCCTGCCGTCACCACCGTCTGGACCGTTCCGTCCGGACCGGTCGTGCCACTCGTAGGATTGATGGCAATACCGCCAGTAACATTGTCGAGAGTGAAGTTCACCGCCTGGCCGGGCACGGGGCCGCCGACGGTATTGACGACCTTGAACACCACGGTAGCAGTCTGGTTCAGGCCGGACCCCTTGAACCCGATGGTGTTCGGAGTCACCGAAACCTTGGTGATGGAGCTTGCGGGTGCCGGCTGTACCGTGATGGTACCGGTCGCGCTGAGCGTCACGCCTTCCACCGCAACGGTGGCGGTAATGACGTCGTTGCCCGAGCAGCCCTGGGCAATATAGTTGGTGGTGGCGCTCCCGGTCGTGGTCGTGACCGGTGAGGTGATCACGCTGGTGCCGGCCGAGATGCAGGGAGAGCTGAAGACCACCTGCACCGCATTCGCGGTATACAGTGTGTTGTTGTGATTGATATCCACGATCTCCACGTGCAGACCGGAGCTACCGCCGGCCGCCAGAGGGGACGTCTGGATGAAGATCGCCCCGGGCGTGAAGGTACCGCCGTTGATGTTGCCCAGGCGATAGTCCGGGGCGGAAACGGCGCCGCCGCTGGAACTGCCGCCGCCGGAACTGGAGCTAGACCCGCTACCGCCGCCGGAACCGCCCCCGCTGCCCGAACCGATCGACACCCCGCCCCCACCGCAGGCGGCAAGGATGGAAGAGCAAAGGACCACGGCAAACCCGCGGGCAATCATCTGACTGCGCATGAAAATCCCCCAATCCACCGCTTTTTGCGGCACTTCCCTAGGTAACTGATCCTAGCCTCAATTTCGAGCGAAAACAAGAAAATCCAGCCGGAATGTAAAGCACTTTGGGAACGGCCCTGCATCGGCCCCTTACCTGCCGAGCCGATCATGCCCGGTCCGGCCTTAAGCCTTTGTGACAGCCACTGTCGCTGGCGCTTCCCGCCCCAGCGTGCTGCGGCCGCGGCTGTAGCCGAAGTAGATCACCAGGCCGATGAGCAGCCAGGCGAAGAAGCAGATCCAGTTGGTGATGGACAGGCCCATCATCAGCAGCACGCAGGTGAAGACGGTGGCCAGCGGGGCCAGCACCCCGCCGGGGGCGCGGAAATGACGCACGCGGCCGGGCTGGCGGTAACGCAGGATCAGCACGCCCAGGGCCACCAGCGTGAAGGCGAACAGGGTGCCGATGTTGGACAGGTCGGCCAGGGTGCCGATATCGAGCAGGCCGGCGGGAATGCCGACGAGGAAGCCGGCGGTCCAGGTGGAAAAGTCCGGGGTGCGGAAGCGCGGGTGGACGCGGCTGAACAGCTTCGGCAGCAGGCCGTCGCGCGACATGGCGAACCACACGCGGGCCTGGCCCAGCTGGAACACCAGCAGCGAGGACACCATGCCGATCAGGGCGCCGAGCAGCACCACCAGGCGCACATTGTCCATGCCCAGCTTCTTGAGGGTGTTGACCACCGGGGCGGCGTCGTCGAGCAGGCTCTGCCAGGGCACCAGGCCGGTCAGCACCACCGCCACGGCGACATACAGCACCGAGCAGACCAGCAGGGTGGCGAGAATGCCGCGCGGCAGGTCGCGCTGCGGATTCCTGCACTCCTCGGCCGCGGTGGAAACCGAGTCGAAGCCGATGTAGGTGAAGAAGATGACCGAGCCGCCGGTCAGCACGCCCTGCCAGCCGTTGGGCATGAAGGGCTGCCAGTTGGCCGGATGCACCAGGTGCGCGGCGAAGCCGACGAACACCAGGATCGCGGCGATCTTCAGCAGCACCATGATGTTGTTGGTGCGGGCCGACTCGCGGATGCCGCGCACCAGCACGAAGGTCAGCAGCATCACCACGACGAAGGCCGGGATGTTGAAGCCGAAATGCCAGCCCGGATCGTAGAGCGTGTTGCCCTGCAGGTCGGACAGGCCGCCCGGCAGGTAGGCCGGCGTGATCCAGCGCAGGTCCGGCCGCACGCCGAACCAGTCGAGCAGCCCGACCAGGTGGGCGGAGAAGCCCACGCTCACCGCCATGTTGCTGACCGCGTATTCCAGGATCAGGTCCCAGCCGATGATCCAGGCGATCAGCTCGCCCATGGTGACGTAGGTGTAGGTGTAGGCGCTGCCGGCGATGGGAATCATCGAGGCCAGCTCGGCGTAGCACAGCGCGGCAAAGCCGCAGGCGATGGCCACCAGCACGAACGACAGGGCGATGGCCGGGCCGGCGCCGGGACGACCGAAGGAGTCGCTGTGATGGATCAGGTAGTCCAGCAGCGGCGCATTGAGGATCGAGGAGAACTGCAGCTTGACGCCGGCGATGGCGGTGCCGATCACGGTGAAGATGCCCGAGCCGATCACGGCGCCGATGCCCAGCGCGGTGAGGCTGCCCCAGCCCAGGGTCTTCTTCAGGCTGCGCTCCTCGCAGTCCGAGTCCGCCACCAGCTTGTCGATGTCCTTGACGCGGAACAGCCCTGACGCCATTACCCCCTCCCTTGTGCGGCGCGCCGGGCGCCGCCGACGGCCGGCTTGCGGCCCCATCGTCTAGTGCGGTGTGCGGCGCCGCCGCGCGGGGCCGCAGTGGATTCACGTCTGATCGGCCGGGCCTTGCGGGGTGCTGTCGCGCCCTCGCCTGCATCAATGCGGACTGCGCACCCGGAGCCGCCGCCTGCAGGTTCTATGCCGCCGACGGGCCTCGAAGCCCGCCCGGATCATGTGCGGGCTAGCTTAGCGATTCCCGCCGCTTCGTGCAGCGCCGCGGTAAAAACCGGAAGCCAAGCTTGGTAGAATCGCCACCGCGCGCGCCCCCGTAGCTCAATTGGATAGAGCGCACCCCTCCTAAGGGTGAGGTTGCCCGTTCAATTCGGGCCGGGGGCACCAGCTTGCGCCGCTTCACCCCCATGGGCGTGGAAGTGGCCGCAGTAAAGCCCCTCGATCTCCATTTCGGCCAGGTCCGGCTCCGCCGCCGCGGCCTGTCGCAGCAACAGCGCGTTGCCGCGCCGCAGGCAGGGGCGCACCACCAGCGCCATGCCTTCCGCGCGGAGCAGCTTCGCCACCACCACCTGGTTCTCCGGCGCCTTGCGCATGAGTTGCACGCCGATCAGGTCGCCGTCGCGGATGCCCAGCTCGACCATGGAAGCACCGCGCGCGCGGCGCAGGTAGTCAGCCGGCGGCTGGAACAGGGCCGGCGCCATTGCCACCCAGTCGTCCACCTGGTCCGGCCGCAGCGACGGCGCACCGGCCTCCAGCCGCAACAACAGCGGCAGCACCGCCGGACCGCCAGTCTTCTCCGCCACGCGCCCGGGAAAACGGATGCCGCGCGGGATGTCCCGGCGCAACTCGATCACCCCCTTGGCCGCGATCAGTTTCAGGTGATCGCCGGCCGCTTTCTGGGTAAAGCCGAAGCGGCTGGCGATCTCCGCCTGGGTCGGCGGCATGCCTTCCCGCGCGGCGTAATCGCGCAGGAAATCGACCACCTGTTGCTGGCGGGGGGTGAGCAGCATTTGACCAATACTACTTATATAAGTAGTATCGATGCAACACCCACCCGGGAGGAGCGGCAATGGAGCAGTCCCTCGAAATGCGGCCGCAAGCCGGCCAGGTCCGCCGTCCACGCCGCGTGGCGCCGCGGCGTCCCGCCGCGGAGCGGCAAGCCCAGTTCGTGCGTTCCGACGTGCGCCGCGGCACCGACATGGCCAGCCGCGTGGCGGCGACGCGGATGCCGCGCCATGTCATGGAAAGCGGCGAAGAGCGGCTGATGACCTTCGGCCTGCGCGCCTCGATCATGGCCGCCATGGTCGGCATGTCGCTGTTCTTCCACGCCCAGCTGGGCGCGGCGCTCGCATCCTTGCTGGGCGGGCAATAAAAAAGGGGCCGCACCTCGCGGTGCGGCCCCGGAGTCCCGGAACTCGTTGAGCGGCTAGCTAGCTCAGGGCTGGCCGACCGCGGTTGCGCCGGCCTGCTGCGCCTTGATCCAGCCGTCGACGCGGGCGTCCATGACGTTCAGCGGCAGCGCGCCGCCATCGAGAATCTCGTCGTGGAAGGCGCGGATGTCGAACTTCGGCCCCAGTTCCTTCTTCGCCCGCTCGCGCAGCTCGAGGATCTTCAGCTGGCCCAGCTTGTAGGCCAGCGCCTGGCCCGGCCAGGCGATGTAGCGGTCGGTTTCGGCCTGGATGTCCGGCTCGTCTTCCGAGGAGTGCTCGCGGAAGAACTTCACCATCTGCTCGCGCGTCCAGTGCTTGTGATGCACGCCGGTGTCCAGCACCAGGCGGTCGGCGCGCAGCAGCTCGCCGGAGAGGCGGCCATAGTCGCTGAGCGGGTCCTGGTAGAAGCCCACTTCCTTGCCCAGCCGCTCGGCGTACAGCGCCCAGCCTTCGACGTAGGCGTTGTAGCCGGCCTGCTGGCGGAACGGCGGCAAGCCCGGCAGGGTCTGGGCGATGGAGATCTGCATGTGGTGACCGGGCACTCCCTCGTGGTAGGCGGTGTCCTCGATCGGCAGCAGCGAGCGGTGCTCGTAGTCGCCGGTGTTGACATAGACCTGGCCCGGACGCGAGCCGTCCGGCGTACCCTGGTTGTATTCGGCCGCGGCGGCTTCCTTCTCGCGGTACTCCTGCACCGGCACCACCTTCACCTGGGTCTTGGGCAGCAGGCCGAACAGCTCCGGCAGCTTGGGCTGCATCTGCGCGATGTACTTGGTGTACAGGTCGACGATCTGCTGGCGCGAGGTGGCGTGGACCTTGGGATCGGTCTTCAGCTTCGCCCGCATGTCCTTGAGGTCCTTGTACTTCAGCTTGTGGGCGATGGCGGTCATCTCGCCCTCGATGCGCTTGACCTCGGCCAGGCCGAGCTGGTGGATGTCCTCGGGGTCGCGGTCGGTGGTGGTATTGCTGTGGATGGCGAAGCGGTACAGCGCGTCACCGTCGGGCAGGGCCCACAGGCCCGGCTGGGTGCGGCCCTTGGGGGCGTAGTCCTTCTCCACGAAGTCGGCCAGCTTCTGGTACGCCGGGCGCACCTCGGTGTCCACCGCCTGGATGATGGCGTCATGCAGGCGCTTGCGGTCGGCTTCCGGCACCGCGTCGGGGAAGCGGGTCACCGGCTGGCCGAAGACGCTGGCCTCGCCGGCCGGCCCACCGATCGAGCGGGCCTGGGTGACGACCTTCTCGAGCAGGAACTTCGGCGGCATCAGGCCGTCCTTCTCGCCCTGCTTGAGCACCTCGATCGCCTGGTCGAACACGCGCGGCACCTGGTGCAGGCGCGCCAGGTAGTCTTCATAGTGCTTGGTGCTGTCCAGCGGCACCAGCGACACGAACTGCGCCAGCTGCAGGTGGAAGCCGTTGAACTGGTCCAGCGGCATCTCGTAAGTTTTCAGCTCGATGCCGCGCAGCGTGTCCTTGAGCTGCTGCACCATCAGCTCCTGGCTCAGCCGCTCCTGCTCGGGAAAGCCGCCGGTGTCGACCGCCTGGAAGCGGGCCAGGAACTCCTCGGCATCCTTCTTCTGCTGCAGCGTGTGGGCCAGCGAGGCGTCGCTGAAGCGGTCATTGTAACGGTAGTCGCCAATGATGGTGGCGAACTCCGGCTGGTCCTTCAGCGTGTATTCCCACTGCTCGGCCAGCAAGGCGTCGAAGGCCTTGACGCGGGCGGCGACGTCTCCGCCCGCGGCGGTGTCCGCCTGGACCGGGGAAAGGGCGCCGAGCGCGGCGACGGCAAGCGCGGTCAGCGACAGCTTGCGAAATGTATGAGTCATGTTGCTCCCGTGTGTCGTTGTGGACGGCAGGTCTGGGTCCTGCGAACCGTGTTTGACGCGGCAACCCGATGCGGCGTTTGGATGCGGATTCGATCCGCCCGGATTCACGCGGGTTCCCCGTCGAGGGCAGGACGATAGCGCAGCCGTGGGCAATCTGCTGCTGCGCCGCAGCAGCCATCCCCACCTGCCCGGGCCCGGAGTAGACTATCCGCCATGTCTCCCCCGTCCACCCAGGGCGCACCTTCGGGCGCGCCGCAACTGCTTTGGATCGACGGACAGGTCGCGGCGATGCGCGAGGAGTTGCTGCACCTGTCCAATCTCAACTCCGGCAGCTTCAACGCCGCCGGCGTTGATGCCTGCGCGGCGCGCCTGCGCCAGCTGTTCGCGCCGTTGGGCGCCACGGCCGAAAGCATCGCGATCGCGCCCTACCGTTATACCGACGACCGCGGCGAGTGGCGCGAGCGCCCGCTGGGCCATGCGCTGCGCCTGCGCAAGCGCCAGGAGGCGCCGCTGCGGGTGTTCCTGTGCGGGCATCTCGACACGGTGTACGGCCTTGACCATCCGTTCCAGACCGCGCAGGCCGCCGGCGAGGACCGCCTGCACGGCCCCGGCGTGGCCGACCTGAAAGGCGGCCTGCTCGCCATGTACCTGGCGCTATCGGCGCTGGAGCGGAGCCCGCAGCGCGAGCGCATCGGCTGGGAAGTGCTGTTCAATCCCGACGAGGAGATCGGCTCGCGCGGCTCGGCGCCGCTGCTGGCCGAGGCCGCGCAGCGCAACCACTTCGGCCTGGTCTACGAGCCGGCCTATCCGGACGGCGGCCTGGCTTCGGAACGCAAGGGCAGCGGCAATTTCGACGTGGTGGTGCGCGGCCGCGCAGCCCATGCCGGACGCAACCCGGAGGATGGCCGCAACGCCATTGCCGCCGCCGCGGCGCTGGCGACGCAGCTGCAGGGGGTCAACGGCCGGCGTGAAGGCCTGACCCTCAACGTCGGCTACGTCCACGGCGGCGGCGCGCTGAACATCGTGCCGGACCGCTGCGTGCTGAAGTTCAACGTGCGCATCAGCCGGCACGAGGACGAGGCCTGGCTGCTCGACGCGGTGAACCGCCTGCTCGAAACGGCCAACGCCCGCGAAGGCTACGTGCTGGAGCTGCGCGGCGGCTTCACCCGCCCGCCCAAGCCGGTCAGCGCCGGCACCGCGCGGCTGCAGCAGCTGCTCGGCGACTGCGGCCGGCACATCGGCCTGGACCTGCAGTTCCGCCCCACCGGCGGCTGCTGCGACGGCAACAACCTCGCCGCGCATGGCCTGGCCAACGTCGACAACCTCGGCGTGGTCGGCGGCGAGATCCATTCCGAGCGCGAGTGGATGCGCATCTCCAGCCTCGGCGAGCGCGGCAAGCTCAGCGCCCTGCTGCTGCTGCGGCTGGCCGCGGGCGAACTGAGCTGGCAATGAGCGAAGCCCGCCACAGCGCCGCGCCGGCGCCGCAGATTCCGGTGGAGACCTTCTTCGCCTGCGACCTGCGCGTTGCCACCGCGCTCGCCTGCGAGCCGAACGCGAAAGCGCGCAAGCCAGCCTACAAGCTGACCCTGGACTTCGGTCCGCTCGGCCGCAAGACCAGCAGCGCGCAGATCACCCAGCGTTACCGGCCGCAGGAGCTGGTCGGCAAGCAGGTCATCGCGGTGGTCAACTTCGCGCCGCGCCAGGTCGCCGGCGTGACGAGCGAGTGCCTGGTGCTCGCCGTGGACAGTCCTGGCGGACTGGTCACCCTGGGCGTGGACCAGCCGGTGGCCAACGGCGTGCGCGTGTACTGAGCGGAGCCATGAAAACGCCTTCCACCTACGCTTCTCTGGCGCCGTTCCGCGACTACTTCGACGGCGGCCTGCCGATCCTGATGTACCACAAGCTCGGGCCGCGTCCCCGCGGCGTGCGCCTCAAGGGCCTGTACGTCGGCGAACGGCTGTTCGACCGTCAGCTGCGCGAACTGCGCGAGGCCGGCTACCGCTCCTGCGACTTCGAGGCCCTCGGCGAAGGCGTGGCGGCGGGGCCCGGGCAGATCGGCATCACCTTCGACGACGGCTACGTCAACGTGCTGCGCCACGGCCTCGGCCCGCTGCACGACCACGGCTTCCAGGCGCTGCAGTACATCGTGGCGGACAAGATCGGCGGCGGCAACGACTGGGACCTGCCGGCCGGCGAAGCCTACGAACCGCTGATGGACGCGGCGCAGCTGCGCGAATGGCTCGCCGCCGGCCACCTGATCGGCTCGCACACCTGCAGCCACGCCCACCTGCCGGAAATCCGCCTGGAACAGGCGCGCGAGGAGATCGTGGCGAGCAAGAAGAAGCTGGAGGACCTGTTCGGCGTTCCCGTCACCCACTTCTGCTATCCCTACGGCCAGTGGAACGAGCGGATCCGCGACCTGGTGATCGAGGCGGGCTACCGCACCGCCACCACCACGCGGTTCGGCCTCAACCAGGCCGCCACCTCGCCGTTCGAGCTGCTGCGCATCCAGGCGCGCTACCAGTCCTGGGGGCTGCGCAGCCTGCGCCAGCGCCTGTTCGGCTGAACCGACGAAAACCATCATGAAAGTCATCCGTCCGATACGCTCCTCCGACATCGACGCCCTGCTGCACATGGCCAAGTCGGCCGGCGCCGGCTTCACCTCGCTGCCGCCGGTGCGCGAGTACCTGCAGAAGAAAATCGAGCTGTCGGAGGCTTCCTTCGACGCCGAGGTCAGCGAACCCGGCCATCAGCGCTACATGTTCGTGCTGGAGGACGCGGACAGCGGCCGGGTCGGCGGCTGCTGCGCGGTGGAGGCGGCCTGCGGCCTGGACGAGCCGTTCTACAACTACCACGTCGGCCTCACCGTCCACGCCAGCCACGAACTGAAGGTCTACAGCCGCACGCCGACCCTGTATCTGTCCAACGATTACACCGGCGCCAGCGTGATGGTCTCGCTGTACCTGCAGCCCGACTTCCGCGGCGGCGGCGCCGGACGCCTGCTGTCGAAGTGCCGCTTCTCCTTCATGGCGCAGTTCAGCCGGCGCTTCTCCACCAAGGTCATCGCCGAAATGCGCGGCGTCTCCGACGAGCACGGCCGCTCGCCGTTCTGGGAAGGGCTCGGGCGGCATTTCTTCTCGATCGACTACGACCGCGCCGAGCACATCGTCGGCATGGGCAACAAGGCCTTCATCGCCGAGCTGATGCCCAAGCACCCGATCTACACCCTGCTGCTGTCGCCCGAGGCGCAGAACGTGATGGGCCGGGTGCACCCGCAGACGGCGCCGGCCCTGCACCTGCTGGAGCAGGAGGGCTTCCGCTATCAGGGCTATATCGACATCTTCGACGGCGGCCCCACCGTCGAGGCGCCGCTGGCCGACATCCGCAGCGTGCGCCGCTCGCGCGAGCTGACGGCGCGCATCGGCACGCCGCAGGGCGGCAGCACCCATTTGGTGTCGAACACCGAGCTGAAGGGCTTCCGCTGCGCGCTGGCCGAGCTGAGCCCGGCGACCGACAGCGTGGTGCTCGAGGCCGGGCTGGCCGCGGCGTTGAATCTCGAATCCGGCGACCCGGTGCGCGTCGCGGCGCTATGAGCGCTGGGTTCGTCCTGTCCAAGGTGCTGTGGGGCCTGCTTTCGCCCGCCTCGCTGATCTTCCTGGCCTTGTCCGGGGCCTGGTGGTGGCATCGCCGGCGGCCGCGGCTGAGCCGCGCGCTGGTCGCCGCGCCGCTGCTGGCCTTCGGCGCGCTCGGCGCGCTGCCGCTGCTGCACTGGGCCGCCGCGCCGCTGGAGCGGCGCTTCCCCGCGCCCGCGCCGGACAAGGTCGACGGCATCATCGTGCTGGGCGGCGCCCTCGACCTGCCCAATACCGTGGACCTGCGACAGCCGGCCCTGGACGGCGCCGCGGAGCGGATGACGCAGGCGGTGGCGCTGAGCCGGCGCTACCCGCAGGCAAAGCTGCTGTTCAGCGGCGGCTCCGGCCTGGTGCGGAGCCATTCCTTCAACGAGTCCCAGGTGGCGCGGGCGCTGTTCGAGTCGCTTGGCGTGGACCCGGCGCACACCCTGTACGAGGACCGCTCGCGCAACACCTGGGAGAACGCGCTGTACTCGAAAAAGCTGGCCGATCCGCAGCCCGGCCAGACCTGGCTGCTGGTCACCTCGGCCTGGCACATGCCGCGCGCCGTCGGCTGCTTCCGCAGGGTCGGCTGGACGGTGCTGCCCTATCCCGTCGATTACCTGGGCAACAACGCCGAATGGCTGCAATTCGACGCCTCGACCCAGCTCGACCTGCTCACGGTGGTGCTGCACGAATGGCTCGGCCTGCTCGCCTACCGCGCCCTGGGCCACACCGATGCCTTGTTCCCCGCCCCCCTGCCCGCACATTAAGGAAGACCCATGAACCCGCAAGGCCAACTCTTCATCGGCGGGCAGTGGCGCACCGGCGCCGGCCCGGAGCTCAGCAGCATCGCCCCGTCCAGCGGGGACGTGATGTGGCGCGGCCACGCGGCCGCGGCCACGGACGTGGACCAGGCGGTGCGTGCGGCGCGGGCGGCCTTCCCGGCCTGGGCCGAGCTGCCCTTCGCCGAGCGCGAGAAGCTGGCGCGCGGCTTCGCCGCGCTGCTGGAGAAGAACAAGGAAGCGCTGGCGCGGATCATCGGCCGCGAAACCGGCAAGCCGCTGTGGGAGACGCGCACCGAAGTCGCCGCCATGGTCGGCAAGATCGACATTTCGGTGCGCGCCTACCATGCCCGCACCGGCGCCGGTGAAACGAAGAACGGCGCCATGGTCCAGGCGCTGCGCCACCGCCCGCACGGCGTGGTGGCGGTGTTCGGCCCGTACAACTTCCCCGGCCATCTGCCCAACGGCCATATCGTGCCGGCGCTGCTGGCCGGCAACACGGTGCTGTTCAAGCCCAGCGAGCTGACGCCGGCGGTGGCCGAGGAGACGGTGAAGCTCTGGCAGGAAGCCGGCCTGCCGGCCGGCGTGCTGTCGCTGCTGCAGGGCGAGCGCGCCACCGGCGAGGCCCTGGCGGGCCACGACGGCATCGACGGCCTGTACTTCACCGGCAGCGCCCGCACCGGCCACATCCTCGCCCGCCAGTTCGCCGAGACGCCGCAGCGCATCCTGGCGCTGGAGATGGGGGGCAACAACCCGCTGATCGTGGCCGAGGTGGGCAACCGCAAGGCGGCGCTGCATGATGTGGTGCAGTCGGCCTATCTGTCCTCCGGCCAGCGCTGCACCTGCGCGCGCCGGCTGTACCTGCCGCGCGGCGCCTGGGGCGACGCCTTTCTCGAGGACCTGGCGCGGATCACGCGCGGCCTCAGCGTCGGCGCCTGGGACGCCGAGCCGCAACCCTTCATGGGCGCGCTGATCTCGGATCGCGCCGCCACCGGCATGCTCAAGGCCCAGGCCGACCTGGTCGCACTCGGCGCCAGGCCGGTGGTGGAGATGAAACCGCTGCCGCTCGGGCCGGCCTATGTTTCGCCGGGCCTGCTCGACGTCAGCGCGATCCGCGAGCTGCCGGACGAGGAGCACTTCGGTCCGCTGCTGCAGGTGGACCGCTACGACAGCCTGGACGAGGCCATCGCCAAGGGCAACCGCACCCGCTACGGCCTGTCGGCCGCGCTGCTGTCCGACCAGCGCGAGGACTACGAGCGCTTCTACCGCGGCATCCGCGCCGGCATCGTCAACTGGAACCGCCAGACCACCGGCGCCTCCAGTGCCGCGCCGTTCGGAGGTGTCGGCGCCTCCGGCAACCACCGCCCCTCGGCCTTTTACGCGGCCGACTACTGCGCCTACCCGGTCGCCTCGATCGAGTCGGCCTCCTGCGAGCTGCCGGCGCAGCTGGTGCCGGGGATCACGCTGTGAGCGGCGCGGGCACGGTCGAGGCGAACTTCGACGGCCTGGTCGGCCCGACCCACAACTACGCCGGGCTGGCGCTGGGCAACGTCGCCTCGGCCAGGAACGCGGAGCAGCCCTCCGACCCGCGCAGCGCGGTGCTGCAGGGCCTGGCCAAGATGAAGGCCCTGGCCGACCTCGGCATGGCCCAGGGCGTGCTGCCGCCGCAGGAGCGGCCGCACATCCCCTCGCTGAAGCGGCTGGGTTTTTCCGGCAAGGACGCCGAGGTGCTGGCCAAGGCGCATCGCGAGGCGCCCGGCCTGCTGGCCGCGATGTCGTCGGCTTCGTCGATGTGGACCGCGAACGCCGCGACGGTGTCGCCATCGGCCGACTGCGCCGACCACCGCGTCCATTTCACCCCCGCCAACCTCGCCACCCACCTGCACCGGGCGATCGAACCGGAGACGACGGCGCGGGCGCTGCGCGCGATCTTCGCCGACGGCCGGCACTTCGCCCACCACGAGGCGCTGCCGGCGACGCCGCAGATGGGCGACGAGGGCGCCGCCAACCACACCCGCTTGTGCGGCGACTACGGCAGCCCTGGCCTGGAACTGTTCGTCTACGGCGCAGCCGGGGAGGACCGGCCGCGGCCGAAGAAGTATCCGGCGCGCCAGACCCTGGCGGCCTCCGAGGCGGTGGCGCGCCTGCACCAGCTCGACCCGGCGCGGGTCCACTATGCGCAGCAAAAGCCGGAGGTGATCGACCAGGGCGTGTTCCACAACGACGTCATCGCCGTCGGCAACCGCGAGGTGCTGCTCTACCACGAGCAGGCCTTCGGCGATCCCGCCGCGCTGCGCGACTGGATCGGCGGCGGCCTGCAGGGACCGCGGCAACCGGTATTCCTGGAAATCGGGGACGCCGAGGTGCCGGTCGAAGACGCGGTCCGCTCCTACCTGTTCAACAGCCAGTTGATCTGTCCGCCGGACGGCTCGATGTGGATCGTCGCCGCGCACGAGTGCGAGGAGAACCCGCGGGTGTGGGCGGCGATCCAGCGCCTGATCGGGGACGGCTCCAACCCCATCGCCGGGGTCAAGGTCTTCGACCTGCGGCAGTCGATGCGCAACGGCGGCGGTCCGGCCTGCCTGCGCCTGCGGGTGGTGCTGGACCCGGCGCAGCGCGCCGCGGTCAATGCGAAGGCCTGGATCGACGAAGCCCTCTATACCCGCCTGGCGGCGTGGGCCCGCAAGCACTACCGCGACCGCCTGGTGCTGGCCGACCTGGCGGACCCGGCCCTGCTGCAGGAATCCCGTTCGGCGCTGGACGAGCTGACGCAGATCCTGGGTCTGGGCAGCCTCTACGACTTCCAGCGCTGAAGCCGGCGCGGGACCGTCCCGGCTTGTAAATCCCCGGTGAATCCCGGGCCTTGGGCTATACTCGGCCTCAACCAGACGTCCTTCCCAGCCGCCCTTTCACCCGCCTTGTACGCCGCGCACTTCAATCTCCGCGAGCCGCCGTTCTCCATCGCGCCGGACCCGGCCTTCCTCTATATGAGCTCGCGCCACCAGGAGGCGCTGGGTCACCTGCTTTACGGCACCGGGCAATACGGCGGCTTCGTCCAGCTCACCGGCGAGGTCGGCACCGGCAAAACCACCATCGTCCGCACCCTGCTGGCGCAGAAGCTGGACAACGTGGACGTGGCGATGATCCACAACCCGCGCCAGAGCGAGATCGAGTTCGTCGCCTCGATCTGCGACGAGCTGGGCGTGGCTTACGACAAGCCGCCGGTGTCGATCAAGGCGCTGGTCGACGCGCTCAACGAGCATCTGCTCAAGGCCCACGCCGCCGGGCGCCGCACCGTGCTGATCATCGACGAGGCGCAGAACCTCGATCCCAAGGTGCTGGAGCAGGTGCGCCTGCTAACCAACCTGGAGACCGACAAGGAAAAGCTGCTGCGCATCATGCTGATCGGCCAGCCCGAGCTGATCGAACTGCTGGCGCGGCCGGACCTGCGCCAGCTGGCCTCGCGCATCACGGCGCGCTTCCACCTGACGCCGTTGTCGCTGCAGGAGACGGTGCAGTACATCGTGCACCGCCTGCAGGTGGCCGGCGGCGCCAGCGACCTGTTCGCCGACGCCGCGATCAAGCGGGTGCACCATCACGCCCGCGGCATCCCGCGCCAGATCAACATCATCTGCGACCGCGCCCTGCTCGGCGCCTATGCCAAGGGCTACCGCACGGTGACGACCGAGGTGGTGGACCACGCCGCCGCCGAAGCCCTCGGCCAGGTCGCCGGCCTGCCCCAGCCCGGCCTGCGCCGGCGCCTGCTGCCCGATGGCCTGCCACTGCGCTGGATCGAGGGTGCGCTGGCGGTGGCGGCGCTGATCGTCGCCGGGGTGCTGCTGAGCGAGCGGCTGGGCCGCCGCCAGCCGGATCCGCCGCCGCAACAGGCCGCGGCAGCCCCGGTCGCCCAGCCGGCGGAACCGGCGCCGCAGCCGGTGGCCGTCGCTGCCGCCCCGCTCGACGCCGGCATCGGTGCCCTGCGCGCCACCGCCCAGCCGCTGCCGGTGGTGATGGCGCGGCTGATCGGCCTGTGGAATCCGAAGATCACCATCCCCAAGGGCGAAAACGTCTGCCGCAGCCTGTCGCAGCAGGGGCTGGAGTGCTACAAGGGCCAGGGCCAGTGGTCGGACCTGGCGCAGCTGAACCGGCCGGCGATCCTCAGCCTGAACATGGCGCCGGGCACCACCCAGTATGCCCTGCTGCGCTCGCTCAGCGCCGACAGCGCGGTACTGGACAGCGACAGCGGCCCGCTGCGGCTGCCGCTGTCGCAACTGCAGCCGCTGTGGAGCGGGGAATTCCTGCTGCTGTGGCAGCGCGAGACCGACGAGACCACCATCAGCCAGGGCATGAAGGGGCCGAGCGTGGTCTGGCTGCGGCAGCGCCTGGCGCAGGCGGAAGGCCGCAAGCTCACGCCGCCGGTGCCGGTGAGCTTCGGCCCGGAGCTGCGCGGCGAACTGGTCAAATTTCAGACCGAACACGGGCTGGACGCCGATGGCGTGGCGGGTATCCGCACGCTGATCATGCTGTCGGAAGTCGGCCGCGGCGCCGACACCCCGGTCCTGGCGGAAAACGGCACCTGAGGCTTTCCATGTCCCCCTTCAACCTGAACCAGCCATGAGTTACATCCTCGACGCCCTCAAGCGCGCCGAGCGCGAGCGCAAGCAGGGCCAGGTTTCGGTGCTGGACGAGATTCCGGCCGCGCCGGTGGCGGAATCGCGGCGGCGCCTGCCGCCGCTGCTGATCGCCGGGACCTGCGGCGTCATCGTCGCCGCCGCGCTGGTGTTCGCGCTGCTGGCGTGGCGCCATCACGGCGCCGCCGCGCCGGCGCCGGCGCTGACGGCCGCGCCGCCGCCGGTGCCCGCTCCACCCGTTGCCGCGGCGCCGCCCACTCCCCCGCCGGCTGCTCCCGCCGCGACCATCGAGGACGGCGGCAAGCTGGCGACCCTGGACGACGTTTACCAGGCCCCTCCGGCCCCGCCGCCGGGGGCGCAGCCCGCCGCCCGCGGTGCGCCACCGCCGGGACCGCCGCCGGACGCCCTGGGCGCGGCGCGCGCCGCGCCGCCCGAAGCCCAGGCGCCCCCGACGACAGCCTCGGATACCGCAGCGGACGCCGCCCCGCCCGCGGACGCGGCGGCCCCGCCGGCCGACGCATCCCCCCAGGATCTGCCGGCACCGGCCGAGGCGCAGGCACAGGCGCCGTCGCAGCGTGAGCTGAAGGAAATGCCGGAGAGCTACCGCGCCAACTTCCCGGCCTTCACCGTGGACGTGCACGCCTACAACAGCGATCCGCGGCGGCGCTTCGTGATCGTCAACGGCAAGCGCTACCACGAGGGCGACACGCTGGCCGAAGGACCGCGCATCCTCGGCATCGTGGCGCAGGGCATTGTCTTCGACTGGCAGGGCCAGCAGGTCCTCTACGCCATTTCACGCTAAGTGCGCGGCCACAAAAAAACCCGGACGAGTCCGGGTTTTTTTGTTTCCAGCGCCGCGCTCAGCCGCCGGCGGCCTTCTTCACCCCGGCGCCGACCAGTTCGGCGCAGGCGGCATCGAGACGCTTGAGGCCCTCGGCCAGGTCGGCCTCGGCGATGATCAGGGGGGGCGCCAGGCGCAGCACGTCCGGCCCCGCCACCAGGGTCCAGAGGCCATGGCGCAGGCCGGCGTTGACCACTTCCTTGGCCTTGCCCTTCCAGTCGGCGGCCATCGGCACGCCGATCAGCAGGCCCATGCCGCGCGGGGCCTCGAAGAGGCCGTAACGCCTGCCGATCGCCTCCAGGCCCTCGCGCAGGCGCGCGGCACGGGTCTCCACGCCGGCCAGCAGGGCCGGGTCGTTGACGATGTCCAGCACCGCCTCGCTGACGGCGCAGGCCAGCGGGTTGCCGCCGTAGGTGGAGCCATGGGTGCCGAACTGCAGCACCTCTGCCGCAGCCTTGGTGCACAGCATGGCGCCGATGGGGAAACCGCCGCCCAGGCCCTTGGCGCTGGTCAGCACATCGGGCGTGACGCCGTAGTGCTGGTAGGCGTAAAGCTTGCCGCTGCGGCCCATGCCGGTCTGGACCTCGTCGAAGATCAGCAGGGCCTTATGCTTGTCGCACAGGCGGCGCGCGCCCTCGATGAACTCCTGCGTCGCCGGCAGGATGCCGCCCTCGCCCTGCACCGGCTCCAGCACCACGGCGCAGGTCTCGTCGGAAATCTCCTCCTCCAGGGTGGCCAGGTCGTTGTAGGGCAGGTGCTTGATGTTGCCGGGCAGCGGCTCGAAGCCCTGGGTGTACTTGGCCTGGCCGCCGACGCTCACCGTGAACAGGGTGCGGCCGTGGAAGGCGTTGTAGAAGGAGATGATCTGGTTCTTTTTGCCGCCCGACATGGTGTTGCCGTAGCGGCGCGCCAGCTTGAACGCGGCCTCGTTGGCCTCGCCGCCGCTGTTGCAGAAGAACACGCGCTCGGCAAAGGTGGCGGCGGTCAGCTTGCGCGCCAGGCGCAGGGCCGGCTCGTTGGTCATGACGTTGGACAGGTGCCAGAGCTTGCCGGCCTGCTCGGTCAGCGCCGCCACCAGCTTGGGATGGCAGTGGCCCAGCAGGGTCACCGCGATGCCGCAGGCGAAGTCCAGGTATTCCTTGCCCTGCTGGTCCCAGATGCGGGAGCCGGCGCCGCGCACCGGGATGATATCGGACGGCGCGTAGTTCGGCACCATCACTTCGTTGAATGTCGCCCGCGTCACATCCTGCATGGTTCGGCCTCCAGCGAAAAAGGCCCGGCTGGCGGGCCTTGCGTATTGGAATATGCGGAATTATACGCCCCCGCCGGGGCAGGACACCCCCGCGGCGGGACGCGCAACACGCCTTTCCGGACGGCCGCGGGGCGGCTTCCCAGGCCGCTGCGGGCTTAACCCAGTTTGGTGAAATCGGGCGCGCGCTTCTCAAAGAATGCAGTGGCGGCCTCGCGGAATTCGGCGCTGCGCAACCGGCGGGCAAAATGCTGAACCTCGGTGTCGATGCGCTGCGCCAGGCTGTCGCCGCCCGACTTGAGCAGTTCCTTGGTCAGGAGCAGCGCTTCAGGGGCCTTGGCGGCGAGCTTGGCCGCCAGTGCGCGGGCCGCCTGGTGCAACTCGGCAGCGGGCACGACCTGGTTGACCAGGCCCAGGCGCTGCGCAGTCGCGCCATCGAAAGGCTCGCCCAGCAGCGTCAGCTCCGCGGCCTTGAGATATCCGACCCGCTGGGGCAGCAACTGGGTGCTGCCAAACTCCGGCACCAAGCCGAGGTTGATGAACGGCAGGGACAGCCGCGCCGTATCAGCTGCGAGCACCAGGTCGCAATGCAGCAGCATGGTGGCGCCGACGCCGACCGCCGGGCCCTGCACCGCCGCCACCACCACCTTGCGCACGCTGGACAGGGTGCGCATGAACTGCATCACCGGACCGGGCTCGGGGCCGGCGCCGAGGTCGGGTGGGTTGTTCATGAAATCCTGCAGGTCGTTGCCGGCGCTGAAAGCCGCCCCTTCGCCGCTGAATAGGATGACGCGGATCGAGGAATCCGCCTCCGCCTGCCGCAGCGCCGCGACGATCCCCTCATACATCGGGATGGTGAAGGCGTTCTTCTTGTCGGGGCGGTTGAAGCGGATTTCGAACACGCCGGAGCCGGCGCTGAGCTGGAGGTGGTTCGACATACGGGCAAAAGATGGAGAAAAGCGACAGGGACTAGCTTAGCCTTGGCAGCGAAATAATGGGCCTTACCCGGCACGAGCCCTGCTCGCGGAAACCACGGGGCAACGCCACAAGTCTTTACCCAGGCACCGCGAACCAGGTCGCGGTTTGATCAGTCCATTGAGCGTAGCATGGCTCCGGCCAAGGACGACGAGAATGGTGGATCCACTATTTCTGACACGCATGCTGGGCGCCTCGCTGATGGCGCTGATACTGGTCCTGTGCGCGGTCAATGGCACGGGCGACCGTGCGGTGCCAGCGGACAGGGCTCCGATGAGGGTTGTGGTAGGCCGCTAGGCTGGCAGAGACGCTGCCGGTCGAAACGACGTCCGCGACAGGCGGAGACAGCCTTGCCGTCGAGAATTTCTGCAAGCTAATCGGGGTATTATTCCGCCGATGACATTACCGGCCCGGAGTAGCCGGCTCTCGAAGGGGATCGGGCAAGTGTTAACAGCTCTCCAAACGGCCCCGAGATTGCACGGTATCGGGCAACACGGCCTGGCACAACGCGCTAATATCGCCCCTGGAATAGCTTTTTTTGCACTTAAAACAATGGCTTCCCTGCCCTGTTTCAAAGCTTATGACATCCGCGGCCGCGTTCCGGATGAGCTCAATGCCGATCTGGCTTACCGCCTCGGCCTGGCTTACGCCGACCGCTTTGCGCCCCACCGCATAGCCTTGGGCCGCGATGTCCGCCTGTCGAGCGAAGGACTGCTCCAGGCGCTCGCGCATGGCCTGGTCGCACGTGGAGTCGAGGTGGTGAATATCGGTCTGTGCGGGACCGAGGAAGTCTATTTCGCGGCGTTCCAGCCGGGCATCGACGGTGGCATCATGGTCACCGCCAGCCATAACCCGATGGATTACAACGGCATGAAGCTGGTCCGCGGCGGCGCTGTTCCCATTTCCGGCGATTCCGGTTTGCGCGAACTGGAAGCCGATACCGCGGCATCAACCGCGACGCCGCCGCATGGCCTGCCGCGAATGAGCCCTCTGGATCTGCGGCCGGCCTACGTCAAGCATCTGCTTGGCTATGTCGACGCCGCGGCCCTGGAGCCGCTGAAAATCGTGGTCAACGCGGGCAACGGCAGCGCCGGCCTGGTCATCGATGCGTTGGAGCCTCACCTGCCGTTCCGTTTCATCAAACTCCAGCATCAGCCGGACGGCCGCTTCCCCAACGGCATCCCCAATCCCCTGCTGCCCGAGAACCGGCAGGCGACCGCTGAAGCTGTGGTCGCCCACAAGGCTGATTTCGGCATCGCCTGGGACGGCGACTTCGATCGCTGCTTCCTGTTCGACGAAA
This sequence comes from Nevskia sp., assembly GCA_035651715.1. Classification (GTDB taxonomy): domain Bacteria; phylum Pseudomonadota; class Gammaproteobacteria; order Nevskiales; family Nevskiaceae; genus Nevskia. Next base: position 41,088 of record DASRFD010000060.1, read on the forward strand.
AAGGCGAGTTCATCGAGGGCTATTACATCGTCGGCCTGCTGGCGGAAGCAATGCTGCGCCGTGAGCCGGGCGCGAAGATCATCCACGACCCGCGGCTGACCTGGAACACCATCGATACCGTGTCCAGCGCGGGCGGCCGGCCCGTGCAATCCAAGACCGGCCACGCCTTCATCAAGGAACGGATGCGCGCCGAAAACGCCATCTACGGCGGCGAAATGAGCGCGCATCACTATTTCCGCGATTTCGCTTATTGCGACAACGGCAACATTCCGTGGCTGCTGGTCGCTGCGCAGCTGTGCGCCAGCGGCGAAAAGCTCTCGGCTCTGGTCAACGGCCGGCAACGAAAATTCCCGGCGTCGGGCGAGATCAATCGCAAGGTCGGCGACATCCGTCGCGTACTCGCCGATCTCGAGCAGCGCTATGCTCCACAAGCCCAGCGCACAGAAAAGGTCGATGGCTTGTCGATCGAATATCCCGAATGGCGCTTCAACCTGCGCGGCTCCAACACCGAGCCGGTGCTGCGCCTGAACGTGGAATCGCGCGGGGACGCCGAGCTGATGCGGGCCAAGACCCGTGAATTGCTGGCCCTGATTGACGCCTACTGAGCCCGAACTACTAAAGTCTCCACTGAAATGATCGTCCCCGTCCTCCTCGCTGGCGGCTCCGGCACGCGCCTTTGGCCCCTGTCCCGCGAAGGTTATCCGAAGCAGTTCCTGAAGCTCACCGACGAGTGGTCGCTGCTGCAGCACACCGCGCGCCGCGCAGCGGCCCTACCCGGCGCGACGGCGCCGATCCTGATCTGCAACGAGGCACACCGCTTCCTTGCCGCCGAGCAGCTGCGTCAGGCCGGCGTCCAGGACGCCCAGATCCTGCTGGAGCCCGAAGGCCGCAACACCGCACCGGCAGTCGCGGTGGCGTGCCTGGCGGCGCGGGAGAAGCACGGCCCCGACGCCGCGGTGTTCGTGATGGCGGCCGACCATCTGATCTCCGATCTGGCCGCGTTCTGCGCCGCGGCGAAGATAGCTACGGGGCTGGCCGAGCAGGGACGCTTGGCAACGTTCGGTATCAAACCGACCCGCGCTGAAACCGGCTATGGCTACCTGCTGCGCGGCGCCCCCCTGCCAGGCGGCGGCTACGAAGTTTCGGCTTTCGTCGAGAAGCCCGACAGCGCACGGGCCAAGGCTTACGTCGAGAGCGGCGAGTATTCCTGGAACGGCGGCATGTTCCTGTTCCGCGCCGACACTTTCCTGGACGAGCTGCAGCGGCTTGAGCCGGCGATGCTGGAAGCGTGCGCCCGCTCAGTGGCCGAGGCCAAGCGGGACCTGGATTTCGTGCGCCTGGACGCCGCTGCGTTCAAGGCAGCCCGTTCCGAGTCGATCGACTACGCGGTGATGGAGAAGACGCGCAAGGCGGCCCTGGTACCGATGGACGCCGGCTGGGACGACGTCGGCTCCTGGTCGTTCCTGGAGACGCTGCCGCGCGATGCGCGCGGCAACTACGCCCACGGCGATGTGCTGCTCGAGGATTCCGACGACACCCTGGTACACAGCGAAAGCCGTCTGACCGCGGCGCTGGGCCTGCGCGATGTCGTCATCGTCGAGACCAAGGACGCGGTGCTGGTCTCGCGCCGCGACCGGGTCCAGGAGGTCAAGCGCATCGTCGCCCGGCTCAAGCAACAGAAGCGCACCGAAGCCGAAGCCCACACGGTGGTGCACCGCCCTTGGGGCAGCTACGAAACCATCGCCCTGGGGCCGCGCTTCCAGGTCAAGCGCATCGTCGTCAAGCCGCGGCAGAAACTCAGCTTGCAGATGCACCACCACCGCGCCGAGCACTGGATCGTGGTCTGCGGCACCGCCCGCGTGAGCTGCGACGACAAGGAATTCCTGATGGCGGAGAACGAGTCGACCTATATCCCCCTGGGTGCCAGGCACCGGCTGGAGAACCCGGGATCGATTCCGCTGGAACTGATCGAAGTGCAGTCCGGGGGGTATCTGGGGGAAGATGACATCGTGCGGTTTAATGACGTTTACGGCCGCGCAGGCTAAAGACAACGGGCAATTGTTTCCCCCTCGAATAAGGTGCTGATCACGGGGAAGAAGAAGGGTAAGTTGTGAACTTGGGAGAGGTATGTCACATCTGCATCGCCTGGCACAGGCTATGCTAGAACTAGTAGGATGACTCTCCTTAAAGGTGCATGTCGTCAAAGCAACTTGCTTAACCGGCGCGATGCCCTTTATGCTGCATCGCAACACACGTCGGTTATTAATGACATTGAAGTCAGATTCCCACATTCTGGCTTGATTTTCCGAGGATTAAGGCAAAATTTGTCGGCGTGGGCGGCTTGTCTTCTTTAAAATTCAAGAATGGATCCAGGGACAGTGATGGACGATAGCGCTGGCAATATGCGATGGGCTGCAGCCGAGTCGGCCGCTGCATTGCCGGCCGCTGAGGCTAAGACCGAGTGGAAAGTATCGCCACCGTCCACGCTCATCTGGCGTGAGTTGGAGTTCTCAGGCCCGTATTCTTACTGTAAGCGTTGCGTAGACGTGGTCGGCACGGTAGTCCTCTCGATAGTGTTCCTACCAATTCTGTTGTTGGTCTCCCTATCGCTTTACAGTGACGGCGGCGATATCTTGTTCCGCCATACCCGCGTTGGTAAGAACGGCAAGCCCTTCAAGGTTTACAAGTTCCGGACCATGGTGCCGAACGCAGACAAGGTGCTAAGGGATCTTATTGCCGATAATCCTGCGCTGCGCGAGGAATGGCTGCGCGATCACAAGCTTAAGAATGATCCGCGCGTCACGGCCGTCGGCGCCTTCCTGCGCCGCACCAGCCTTGATGAGTTGCCGCAACTGTGGAATGTACTCAAAGGCGAAATGAGTCTAGTCGGACCCCGTCCGATCGTGCGCGACGAATTGTCCCGTTACGGTCGCGCAGCACGCTATTATCTTTCACTTAAACCCGGTCTAACGGGAGTGTGGCAAATCAGTGGTCGCAACGATACAGAGTATCGTCGGCGTGTGGCCATGGATCGATACTATGCCTGTACCGCTTCCCTGACCACCGATCTAATTGTGCTATGCAAGACGGTGGAAGTCGTGCTGCGCCGACGGGGCGCTTACTAGCGCTTGCCCACTACCCGCTGACTGCATCGCATCCCCCCGTGCCCCCTTGTCTAGCAGGCCGTAGATAATGGAATGATTTCGGGACGGTTCGCCCACTGCTGGATTTCTGACTGATGCGCATTCTGGTTGTCGGTGGTGCCGGCTATATCGGCTCGCACATGTGTAAGATGCTCGCCAGCCATGGCCATGAGGTAGTGGTCTGCGACAACCTCAGTACCGGACACCGGGCGGCTGTTCGCTGGGGCAATCTGATCGAGTGCTCGCTGTCGGATGTGGGGGTCCTTGCCGCCCTGTTCTCTAAATGCAAGTTCGACGCCGTTATGCATTTCGCCGCGAATTCGCTGGTTGGGGAATCGGTCAGGGATCCACTACGCTACTACCGCAACAACGTGGCGGAAACCATCGGCTTGCTGGAAATTATGCGCAAACACGAGATCAACAAGTTCGTGTTTTCCTCAACGGCCGCAGTCTATGGCCAGCCTAATGCGGAACTTATCGACGAGTTGCATCCGCAAGAGCCGATTAATCCTTACGGTCGGACGAAGCTGATTGTTGAGCGGATATTGGCCGATCTCGCAGTGGCCCATCAGCTCAGAGCCGTATCGCTTCGCTACTTCAACGCCGCGGGCGCTGACCAGAGTGGTATGATCGGCGAGGCTCATGAGCCGGAAACGCATCTGATCCCTCGGATCCTGCGGATGGCCGCTGGGGAGCAGATCAACGTCGGGGTCTTCGGCACCGACTATCCGACCCCGGACGGGACTTGCATCCGCGACTACGTGTACGTCAACGACCTCTGCACGGCCCATCTGCAGGCGTTGAATTTCCTCGATCAAAATCCGGGCTTCCATGCTTTCAATCTTGGCAACGGCAGAGGCCACTCTGTGCGCCAAGTGATCGACGCTGTGGAGCAGGTAGTAGGCCGCAAGATTTGCATTCCCGAATTCGACCGTCGTCCCGGTGACCCAGTGATCCTCGTAGCACACAGCGAAAAAGCCAGACACTTATTGAAATGGAAGCCTACCCTGCCAGACATCCATTCCATAGTCGAAAGCGCGTGGAAATGGCATCTACAGCCGAAATTCTGAAGTACATCTGGTGCGGCCGCCAAGGCGGACACAGGCGCCTCCTCTGACTTGCCCAAGCTCCAACAGGAAATTCGATGACTGGGAAAAAAGTTGCACTAATCACCGGCATCACCGGTCAGGACGGTGCATACCTCGCTGATCTTCTGCTGCAAAAAGGCTACGACGTCCATGGTATCAAGCGGCGTTCCTCGCTATTCAATACCAATCGCATCGATCATTTATATCAAGACCCGCATGTCAGTGACCGTCGGTTAACCCTGCACTACGGTGACATGACCGATTCACTGTCCCTGCTGCGTGTGATTCAGAAGATTCAACCGACCGAAATCTATAATCTCGCCGCACAGAGCCATGTGGCAGTGTCATTCGAGGAGCCTGAATTTACTGCTAACGCCGATGCTATCGGCGCACTGCGCGTCCTCGAAGCAATCCGCATCCTCAGATTGGAGAAGACCTGCCGGTTCTATCAGGCCTCCACTTCCGAGCTGTACGGCCTAGTGCGCGAAATCCCACAGAAGGAAACGACGCCGTTCTATCCGCGCTCGCCCTACGCCGTGGCTAAGCTCTATGCGTACTGGATCACGGTCAACTACCGCGAGTCTTACGGCATCTATGCCTGCAACGGCATCCTGTTCAACCACGAATCGCCAGTGCGCGGCGAAACCTTCGTCACACGTAAGATCACGCGCGCGCTGGCGCGGATCAAGCTTGGACTGCAGGACTGCCTGTATCTGGGCAACCTGGATGCCAAGCGCGATTGGGGACACGCCAAGGACTATGTCGAAATGCAGTGGCTGATGTTGCAGCAGGAGCAACCTGAGGACTACGTCATCGCCACCGGCGTGCAGTACAGCGTGCAGGACTTCGTCAACGCCGCGGCCAAGGAGCTCGACTTAGAGCTGCGCTGGGCGGGCGACGGCATGACTCGTCACGCCATAGACAGGAGCGGCAAGACGGTCGTGGCGGTCGACCCCCGCTACTTCCGCCCGGCCGAGGTCGAAACCCTGCTGGGCGACGCCTCCAAGGCGCGCGAAAAGCTCAACTGGTCGCCGCGCATCACGTTCCAGGAGCTGGTGGCGGAAATGGCTCGCGAGGACTTCAAGGATGCGCAGCGCGACGAGCTGGTGCGCAGGTCGGGCTACAAGGCATTCGATCACCGAATCGCGGAATGAGTGCGGGGAGCCACACCCGGGCTTTCGTCACGGTGGTAACCGTATCCCTGGATGCTGCGGACACCATCAGGGATACCCTCCACTCGGTGATCAGTCAACGCTGTTCATTCCCGATCGAGCACATCTGCGTCGACGGTGGTTCGAAGGACGGAACGCGTGCACTGATCGACGAGTTCGCCTCGCGCAACCCGCTCCTGATCCGTATCTACGAGCCCGACCGCGGGCTCTTCGATGCCATGAACAAGGGCCTGCGCGCCGCGACCGGGGAGTACGTTCTGTTCCTCAACGCGGACGACTTCCTGATCGGGCAGGACAGCGTTGAGCGCGCGCTGAGCCCGGCGTGGAGCTCCGGCGGCAAGCCGGACATGATAATGTGCGACGTGGTGATGGGCCAGCTGGACCGCTTCGGCGTATGGCGTCACCGCAAGGTGCCGCGCTGGCTTGTGCGCATGCCGCGGCTCGGCGCGCATCCTCCGCATCAGGGCAACTTCATCAAGCGCAGCCTGCTGCTCGACGCCGGCGGCTTCGATGCCGAGCAGCGCCTAGCGGCGGATACGACGCAGTTCTACAAGCTGGTGTTCGGCTTCCGTCCCACCCTGCAGCGTTCTGGAACCGCGCTGACTTTCATGCGTAGCGGCGGCGCTTCCAACGCCGGCCTGCGCAGCCACGGCAAAGGCAACAGGGAAACCTACCGTTTCCTGCGCCAGTACCTTCCTTCTTTCTGCTCAGCGGCCGCGGTTGCCGTCAAACTCGCGCAGAAAGTCCCCGAATTCCGGCTCGGCACCCTTCGCCGCACAAACCTACTGGCCGAATAAAATGGACAAATCATCGAGAGTCTTCGTCGCGGGATCCCGCGGCCTGGCCGGAGGCGCCGTTACCCGCGCCCTGCGGCAGCGCGGCTACGGCAATCTGCTGCTGCCGTCGCACGGCGAGGTGGATCTCGAGGATGCGGCGCAGACCGAGTCCTTCTTCGAGCGCACGAAGCCGGAATACGTGTTCCTGGCGGCCGCCAAGGTCGGCGGCATCCTGGCGAACAACAATTTTCCGGTGGAGTTCCTGCTGCGCAACCTGAGCATTGAGATCAACGTCGTGCGCGCCGCCCACCGCGCCGGCGTGCGGCGCCTCATTTTCCTCGGCTCCTCGTGCATCTATCCGCGCGACTGCCTGCAGCCGATCCGGGAGGAGTACCTGCTGACCGGGCTGCTGGAATCGACCAATCGTCCCTACGCGCTGGCCAAGATCGCGGGAATCGAACTCTGCTGGTCCTACAACCGCCAGTTCGGGACCCGCTATCTCGCCGCCATGCCGACCAATCTCTACGGACCCGGCGACAACTACGACCTGCAGAATTCCCATGTGCTGCCGGCACTGATCCGCAAGATGCACGAGGCCAAGAAGGCCGCGGCGCCGTCTGTGCCGATCTGGGGCACCGGCACTCCCCGGCGTGAATTCCTCTATTCCGACGACCTCGCCGACGCGCTGCTGTTCCTGGCGAACCTGCCGGATCCGGCGTTCGATGCCCTGGTGCACCCGTCGCAGTGCCCGCTGATCAACGTCGGCACCGGCGAGGACCTGCAGATCGGCGAGCTGGCGTCGATGGTGGCGCGGCAGGTCGGCTTCGCGGGCACGCTCGAATACGACCGCTCCAAGCCCGATGGAACGCCCAGGAAGCTGATGGACGTGAGCAAGCTGAAGGCTCTTGGATGGCAGGCGACGACCCCGCTGGAGCGGGGAATCGGACTCGCCTACCAGGATTTCTGCCGGCAGCCGCAGCCGGCTTCAGGGCGCTAGAACTGGTTCAGCAGGCCGGCGAGCTGGACGACGCTGTCTCCGAAGCGCTCCGGAGAATAGCGCAACACCCGTTCATGGCCGGCGGCGATCAGCGATTCGCGCAGCAGCGGATCCGCGATCACCGCCTGCAGCGCCCGGCTCAGTGCCGGGACGTCGCCGGGCGGTACGACCAGTCCGGTTTGCCGGTCGAGCACCAGCTCGTCCACCACGCCGCAGCCGGAGGTGACGATCACCGCGTTCCGCGCCAGCAAGGCCTCGTTCACCACCAGGCCCCATTGGTCGAAGTCGCTCGGCAGCACCAGGATGTCGGCTGAGGCCATCAGCGCCGGTACGGCCATGCTGTCGGCGTGGCCGAGGAATTCGATGCCAGGCGCACCTGTTACCTGCGCCTGCGTGCGCAGTGCCGCCTCCTCTTCCCCGCTGCCAACGATTCTCAGGACGGCCCGGCCACGCACCTCGTCCGGCAACGCAGCGTAGGCGTCGATCAGCACGTCCACGCGCTTTTTCCGGACCAGGCGCCCGAGGTACAGCACGACCACCGGGGCACCGTCCTGCGGCTTCCTCGCATCGCCACACAATTCGAGGAATTTGCGGTTGTCGACGACGTCCAGGCCGACCAGGGCCCTACCGGCCGGGACGCCCAGGCGGGTGACGTAGTCGACGTGCTTCTTGCCGGCCACCAGCGCCGCATCGAAATTGCGCACGATCAGCTTCTTCAGCGCTTCCTTCCATGATTGCCGCACGCCATCGTCCTGCTTGCTGTCCGTCATCAGCACCAGGCGCGGCCCGCCGGCCAGAAGCTTCCATAAGATCAACAGCCATACCGCGGGGAAATGGTAGCCATAAGAGAACACCACCGCGGGGCGTTGCCGGCGGACGATGTCCAGGGCGCGCAGGCCCGCCCGGAAGCGCTGCGCCATACCTGCCTCCTGCTCGACCACGGCCGGCTCCAGCGTCAGCATGGTCTGGCCGAAGCCCTGGCGCGCGTCCTGCGTCGCCTTCTGACGGTGCGCATAGACATTCTGTTCGCCGAACAGCTCGATCACCGTCATCGAAGTCCCGGAAGCGGCCAGCGCGGCACGCGCTGCAAGCAGGCGCGGCACCTGGTAGTCGACGACGTTCTCGAATAGGAAGGCGATCGATGCGGGGCTTTCTTTCATAGCAGGGCTGGACAAGGCCAGGTGGCGTTCAAGCGGCGGCGGACCCGGTGGGATTGGCGGAGCGGCGCAGCGCTTCGGCGTAGAAATCCGCATAGGCGTGGGCGGCAATGCGGTCGTCGAGGCGGTCTAGCGCGAAACTGCGCGCGCGTTCCCGCAGCGGGGCGGTATCCTGGCTCAGCAGCTCGGTGATGCCGCGAGCCAGGTCGGCGGGGTCGAACGGGGCAGCGAGGTAACCATTGACGCGGTGCTCGATCAGGTCGCGAAGGCCGCCAATATCGAAGGCCACCGAGGGAGTGCCGCTGGCCATGGCTTCCACCACCGTGTTCGGAAGATTCTCCTGCATGGAGGGAGCCGCGAGGACATCGGCGGCGGCATAGGCGGAAGCCAGCCGCTCCTCGTCGTTGACGACGCCGATGCAGCGGACCGGCAGGCCGTGGATTTCCGTAGGCACCGATCCTTCGGGCGCACCGAAGACCAGCAGCCCACAGTCCAGCTCGCGCAATGCCTCAGCGCCGAGCTCGAGTGCGCGGGTCAGGAGATGGAAGCCCTTCCGGGGATCCGCGGTACTGAGCATGGCACCAAACAACAGGACCTTCTGGTCCGGAGCGATCCCCCACAGGCGGCGCGCCTCATCGCGCCGGGCCGGCGTATACAAGGCTGTGTCAACCCCGTTCGCAATCACCCGGCAGGGGCGGCCGGCAAAGAGCCTGCTGCCGCGGGCGCACTCGCCCATCCAGCGACTCGGCGTGACGACCGAAATCGCAGCGCGTCGCCACGCCCTTTGCTTCAGACTATAGACCAGCCGGTCAAGGTCGATGCCGCGCAGGGATCCGGGCCGGTTCGTCCGGGTGAACCCCTGCTGCCAGCGCAGTTCCGATTTCGGATCGTCGTAGTGCGCGCAGCCGGAGAAAGCCCACATGTCATGCAGAGTCCAGATCACCGGAACCCTGAGCGTGCCGATCTCGCGGATCGACAGCGTGCCACTGTTGACCCAGTGCAGATTCACGACGTCCGGATCGAAATCCTCGATCCACTTGACCAGGCCGCTGCCGAACAGCCCCAGCGAGTGGTAGACCGGGTTGCCGTCCTTTTGCAAAGCCACCAGGCTGCGCTCGATCTTGTTGAACACCCCGGCCCGGATGCGGGTCAGCGGCGAAGCGTTAATGTGTACGGTGGGGTCGTCACCGTACTTCTTCAGCACCAGCATGTGGCTGTCGATCCCGGACTTGCGCAAACCCTGGTGGATCCGATGCGCCGCGCGCGGCGCTCCTCCGCGGACGTCCGCGTGGCTGACGTGGAGAACTTTCACGCCGGGCTAGCCGCCTGGAACGAGTCTGCCGAGCGCCTTCTCGAACATGCCGGGAAGCAGAATTTCGACTTCGGGCAGCGCGGGTGTTGGCTTCCCGAGAATCCGCTCGAACTGTTCGAACAGGAACTCCGCGTTCAGATCCAAGAGGCTGCGGAACGGCACACCGAATCGCTCCGCTAGTGCGGCGACCTTGCCCTTGCCGAGGGTGTAGTCGATCGCCACAGCGGGACGGCCGGCGCCGATCGCGAAGACCAAGGAGTGGAAGCGCATTGTCAGAACCGCGCTCGACGCCTCGATCGCACGCAGGTATTCCAACGGCGGCAGTTCCTGTCCCAACAGCGATCGGTCCAGCCTCTTCCAGTTGGGGGAGCCGGGTTTGAACAGGCGACGGTAGTACCAGCGGTCGTCGTCGCCGAAGTGATTGGTACACATCGGAAGGGGGCGCACCGAGAGGTTGTCGTGCCTGGCCATCAACGCATCCAGCGCTTCGAGTACGGCCGCTTCGAATCGCCCGGATGCACGTTCCCGCTCATGGCTGCCCAGGTGAGCCGCATACTGCGCGGCCGGAAAATCCCTGAGGCCGAGAACCAACGACGGGCCGCCGCCTTCGGGCAGAACCGCGCTGCGGTTTTGCCGCAGCCAGGAAAACGCCGGATCTTCCGCCACCCAGTCGGTGGCTTCGTCAACGGCGACGCCCAACTCCACCGCCAGCGCACGCGAGCGCTCGTCGCGGTAGATGCGGATGCTCGCAGCCTTGAGCAGCCCGGCTATCGCCTCATTGATTCCCGGGATGCCGAGCGGCCCAACGCCGCAGCCGGCCAGGATACGTGGAATATTGCGGTGCCGCGCCGCCTCGAACAGGGCCTTCATCTCGGCGATCTCCCCGATCGCCATGATCGGGCCACCGCCAAATAGCAGCAGATCGAATTCCCCGATGCGCTCCAGCGCCTCGCCGACGGTCAGGACGTGTGAGCCTTCCAGCTCAGGCATCTGCGACCGGGTGATGTGCGAAACGTACGGGTTGAGGGACACCACGGAGATGGAAGGGTCGCGCAGATCGCTCTTGAGGAGGCGCACCAGGCCGCCGAGGATCGCCTTGTCGCCAAGCGTCTCGGTGCCGTACCAGCCGCAGATCATCACGCGAGGGGAGCCGGTCGCCGGACTGACGGCGACGGGCGTAGCCGCCCGCGCCGCACCGCTTGCGACAAGCTGATCCCAGTGGCGCTGCCGCCTCGAGAATGCCCGCTGCGACCGAAATTCCCGCGCCGCGCTAACCAGCGCCTGCGCGCCGCCGAAAGGCAGCTTCTTGATTTGCTTGACGGCGCGGGCTCGTGCCCGGCGCAGCATCTCCTCGCGCGGCGGCACTCCGGTGTAGTCGTGCACGCAGGTGTCGCACTTAGTCGAGATGATGTCCTCGAGATGCGGCGCGTTGCCGAAATAGGCCGCAGCGCTGTCGTCCTCCTGGATCTTGCCGAGTACCTTGCTCTGCACGGCGCAATACAGCAATTCGCCCTTGGAGGTGATGGTGGCCCCGCGATGCTGCCAGTCGCAACCCGCACGCCGCGGAGCGTTGTGGACGATCTGGTCGATCAGGGAGCGGTAGAAGAATCTCTGGAATTCGTTCTGCTCGTAGTGGCAGATCAGCCCTTCGAGGAACTCCACGACGTTGTACCGCTCGGCTTCGTTGAGCGCGTAGGGGTCAAGGAGGTTCTCGGTATACAACCGCTTGTGCGGCAGCCCGAGCCGGTACTTAATGTACAGCTCGTTCTCCATGCAGAAGTCGAGCAGATCATGCAGGCCGAAAGCATTGGCCTTGATGATCGTGCAACCGATGCGCAGGTTATCGACCAGTTCCGAGCTCCTCGCGAACTCGATGACCTTGCGGGCCCGCTCGAAGTTGCCGGGCTTGCCCCGGACCAGATCGTGCATGGCACCGAAGCCGTCGAGCGATACCATCACGTCGAGCTTGCCGCCGAACTCCTTGGCGACGCTGCCGATATCGGTGATGCGCGCGATGACCTCGCGGTACTTGTAGGCGTTGGTGATCAGCGAAACATGCTGCAGGGACGGCAATTCCTCCCATAGCACGCGCGTCAGTGGACCGAGGTCCTTCCTGAGCGTGGGCTCGCCACCGTTGATGCCGACGCCGCGCACCTTGGAGTACAGGGGATTGCGCAGGCCCTTGCGCAGCTGCTCCACCGTGATGTCCTGGGACTTCTTGTTTTCCCAGATGCGGCACATCTGGCACTGCGAGTTGCAGATGTCGATGACCGGGAACTGGATAACCACCGGCTTTTCGAGCTTCCACGGCCGCGGAAGAAGAAAATATTCGAGCTGCTTGACGCGTTGGGAGAGCATGCTTAGCCGGTCGTATCGATGTGAATGAAGATCTGTCTCAAACCGAGGCAAGGGACCGGCCGAGCCGGTTCAGGGCCCGTCGCAGCAGGCTTTTCCGCTGCGGCACGAACGGCTTGTTGAAGCGCCGGGACAGCGAGTCCGCACCGCCGCCGCGGACGACGATGGGGGCGCCACGCGGAACGAAGATCTCGTCGAAGCTTTGGTACGAGACGCGGTAGACCAGCCGCATCGACTCGGTGTGCGCCTCGTCGCTACCGTGCACCACAAGCTGGTTGAAGATCAGCACGTCGCCCGGCTCCAGTTCGACGTGATGGACCTTGCTCAAATCCAGGCCGCTGGCATCGACGCGGTCGTGGTGCGTCTCGCCCTTGACCCTGAACCACGGCAGGAAGCCATTGCGGTGCGAGCCCGGGATCACCTTCAGCGCGCCACCGGTCTTGGTGACCCGGTCGATGGCCATCCAGGCGATGAACTTGAGGGGCTCGTCGGAACGGGAAATGAAGTCCTGATGGAACGGCACGCCGTTCTTCTTGCCCTTCGGCTTGTACACCAGGCTGTTTTCGTAAAGCAGGATGTCGCGCCCCAGGACCACTTCCAGCGCGTCCAGGATGAGAGGGTTCTTCGCCATCTCGGTGAATTCCGGATGCCGCTGGTACAGGTCGTACAGCACGCCCTGGTCGGCGCGGTGGCGAAGGTAGTAGCGGTCGAACGGGTCGTCGTAATTGTGATCCGCATAGGCGATCAGGTCTGCAAGCAGCACCCGCATTGGAGCTAGCACTTGCTCGGAGAACACGCCACGCAGCACGATGAATCCATCCTTTTCGAAATCGAACTCCTGATTGACTGCCATAGACCTCAACCCGTTGTTGAACAGCTCAAACCCACCTGGAAATCCACCGCGACCAGAGGTCCTTCCGCTTTTCCGTGAACAGGGAAATGCCGAAGATGACCGCGAGAATCACCACACTAAAAAGCAGCACCTGCAATAGGCTGCCCGTGTCGTACACGCCCAGCGCCCGGAAGAAAATGATCAGCGGCACATGGAGCAGGTACAGCGAAAAACTGAATCCGGCTGCCCAGCGGATCAGCCGGGTGACACCGTTTCTCCTATAGCTGCCCTCGCCGATGCAGGAGGCCACCAGCCCGAACAGCGCCGGCAGGGCCAGATAGTAAAACAGAAACCAGGCATGAAAACCCGGTGGCATCCGCCTGAATCCCACCGAAACCCAAGGCTCGATCCATTGGAACACGGAAGGGGTCGCCAGCGATATGATGATCGTCGCACTTGCCAAACCGAGACCCAGCCGGCTTCTGGCGGACATCCCGGAAAACCGTTGCCGGAAACGGTAAAGCAGCACGCCACTTAGCCAGATTGGCATTAAAATCAATATCTTCCATCCTGCCAATAGCAGAACGGCAGGCAGCATCACGGCGCGCAGACGACTCTTGAAATAGTATGCTACACCAAAAATAATGTAATACCAGAATTCATACGCCAGCGACCACATTGGCCCGTTGCTCATCCAGCGTAGGCTCAAAAGGCTATTTTCCTGAAAAAAAATCAGAAAAATAATGGATTTAGCCACCGTCGTGTCAAACTTTATTCCAGGATACCCGGCATAAAGGCTGGCGGCGCAGGCCCGCCCCGCCAGATCGAGCAGGAGCGTGATGATCATGGCCGGGATGTACACCGAATACAGCCGGGCTAGGCGGGCCCTTAGGTAATCCCTGAAGTCGGGGTGCTTGGCTTCGGCGACGTAGGCGATGACATAGCCGCTCAGCACGAAGAAGACCGCTACTCCGAGCAGGCCCCAGGGCCTGGACATCTCCATCAGGGCCGTCTCAGGCTGGCCGGTGTAGCCGAGGAAGGAATAGTGGCAGACAAACACCATCCCGGCGGCAATCCAGCGCATCAGGTCCAGTCGCAGTGAGGTTTTCTCGCTCAAGTCTTGGCGCCTATCAGGGAAAGAGCACGCAGCTTCATGGCCAGCATATGCCGCATCGGCACGCTGACTAGATCAAAGGCAAGGTAGGCCACGAACAGGGCGCCCAGTGTCGCATAGGCGGCGCCGATGGCTCCCCAGCGCGGGATGAAGAGCAGATTGGCGACGACGTTGAAGGCCGCCCCGGCCAAGTTGCGGTAGAGATTTAGGCGCACGCGCCTCTCGGCCATGATCCAGGATCCGGAAGCCAATCCTAGGGACATGAATAGGCCACACCAGATGTGGATGACGAGGATATTGGCCGAGCGTTGGAAGGCTTGGCCGTAGAGCAGCGCGATCACGGGATGCGCAAACAGGTGCACCGTCACGATCACCGTATAAGACAGGAGCACCAGGGCGAGCATCAGCTTCTGCAGGCGCCGCAGGTACTCCGCCGGATTTTCCAGCCGGTAACGCACTATCGAAGGGAAGGTCGAAGCGACGAATGCCATCGGCACGAAGTACCAGGTTTCGGACAGGCGGGCGGCGACTGCGAAGACGCCGGCCTCCGCGGCGCCCGCCATCGAGCGCAGCATTACCTGGTCGAGGCGGATATAAAGCAGACCGCTGAACCCGGCGAGAATCTCTGGCCAGGACTCCGCCAGCAGCCGCCGCGCCAGCGCAGTGTCCATGCTGAACGTCAGGGGAATCGGATAGTGTCGGCGGTAGACGTAGACCAGGGCCATGCTGACGACGGCGAAATCGAGCAGGGCCGCCCAGACAAAGCTGATGAACGGCGCCTTAACCAGCAGAAGCAGCAATTTGAGCCCGGAAGTGCAGAAAAAAGCGGCGCTGCGGATTACCACCACCCGGCGCGACTCGATCCGTGCCTGAAACATCAGTTCGACGCAGTCGCTGGCCGCGAATACCGTGCTGGCAGCCACGATCGCCAGCATCCACAGGTCGCCTAGACCGCCGGCCCAGGCCAGGAGCACGCAGAACCCGTAGGTCAGCCCGCCGGCCAGGGTGCGCAGCGTCCAGATCGTTCCGATCAGCGTGCGGCGGAAATTTTCGTCATTATTTTCAACCAGTTCGCGGACCGCGAGGCGATCCAGGCCGAGCTTGGCCAGGATGCCGAAAATCCCGCCGTAGGCGATGGCTGAGCTCAGCTGGCCAAAGTGATCCGGACCTAGATATCGGGCGGTCCATACGTTCACCGCCAGCGAGAGCAGGACTTTCACCATCTGCTCGCCCATCATCCATCCGGCATTCAGTAAAATCTTGCGGCTCGAGCCGCTGGACCTGAGTTTTGCCAAGTAGTTTGCAAATTTCGACATCAATGGAGTTAACATTATCCGAAAGGACTCGCCACATAGCGCAAAATCGGAGGCATCAGTCGTACGGCCGCTATGTGGCCCCAACCACTCCCCGGGATTCCGGATGACCGCTGGATCGAGCGCTCTCCGCACGTACGGGGATTACATCGTCGTCGATATGCGCAGACCACAGCGGCAACCCATCCAGCCAACTGGTTGCCGCCCCGCCCGCGCATGTGCCCGCAGAAAGCCGTCGGAATCCGACAGTGCGGGCACTCCCACTGCCAGTGTTCTGTTCAGGGATTTTCAGTGAATTTCACTTCAGCTGTCTTCTTCCCTTTCTTCGCCGCGGTTTTCGTACTTTATTATCTACCATTGCTCAGGAAGCACCAGATCTGGGTGCTGCTCGCGGCAAGCATTTATTTCTATGCGCATGAGACGCCCGAGCTGCTGTTGCTGCTGTTCACCTCCTGCATCATATCGACGGCGGCCAGCTATCTGATCCTGCGGGCCCCTGAGCACTCCAGGCGGACGCGCATCGCCGCTTGCGGCGTGGTCCTCAACCTCGGCCTGCTCGCCTTCTTCAAATACAAGTTCCTCTTCATCGGCTACCAGCCGTTCGACAGCAAGGGGTCGGCGAGCATGCTGCAGATCCTGCTAAGTCTGCCGCTGCCGATCGGCATCTCCTTCTACACCTTCCACGGCATCAGCCTGCTGGTCGATTCCATACGCCGCCAGGACAAATTTTTCCTAGGTTACGACACCGACCTGTTCCAGCACACGAAGAAGACCTTCCTGTACCTGGTGTTCTTCCCCCAGCTGATCGCCGGACCGATCGTCAAGGCCAAGGACTTCTTCCCCCAAATCGGCCCCAAGGCTCTCAGGGAGATCAACTGGGGGTATGTCGCCAGCACGCTGATAACCGGCTATTTCCTGAAAAGCGTCGTGGCCGACAACCTGCAGGACCAGACCAGCTTCATGCAGGCTCCGTATTTCCTCGCTGCCTCGGCGCCCAACCTGATGGCGCTGCTGTTCGGCTACTCAATGCAGATCTTCGCTGACTTCGCCGGGTATTCGCTGATTGCCCTGGGCCTGGCGGCCTTGCTCGGCTACCGGCTGCCGCAGAACTTCAATTTCCCGTACGTCGCGCAGTCCGTCTCGGATTTCTGGCGCCGCTGGCACATCTCCCTGTCCAGCTGGCTTCGCGACTACCTGTACGTTCCACTGGGCGGCAACCGTTACGGCGAAGTCCGCACCTACGTCAACCTCATCATCGTCATGTTTCTGGGCGGACTTTGGCACGGCGCCGCGTGGAGCTACGCCATATGGGGGCTCTGGCACGGTATCGGGCTGGCCATCGAGAGGCCCTTCCTGAAGACCCTCTTTTACGTCAGCCAGCACCGCCTGGTCGCCGCCGCGAGGATCTTCGGCGTGGGCCTGTTCGCCACTCTCGGCTGGCTGCTGTTCAAGCTACCCAACTTCTCGGAAGCGGCTTCTTATGCCAACGCCATGCTGCACAACTGGACCCTGCCGGTGAACGCGCCGCAGCTGGCGATGATCGGGCTGTATTCGATTCCGGTGCTGTCTTACCATGCCCTGTACCTGTCGGGCTTCCGCTACTCCCACAAGCTCTCCCCCTACCTTCTCGGCGCGATGCTGTTCCTCATCGCCTCCAATTCGGGCAGGGAAGCAGCGTTCATCTACTTCCAGTTCTGAGCATGAAACCGCTGAAGATCTTCGCTAGCTTCCTGCTGTTGCTGCTGGCCTACGCCGGCGCAACGGCCTTCCTTCCACCGCCGGCGGTGTACAAGTACCAGCAGCAATGGGATGAAAACGCCGCCAAGGCGCAGCGATACCTGCTGTCCGTGGCGCCGCTGCCCGAAGCGCTGGTCGTCGGCAGCTCGCTGTCGGAGCGCATGCCCGGCTACGCTTTCGACTCCTGCTTCTACAATCTGGCCCTGGCCGGCGGCTCAAGCCTCACCGGGCTTGAGCTGGCAAGCCGGCGCGACAAGCTGCCCGGCGTAATCCTGATCGAATCCAACATCCTGTCCAGGAAAGCCGATATGAAGTTCGTCGAGGAGGCCGACTCCCGGCTCGCACGCCTTGTGCCGGTTTTCAGACAGGATCGAAAACCGGTCAATTACCTTTACTCCACCCTATATTCGTTGCAGTATTCCCCGCAGGCGGAGTACCGCAAACAGATGCAGAAATCCTCCGATCCGCGGGTACGGGAAATAGCCCTCGGGCCGCTGCTAGCGGACAACGACAGCACCAGGCCGGAAGCCGAAATCCGGCAATCGGCCGAGCTGTACCGCCCCTATATCTCGCGCTTCGTGCAAGGTGGCAGCCGCGCTGCGTTCTTCGAGATGCCGATCGACCCGCGCCTGAGAAACGGCAAAAGGGCAACGCAAATCCGCGATACTCTGCGCAGCGAGTTCAAGGACGTCCCCTACATCGATCTGGGCGCGGCTGCGGAGTTCCAGTCCGTGGATACGACCGACGGCCTGCACCTGACGGCCGCCGACGCGGTGAAGGCAGGGCGGCTGCTGAGCCGGGAAGCCGGGCTGACCGCTTGCGGTCCGCAGGGCTGAGGCTAGAGGACGATCGTGAGAAACCGCATGTCAGCGCTACAGGCCGACGCCACCGATACCATACCCCCCGGGACAGGCCACGAATCGGGGCGCCGGGTGCTCGTGCTGGAGCCCAGATCCGATGGCCATCGCGGCTACTACCTGCAATGGTCGGTTGAAGCCATGCGGGCGGCGGGCTGGCTGGTGCACGTGATGACGCTGCAGTCCGCCTTGGCGCATCCGGCAGTGGCGAAGTTGCGTGACGGCGCCGACCCTGGCCTCGAGGTCACGGCCCTCGACGACGCGGAGGCGATCCCGGATGCGACACCCCTGTTCCGGCGCGAATTCCGCTATTGGAGCCTTTTCCGGAAGTGCCATTCGCTCGCCGGCAGGCAGCGTCCCGACCTGGTGTTCATTCCGTACCTGGACTACTGCCTCTACATGATCGGTCTGCTCGGCTCTCCATTCGGAGCCACCCCATGGAGCGGCATCGCAATGCGCCCGTCCTTTCACTACCCGAGGATGGGCATCGCCGCACGCCCGTCGCGGCTGGACGGAGTCAAGCGGCGCCTGTTGCTGCGCGCGCTGAACAACCGCACGCTGGCCATGCTGTTTTCGATCGACGAAGCGCTGATCGACTATTTCGCGGCAGACGCGGACAGCCGGCGCCGGCTCTCGTTCGTTCCCGAGCCGTTCGACCTCGCGGCGCCGATGCGCCGGGGCGACGCGAGGGAGCGCCTGAACCTGAAACCGGACAAATGGTACCTTCTGGTATTCGGTGCCATTTCCCACCGCAAGGGCTTGCGCGAGCTGACTAACGCGATGCGACTCGAGCGGTTCCCGGGCGATGTGGAAGTATTGGTGGCCGGGGTGGTCGACCAGGACATGTCCCTGTTTCTGGACCGGCTCCGGCAGGAGCAGCCTCGCTTGTATGCCCGGCTCCACCTGTTCTCCGGATTCGTCTCGTCCGGCACCGAAGCGCAGCTCTTCGCCGCCTGCGACGCAGTATGGCTGGGCTATGTCGATCATTTCGCTGCCAGCGGCGTGCTGGTGCAGGCCGGGCGCGCCGCCCGTCCGGTTATGGCCTGCGACGCCGGGCTCATCGGATGGCAGACCCGGCGCCATCGGCTGGGCCGCACGTTTGACCCAAAGGATGCAGACGGCGTTGCCGCCGCAGTCAACGCGCTGAAAGGCGACCCGCGGCTGTCCGCGGAATGCGCGGAAAACGGGCAACGCACGTTTGCCAAAAATTCGCTCGGCGGCGCACAGGCCGCCCTGATCTCCGGCCTCGGCCACAGCCGCGAGGAAAAAACGCGATGAGACTCCTCCCCCGCGCCGCCAACTATGCGGCCAAGCCCACTTTCCTGCGCGCCTCGCTGCTCTGGGGGTTCCTGCTGCTGCTCGGCTTCGACTTCAGAAAACAAGACGACACCTCAGGCGCCGCGGTGCAGTTCGCCCTGCTCGGGGGAGTGCTCGGCTGCGGCTTCCTGTTCATAATGCTGGAGAGTATATCCAGGCGCCGGGTGCAGCACAGCTCGTTCGACAACGGTCCCATGATGATCTGGACCCTGTATCTTGCGTACACGGTCATACCGGTGCTGGTGTGGGGCATCCAGCTCGACCGCTATTTCAAGGTGCTTCTACCGATGATTCTGTTCGGCACCGGCATCGCGGTCATGCACCACTACGATCGCAGGGGCTACGATCCGCGCTGGCTGATCAACGTCCTGTTCTGGACCTCCCTGATCTCCGCCATGTGGACCCCGATTTACGCGATCGCGCTGTCAGGGCTCGACATCTCGCAGGCACGCTTCCAGATCATCGGCCCCGGCCTTTCGTTCCTGCTTGGTTACGGCGCCGCCAGCATCTTCGTGAAGCGCAATCACGGCCGCGCAACGCTGGGACTGGTGTATGCGGTAATGATCGTGCTGCTGTCGATCACCCGCTCGTTCGCCATCGGACTGGTGCTCATCATGCTGGCCCTGATGGCCGTCGACGCGAAGCGGCGCAACTTCGCCATCGCCATGACGCGAGGTATCCGCATGGTGGGAATCGTCCTGGTGCTCGGTACCGTCGCCATCGGCGCGGCCATAGCAGTGCGCCCCAACACCCAGACGATGTGGTCGCAGCGCGTGCAGCACCAGAAGGCGGCGGGAGGCCAGGACATCACCTACATCACCCGCCTCGCCGAATACTACGGCCAGTGGAAGGCGATGACGGCGACGCCAATGTCCTTTTTCGTCGGCAAGGGTGTCGGCAGCGAATACGTTTGGGACCAGGGCATTCTCAACAAGCTCGACGCCGACGTCGTCGACGAAACACACTGGTGGCTCGGCGGCCACTCGACGTGGATCTATCCCTTCTATTCGAACGGCGCCATCATGGGGCTGATCGTTCCCTTCATGTTCATCTACAGCCTGCGCTCGGGGTACGTATCGGCGTCCAAAGCCACCGACCCGACCGACTTCGAAGGAGCGACCATTCTTTTCGTGGTGCTGATCACCTATCTCGGTCAGAGCTTCACCGGAAACATTCTCAGCGGACGATATACTTCATTGATCCTGGGGGTGGTCGTGGGCGGCCTGATGATCTATGCGCGGCGCCGACGCGTGTCGGTCGAAGCGCAGCGGAACAACCAGAGCAGGATCGCGGCCACCGATCACGGCGAGGCGGCCCCGGCGACGGGCCAACTGTCGGAAAGCTGACGGAAAGACTGCTCCGCTAGCATCGAATTCGGTCGACATGAGGAGAGCGGAAATGTTCTTAAGGAATTGGCGGTGTGCCCTGCTCCCGATTGTCTCCGTGGTGGGGGTCGCGCTCGCCCCTGTATCTCCGGCGGCCGCGGCCGCTCTGAACTGGTCGCCCGGGACGGCGGCGGACCACACCAATACCTACGAGCGCGGAGACCAGGCGAGCTTCGTCTTCACCGCTACGGGGTTTTCGTCCGCTCAGGCACCGACCCTGCAGCTGCGCATCGTTGACGCCGAGGAGCGGGTGATCGGCCAGCAGCAGCTGTCGTTGACCGCGCAGGGCGACAGCTGGCAGGCGCGCTTCACGCCGCAAACCCAGCAGACGGGCTTTTTCAGGATCTACGCAACCGCCGTCGGCGGGTCGGAATCCGCAACCCTGCCCGCCATGGGTACCATGCCCGCCGGCTACCTGACCTATGTCGTGGTGCCGTCGGTCTCGGCCAGGCCGCCCCTGTCTGAGGACAACGCCTTTTTCGGCATGCAGGGCGGCTTCTCCGGCAACACTACTTCGTTGATTCCGATGCTAGGAATCCGCTGGCTGCTGGCGAGTCTGCGCTGGGACCAAACCGAGCCGGACCATCATCAGCAGCTGGTCGAGAAATTCAAGGCTTCCGCGGCCGGCCCCAGCGACTTGTCGCGCAGTATCCCATTCCGGCAGGCCGACTGGAAGACCTACCCTCTGCCCACCCTGTTCTTCCGGCGGCCGGCCTGGGCCGGTTCCATGGACAAGTCCAGCTTCGGCAAGGCGTGGGAGGAGTACTGCAGGAATGCGTTGTCGGTATACAAAGCATCGGCCATCGAACTTCCCAAACGAATCTACCAGATCACCTGGGAGCCGGACCTCGACCCCGAATTCAAGAATGACGCAAGCGGCGTGTTCGACCTGTACAAGGCGGCCTACCCGGTGATTCACTCGCTCGATCCGGCAGCGGTAGTGATCGGCCCCACCCGCTCGAACATCGATGCCGGGAGCCGTGACTGGAACAACCAGCTCATCAAGCAGGGGCTGCTGCAATATCTCGACGGCTGGGCGGTGCACCCATACAACCGGCCGGATTCGGCCCTGTTCATGCAGCAGCAGCTCGATCAGCTGCGTTCGGACATGCAGGCCCTCGGCGGCAAGCAGGTACCAATTTACGCGACGGAGCACGGCAGGCGCACCAATCCGGACGCCGGGGACGAGCTGAAGCAGGCCCGCTTCATGGTGGAATCCAACATCGTCCTGCTCGGCGAGGGAGCGCCTATGGCGATGTCGTTCTATATCCACGACGGCACCGGCCAGTCCAGCTCTGGCTTTGGCATCTACTACAACCTCAACACCAAGATATCGTTCGGCACCGATCGCGTCGCCCCTAAGCCCGTCGCCGGCGCGTATGCGGCGATGACCAGCCTGCTTGAGGGTGGGCATCCGACGGGCCGGCTGTCTCCAGGTGCCGGCCTGATGGGATATCAGCTCACCCGCGGCGGCGGCAAGATCTACGTCGTCTGGAGCGCGGCGGACGAGAAGCCACATGCGGGCCGCCTGAGCTGCGAAGGCAGCCTGAACATCTACGACTGGATGGGCAACAAGCGCGAGCAGCAGTACAAGTGCGGCAGTACCCAGTCATTCGGACCCGACCCAGTGTACCTGACCTCGGATTGAGGGCTGCCGCAGGCCGGCCCGGCGCGATGCCTCACAGCGGGACGATGTGTCTCGGCTTGATCAGCACGCAAGGATTGCCGCCGTAGATGCCGTTCGGAGCCAGGCTCTTGTGCACGACGGAGTTCGGGGTCACTACAGCGTTGCGCCCGATCACCACCCCCATCTGCACGACGCACATTGAGGACACCCACGCGCCATCCTCGATGAGGATCGGCTTCGTCTTGAGATCCATGGTGGATTCGAGCGCATGAGAACCCGTGGTCACGAATACGCGCTGCGAGATGCATACATTGGACCCGATTCGAACCTGATCCTGGTTGTAAATCCAGACTTCGTCGCCCAACCAGCAGTTTTCGCCAACTTCAAGGTTCCAAGGGAACTTGACTCGAATAGGATGATGCAAGAGGCATCCGGGGCCGATTTTTGCGCCGAATGCCCTTAACACCGCAGCGCGCAGTTTACTGGATACATTCAGGCGATTATTGACCAAAGTCATCTCAGCGAGCATCCATAATGCCTCGACAATGCGGCTTCGCGTGCGCCGAAAGGCACCGGGGCCCGCTTTGCTCAAATCTATCACCCGCACAAATCGCGCTCCTACCTCACCGATCAATTTGTGGCTACTTCGATTCGTAGCGATAGTAGCTATAGCCATATTGGCCATAGCCATAGCTGCCGATTTTCGCGCCCACCTGATTGAACACGACGCCCCTCACTGAAATCCGCGCATTCGAAAGGCGTTTTAACGTTTCCTCTATTTCGCGAGCAGAGTGTTCAGCCGACTTTAACGCCAGCAAAGTGCAGCCCGCTAGCCGGCCGACGATAGCCG
>DASRFD010000061.1:0-43186 GCA_035651715.1 Nevskia sp.
GCCGCCGCGCTCATAGTTGTACTCCACCTCCCCCTGGCGCTGCTGCTGCTCGGAGATCGAGACGTTGAAGTCGTAGTTGAACTCGCCGCCGTGCGAGGAGGCCCAGGGGAAGCTCCAGCCCATGCGCTTGCGGTAGGCCAGCAGCTTGGGCAGCGGCGCCCGCGACACCGCCATCAAGGTGACGTCGTGGTTGGCCAGGTGGACGGCGGAGGCATTCAAGCCGTCGGCGATGGCCGAACAGGAAGGGCAGCCCGCGGCGAAATCGGGGCCGAACATGAAGTGGTACACCATCAGCTGCGAGCGCCCCTGGAACAGGTCCGCCAGGGTGGCGCCGCCGGCCTCGGTGTCAAAGCGGTAGGTCTTGTCCACGCGGACCCAGGGCAGCTCCTGGCGCCGCCGCGCCAGCTCGTCGCTGCGCCGCGTCAGCTCTTTCTCGGCCTGCAGCAGCGGCAGCCGCGCCGCCAGCCACTGCTCGCGTGTTCCGGTCTGGTGTGTGCTCATCGGGTCTCTCCGTGCATGGGTTTCGGCGCCGCCGGTCTGGGCGGCGCCCGGGGATACGTGGGATAGACTAGTTCCGGGTAGCGGAGGGACGAGAGTGACAAGTGTGGCGGGATTCGCGTGGACTCCCTGATCACGGCCGCGGCGCGCGCGCTGGCGGCCGGCGACCCGCTCGGCGCGCTGAACCGGGTCGCGCTGCGCGACGACGCGCCGGCGCTGGCGCTGCGCGGCATCGCCATGGCCCAGCTCGGCGACCTGGCGCGGGCCCGGACCCTGGTGCGCGGCGCCGCGCGTGCCTTCGGCCCGCGCCAGCCCGTGGCCCGCGCCCGCTGCGTCGTCGCCGAGGCCGAGATCGCCTTCGCCGCGCGCGACCTCGGCTGGCCGGCGAAAGCGCTCGACGCGGCGCGGACCGCGCTGGAGCAGCACGGCGACACGGTCAATGCCGCGCATGCGCGGCATCTGGAAATCCGCCGCCTGCTGCTGATCGGGCGCCTCGACGAAGCCGAGCACAGCCTGGCCGGGCTCGACCCCGCGCCGCTGCCGCCGGCTTCGCGCACCGTGCACGAACTGATCGTCGCCGGCATCGCCATGCGGCGCCTGCGCACCGGGGCCGCGCGCGCGGCGCTGGCCCGCGCCGCGCAGGCCGCGCGCCAGGCCGGCATCCCGCCCCTGACGGCGGAAGTCGACAGCGCCGCCCTCGCCCTGCGTGCGCCCGCGGCGCGGCTGATCAGCAGCGGCGCGGAGCGCCTGCTGCGGCTGGAGGAAGTGGAGGCCCTGCTCGACTCGCAGGCGCTGGTGGTGGATGCCTGCCGCTTGGCGGTGCGCGAAGCAGGCACCGTGGTGTCGCTGGCCAGGCGGCCGGTGCTGTTCGCGCTGGCGCGCGCCCTGGCCGAGGCCTGGCCCGCCGACGTGCCGCGCCAGGCGCTGGTGGCGCGGGCGTTCCGCGGCAAGGAGGCCGACGAGTCCTATCGCGCGCGGCTGCGGGTGGAGATGGGGCGGCTGCGCGGCGTGCTGCGCCCGCTGGCCGAAGTGACGGCGACGCGGCAGGGCTTCGCGCTGCGGCCGCGCCGCGCCGGCCACATCGCGGTGCTGGCGCGGCCGTTCGAGGAAGGCCACGCGGCGGTGCTGGCGTTCCTCGCCGACGGCGAGTCCTGGTCCAGCTCGGCGCTGGCGCTGGCGCTGGGCACCAGCCAGCGCAGCGTGCAGCGAGCGCTCGACGCGCTGGCGGCGGCGGGCAAGGTCCAGTCTTACGGCCGCGGCCGGGCCCGCCGCTGGATGACGCCGCCGCTGCCCGGATTCACGACGACCTTGTTACTCCCGTCGCCGCTGCCGGGCGATTAGAGTCTGCCGAGCGATCTTGAGGCTGAGCCATGAAACATTCGAAAGCGGAAATCGTGCAGGAGTACGGCCCCTTCCCCGGCGCCGACAACGTCGGCGGCGTCACCTGCGACGGCCGGCAGGTCTGGTTCGCCGCCGGCGGCCGCCTCAACTCGTTCGACCCGGCCAGCGGCCAGACGCTGCGTACGCTGGAAGTGCCGGCCCATGCCGGGACGGCTTACGACGGTCGCCACCTGTTCCAGATCGCCGAGGACCGCATCCAGAAGATCGACCCGGAGAGCGGCCGCGTGCTGGGCAGCATCCCGGCCCCGGGCGGCGGCGGCGACTCCGGCCTGGCCTGGGCCGAGGGCACGCTGTGGGTCGGGCAGTACCGCGAGCGCAAGATCCACCAAGTCGATCCGCAGACCGGGACGGTGCTGCGCACCATCGAGTCCAAGCGCTTCGTCACCGGCGTCACCTGGGTCGACGGCGAGTTGTGGCACGGCACCTGGGAGAACGAGCAAAGCGATCTGCGCCGCATCGATCCCCACACCGGCGAAGTGCTGGAGCAGCTCGACATGCCGCCCGGGCTGATCGTGTCGGGACTCGAAGGCGACGGCGGCGAGCGCTTCTACTGCGGCGGCGGCACCAGCGGCAAAGTCAGGGTCGTGCGCCGGCCGAAGCGCCGCGCCGCCTCCTGAGCCGCCGCCTTCAACCCCGGGCGGCGGGGGCCGCCCCTGCGGCGTCCTGCCGCAGCGGCTCGCCGGCGATGCGTCCCGCCGACTCGTGCAGCACCTCGAGCTGGCGGCGGAAGCGCAGCAGCTCGTTCCACAGGATCACCTCGGTCGGGGTCTGCGCCAGCCCCGCCTCGGCCTGCTTGACTACGGCGGCCAGCGCCTCGGGCGGCGCCGGCAGCGCCGCCGGCGCGCGCCGCTGCTCCAGCGCCTGGGCGATTTCCGAGAGAGACTCGTCGGCCCAGCGCCGCACGGCGCCGAAGCGCTGCGCGTCGACCTTGCCGGCGACCAGCTGCGGCAGCAGGCTCAGGGTGACCACGGCGCCGGCCATGCGGCGCAGGCAGGCCAGCACCACCAGCGCGTGCTCCGCGCCGCGCCGGCTGAGCACGCGGGTTTCGCTCAGCACGCGCTGCAGCGACGCCTCGGCATTGTTGCTGGCGAGGCCGGCCTGGCGCCGCGCCGCGCCGATGTCCTGGTCCTTGGCGTCCGGCTTGCCGCCCAGCACCACCAGCAGGTAATCGCGGTGCGCCCGCACCGCGTCGCCGAGCTGGCGCGGCAGCTGCGGCGTCTCCCAGCTCGGCCAGAGCAGAAAGCTGGCGGCCAGGCCGAGCGCGCCGCCGAGGATGCTGTCGAGCGCGCGCAGAGCCGCCAGGTGGGCATCGCCGATGCCGCCGTTGCGGAACAGCTCGGAGATCAGCACCACCAGGGGCGTCATGCACAGCATGAACAGCGCGTAATTGACGCTGCGCAGGGCGAAGGCGACCACGCTCAGCGGGAAGATCAGCAGCGCCATCTGCAGCGGCGCGCCGACCAGCTGCATCAGCCAGGCGGCGACCAGGCCGCCGAGCACGCTGCCGGCGATGCGGTCGAAGGTGCGGCGCCAGGTCTCGACCATGTAGGGCTGCAGCACGACGATGGCGGTGATGCTGATCCAGTAGCCGCGCGAGATGTCGAACAGGCGCGTCGCCAGCACCGCGGCCGCAGCGGTCAGCGCCAGGCGCAGCGCATGGCGGAACGCGACCGAGCCGAAGTGGAGGTTGGCGCGCAGGGTGCCGAGCAGCTCGGACAGCTGCACCCGCCGCGCCACCGCCTGCTCGACCATCGAGGTGAGGTGGGTCTGCCGCGCCCGCGCCTCGCCGAGGTTGTCGAACGCCGCCTCGATCCAGCGCGCGACCTGCTGCAGCAGCTCCACGGTGTAGACGTAGGCATCCTGCCGCCCGCTGGCGGCGATGCGGCGCCGCAGGCGCTCCGCCGCCGGGGCGAAGTCCGCCGCCGCCGGCGGCGTCTCGCCTTCCAGGGCCTGCGCCAGCGCCTCGGCGCGGCCGGCGAGGCGGCCGAGCAGGACGCGCACGGCGCGGCGCACGCCAGGGTCCGCCGCGCCGGCGGAAGCCTCGAGCAGTTCGTTCATGCCGATCAGCGCGGCGTAGACCTGGTCGGCGTCGGCGAGCAGGGCCAGCAGGCCCTGGCCGCGGTTGGTGTTGCCGGCGCGCGCGCGTCGCGTCGCGACGAGGACGTCGCGCGCATGCTCGATCGCTTCGCGGGTGCTGCGGCGGCGGGCGCTGGACAGCGCGCTCCATTGCGCGCTGTCGCCGCCGGCGCCACGCAGCTGCTGCGACAGTCCCGCCGCGTACCCGGCCAGGGCCAGCCAGCAGCGCGCCACCGCCCGCACCGCCGGGCCGTAGGGCTGCAGGCGCCACAGCACCAGCGCCAGGAACATCGCCCACAGGCCGCCGGCGACGGTCAGGGCCGCCAGCTGCAGCGCCTCGGCCAGGCCGCCGGCCGGCACGCCCAGGGTGACCAGGATGGCGCTGTTGAGCAGCAGGCCGACGGTGGCGGCGGCGTTGCCGTAGACGCGCGCCAGGCTGCACAGGAAGCACCACACCAGGGTGAAGGCGACCGCCGCCGCGGCGTAAGGATCGACCAGGGTGCCGAGAAAGCAGCCGACCGCGCCGATCAGGGTGAACGCGCCCATCGCCAGCACGCGGTCGCTCCAGGCGCCCCCGGTATCGGCAAGGCAGCCCCAGAACGCGGCGATGGCGATCCAGCTCAGGTGGTTGTTGCCGGTGAGCTCGCCCAGCAGCACCGGCAATGCGCAGGCCAGCGCCGCGCGCAGGCCGGCCATGATGCTGATCGCGCCGAGGTCGAGCGGCACGAAGCGGTTGATCCGCTCCAGCAGCGGCGCCGCCCAGGCCAGGCGGCGTGCGGTTGCGGCGGGGAGCGGGATCGACATGGCCCGCCTAGTTTAGTGGCGCGGCGCGCCCAAGGGCTGCTGCAACCACGTTCGATCGCGGCGATCGAAATAGCGTCAACAGGCCCCAGGGAACCTCTGATCAATTCCATGCCCTGCCGTTGCCCCCCATTTTGCGCCAGGCAGGGCGCGAGCGACGACGTGTACTTGAAGTACATGAGGAGCGAGCAACGCAGCCTGGCGCAAAATAGGAGGCAACCCTCCGGGCGGCTTGCCGCGGCAGGGCATGGAATTGATCAGAGGTTCCCTAGCCGAAGTGTTCGCGCACCACCGCGGCGAAGCGCTGCGGCGCCTCCAGCTCGGGAAAGTGGCCGGCCTCGGGCAGGCTGACCAGCTTCGCCCCCGGAACGTAGCGCAGGATCGAGTCGCGCTGCGTCTGCGCGTGCGAGCGGTCGAGCTCGCCCCACACCGCCAGCGCCGGCTGCCCGATGATGCCGAAGTCCGGCTCCGGACCGGCCAGGTGCTTCTGGTAGGCCGAGGCCAGGGCGAAGCCGCCGCCGTGATCGAACGAGCACTGCGTGACGTCGGTGAACGGCTCCAGCAGCTCGCGCCGGCCCAGGGCCAGGCGGTACCACATGCCGGCACGGCTGCGGCGCAGCAGCCGCAGCAGCAGCTGGCCGACGTAGGGCCGCGCCAGGATCTTCTTCGGGTCGCGGCCGTCCTTCCAGCGCAGCTCCTGCGCCCAGTCCGGCGCCTGCGTCAGCACCAGGCCGGAGACCAATTCCGGGTGATGCCCGGCGATCCACAGCGCCGAATAGGCCGGCACGCAGGGGAACGCCAGCAGCGCCGGCCCCAGCGCCAGGCGGCGCAGGAAATCGGCGATGACCTGCGCCACCCCGGCCAGCGAGAAATCCAGGCCCAGCCGCGGCAGCGACAGGCCATAGGCCGGCATCTCGAAGACGATGACGCGGAAATCCGGCGCCAGCTCGCGCAGCAGCGCGTCGTACAGCTCCAGCACCACCGGCGGGTCGGCGCAGAAGACGATGCTGCGCGCGCCCCGCCCGCTGTCGCGGTAGCGGATGCTGGCCTGCGGCAGATGCATGAAGCGCAGGTCCGGCCGCGTGCGCGAACCGGCGCCGCGGGTGACCCGGGCCCGGCGCCACGGCGTGACGACGGTGTCGAGCCAGGTGGCGTCCACGGCGCGCCTAGTCCTTCTTCGGCGAGACGTACATGCTGATGTCCGCTTCCATCACCACTTGCCCCGTGCGGTCCGAAACCTTCACCGGCAGCACCACGTCGCCGCGGAAGTCCTGGGGAAAATCCAGCGCCGCCTCGACCACCGCGCTCAGGTCGGTTTCGGCCTTCTTCAGGTAACGCACCGTCATGCCGCGCGGAATCCAGCGCAGGCCGCGCGGCAGGCTGGAGTCGATCATCAGGCCGGCGGCCAGCTCGCACATGTTGCACATGGCGATGGCGTGCACCGTGCCGATGTGGTTGCGCACTGCGCGCCGGTTGCGCACGCGGATCTCGCAGCGGCCGGGGCGCAGCTCCTGCACCAGCGGCGACACCGAAGCGAAGTAAGGCGCGCGGCTGGTGACGGCGCGGGAGAACAGCTGGCGGCCGAGGGGGTAGCGGGAAAAGGACTGGAACAGCTGGGCGGGGGTGGCCATGGCAAGGGACTTTGGGGAACCCGCGCAGGCTAGGGTTCCGCGCCCCGGCTGACAAACGAAATGATGCCCTGCTTCGGATGAAGCAGATTCATTCCGCGCCCGGGAATTCCCGTTTCGCGGCCATGAGCCGCAGTAGAACTAGCAGCTCTGCTGCGTCGTCCCGCTGCGGCTGACGCTCAGCGTGATTGCGGAAACCCCGGCGCAGGACTGCAGGCGCAGCATCATATCCCCCGGCGCGGAAACGATGTTCGCCCCGTGCACCGCCACCGCATAGCCCTGCGGATACTGCCGCGCCGGCAGCACCACCAGCGTCTCGGAACCCGCGGGAAAGGCGCCGGCGCCATCGGCGCGCGCGGTGCTGTAGTCGAGGGTGAAGGTGCCGCTGGCGGAGTCGAAGGCGAAGCTCAGCGGCGTGCCGGCCACCGCGCGCGGATGCGGCCGCGACAGGATGGCGAGCTTGGCGGCCTTGAGATTGTCGCCCGCCGGCGGCCTGGCCGGGTCGAGCACGATGGCCTGGGTGTCGCCGGGACCGGTGGTGGTGGGGTCGTCGCAGCCGCAGTAGTGCCACTCCTGCCAGCCGACCATGAAGCGGTCGGCGCGGTCGACCATGGCCTGGAGGTTCGAGGCATCGTCGGTGGCGCCGAACTCGGTCAGCAGCAGGGTATCGCCGGTGCCGGCGACGTGTGATGCGGCGTTGTCGAAGACCAGGTCGTCGAAGGGATCGCAGGCCAGGTCGCTGCCGGTGATGGGCTCGATCAGGCAGTAGTCGTGGAACGAAAAGCCCGCGTGGGCGTCGCCGCCGGTGTCGACATAGGTGGCGGCGCCGTTGTTGAAGATCACGTTGGGCTCGTACCAGACCAGGCCCTGGGGATCGGCCTGGCGGATCGCCGCGGCGGTGCGCCGGGTGAAGGCGCCGAGGCTGGAATCGAACAGCGGGCAGCCCAGCGGCGACAGGCAGGTCGCCGCCTGCAAGGCCGGCCAGGGCTCGTTGAACAGGTCGTAACCCATGACGTAGGGACTGCCGCCGAAGCGCGCGGCGACATGGCGCCAGGCGGCGGCATAGTGATCCTGCAGGCCGACGCCGTCGGCGGCGGCGTCGTTGTTCCAGAAATGGGTGAAGGCGGCGTTGAGGCCCGGCTCGAGGAAGTAGTCGAGGGTGAAGTCGAGCTGCGGCTGGTTGGGCAGGCCGTCGTCCTGCACCGCCCAGTCGGGCAGCCCCTCGCCGCCGAACTTCTCGTTGTACAGGTCCTGGTGGAAGTCGAGCAGCGTGACGATGCCATGCCGGCCGAGCGTGTCGACGGTATCGGCGATGCGCGACAGGTAGGCCTCGTCGTAGGCCCCGGGCTGCGGCTCCACCGCCTTGTAGATCAGGCCGAGCCGCACCGTGTCGTAGCCTTCCGCGGCGAGGAACGCGGCGTCATCCTCGCCGAAGCCGACGGCGTCAGGCGCGTAGGGCGGCCGCTTGTAGACCATGTTCAGGCCATGCAGGATCACCACCCGCCCCTGCGCATCGGTGATCCAGCGGCCGGCATGGTTCAGCGGCAGGCTGAAATTGGTCCGCGCCGCCTCCGCCGCCGCGTCCGGCGGGGCGCTCGAGCTGCCGCAGGCGGCCAGCGTGGCGCAGAGCAAGAGGGTGGCGGTGAAACGGGCAGGCTTCATGACTTTCCCTGAACCGGCCAAGTGGTGTTGTGTGCCCACCCTAGAACGGCCGGCGCGGCAGCGCTTGACCTGCGGCGCCAGCCGGGTGGTTTCTCGCCCCTTTGGCGTAGGCTCCGCTCCCTGGCCCCGGCTAGGATGAGCCATCCTTGTTCGCCTGGACCACCGCATGGCCTTCGTCATCGACGCCACCCTGGAAATCGACGCTCCCGCCGAGCTGGTCTGGCAGGTGATCACCGATTTCCCGCGCTACGCCGAGTGGAACCCCTTCCTCAGCGACTGCCGCACCACGCTCAAGCCGGGCGATCCGATCGACCTGCAGGTGAACCTCTTCGCCGGCGGGCCGCGGCCACAGCGCGAGTGGATGCTCACCCACACGCCGGGCAAGGAATTCAGCTACCGCATGAAGCCGGCGCCGGCGGGCGCGCTGCGCAGCCGGCGTTCGCACACGGTGACGGCGCTGGGCCCGAACCGCTGCCGCTACGACTCGCACTTCGAGCTGGCCGGCTGGATGCAGCCGCTGGTGACCGGCCTGCTCGGCGCCCGGCTCAAGGCGGGGTTTGCCGGGATGACGGCGGGAATCAGGCAGCAGGCGGAGAAGCTGCGCAAGCAGGGATAAGCCGCTCCCTGAAGAAAAACGGCGCGACGCGTCAGGCGGCGTCCGCCGCGGCCTTGCCGCGCATCCGCTGCGCCGCCTCCACCATCAGCGCCAGCGCGGCGCGGGTTTCCGGCCAGCCGCGGGTCTTGAGGCCGCAGTCCGGGTTGACCCACAGGCGCCGCGGCGGAATCACCCGCGCCGCCTTGTCGAGCAGGCGCGTCATCTCGGCCAACGCCGGCACGCGCGGCGAATGGATGTCGTAGACGCCGGGGCCGATGTCGTTGGGGTAGCGGAATTCGGCGAAGGCTTCGAGCAGCTCCATGTCCGAGCGCGAAGTCTCGATGGTGATGACGTCGGCATCCATCGCGGCGATGCTCGGCAGGATGTCGTGGAACTCCGCGTAGCACATGTGGGTGTGGATCTGGGTGGCGTCGCCGACGCCGGCGCTGCCGAGGCGGAACGCGCGCACCGCCCAGGCGAGGTAGTCGTCCCAGTCGGCGCGGCGCAGCGGCAGGCCCTCGCGGATCGCCGGCTCGTCGATCTGGATCACGCGGATGCCAGCGGCCTCCAGGTCCGCCACCTCCTCGCGCACCGCCAGGGCCAGCTGCAGCGCGCTGTCGGCGCGCGGCTGGTCGTCGCGGACGAAGGACCATTGCAGCAGGGTCACCGGCCCGGTCAGCATGCCCTTCAGCGGCCGGCGCGTCAGCGACTGCGCGTAAGCCGTCCACTCCACGGTCATCGGCGCCGGGCGCACCACGTCGCCGTAGAGGATCGGCGGCTTGACGCAGCGCGAGCCGTAGCTCTGCACCCAGCCGTGCCGCGTCACGGCGAAGCCCTGCAGCAGTTCGGCGAAGTACTCGACCATGTCGTTGCGCTCGGCCTCGCCATGCACCAGCACGTCCAGGCCCAGGCTCTCCTGCTCGCGCACCGCGTGCGCGATCTCGGCGCGCATCGCCGCCGCATAGTCCTCCGCCGCCAGCATGCCGGCGCGATGGCGCGCGCGGGCCTGGCGGATCTCGGCGGTCTGCGGGAAAGAACCGATGGTGGTGGTGGGATACAGCGGCAGGTCCAGGGCGGCCTGCTGCCGCTCGATGCGCCGCGCGAACGGCGAGCGGCGCCGCTCGTCATCCGGCGTCAGCGCGGCGATGCGCGCGCGCACCTGCAGGTTGCGGGTCAGCGGCGAGCGGGCGCGCTGCGCCGCGGCGGCGGCGCTGGCCTGGAGCTGGCGCCATACCGCGTCCTCGCCCTGGTCCAGCGCGCGCGCCAGCACCACCGTCTCGCGCAGCTTCTCGCCGGCGAAAGCCAGCCACTGGCGCACCTGCGGATCGATCGCCGCTTCGGCCGAGAGGTCGTGCGGCACGTGCAGCAGCGAGCAGCTCGGCGCCAGCCACAGGCACCCGCCCAGCCGCGCGTGCGCCGCGCGCACCAGATCGAGCGAGCGCGCCAGGTCGTTGCGCCAGATGTTGCGCCCGTCGACCACGCCGGCGGAGAGCACCCTGCCCTGCGGCCACTCGCGCAGGAAGGCGGCGAGCTGGTCCGGCGCCCGCGCCAGGTCCAGGTGCAGGCCGTGCAGCGGCAGCGCCCGCAGCAGCGACGCGTGCCGCTCCACCGAGCCGAAATAGGTGGCGAGAAGGAGGCGCGGACCGGCGCTGGCCAGCTCGGCGTAGCAGCCGGCATAGGCGTCGAGCCAGGACTGCGGCAGATCCAGGCACAGCACCGGCTCGTCCAGCTGCACCCATTCCACTTCGAGCTGCGCCAGCTTCCGCAGCAGGGCCCAGTACGAGTTGAGCAGCAGCGGCAGCAGCGCCAGACGCTCGAACGCCTCGCCGCGGGTCTTGGCCAGGTACAGGTAGGACAGCGGTCCGAGCAGCGCGACCTTGACCTTGTGGCCCTCGGCCTGCGCCTCGCGCACCTCGGGCAGCAGCCATTCGGGGTTGAGCCGGAACACCGTGTCGCGCGCCAGCTCCGGCACCAGGTAGTGGTAGTTGGTGTCGAACCACTTGGTCATCTCCAGCGCCGGCTGCTGCGCGTCGCCGCGGGCCATGCGGAAGTAGTCGGCCAGGTCCACCGCGCGGCCGCTGCCGAAGCGCGGCGGCATGACGCCGAACAGCGCGCTGTGGTTGTGCACCTGGTCGTACCAGGCGAAGTCGCCGACCGTGACGTAATCCAGCCCGGCCTCGCGCTGCTCGCGCCAGTGGCGCTTGCGCAGGATCTCGCCGGTGGCGCGCAGCGTGTCTTCCTGGGTGTGGCCCCTCCAGTACGACTCGAGCGCGTGCTTAAGTTCGCGGCGGGCGCCGATGCGGGGAAAACCGAGGACATGGGTGGCGGTCATGGCACGAGACGAGGGCATCAGGGGAGGTGCGGGCAGGTTGCGCCCGGGCGACGTAGTATTCAATCTCATCTTTTTCACGCTTTCCATGAGGACTGCTCATGCCGCAGCCGCGCGTCGACCTCCGCCACCTCGCCATGCTCCAGGCCATCGCCGACAGCGGCAACCTGACCCGCGCCGCCGCGCGCGTGTTCGTCACGCAGTCGGCGCTGTCGCATCAGCTCAAGGGCCTGGAGGGCGCCTACGGCACCGAACTGGTGGAGCGCGAATCGCGCCCGCTGCGCTTCACCCCGGCCGGCGCGCGCCTGCTGGACCTGGCGCGCAGCGTGCTGCCGCAGGTGGCCGACGCCGAGCGCGACCTGGCGCGGCTGGTCGAAGGCCGCAGCGGCTCGCTGCGGGTGGCGGTGGAATGCCATACCTGCTTCGACTGGCTGATGCCGGCGATGGACCGCTTCCGGCCGCGCTGGCCGGAAGTGAAGCTGGACCTGGTGTCCGGCTTCCAGACCGACCCGCTGCCGCTGCTGCTCAAGGACCAGGCCGACTTCGCCGTGATCCACGACGAGCCGGCGCCGCGCAAGGGCCTGGTATACGAGCCGCTGTTCGAGTACGAGACCGTGGCGCTGGTCGGCAAGGACCATCGCCTGGCCGGCCGGGCGCGGCTGGAAGCGCGCGACTTCGCGCAGGAAACGCTGATCACCTATCCGGTGGCGGACGAGATGCTGGATGTGATGAAGCATCTGCTGCTGCCGGCCGGCGTGCGGCCCAAGGCCCAGCGCCGCGCCGAGCTTACCGTGGCAATCATCCAGCTGGTCGCCAGCGGCCGCGGCATCGCCGCCCTGCCCGCCTGGAGCGTGGCGCCCTACCTGGAGCGCGGCTACGTCCTGGCCAAGCCGCTGGGCCGCAAGGGCCTGCACTGCGCGCTGTACGGCGCCACCACCGCGCACCTGGTGCAGCTGGCCTACATGCGCGAGTTCGTCGAGTTGATCCGCGAAGCCGGCAAGGAGTTCGGCGTTCGCTGAGGCGCAGGAAGGCAGCTGCTGATCCCTCGCCGGGGA
Organism: Nevskia sp.; assembly: GCA_035651715.1. Taxonomy (GTDB): domain Bacteria; phylum Pseudomonadota; class Gammaproteobacteria; order Nevskiales; family Nevskiaceae; genus Nevskia. The sequence goes on from DASRFD010000061.1 coordinate 12,046, forward strand.
GCTCCGGAGCCCGGGAGCGAAGATCCTCGCCGCCGCTCCTGCAGCTGCGGCGGGGAAATGTCACACGGCGGCGTCGATGACCCGCACCAGCTTCGCGCCCTTGCCGTCGGCGGCTCCGTCCTTCGTCGCCTGGGGCGGCGGCATGAACAGGCGCGCCGAGTCGAAGCCGCTGCGCTGCAGCGCCGCCTGGGCCTGCGCGGCGGAGCCGAAATGCAGGTAGACCTTGCCGCGCACGAAACGGCCCAGCATCCGCCCGAAGGCACGGCTCTGCGCGCCGCGGTTGTCGGAACCCAGGTGCAGGTCGGAGTAGTAGACGCCGGCCGGAAACTTCCGCAGCACGCCGGCGAAGCGCCGCCACATGCCGAGCACCGCCTCGGTGTCGAAGTAGTTGAGCAGGCCCTCGGTGACGATGGCCAGGCCCTTCTTGCGGTCCAGCGTCCTGGCCAGGGCGGCCAGCGACAGGGCGCCGCCGTCGGCGAGGGCGTCGAGCGGCACCACGCTGTGGCGGCGGCTCAGCAGGCCGGCGGCTTCCAGCCGTTCGCGCTTGCGGCGCGCCATGTCCGGCAGATCGGCCTCGATGTAGCGCAGCTTGCGGCCGTAGCGGCGGGTGAAGTCCCAGCCGCGCGGCGACAGGCCGGCGGCGATCTCGATCACCTGGCCGACGCGGCCTTCCTCGATGGCCCGGTCGAGCAAGGCGTCGATGGCGCGATGGCGGGCCAGCAGGAAGCCCTCCAGGGTCGGCCCGCCGAGACGCTGCGAGCCGGCGTTGAACGGCCGCAGGCTGTGGTACAGCGCCCGGCCCTGCGGCGTGACCAGGCCCGGGTGGGACAGCCCGTTGCGGTACCAGACGTAACCGGTATAGTGCGCCGTCGGACTGATCGCCTCGGAGCCGCGCGGCGCCAGCAGGGATTTGAGGACGGCATTCAAGGGATCGCGTCCCGGTTGTTCAGCCCGGGATCGGGATCGGCCAGCAGGCCCTTGCCGGGCACGTGGTTCATCTCCAGGCGCACGCCGTCCGGGTCCTCGAACAACACCGAGTAGTAGCCCGGCGCGAAGCGGTCCTCGCGCGGCGGGTGCACCACCAGGGCGCCGAGCTGCAGCAGCCTGTCGTGCAGCGCGTCGACGTCGGCGCGCTCGCGGGCGCGGAAGCAGACGTGGTGCAACCCGGTGCGCTGCTGGACGAAGCGCTCGCCGCGATGCTCGGCCGCGCACTCGCGGATGCCGAAGGCGGTACGGCCGCCGACGCAGTAATACCAGCCGGGGGCGTCGATCACCGGCTTCATGCCGAGGAAAGGCAGCAGCTCCCGGTAGAACTCGCGCGAGCGGGCGAAGTCGCCTGCGGTCAGCATGACGTGGGCGATGCCGTTGATCTCCATAGTCTCCTCCCCTGGCGGTGGCTGTACCGCAGGCTGTGCGCCGGGCCGTCCGGCGGACCATGATCGCATGGCCGCGGCGGCGGGCGGGACGGCCAATGCCCGGCGGGCGGACCTATTCGCCGCCGGGGCGGTTGCCGTGGGCCAGCCAGCGCATCGCGGCGCCGGCTTCGCTGGGGCGCATGGCGTGGATCTGGCGGAAGGTGCTCAGCGCCATGTCGCAGATGGCGTCGTCGCCGATGCGGTTCTCGCGGCGCGCCACCGGCACGTCGAACACCAGGCGCCCGTACTTGAGGTAGGCCGGCCGCACCGCGCGGCCCATCAGCTCGGCGCCGTCCTCATCGCTGGGCGGCGGGCGCGGATCGTCGGCGGCGGAGACCAGCATGTCGCCCATGACGCGGGTGTAGGCGCGCTGCTGCGCCGGGGTGAAGCCGGCGCTGAGCGCGCCGGGGTTGTCGCCGGTCCAGATCGAATAGCACAGGCCGGGCGAGCGCTCGCTGAAATCGGCCAGCAGGTCCTCGAGCAGGCCGGCGCGCTCGAGCTGCGCGCCGTCGTCGGCGCGCTGCAGGGCCAGCTGTTCGTCGGCGTCGATGGCGGCGAGGGTCGCCTGGCCGACCCGCTCGCCGCCCGTGCCTTGCCGCAGCCGTTCGGCCAGGTCGGCGCGCAGCTTGAGCAGGTGCTCGGGGGCGAACTCGCGCAGGCCGCGGGCCAGCGGCGCGAAGTCCGGCGACTCGAAGTATTTGTCGACCACCGCGGGGAAGTACTCGTCGGGACCCAGGTCGCGGCCGTCGAGGCGCACGCTGTCGATGACATGGTTGCGGAACAGCTCGGCGACGCCCGGACGCCACAGGGTGTTGGCCGGAGTGCCGATGGCCTTGTCGATGAAGGCGCGCGGCACGCCGCGCGCGCTGAACAGCTCGACGAAGCTGTCGTTGTCGTCGTCGCCGCTGCCGGCGCCCCAGCTGAACTGGTTGGATTCGGAATGGAAGCCGAGCACGGCGTCGGCCTCGAGCACGCGCCGCGGCGCGCTCTCGAAGGCGAGGATGCAGGCGCTGGCGCAGAGATGGCGCGCCACCGCGGTCTTGATGCCGGCCTCGTGCAGCACGCGGGCCAGGCCGCGGCCGGAGACCATCCAGCCGCCGACGCTGTCGAGCACCACCGTGTCGACGGCGGCGTGGCGCGCCAGCGCCGCGTGCAGGCTGGCCGGCGCGGCATAACCCAGCGGCCCCTGGTAGACCACCGTGCGTCCGGCGTCCTCGAAGCCGATGGCGAACTGGCCGTAGGGATCGGGCGCGGTGGCGATGCCGACCAGGGCCTTGAGCGGACGGTAGTTGACGGCGATCAGCGCCACCAGGAGGAGGCCCAGGCCGAGGATGGTGGCACGCGACAGCAGGCGCTGCGAGAGGCCCTCGTGCTGGGCGCTGGCGTTCCAGAACCAGAAGGCGCCGCTCAGGTACCAGAGGGGAATGACCAGGCTGATGGCGGCGAGCGCCATCCACCACGGCCGCGGATCGATGTCGTCGCGGACACTGTAGATGACCCAGTAGAAGGCGAACACCAGCAGCAGCAGCGGCAGCACGTAGCCGAGCACGAACTGCCAGTGATAAGGATGCGGCGCGGCGCCGCCGGTGGCAGCGGGCGCCGGCGGCGACCCGGGCGCCGCCGACTGCGCCGCCATCGCCTGGCGCAGCGGCATCCAGGGGCCGCCGTCGGCGCTCTGCACCGGCGCCTCGTCGGACAGCGAGCCGCGGGCGTGCAGCATCAGCAGCAGCGGCCAGGGGTAAGGGCCGAGCGTGCGATCCCCGTGCCGGAAGCGCCAATGGGTCGTCAAAAATCCGCTCTTGGATGGTGCAAGCCGCCTATTTTAACGCGGCGCGGGCCTGTGCCGGGCAGACAGCAACCGCCCGCGCCCGCTTGCAGGCGGGCACGGCGGAGGCGGAGGTGGAAACGGGAGCCGTCCGCGGGCGCGGCGGACGGCCCGCGACGGGCTTACTTGGCGTCGGGGTTGAGGACGCCGGTGAGCTGCGAGGAAGCGGAGAACTTCACGACCTTGCGGGCGGCGATCTGGATGGTTTCGCCGGTGCGCGGGTTGCGGCCGGTGCGGGCCTTGCGCACGCCGACCGACAGGGAACCCAGGCCCGGCAGGCTGACACGGTCACCGGCCAGCAGGGCGGAGGTGATCTGCTTGGTCAACACATGCACCGCTTCGTGCGCCTGCACCTTGCTGATCGACAGCTGCTCGCTCAGATGGTCCGTCAACTGTTCCAAGGTCATGCTGCATCTCCTTTTTTATCTTCGGGCAAACGCCGGTGAATTGTAGCCCCGGCCGCGCAGGCGCGCGCGGCCGGCTTTCACAGACCCTGGAACGGCGTTTAAGTTCGGGCTAAAACTTCCAGCGCGGCCCATAGTTGCGCGCGCATGGCGTCGTTGCGCGCGCGCGCCTCGGTCTCCAGCTTGACCGTTTCCAGCACCATGCCGACGGCCAGTCGCGCGCTCTCCATCGGATGCGGGCACTTCAGCGCGGAGAATTCCATCTGGATCATCAGCAGCACGCCGTGATTGCGGCGCCGCACTTCCTCGTGCAGAGCGGGAAAGCGCTGGCGCGCGCGGCGCAGCCAGCTGAACAACCCGGCGTGCTGCACCGAGTAGTCGAGATAGCCGGTCCAGGCGGTGCGGATGCGGTCGAAGCCGGGATGCATGGAGCCGGCCCTGGCGATGACGCTGCTCAAGCGGCCTTCGAAGAATTGCAGTTGCGCCGCCGACAGGTAGGCCTCGACGCCGTCGAACTCGCGGCTGAACTCGTCGAGCGAAAGGCCGACGGCCTGCGCCAGCTCCTCCTCGGTAAGGCCGAGGGGATCGAGCCGCTCGGCGAGCATCGTGGCGGCGGCCAGCAGCAGGCTGCGCCGGTCCAGCGTGGTTTCGGTCGTCATGATGGTCCCTTCCCCCTTTTTTGCCCGGTATGAGATTACACAGGCGCGGGCCGGATGGGACCGCAAGGCTGTGGCAAAGTTTGACCCAGTTCACGCCCAACCAGCCGAAAGCGGCCTCCGCTGCGGCTTGCCGCCTGTCGCGAATTGTTCCCTGCGGTCGCGAGCGGTCATAGCGGGGCGTGGCCGCGGCATCCTACAGTGGCGTCAAACAGGTCTGCGGATGGAGGATGAGGCGTCATGGGCGAGATGGCCATCGTGGCGCGCGAAAAGCTCGATTTCGGGCTCGACGGCGACATTCCCAAATACTGGTTCGGCGGCGACCCGTTCAAGACGCGGCTGTTCGACGCTATGTCGACGCTGTTTCCCGAGGGCGAGAAGTTCTTCATCACCTGCGTGCGCGACTACCGCGACCGGATCACCGACCCGGCGCTGCAGCGGGACGTGAGGGACTTCATCCGCCAGGAAGGCCAGCACGGCATGGTCCACACCCAGTTCAACAACCGGCTCGAGCAGCAGGGCGTGAAGGTGCCGCGCCTGCTGGAGCGGCAGAACCGCATCATGTACGGCGTGTTCCGCCGCTACTTCTCGCGCGGCTACACCCTGGCCCTGACCGCCGCCTCCGAGCACATGACCGCGATCATGGCGCACAGCTTCTTCGAGCGGCGCGAGGTGCTGCAGAACACCGACCCGCGCATCCGCGCCATGTACGCCTGGCACGCGATCGAGGAAATCGAGCACAAGGCGGTGGCCTACGACGTGATGCAGAAGGTGGCGAAGGTCGGCTATGTCACGCGCATCCTGGCCATGCTGCACGTGTCCTGGGGCCTGCCGCTGCACACCTTCCTGATCATGGGCCACATGTTCCGGGTCGACGGCTTCAGCTTCTTCCAGCGCGTCAAGCTGTGGGCGCGCGGACTGTGGTGGCTGTACAAGCCGGGCGGCCTGTACATGCCGGTGCTGGGTCACTATTTCACCTATTACCGCCCCGGCTACCACCCGCACCAGGAAGGACAGATGCGGACCTACCGCAACTGGGTCGACACCTTCGAGCGCACCGGCGATCCGATCGCGGCGGGCAACGCCCTCCACGCTGCCGGCGTTTGAATCCCCGCGCGGCGGCGGCCAGGCCGTTCGCCGCGCGGCGGATGACGCCCCGCAACTCCGTTAGAATCCGCACCGCCCGGCCACGGTCGGGCTCACACTTTTGACCACTCTCAAGGATCCGGCCATGGCCAAAACCGCTTTCCTCACCGGCGCCAGTTCGGGCATCGGCCAGGCCCTCGCCCCGGTGCTCGCCGCGCGCGGCTACGACCTGGTGCTGGCGGCGCGGCGCAGCGACAGCCTGGAGCAGGTCAAGGCCTCGATCCTCGCCGCGCACCCCGGGCGCAAGGTCGGCGTGCGCGCGCTGGACGTGACGCGCTACGACGAGGCGCAGGCGGCGGTGGCCGAAGCCGGCGCGGACGGCCTGGACCTGGTGATCGCCAACGCCGGCATCGGCAGCACCGCGCCGGCGGGCAGCGGCCACTTCGCCGAGGACCGCGCCGTGATCGAAACCAACGTCATCGGCGCGATGGCGACAATCGACGCGGCGGTAAAGCTGTTCCGCCGGCAGAACCGCGGACAGATCGTGGTGATCTCCTCGGTGGCGGCCTTCCGCGGCATGCCCGGCGCCGGCTCTTATTGCGCCTCCAAGGCGGCGATCGCGGTCTATGCGGACGCGGTGCGGGCGGAGCTGCACGGCACGCCGATCCGCATGACCACGCTGTTCCCGGGCTATATCGACACCCCCATCAACCAGGACATGAAGAGCCGGCCGTTCCTGGTGTCGGCGGACAAGGGCGCCCGCATCATCGCCGACCTGATCGAGCGCGGCGTGCAGACCTCGACGGTGCCGGTCTACCCCTGGAACCTGGTCGGCGGCCTGCTGAAGATCCTGCCTACCGGGGCGCTGGCAAAGGCGGCCAAGGGCGCCCTGCCCGGCAGCAACTGAGGCTCAGGCCTCTTCCAGCGCCGCTTGCCGGCGCGGCGCGCCGCGCTGCTTCTGCTCGTAGCGCTGCCGCGCCGCCAGCATGTCGCCCGTATGGGCGTCGGTCCAGTGGCGCAGTTCATCCACCACCTTGACCAGCGAGCGGCCCAGCGGCGTCAGGCTGTATTCCACCCGCGGCGGCACCTCGGCGTAGATGCGCCGCGAGATCAGGCCGAGCCGCTCCAGCTCGCGCAGGTTCTGGGTCAGCACCTTCTGTGTCACGCCCTGCACGCAGCGGCGCAGCTCGTTGAAGCGCTTGGTGTCCTCGGCCAGCAGGCCGAGGATCAGCACCGACCACTTGCCGCAGATGTGGGCGAGGATGGCGCGCGAGGGGCACAGCTGGGAGCGGCTGTTGTACCTGGGCATGGCGGGCATTCCATGGTTTCTTCCGGGAACCTAGAGTACTTCCAGATGCCTACTTCCGTAAAGAAATCATCACTTCTACACTCCTGCCAGAGCCGGCCGCCCGGCCGGCAACCGCCCCAGGAGGAAGCACGATGAAACTGTATTACGCCCCCGGCGCCTGCTCGCTGTCCCCGCATATCGCCCTGCGCGAGACGGGCCTGGAGCACAGCCTGCAGAAGGTGGACTTGAAGACCAAGCAGCTCGACGGCAGCGGCGCCAGCTTCGGTGCGATCAACCCCAAGGAATACGTGCCGGCGCTGCAGCTCGACGACGGCCAGGTGCTGACCGAGGGCCCGGTGATCGTGCAATACATCGCCGACCGCAAGCCCGAGGCCGGCCTCGCCTACCCGGCCGGGACGATCGAGCGCTACCGGCTGCAGGAGGCGCTGAATTTCATCACCTCGGAACTGCACAAGGCCTACTCGCCGCTGTTCAGCGCCACCGCGGCGCCGGCGTGGAAGGACGGCGCGAGGGAGCACCTGGCCAAGCGCTTCAGGTATCTCTCCGGCTTTCTCGAAGGCCGCGAATACGTGATGGGCAAACAATTCACGGTTGCGGACGGCTACCTGTTCACGGTGCTGAACTGGTCGAACTTCGTGAAGCTGGACATGAGCCCCTGGCCGGTGCTGCAGGCCTATACCGCGCGCGTCGCGGCGCGGCCGAGGGTCCAGGAAGCGCTGCGGGCGGAAGGGCTGGCCTAGGCTGCCGCGCAGCGTGCGGAACCGGCAGGCCGGGTTGACGGGCGGCCTGCCGGCTCCGGCTTGGGCCGGCGCCAGCGAGACTTACTTGTTGGTCAGCTTCTGCACCGAGCCCGGGGTGAAGTCGTCGTCCGACGGCGCCACCGACAGGTCGTAGGGCTGGTCCTCGTTGAACGCGGCGGTGACGATGTAGCGGCCGGAGTTGAAGTCGTAGATCGTCTCCGGCACGGTGGTCGCCGCCTGCACGCTGGGCGTGGTGACGAGGTGGCCTTCCTGGAACTTGTACAGCTGGTCCTTGTTGTCGTAGCAGTCCACCGCCTCGATGTTCCAGCTGTCTTCGTCGACGTAAAAGCGGCGCAGCTTGAAGGTGTGGCTGGTGCTGGGCCTGACCGTGCCCTCCACCACCCAGTAGCGGTGCAGTTCGTAGCGCGGCAGGTCCTGGTTCAGGTGGTGCGGACGGACGATGTCCCTGTATTTGACGGTGTTGCCGGCGATCCTGTCGGAGTTGTACGGCAGGTAGAACTCCTTCTTGCCCACCAGCTTCCAGTTGTAGCGGTCAAGCGCGCCGTTGAACATGTCGACCTGGTCGTAGAACTGGTTGCCGTCGGTGCCCTCGTAGGGGTTGTCGTACTGCACCGTCGGCGCGCGGCGCAGGCGCTTGAGGCCGGGCGTGTAGAGCCAGGCGGCGCGACCGGTGTCGCCGGTGCCGGCCTTGTCCTGCAGCAGGATGAAGGTGCCGGCCAGGCGCGCCGGGGACAGGGTCTGCGACAGGTAGCGCAGGAACTCGCCGCCGCCGTTGCGCAGCACCACGGGGTTGCGCGCCGTGGCGTAGGAGAACTTCACCTTCTCCAGGATCTTGGTGGCCTGGAAGCTGCCGTCCGGCTGCACGATGAACTGGTTGTTGTAGCGGACCACGGCGTCGCCGCGGTACTTGAGCTTGTGGTTCCAGATCACTTCGGCGCCGCTCCTGGGCAGCGGGAACGGGAAGCCCTGCTTGCAGTTGTCCGGCTCGTCGGTGCCCTGCAGCTTGCAGGTGGCGGCGTTGGCCGCGGTGGCCTGGTAGATGAAGTCCGGGAAGCTCACCGTGCGGTGCGCCGGATAGACGTTCATCTTGTAGTCCGGATAGCGCTTCAGCAGCTCCTTGTGACCCTCGCTGAGCCGGTCGGCGTATTGGCCGTAGTTGGCGTGGGTGATGGCGAACAGCGGCTGGTCGCCGTCGATCTGCGCATCGTGCGGGAACTCGCCGCTGAGCTTGCCCGAGCGCGGGCGGCCGCCGCTCCAGGCCGGGATGCTGCCGTCCTTGTTGGCGCCCTGCTCGGCGCCGACCGGGGTCAGGCCCGGGCCGAGAGGCGGCAGGCCCTGGGCGGCGGCCAGAACGGGAACGAGCGCGGACAGCGCGAATGCGAGCGAGCGACGCATGATGGTGCAACCCCTGTGCGAGAACCCTTGTTGGTATGCCGGGCGCGAGCCGAGCGCCGGAGCGGGCGCTAGTTTACCCGCTTGCCCGCGGCCGCCCTTGTGGTAGGAATCATCTAGGGCCATTTGCCCGCGGGCGACGGGGCCCCGCGCGACGGCCATTGCCAGGCTGCGGGATTTGCGCAAGGGTGGCGCCCTGCCCGCACCGGATTGCGCCCTTGGCCAAAAAAAGAAGCACCGCCGCCGAAGCCCTGCTCGAAGCGCACGTGCAATTCATGCTGACGCAGCTGCAGGGCGCGGCGCTGCGCGAGCGCGTCGAGCGGGAAGTGGACGCTCTGCTCGCCGACGCCGAGCGGCTGCGGCTGGACCAGGTGGTGACGCGCGAGGCGGTCAAGGAAACGGTGCGGGTCTACGCGGTGAAGCTGGAGTTGAACGCCGGCATTCCCGAACTGGTCGCCGACATCGCGCAGCGCGTGCATGGCCATCCGATCCATGCGCGGACCCGCCTGGGCGAGCTGCTGTCCGACCAGCAGTTCCGCGAGATCCTCGACAAGCTGCTGGAAATGCAGGAGCTGCGCGAGCGGCTGCTCGACGAGACGGTTTCCAACCCGGTGTATTCGGCGCTGGCGGCGGACATCGTCTACCACGGCATCCGGGACTACCTGAGCCACAACAAGCTCACCGGCAGCATCCCCGGCGCGAAAACCGCGATGAAGCTCGGCAAGTCGGTCATCAGCCGCGCCACGCCGGGACTGGAGAACGCCATCGAGGAGCGGCTGAAAGGCTATGTGTCGAAGAACATCAAGTCCACCCTGAGCCAGAGCCGCCGCTTCCTGACCGACCGCTTCGACGCCGATTCGATCCGCGAAGTGGCGCTGGACCTGTGGGCCCGGCTCAAGCGCAGCAGGGTCTCGGCGTTCCGCGATTTGCTGCGCGCCGCCGACCTCGAGGACTTCTTCGTCATCGGCTACGAGTACTGGCACTCCTTACGCAAGACTGAGTGGTATGTGACCTTGATCGACGCCGGCGTCGACGGCTTCTTCGACCGCTATGGCACCATCTCGCTCGGCGAGCTGCTGGAGGAAATCGGCATCAGCCGCGACATGCTGGTGGCGGACGCGATGCGCTTCGCACCGCAGGCGATCGACGGACTGGCGCGCAGCGGCCTGCTGGAAGGCATGATCCGCCGCAACCTGGAAGCCTTCTACCGCTCCGGCGCGGTGGAGAAGATCGTCAGCGGTTGATGCTGCACGGCGGCCGCGGGCCGCCCTACCTGCCGGCGGCCCTCAGCCCCGCCTGCCGGCCGAACCAGGTGGCGTCGGCCAGCGACATGCCCGAGCTGTAGCCGGCGCCCCAGCGCGGCAGGCCGCAGGCGGTGCGGCCGGCGGCATAGAGCCCGGGAACCGGCTGGCGGTCGGCGTCGAGCACTTCGCCGCTGGGCAGGGTGTCGAGCCCGCCGAGGGTGAAGTGCGAGTAGAAGCACAGGTCGATGCGGCAATCCAGGGCGACGAAGGGCGGCGCGGTGAGCGGCTTGAGCCACTTGGCGCCCTTGCGGAACAGCGGGTCGCGCCCTTCCGCGGCGAAGCGGTTGTAGAGTTCCAGGGTCGCGGTCAGCGCGCCCTGCGGCAGTTCCAGGTCCTTCTCCACCTCCTCCCAGGTCTCGCCGGCGGCGGCGATGGAGATGTTGGCGAACCTGCCGAACTCCGGCTCGGCATACGTTTCGTGGTCCTGCAGCAGGAAGATGCGGTTGCCGGCCTGCTGCAGGATGTGCTGCGACACGCGGCCGTGGTAGCAGTCCTCGTTGATGAAGCGCTGGCCGCGCTCGTTGACGAAGATGCCCTTGATCAGCGATTCCGGCGGATACCAAGGCAGGGTGACGAAGCACTCGTTCATGTTGATCGCGGCGCCGCCGACGCTCTGGCCGAGCAGGATGCCGGAGCCGTCGTCGACCGTGCCGATGGGGTGCTGCGAGCGCAGCACGTGCGGAGCGTGGCGCCGCACCATGTCGCGGTTCATGACGAAGCCGCCGGCGCAGAGGATCACGCCGCGGCGCGCGCGCACGAACTGGTCGGCGTTGTCGATCCGCACCACCACGCCGTGGACGCGGTTGGCCTCGTCGGCGATCAGCGCCAGCACGCGGGCGTTGCAGCGCACGTCCACGCCGGCCTCGACCACGCGCTGCGCCAGCACGTCCATCAGGTAGCGGCCGCCGCCCATGCCCATCCACTGCGGCGTATGGCCGCGCGGGCAGGGCTTGGCCTGCTCGACGAAAGGCCAGGCCTCTTCGCTGCCGCTCCAGATCAGGCAGTCGTCGGTGCTGGGCTCGACGATGCGCTGCGGGATGAAGGAGTTCTTGTACTTCACGCCCTGCGCCTGCAGCCACTCGAAGTGGGCCAGGCTGTTGTCGGCGTAGGAGCGCACCTTGTCGGCGTCGGCGTTGGGGCCGCCGGCCATCAGCAGGTACTGGTACAGATCCTCGGTGGCGTCGCTGAAGCCGGCCGTGCGCTGAACGTGGGTGCCGCCGTTGCCGCCGACGTACATCTCCCCGCCCGACAGAGCCGAGGTGCCGCCGTGGCCGGCGGTCACCTCGAACAGCATCACTCCCGCCCCGGCGCGCTTCGCCTCCAGCGCCGCGCAGGCGCCGGCCGCGCCGAACCCGAGCACGGCCACGTCGGTCTCGTGGTCCCATCGCGGCACCGCGGACAGGCGCAGCGGCCGGGTGCGGGAATGACTGGCGATCATGGCAAAGGTTCGCGGGTGAAGGTGAGTGTGCTGTTACCGCCCCTCTCCCCGTCCTTGGGGAGAGGGGATGACGGCGCCGGCTACCAGCGGACGATGCCGACCACGCCGTAGGTGCGCGGGTCGATGAAGTAGGCGTCCGTGAGGCTGCCGAAAGCGGGGCCGAAGTCGATGAAGTTGGCGGCCACTTTCTCGTCGGTGAGGTTGCGTCCCCACAGCGCGAATTCGCCGTAGGCGCTGCGGCCAAGCGGAATCTGCATCAGCGACAGGCGGCCGTTGAGCAGGCCGTAGCCCTTGACCCGCGTATCGCCGGCGGTCTGCTTGGTGGGGTCGGCGCCGGACAGCTGGTACGGGTAGGTGTAGATCGACGAGGTGTAGCCGTAGTCGAGCAGGGCCTTGAGCGTGCCCCAGTCGAAGCGCGCCAACTCGCTGTCCAGGACGATGTTGAAGGCGTTGCGCGGCGTGTGGACGAAGGCGCGGTCCTTGGCGACGTCGTTGGGTGGGCTGCTGTCGTCGTAGAAGTGGTCGTAGTGGGCGTCGAGGTAGGCATAGTTGAACTGCAGGCGCGTGCCCTTGAACGGGATCACGGCGCCTTCCAGCTCGACGCCCTTCACCGTGGCGTCGGCGGCGTTGCGGATGATGGAGGAGGCGGCGCCGGCGCCGGAGAAGATCGACAGCTGCAGGTCCTTGTCCTTGTTGTAGAACAGCGCGGTGGAGGCCTGCAGGCGGCCGTTCCAGGCGCTGCCCTTGGCGCCGATCTCGTAGGAATGCTGCTTCTCGGGCTTGAACGGCTTGAGCGTCTCGGCCACGTTGGCGTTGGAGTCGAGCGTGGGATCGCTGTATTCCCCGTTGAATCCGCCGCTCTTGAAGCCGGAGGCGTAGCGCACGTAGACGTTGAGGTTCTGCTCCACCTTGTAGTTGATCGAGACGGTGGGCGTGGTGTCACGGAAGGTGGCGCCGGCGTGGGTGCCGGCCGGGATCAGGTAGTTGAACGTGCCCGGCGCGGCGACGCAGTTGGGGTAGAAGACGCTGTTGCAGCCGAAGATGCGGTCCAGGCTCTTGCGCTCCTGGGTGTAGCGGATGCCGGCGGTGAGCGTGAGCGGGTCCCATGGCTTGTAGTCGACCTGGCCGTAGACTGCGCCGGCATTGCTCTTGGTGCCGTACTGCGAGTCGTAGTCCACCGCGTTGTTGAAGAAGTGCTGCGGGTTGTTGGTGCGGCCGTCGTCGCCGAAGTAGTAGAGTCCGCCGACGTAATTCCAGGCGTCGCGGTGGCCCAGCCACTGCAGCTCCTGCGAGAAGGCGTGGTACTTGGTGAAGCGCTGGGTGAAGGCCACCGGCATGGGCGAGCCGTCGAGATCAAGCGAGTCGTCCCATTCCATGCTGCGGAAGGCGGTGATGGACTTGAGCTGGTCGTGCGGCGTGGCGTTCCAGGCGACGGTGAGGGAGTGGCCGTCGATATGGACCTTTTCAAACACCGGCGCGTCGATGCTGGCGACTTCGCCCCGGTCCTGCGAGACGTACTTGGCCAGATCGGGGAAGCCGACGAAAGTGAAGAAGCCGTTGTCGGCACGGTACAGCTGCGCGTATGCCGGCGCCTGGTCGGTGACCGAGCGGTCGTAGCGATAGTCGGCCTGCAGAGCCGGGCTGATGTCGAAGTGCACCGCGCCGCGGAAGCCCCAGTTCTTGCGGTTGTTCAGCTCGTCGGCGGAGCTGTTCGGCGTGGTGGTGACCCAGCCGTCGCGCTGCGAGGAGAGGGCGCCGAAGGCGATGCTGGTCATGCCGAACCTGGGCAGGTCCACCGCGACTTTCTCGGTAAACTCGTTGTAGTTGCCGATCTCCAGCGAAGCCTTGCCGTCGAACACGCCGGTGGGCGGCGCGGTGACCAGGTTGATGGCGCCGGCGACGGTGTTGCGGCCGTAAAGGGTGCCCTGCGGGCCGCGCAGCACCTCGATGCGGTTGAGGTCGACCACGTCGAAGATCGAGCCCTGCGCCTTGCCGATGTAGACGCCGTCGAGGTACAGGCCCACCGCCGGGTCCCAATAGATCGCTGGGTTGATCTCGGCGATGCCGCGGATGGCGATCTGCGAGATGGTGTTGTTGGATGGGGTCTTGCTAATCTGCAGGCCCGGCGCCACCGCGTTCAGATCGCCGATATTGTCGATGCCGCGCGATTCGAGTTGCTTGACGCCGATGGCGGTAACGGCAATCGGCACGTCCTGCAGCTTTTCCTCGCGCCTTTGCGCCGTGACCACCACCGTTTCGAGCTTTTCGCTCGATGAGCCGGGGGGCGGAGCGTCATCGGCCGTTACCGGCGCGGCGGCGAACAGCGACAGCAATCCCGCCAGCGGCAGCAGCGCCGGCGTGCTCGGGTAAGCCTTCATCTGGTCTCCTCCCATCCTCAAGTGACGTGCCAAGCTGTGCGCAAAGCCGCATGAACCCCTTGCCGATCCCTTCGGGGTTTTCTCTGCCCTATAGGTAACTGGCACGCTGCCGCGCTGGCGTCGTCCGTGCGGACTAGATTGAGTGCCGCGCGTTCACCGGTCCTGGGAAGCGACGCGCGGCCGCGCTTCAGGGCGAACGCCGCCGGCCAGGAGGCTGAGCAGGCTTAGCAGCAGGCCCAGCACCAGGCAGGTGAACCAGTCGCCCCAGGCCGCGTATAGCGTCGGCTCATGCCGCACGGGCACGCGGCCGAGCAGCCCGGCGAACCCGGCGCCGCCGCCTGCTGGAACGCGGCGGCGGTCGAGCCCGCGATCGGTCACCGCCTGCAGCGGTGCCTCGCGGTTGGGGAAGTGCTGGCAGATCGCCATCGGCTTGATGCCGAGGGCCTGCGCCGCTATACGAGGTGTAGCCGGGCGCTGCAAGCGCCTGATGGCCGCGCACCGGGCGATGGGCTAAGTTAAGCCGCACGCCACCCATGGAACACCCCATGTCCCAGGATCCCGCCGATCCCTATCACCTCGACGAGCTGCAGCAGCGGCAGCGCCGCGCGCTGGCCATGGGTGGCGCGGACAAGATTGCGCGCCAGCACGCCAAGGGCCGGCAGACCGCGCGCGAGCGCATCGCCGCCCTAGTCGACGGCGGCAGTTTCGAGGAGCTGGGCCTGCTGGCGCATAGCGACCTGCCCGAGGCCGCGGACAGGACGCCGGCGGACGGCAAGATCGCCGGCTTCGGCGCCATCGACGGGCGCACCGTGTTCGTCGGCGCCGACGACGTCACGGTGATGGCCGGCAGCGGCGGCCGCGTCGGCGTCGCCAAGCTGTACAAAGGCATGGCGTACGCCGCCCGCAAGGGCTACCCCTGCGTGCAGCTCGGCGACGCCGGCGGCGCGCGCGTGCCGGACATCATGGGCTCGGCCGGCATGATGAGCATGGTCTACCCGATCAAGGAGGCGCCGCCGCGCAACCGCCGCGTGCCGCTGATCACCGCGATCATGGGCGAGTGCTACGGCGGCTCCGCCTGGACCGCCGCGATCTCGGACATCGTCATCCAGGTCAAGGGCACCGTGATGTGCGTCAGCGGCAGCTCGATCCTGGAGATCGCCACCGCCGAGAACACGCCGGACACCGAACTCGGCGGCTGGGAGCTGCACGCCAGGACCACCGGCCAGGTCGACCTCTTCGCCGAGAACGAAGCGGACTGCATCGCCCTGATCCGCCGCGCCCTGTCCTACCTGCCCAACAGCGCCGGCGAGCTGCCGCCGGTGGCGACGGAGCGCGGCGGAGCCGAGCGCCGCATCGACAACATCATGGAACTGGTGCCCGAGCATCCGCGCATGGCCTACGACATGCACCGCCTGATCGAGGCGGTGGTCGATCCCGGCAGCGTGCTGGAGCTGAAGCCTTTCTACGACGGCAGCCTGATCACCGCGCTGGCGCGCATCGACGGCCAGGTGGTCGGCATCCTCGCCAACAATCCCCGGGTCACCGCCGGCGCGATGGGTCCGGGCGCCTGCGAGAAGGCGGTGAGCTTCATCTGCCTTTGCGACTCCTTCCACATCCCGCTGGTGTTCCTGCACGACACCCCCGGCTTCTTCGTCGGCAAGCGCGCCGAGGAAGGCGCGATGCCGCTGCGCATCATGAATTTCATCGAGGCCCTGCACCAGAGCACGGTGCCGCGCATCAGCGTGATCGTGCGCAAGTCCTACGGCATGGCCCACTGCAACATGGCCGGCGGCAACATGGGCAGCGACCTGGTCCTGGCCTGGCCTATCGCCGACGTCTCCTTCATGGCGCCGAACGTCGCGGTCAACGTGGTTTACGGCCGCAAGCTGGCGCAGATGGAAAACCCGGCCGCCGCCCGCGACGCACTGGCCGAGGAGATCAGCCGCGCCAACGCGCCCTGGGGCGCCGCCGGGTTGAACTACATCGATCGGGTGATCGATCCGCGCGATACGCGGATCGAGCTGGTGCGGGCGCTGAGAAGGGCGCGCGGGTCGGATGGACAAGGCGGACGCAGCCAGAGGCTGCTGGCGAACTGGCCGCGGATGGCGTGAGCCGTGGGCATCGAAATCCACTGCCCGAAGTGCCGCTGGCGTCCCAAAGCGGAAAGCCTGTGGAACTGCTCCAGCAAGATCGGCGGGTGCGGCACCTCATGGAACACCTTCATGACGCGCGGCATATGCCCGAAGTGCGCCTGGAGATGGGCGATCACACAATGCCTCGCCTGCAAGCAGTGGTCGCCTCACGAGGAGTGGTATCACCCGCCCGAGCCGGACGCCCGGAAGTCCCGGGAAGCGGAACTGGATACGGTGCACTGAGTAGCCTGCAGGGGACTGGGAGCAGGGACGCTTCTCATTGCCGCTGCCGTGCTCTTTGTGTGAGGAAGCCGGCTTCCGCTTCGCAGGAATGGCCAGTCCCTGGCGGGCCCGGAACGAAACCGCACCGCCACGGTCGTACTTGAAACCGTCATCCTGCCCCGGTACTATCGGACCATCTGTATCAGCTTGGCGGTCGAAACAGCGTGTTCAACCAGACCCACATCCATGCAAAAGCCCAGCGCTCCGGCGCGGCTGGCTCGTGCGCGGCTGCTTGCGGGCTCTGGCGCATGCCGGCCGCCGCGCAGCCGCAGTCCGTTATTGGCGTTGCCATTCATAACGGCAAATCGCGAGCTCATCGCGCCGAGTAACACCTGAACGGTCCCCTCCCGTCCAGGTTCGCCGGACGGGAAACGAAAGACCGGTCTCCCCCAAGCAGCACCAAGACCAGCTTCCAAAACCCGCCCGGCTCCAGCAAGCAGGGGCGCATGCGTGCGCGCGAGTCACGCGAAGGAAGAAAAGTCGTGAAGAAGATCGTGTTGACGCGGGGAACCGCGGATGAACTGAAGAGGATCGTGGCGGGCGCGGAAAAGCCCCTGTCGCTGCTCGCGGATTTCGAGCGCGCCCTGATCGAGCTGGTGCCGAACGGCGCGCCGTTCTGCGTGCGACTGGGCCGCGCCCAGCGGCGCGATGCCGGCCTGCGCCTGTCGGCCTGGCTGGTCGAGCGCCCGGCCGCCGAGGACGAACACCAGTTCGCCTCGGTGCCCGAAACCGTCGCCTTCCTCGCCGCCGAGTGAAGCCGGTTTCCAGGCAGCCGGCCGCGCGCGGCCGGACCGTAGCATTGAAAAGCCCCGCCGGCGTCGCCGGCGGGGCTGGTGATGCCGCGCCCGGCTTTAGTTCGCGGCCGGGGCCTGGTGCTGCGCTTTCCACTGCTCCATCCGGGCCTGGTGCTGGGCCTGCAGGCTGGCCAGCTGCTGCTTCTGCGCGTCGGTGAGCAGCGCGTAGACCTGCGTGCGCAGCTCCGCCTCCTGCTGCACGCGGGCGCTGGCGGCGGCCGAGGCGGCCTGGGCCAGGGCGGTGGCGGCGTTGTTGAATTCGGGCGAGCCCGGCACGGCGCTGTCCAAGGCCTGGCGCTGGCTCATCACGGCCTGGAACTGCGGCTTGAGCTGCTCGTGGGCATTCTTGAACAGCGTCTTGACGCTGGCTTTCTGGCTCTCGCTGAGGTTGAGCTCCTTCAGCTCGTGCATCAGCACGCCACCGCGGTGGTGATGATGCCAGCCCGGGCCGCCCGGGCCTTCGCCAGCATTCTGGGCAATGGCCGCGGCGGAGAACATGCCGGCGGCGAGAATCGCGACCGGGACCAACAGCAGCTTACGCATGGGGTACTCCATCTATGTGCGCATGGGGGTGCGCTGCTATTGGACGCCCCGGCGGGGTTGAAAACCGTTGCCGCGCCGTAAAGATCGGTAAATCTGTAAGAATCCGGTAGGTTTTTCCCACAGTGGAGGCCACCGTGACCGCTTCCAAAGCCGCATTCCAGTGGGCCGATCCGTTCCTGCTGGAGCAGCAGCTCGCGCCGGAGGAGCGGATGGCCCGCGACGCCGCGGCGGCCTTCGCCCGCGAGCGCCTGCAGCCGCGCATTCTCGAAGCCTTCCGCCACGAGCGCACCGACCCGGCGCTGTTCCGCGAAATGGGCGCGCAGGGCCTGCTCGGCGCCACCCTCCCGCCGGAAGTCGGCGGCGCCGGCCTGAACCATGTCTGCTATGGCCTGATCGCGCGCGAGATCGAGCGCGTCGACTCCGGCTTCCGCTCGATGATGAGCGTGCAGTCCTCGCTGGTGATGACGCCGATCCACCGCTTCGGCAGCGAGGCGCAGAGGCGCAAATACCTGCCGGCGCTGGCGCGGGGCGAGCTGATCGGCTGCTTCGGCCTGACCGAGCCCGACCACGGCTCCGACCCGGGCTCGATGGCGACGCGGGCCGAGGCGGTGCCCGGGGGTTACCGCCTGCGCGGCAGCAAGACCTGGATCAGCAACAGCCCGATCGCCGACCTGTTCCTGGTCTGGGCCAAGACCGGGGATGGCGTGATCCGCGGCTTCCTGCTGGAGAAGGGCATGACGGGCCTGAGCGCCCCGGCCATCCACGGCAAGGTCGGCCTGCGCGCCTCGATCACCGGCGGCATCGTCATGGACGAGGTCTTCGTGCCGGAAGAGAACCTGCTGCCCGGCGTGCAGGGCTTGAAGGGGCCGTTCACCTGTCTCGACGGCGCGCGCTACGGCATCTCCTGGGGCGCGCTCGGCGCCGCCGAGTTCTGCTGGCACGCGGCGCGCCAGTACACCCTGGACCGCAGGCAGTTCGGCCGCCCGCTGGCGGCGAACCAGCTGATCCAGAAGAAGCTGGCCGATATGCAGACCGAGATCAGCCTCGGCCTGCAGGGCTGCCTGCGCCTGGGGCGGATGCGCGACGAGGGCACGGCGGCGGTGGAGCTCACCTCGCTGCTCAAGCGCAACTCCTGCGGCAAGGCCCTGGAGATCGCCCGCGCCGCACGCGACATGCTCGGCGGCAACGGCATCTCCGACGAGTACGGCGTGATCCGCCACCTGGTGAACCTGGAGGTGGTGAACACCTACGAGGGCACCCACGACGTGCACGCGCTGATCCTGGGGCGGGCCCAGACCGGGATTCAGGCATTCAGCTGAGAGACCATCCCGAGAGCCCAGGGATGACGACAGTCCCTAGCGGTATTGCACTCCGGCCGGAGCCGGACATCGGCTCACCGCCTCCGGCACGATCTTGCTCGAGTCGAGCACCCAGCAGTCATCCAGCACCGAGCAGTAGCAGGCGCGCCCCTGCACCTGGAAGCGCTCCCGGTTGAACTTGTCCCACAGCGCGGCATTGTCGGCGGCCTTGATCACGGCGAAGAACCTGACCGAGTCGTGGGCCGGGATCACCACCGGGTTGACGGTGCTGGTGCGGGAACTCCAGCGGCGCAGGCCTTCCACCTCCGCCTTGCAGCAGGCGTCGACCAGTTCGCGGAAATCGGCCAGGGGTTTGCCTTGGTAGAACAGCTGCAGGGACTCGATCCGCGCCGGGCCGACGCCGACGTTGCGGATCTCCAGGGATACCTCGTCCTCGTGGCTCTGCTCGTTGTAGTTGCTGGTATCCCAGGACAGGTAGGGCCAGACGCTCGCCGCCAGCATGCGCTGCTGGGTCCGGTTGGACTGCCAGCCGATGAACAGGGACACCGCGGAGACCAGCAGGGCGCAGGCGCCGACGAACAGGTCGAGCTTGTGCAGGCCGGTGCGGCGCGGCAGGGGATCAGGCGTGGACATGGACTTCCCGAAAGAAAGAAGGGCGGCACCGGGCCGCCCTTCCAGTCGCCACGGCTGCGGACGATCAGCTGGACGGCTGCCCGAAGCCGAAATCGTAGCGCAGGCCGAAATGGAAGCCGTACTCGCGGGCGTCGCTGCGCTGGTAGTAGACCATACCGCCGCCGGTGAGGCGGAAGTCCGGCAGGGCGCGCCAGAACACGCGGACCGGGATTTCCAGGTTGGCGCCGTAGGCGATGCTGTTGAGGTGCTTCTCGACCACGGCGTTGCTGCCGGTGGTGGTCTGGCCGTTCACGGTGATGCCCGAGTTGGTATAGCCGAGCGGGAACGCGATCTCGAACAGGTCGAAGACGTTGGCGGTGGGCACCGCGAAGAAGCCGTAGTAATTGCGCGTCTTGTAGCGGCCGGCCTCGTTGGCGTCCTGGTCGGGGAAGCCGTAGTGGGCCTCGATGCCGATCGCCTTGAACAGGCGGTAGCCCAGGCGCACGTCCCAGAACTTGCTGTCGTAGCTGGTGTTGTTGAGGCCGCCGAAGCCATTGGAATCCGATACGGACAGCTTGCTGTCCTGCAGGTCGGCGCCGACGTAGAACATGTACTTCTTCTCGTCGTCGAAGGCCCCGGTGGAGGACTGGTTGGCGGCCGTGTCGCCCCCGCCGCCGCCGACGTTCTTCATCAGGCCCTGCGCATGCACGCTCGCGGTGGCCGAGACCAGCAGCAACGCCAAGATGCTCTTTTTCATCACTCCCCCCGCCTGGTTGTACCGGCCGGATCGCGCGGCTGCCTGCGCTCCCGGATTTCTAACGGGATCATGTCCGATTTTCCCGCTCAAATCCAGCCCTTAGGAGCCACCGGCCGGACCCTGCCCCGGCCCTTCGTGGCGCGCCGGCCGAATCGCCGGCGCCGGGGTGGACTTGGGGTCCGCCGCACTCCTTGCACCGCGGCGGCGCTCGGGATTCGGCCGCAGGCTCCACTCTGCTACCCTTGGCCTGCCGCAAAACCGTCCCCCGTTTCCATGTCCCCTGCAAACCTGATGAAGTTCTGCAGCGCCTGCGGTCACCTGGTCGAATTCCGGGTGCCGCCGGGCGACCACCTGCCGCGGCACGTCTGCGGCCACTGCGGAACGATCCATTACCACAACCCCCGCATCATCGCCGGCTGCGTGCCGCAGGCCGGCGACGGACGCATCCTGATGTGCCGGCGCGCCATCGAGCCGCGCCTGGGCTTCTGGACCTTTCCCGCCGGCTTCCTCGAGCTGGGCGAAACCAGCGCCCAGGGGGCGGCGCGAGAGACCCTGGAAGAGGCGCAGGCCGAGGTGGAGGTGGACGACCTGTTCGCGGTGATCGGCGTGCCCTATGTCAGCCAGGTCTACATGCTGCACCGGGGGCGGATGAAGACGCCGCACCACGGTCCCACCGCGGAAAGCTCGGAAACGGTGCTGCTGCGCGAGGAGGAGATTCCGTGGGAGGAGATCGCCTTCCCCACCATCTATCACGGGCTGAAGTTCTTCTTCGAGGACCGCGCGCGCGGCGTCAGGGGCTTCCACGAACTGGACCTGACGGTGCGGCGGCCGATCAAGGACCACATCAAGCTCAGCACCTGAAAAAGACCGACAAGGGAATGCCCATGCGTCGCCTCGTACTGCTCGCCCTCGCCCTGTGCCCGCTGCTGGCCCGCGCCGACGACCCGCCGCCGATCGAGATGGGCGCGCTGGCCCGCGGCTTCGCCCTGCCCGCCCTGGGGCGGCCCCAGGTGCTGGGCGGCGGCGCGCTGCAGCAGCGGGTCTACCTCAACGACACCAACGAATACGTCGCGCGCAGCAACCGCGACGAAGCCCTGGTCATCGACGGCGAGGCCACCACGCTGTCCTACGACCTGCGCTACGGCTTCGCTCCGCGCTGGGAAGCGGACCTGTTCGTGCCGGTGCTGGCCCAGGGCGGCGGCATTCTCGATGGCCTGATCCAGGGCTGGCACAACACCTGGGGCCTGCCCAACGGCGGCCGCGACCAGGCGCCCAGCAACCACTACCGCTACCAGTACACGCGCGACGGCCAGCGCGTCCTCGACGTCAGCCAGGGCAGCATCAACCTCGGCGACGTGCGCGTCGGCGCCGGCTACCGCCTGCTCGACAACCTGGCGGCGCGGGTGATGCTACAACTGCCCACCGCCGACGCCTCGCACCTGTCGGGCAGCGGCGAGTTGGGCGGCGCGGCATGGCTGGACGGGGGCCTGCCGCTGGGCGGCTTCTTCCACTGGCTGACCCTGTACGGCTCGATCGGCTACAGCTACACCGCCACCGGCGAAATCCTGCACGACCAGCAGAAGAACGGGCTGGCTTTCGGCGCCGCCGGCCTGGGCCTGCGCTTCACGCCGGACTGGGACGCCAAGCTGCAGGTGTATTTCCACGATGCGCCGTACAAGAGCAGCGGGCTGGCCGCCCTGGACCACATCGCGGCGCCGCTGACGGTGAGCACCAGCTACCGCATCACGCCGAAGACCGCGGTCAGCCTGGGTTTCCAGGAAAAGGCCAATATCTTCGCCTCGCCCGACTTCGGCCTGTTCCTGGGCGTGGTGCTGTACTAGGGCCGGTTAACGCTATTTGCAAATCCGGGGCAACGCGGCGGTCAAAATAGCGTTAACAGGCCCTAAGCCCGCGCCCGCAACTCGCCCTCCGGAGCGGCCGGCTCGCCGGCCTGGAGGGTGGCCTCCAGAGGCCGGGCCAGCCCGGCTTCAAGGTCCAGCAGCCGCGTCTCGCCGTGGCGGAACACCGGGAATTTCTCTGCCGGAATCCCGGCCTGTGCCAGCGCCTGCGCCAGCTGCAGCGGCGGCTCGTCGAGCGGCTCGGTGGTGAGGCGGAAGGTGCCCCAGTGCATGGCCACGGAGAGGCGGCTGCGCACGTCCTGGTGGATGCGCACCGCCTCGGCCGGGTTGACGTGCACCGGCGCCATGAACCAGCGCGGGTCGTAGGCGCCGATCGGCAGCAGGCTCAGGTCCATCGCCGGGAAGCGCCCGGCGATGTCGGCGAAGTCCTTCGAATAGCCGGTATCGCCGGCGAAGAACACCTGGCGCCCGGCCAGCTCGACGACGAAGCCGCACCACAGCGTCGCGTCGCGGTCGTGCAGGCCGCGGCCGGAGAAGTGCTGCACCGGCACCGCGCTGACCTTCGCCGCGCCGATCCGCGCGGATTGCCACCAGTCCAGCTCCGTCACGCGCCCGATGCCGCGGCGGCGGAACCAGGCGGCCAGCCCCAGCGGCACCGCGAACTGCGCCTGCGGATGGGCGGCGGCGATGGCGCGCACGCTGCCCTCGTCGAGATGGTCGTAGTGGTTGTGCGACACCAGCACCAGGTCGATCGCCGGCAGCTCCGCCAACGTCATGCCCGGCGGGTTGAGGCGTGCCGGGCCGGCGAAGGACAGGGGCGAAGCCCGGGCGCCGAAGTGCGGATCGGTCAGCAGGTTGAGGCCGCCGAGCTGCAGCAGAAAGGTGGAATGGCCGATCCAGGTCAGGCTGTCGCGGCTGCGGTTGGCGCGCAGCCAGGCTGGATCGTTGTGGCCGCGAGGGAACTCGACCGGCTGCCACGCCATGCCGCGGAACTCGCGGATCCATTTCAGCGCGGCGGCCAGGCCGTGGCCGTCGCGGGAATAGCGGTTGCGGAAGCGGGCCACGCTTAAGCCCGATGCGAGCCGGGGAACCCGCGGCGCCAACCGGCAGTCACATCCCGGAACGATGCGGCGCGCCGCGATGAAGTGGCATGGAATCTCAAGGAGGAAGCTCCCGGATCAAGGGCTTGCGCATGGTAGCGCGTGAGGCAAGCGAATGCGCGAATGACCGTGTGTCAGGCGCACACCGCCGGCACGGAGACTGCATCCTCAGTCCTACAGACGGCCATGATAGGATCGGTCACGGCTGGCGGAATCATCGCGGATCGCACCGCAGGCACCGAAGGCGATAGCGGAGTCCGAAACATGCTGACCTACTACGACAAAGACCTCGGTCGCACCCGCGTCAAGCGGCGCTACGTCTGGGCGGGCTGGGCCTTCGCCGCCGGCGTGGTGTTCGGAGTGCTGATCGGCCACCTCTAGCGGCGGCCCGGCGGAATCTGACAAGCCCAGCCCCGGGCGGGTATCCTTGCGCATGGTCCGTGAAACGGCGGCGCAGCCGCCGCCCACCGCCCGTGCCCTTGCGGGAGCGGGACAGCCGAGCGGTTGGCGGGTGAGGGGCAGCCCCTGTTGCACGGAATATCGGCCTCCTGGCAACAGGAGGCCTTTGACCGCCCGGACACCTCCCCGCGATGCAGCTCCACAACACGGCCACCGGCCGCAAGGAAACCTTCGAGCCCCAGGACCCGAACCGGGTCACGATGTATGTCTGCGGGCCGACGGTCTACAACTACGCGCACATCGGCAACTACCGCCCGCCGGTGGTGTTCGACGTGCTGGCGCGGGTGCTGCGGCGCCGCTATCCGGGCGTGGCCTACGCCCGCAACATCACCGACATCGACGACAAAATCAACGCCGCCGCGCAGAAGGAAGGCGTGGAAATCGGCGTCATCACCAGCCGCTACGCCGCAGCCTTCCACGAGGACCTGGCCGCGCTGGGCGTGGCCCCCACCGACCACGAGCCCAAGGTCACCGAGCACATCCCGCAGATCATCACGATGATCGAGCGGCTGATCGCCGCCGGCCACGCCTACGCCGCGGAGGGCCATGTGCTGTTCCAGGTCTCGACCTATCCCGATTACGGCCAGCTGTCCCGCCGCGATACGCGCGAGCTGCTGGCCGGCGCCCGCGTGGAAGTTGCGCCGTACAAGAAGGAACCGGGCGACTTCGTGCTGTGGAAGCCGTCGACGCCGGACCTGCCGGGCTGGGACTCACCATGGGGCCGCGGCCGCCCCGGCTGGCACATCGAGTGCTCGGCGATGGCCGAGGCCCTGCTCGGCGACACCATCGACATCCACGGCGGCGGCCACGACCTGGTGTTCCCGCACCACGAGAACGAGCGCGCGCAGTCGGTCTGCGCCCACGGCGGCAAGGTGTTCGCGCGCTTCTGGCTGCACAACGGCTTCGTCACGATGGACAGCGAGAAGATGTCGAAGTCCCTGGGCAACGTCCTGCTGGTGCACGAGATGCTCAAGCACGCCCCCGGCGAGGCGATCCGCCTCGGGCTGCTCACCGGCCACTACCGCCAGCCGCTGGACTGGAACGACGAGACCATCCCCGACGCGCGGCGCAAGCTCGACCGCCTCTACGGCGCGCTGCGCGATGCCGGCGCCGTCGCGCCGTCCGACGCCAGGGCGCCGGAGGCCTTCGTCGCCGCCCTGGAAGACGACCTCAACACCCCGGCCGCGCTGGCCGAGCTGTTCGAGCTGGTGCGCAGCCTGAACAAGGCCGAAAGCGGCGCCGACAAGTCGCGCCTGGTGGCCCAGCTCAAGGACGCCGCCAGCCTGCTCGGCCTGCTGCAGACCACGCCGCAAGCCTGGTTCGCCCAGCACAGCGGCGCCGCCGACGGCGCACCGGAAGCCGCGGAGATCGAGGCGCTGATCGCACAGCGCGCGGCGGCGAAGAAGGCCAGGGACTTCAAGGAAGCCGACCGCATCCGCGACGACCTCAAGGCGCGCGGCGTGCTGATCGAGGATTCGGTGCAGGGGACGCGCTGGCGGTACGGGGAAGCCTGAGTCTGGTCGTGCCCATGGCCGCCGGGCTGGAGGAGAACGGCTACGCGGTGGTCGAGGGCGCGCTCGATGCCGGCGAGCGCGCAGCATTATGCAAGGCCCTGGCCGACCTGTCGGCGAATCCTCGCAGCGGCGGGCAACGCAACCTCCTCGTCCGGCCGGAAGTCGCTGCGCTGTGCCGGCACCCTGGCGTGGCCCCCCTGGTGCGCGCCCTGCTCGGCCCCTCCGCCTTCGCCTGCAAGGCCACGCTGTTCGACAAGACTCCGGCCGCCAACTGGAAAGTGGCCTGGCACCAGGACCTTTCGATCCCGGTCCGGGGAGAATGCCGTCCCCCAGGCTGGAAGGGCTGGTCGGTGAAGGCCGGCGTGCTGCACGCGCAACCGCCTGCCGAGGTGCTTGAGCGGATGCTGGCGGTACGCGTCCATCTCGACGACAGCAATGCCGCCAACGGGGCGCTGCGGCTGATCCCACGCTCGCATCGCAACGGGCGGCTGGACGATGCCGGCATCGAGCACTGGAAGGCCGGCCCGGTCCTGCGCTGCGACGTGAAAGCCGGCGGGCTGTTGCTGATGCGGCCGCTGACCCTGCATGCCTCCTCGGCCGGCGCCGCACCCTTGCATCGGCGCGTGGTCCACCTGGAATTTGCGGCCGGGAATTTGCCGGAGGGGCTGGACTGGGCGGCGCGCGTGGCCCTGTAGGACAGCGCTCGCGTGGCGCGCTGCTCGCCACCCGGCCAACCCTTATTTGCTCGGATGGCGGAAGCAGCTCACCAGGTGATCGTTCACCACCCCCACCGCCTGCAGGTAGGCGTAGATGATGGTGCTGCCGACGAACTTGAAGCCGCGCTTGCCCAGGTCCTTGCTGATGCGGTCGGACAGCTCGGTGCGGGCCGGCACCTGCCGGGTCTCGCGCCAGCGGTTGAGCACCGGCTTGCCGTCCACCCAGTGCCATAGCCACTCGTCGAGGCTGCCCTCGGTCTTGCACAACTCGAGGTAGGCCTGGGCGTTGGAGATCGCGGCGTCGATCTTGAGGCGGTTGCGGACGATGCCGGCGTCGGCCAGCAGGCGCGCGCGGTCCCGGTCGCCGTAGCGGGCGATCCTCTCCGGATCGAAGCCGTGGAAGGCCTTGCGGTAGTTCTCACGCTTGTTGAGGATGGTGCTCCAGCTCAGGCCGGCCTGGGCGCCTTCGAGGACCAGGAATTCGAACAGGACGCGATCGTCGTGCTGCGGCCGGCCCCATTCCCGGTCATGGTAGGCCCGCATCAGGGGCTGCTCGCCGGCCCAGGCGCAGCGGATCTTTTCCGTCATCGGGGGGACCTCGCTCCGGGTTCTTGCGTCGGGAAGCTATCGTAAAGCAATGCCGTCCCCGCGGCCGGCCGGCGCGGCGGCGGCGCGCAAAACTGCGCAAGATTTTGACAGCGCGGCACACCCCGCCCCACTAACCTGCATGGCGAAACGGACGCCTTTCCCGTCCGCGGGACTCGCCATGGAGACGATCACGCACAGCAGCTTCATCCACGCCCTGCAGGCGGCCGGACCCGATCCGCGGCACGCCCAGGCCTTGCGGCTCTACGGCCGCTTCGTCGGCTCCTGGGCGGTGGAGCTGACCGACCGCTTCCCCGACGGCAGCGTCGACCGCAGCAGCGGCGAGTGGCATTTCGGCTGGGTGCTGCAGGGCCGCGCGGTGCAGGACGTGTGGATCGCCCCGCCCTCGCCGCGCCGCAGTCACAACCCGCCGGCGGGCTATCCGCTGCGCTACGGCACCACCCTGCGCATGTACCTGCCGGACAGCGACACCTGGCGCATCACCTGGACCGACCCGGCGCTCGGCTTCTGGGTGACGCAGATCGGCCGCGCCGAAGGCGCGGACATCGTGCAGGAAGGGCGCACGCCCGACGGCACGCCGATGCGCTGGAGCTTTCGCGACATCCGCCCGGACAGCTTCCGCTGGCTGGGCGAGGCATCCGCCGACGACGGCGCGAGCTGGTTCCTGCAACTGGAAATGCGCGCGCGCCGCATCTGATTCCCACCCGAGGAGAACCCATGTACGACCATATCGGATTGAAGGTGAAGGATGTCGCCGCCAGCGCGCGCTTCTACAGCGCCGCCTTGGCCGGCCTGGGCCACGTGCTGGCCTCGCAGGACGCCAACGGCGCCGGTTTCGGCCCGAAGGGCGCGCCGGCACTGTGGCTGTACCGGGATGCCAAGGCGTACGGCGGCACACACCTCGCCTTCCGCGCCGACAGCCGCGCGGCAGTGGAGAAATTCCACAAGGAAGGGCTCAAGGCCGGCGGCCGCGAGAACGGCAAGCCGGGGCTGCGCGAAGACTACTCGCCCAACTATTACGCAGCGTTCCTGCTCGACCCAGATGGCAACAACGTCGAAGCCGTGTGGATGGGATGACGCCGCGCAGGGCGGCCCACCGCCGCGCCCGGAACTACGCCGGCGCGGGCCGCCCTCGGCAACGCATGCGGAAGTGGCGGGCCGTCCCGGAAGAAGTCCTTACCGGAACAGCAGCTTCTGCCCCCGCGGCGCCAGCACCTTGCCGCCGTCCCAGGCCAGCGCGCCGTTGACCCAGGTCGCGGCGATGCTGGCGGAGAAGGTGTCGCCGTCGAAGGGCGACCAGCCGCACTTGTAGAGCAGGCTTTCGGGCGTGACCCGGGTTGGCTTGTGCGGATCCACCAGCACTAAATCGGCGTAGGCCCCTTCGCGCAGAAAGCCGCGCTCCTGCACGCCGAAGCGGATCGCAGGAGCGTGCATCGCGCGCTGCACGATGGTCTCCAGATCCAGCTCGCCGCGCCCGGCCAGCTCGAACAGGGCCAGCAGCGAGTGCTGCACCAGGGGCAGGCCGGACGGCGCCTTGAAGTACTTCTGCGCCTTCTCCTCGCGCGTGTGCGGCGCATGGTCGGTGGCGATGATGTCGATGCGGCCTTCGCGCACTGCCGCGACCAGGGCGGCGCGGTCGGATGCGGACTTCACCGCCGGGTTGCACTTGAGGCGGCTGCCGAGATCGGCGTAGCGCGATTCGTCGAAGTACAGATGGTGCACGCAGGCCTCCACCGTGATCTGCTTGCCGCCGACCGGGCCGGGCTGGAAGAACTCCAGTTCGCGCGCGGTGGTGAGGTGCAGCACGTGCAGGCGCGCGCCGTGGCGCCGGGCCAGCCCCACCGCGAGCTCGGTGGACTTGTAGCAGGCCTCGACCGAACGGATGTGCGGGTGCTCGGACCAGGGCACGTCCTCGCCGTACTCCTGCCGCGCCTTCTCCTCGTTGGCCTTGATCAGCGGCGTGTCTTCGCAGTGGGTCAGCAGGATCACCGGCGAGCGCCTGAACATGCTGTCCAGGGTCTGGGGGTTGTCCACCAGCATGTTGCCGGTGGAAGCGCCCATGAAGATCTTCACCGCCGGCGTCTCGCCCGGCTGCAGGCGCGCGATCTCCTCGACATTGTCGTTGGTGGCGCCGAAGTAGAAGGCGTAGTTGGCATGGCAGCGGCCCGCCGCCGCCGCGTACTTCTGCGCCAGCGCCTCGCGCGTCACCGTCTGCGGAATGACGTTGGGCATATCGAAAAAACTGGTGGTGCCGCCGGCCACAGCCGCCGCGGACTCCGTCGCCTGGTCGCCCTTGTGGGTCAGGCCCGGCTCGCGGAAGTGCACCTGGTCGTCGATCATGCCGGGCAGCAGGAAGCGACCGCGGGCGTCGAGCACCTGCACGCCGGCCGGCGCGGCGATGCTCGGTGCGATCTTTTCGATGCGCTCGCCCTTGATGAGCAGGTCTGCCTCGAAGCGGCGGCCTTCGTTGATCAGCGTTGCGTTGGTGATGAGCATGACGGCTACTCCGGAAGAATATTCTCAGATTTCGGGAACGCCGAGATCCCTGCAGATTTTACGCGCAAGGAGCTCGTTGACCTCAGTGTGCCGCGGCACTGCGCTACGCCGATTCAGAGCCGGATTGTGCCACCAGGAGTGTCTGCCGCCTTCACGCAGCAGCGCACAGCCATGCTGAGTGAGGTGTCGAAGCAGGTCGCGGCGTTTCAAGTATCAGGACTCCCATAAATGCAAAAGCCGCGCCTCCCCGAAGAGAGCGCGGCTTTCGCAATAAAAGCGTTATGCCTGTTCCTTGAACGTATCACCTGTCTTGACTATATGCCAGCGGCGATCGGAAATTCCTCATAGCCCTTGCCAGCAGCGCGCCGCGCCTCATCCCGATTCATCTCGATGGCTTCCGCCAAGGCCACACGCAGGGATTCCAGCAGTTCATCACGAGTCGCTTCCTGGCAGTTCACGCCGGGAACCTCTTCCACCCAGCCGATCCACCACTCGCCATCACGTTTTACCACTGCCGTATACGAGGGAGTCATATTTCCACCATTAAACGCCATCGCCATATTATGCGCCATCAACCCAAATCCCCCCAAAGCGCCTGCAGCGCCGCCAGCGCCGCCACTCCGGCGGTTTCCGTGCGCAGCACGCGCGGGCCCAGGCCGATGGCGGTGAAGCCGCGGTGCACCGCCAGGGCGGTCTCCTTGTCGTCCAGCCCGCCCTCGGGGCCGACCAGCAGGCTGGCCTGCAAGGCCGGGGGCAGTTCCTTCAGGGCGTGGTGGCCGCCCGGCGCCAGCACCAGGCGGGCCCCGCCGGCGGTGGCCAGCCAGGCCTCCAGCTTCTGCACCGGATGGACGTGCGGCACGCGGGTGCGGCCCGACTGCTCGCAGGCCGAGACGACGATGCCGCGCCAGTGCTCCAGCTTCTTCTCCCAGCGCTCGCCGTCGAGCTTGACCACGCTGCGCGCCGACAGCAGCGGCACGATGGCGCTCACGCCCAGCTCCACCGCCTTCTGCACGGTGTAGTCCATGCGCTCGCCCTTGGACACGCATTGCGCCAGGGTCAGGTCCAGGCGCGACTCGCGCTCGATCTCGCGGTAGTTCTCGATGCGTACCCGCACGCTGCGCCGCTCCACCGCCTCGATCACCGCGTCGTACTCGCCGCCGGCGCCGTTGAACAGGGTCAGCAGTTCGCCGGCGCGCATGCGCAGCACCTGGGCCACGTGGCGCGCCGCGCCGTCCGGCAGCTCCAGGCGCGCATCGACCGCCAGCGCATCGGCGATGTGGATGCGGGTGTTCACGACCCGGCTCCCGCGCCGCCCTGCTGCGCGGCCAGGCGTTCCAGCGCGGCCTCGCGCGGCTGCGGCTCCTGCTTCGACAACTGCCGCGCGGCGTCGTAGAACTTCGGCCAGTCGCCGTTCCGCTGCGTGTAGAGCGCGGCAAAGGCGGGCACCCACTTGTGGTACAGGCCGAACGGCAGCAGCTTGGCGTTGTTGATCGGCGCGTCGACCCAGGCGTCGTAGCCCTTGTAGCCCTGCCACTGCGTGTCGCGCAGCCTGCGGTAATCGTCGCGCAGGCGCTCGATCTCCGCCTGCTTGGCGGCGCGCATCGGCTCGGCCGCCAGGCCGCTGGCATAGAGCTTTTGCAGCCGCTCGCGGGCATCCAGGACCAGCTGCGTGAACTGGTCCTCGCGCCGCTGCGGCAAGGAGTCGCCCGCCGGCAGGCCGCGCGCGGCGCGCCACTGGCGCAAGCCCTCCTCCTGCACGAAGGTGGCGAAGGATTCGTTGAACGCGGTGTCGTTCTTCACGTACAGCTCCTGGTGCGCCAGCTCGTGGAAGATGGTGCCGTCGAGCGCGTCGTCGTCCCAGCGCAGCATGGTGTTGAGGATGGGATCGTCGAACCAGCCCAGGGTCGAGTAGGCCGGCACGCCGCCGACATAGGTGTCGTCTCCCTGCGCCGCCAGCTCCCTGGCCTCGGCCTCGGCCTTGGCC
>DASRFD010000062.1:0-23165 GCA_035651715.1 Nevskia sp.
GGAAGCGCTGCAGGTTCACCGAGGCGCAGGCCGACTGGTACTTGTAGTCGAAGGTCAGGCGCAGGTCCAAGGGCGAACGCCGGTAGGGCCGCAGGTGGCCGCCGATGCCGCCGATCAGGCCGCTGCCGGCGCGCAGGCTGGGAGTGGAGGTGCTGTTGTCGTTGGTGTCAACGCATTCCACCTCGACAAGCTTGTCGCCGCCGAACTCGTAACCCAGCTCCACTTCCGGCCGCAGGTACAGGCCCTGGTCCTGCTGCCCGCTGCGCCGCGCCACGCCGGCGTCGTAGGGCGGCGGCAGCGGGCGCGCCGGTTCAAGCGACGGCGGCTGCTCCGGCGTAGCCGGTTCGGCGGGCAGGGGCGCGGCTTCCGGCGCGGCGGCAACCGGCGGCGGCAGCGGCGCCGGCGCCGCGGCGGCAGCCGGCGGGAGCTGCGGCTGCGGCATGGCCGGCCCGGCCAGCTCGTAGCTGCGTGTCGCGGTGGCACTGCCGCTGCTGGCGGTGACGACGATGCGCGTCCCGCCCGGCAGCGGCGCGCCACCCAGCAGGTGGATGTCGGAGTCGCCGCCGTGCCGCTGGATCGTCAGCGGCCGGCGCGAGCTGCCACCGGCGCCGTTCGGCACCAGGGCATAGGCGCTGACGATCAGGTACCCCTGCCGCTCGGCCTCGCTCAGGCTGACCGGCACCACCGCGCGGTAGGCCTGGCCCGCGGCGGCGGGCTCCTGCTGCAGCTCGCCCAGCTCCAGCGCCGCGGCCGGAGCCGCCACCAGCAGCGGCGCCAGCAGCGCGCAACCGCACCATGCCGCGCGCAGGTATGCGCCTGCGCCGTAGCGACGTATCGTCATGCAATCCCCCGATTGATGGTGTACGGAGCACCCGGGCTCCGTGCCGTACCGCCCGTTTCAGCCGTCCTTCGTTTTCCTGGCGTGGCGCCCGCTCCAGGCGGCGCCCGCGTCTTCCCTTTTTTGGCTGAAGCGGACCCTAGCAGTACCGCTGGGGCGTCCGCAATGCGGGCCGGGGTGGAACTGCCAACTGCATCACGGCGGCCAGGGCCTGTTAAAAACAGACCCCTTCCCGGGGGCAACGCAGCGATCGACAGGCCCTAGCCGCCGCGGTGCAGCCGTGCGGACATCAGGCGCAGCGGCGGCCGCAACGCGAGGTAGAGCAGGGCGGCGGCCACCGGCGCCACCACGCACCAGGCGCCGATGCCGCCCAGGGCGATGCCGGCGAAGTCGGCGACGAAGCGCAGCGGCCCGGCGCGGAAGCGGTCCACCAACTGCGGGATCGACAGCGCCAGGTGCGGCGCGCCGAGCCATTCGCCGGCGCGGTAGAAGGGCAGCAGCAGCGCCAGCTGCAGCGGGTAGCAGAAGTAGTTCACCAGCTGGATGATCGGCTGGTTCAGGCCCAGGCAGAACGCCGCCAGCCCGCACAGGATGGTGGTCGAGCCGAGGATCGGGAACACCGCCAGCACGCCGCCGAGGGCCACCGTCAGCGCGATCTTCTCCGGCGTGATGCCCTGCTTGAACTGCGCCACCACCACGTCCACCACGCGCCGCTGCCAGAAGCCGGCGTGCGCGACCGGGATGTCGTCCGGAGTCATCGGCGCCGCAGCAGCAACTGCTCGACGCCGGCGCCGGGCGGCAGCCGGTACAGCTGCCACAGCATGTAGCCGGCGATGGCCAGGTTGCCAAGGCCGAAGATCAGCACCAGCCACAGCGCCCGCGCCAGGCTGGAGCTTTCCTTGTAGGCCACCCACAGCCAGAAGGTGAAGAACGCCAGGTAGGTATCGACCAGGGTGGCGATGAACCAGGGATGCCCGACCACCGCCTGCGGCGTCCTCCAGAACGGCATCTGCAGCGAAGCCCAGGTGGTGGCGCCCAGGATGGCGAGGAAGGCGAGGGCGAAGATCAGCTTCAGTCTGGCGGTCATACATTCACTCTGCATGGTTGGCCGCCGTTGGCGGGTTCCCGGTGAAAAAGCGCATGGCTGCAGTATGCGCTTCCACCGGCAAGCGGCCGCCGGCAGCTAACAACTGCCCTTGTGCAGCGTGATCTGCATCAGGTCGATGCTGCCGGCGCGGAAGCCGCATTCGCAATAGGCCAGGTAGTAGCGCCACATGCGCAGGAAGCGCTCGTCGAACTGCCGCACCACCGCCTCGTGCGCCGCCAGCACGTTGCGGTGCCAGTGCGCCAGGGTGTCGGCGTAGTCGCGGGCGTAGAAGCGTGCGTCGGCGGGCGCCAGGCCGGCGGCGCGCGCCAAGTCCTCGAAGCGGCCCGGCGGACACAGCATGCCGCCGGGGAAGATGTACTTCTGCACGAAGTCGCGCTTGGTGCGGTAGTTCTCGAACAGGGCCGGGTTGATGGTGATGCCCTGGATCGCGGCGCGGCCGCCCGGCTTGAGCGCGCGGGCGATGGTGGCGAAGTAGCCGGGCCAGTATTCCTCGCCCACCGCCTCGTACATCTCGATCGACACCACGCGGTCGTACTGCTCGCGCAGGTCGCGGTAGTCGAGCAGCTCGAAGCTGACGCGGTCCGCCACGCCGGCCTTCCCGGCGCGGACGCGCGCCTCGGCCAGCTGCTCCTTCGACAGGGTGATGGAGTGGACGCGGCAGCCGGAGTGC
Source organism: Nevskia sp. (assembly GCA_035651715.1). Lineage (GTDB taxonomy): Bacteria > Pseudomonadota > Gammaproteobacteria > Nevskiales > Nevskiaceae > Nevskia. The sequence goes on from DASRFD010000062.1 coordinate 2,617, forward strand.
TGCGCGGCGTAGATGGCGAAGCCGCCCCAGCCCGAGCCGATCTCGAGCAGCCGGTGCTCGGCCGACAGCTCGAGGCGCTCGAACATCAGCTGGAACTTGTTGAGCTGCGCCTGCATCAGCGTCTCGTTCGGCTGGATGAACATGCCGGACGAATAGGCCATGGTCTCATCCAGCCACATCTTGTAGAACTCGTTGCCGAGGTCGTAGTGGTGCTCGATGTTCCTGCGCGCGGTCTTCCTGGTGTTGGCGCGGCGCTTGTGCTGCAACCAGCCGTAGAGCCGGCCGAGCCAGTTCTTCTCGAACGGACCCTTGTAGTAGGGCTCGTTCAGGTGCAGCACCAGCAGCAGGCTGGCCAGGTCGGGCGACTCCCAGCAGTCGTCGAGGTAGGCGTCGCCGATGCCGACCTCGCCCGAGGCCAGCACATGGCGGATCAGGCGGTCGCTCTTGATGTGCCAGACGCCGTGCGGGCCGGACCGCTCGCCGGCGAAGTGGCGGCTGCTGCCGTCGGGCAGGGTGATGTCGACCGAGCCGATGCGCAGGCCCGACAGCATGTGCAGCAGCAGGCGCAGGCCCAGCGGGACGCCGCCCTGGCGCAGCGCCGCAGGCAGGTCCGGCGAAAAGCCGTCCCGACCCATGATGCGGCCGAAGGCTTCGCCTTCCTGATATCCCCGATCTTTCATCTTCACCCGCCCCGTTTTCAGGGCGGCCCCGGAACGGAGCCGCCATGACCCCAATACGCATCATTGAATCGTCCGGATGCCGCGCCCACCCCCTGTTTCGGGGGGCGCCCCGGCAGGAGCGAACTCTCCCCTTCAGCCCGAGGCGGAAGGGGGACTGCTCAGCTCACGCCCACCGCCGGCGGCTGCGGCTTGCGGTGGAACCGTCCGCCGCGCAGCCAGATCTTCAGCGCCTCCCAGTGGATGCCGGCCACCACCTTGAGCGTCATGAACGGCATCAGCGCCGCCAGCCGCAGGATGCCGGCGTCGCGCAGCGGCAGGCGTTCCCCGGCCAGGGTGGCGTCGAGGATGCCCTGGCCTTCGCGCGTCTCGTGGATCGCCAGCCGCACCCGCGCGCCGGGCTCGCTCAGGCTGAAGCGGTAGCGGCCGGACAGGTCCAGGAACGGCGAGACGTGGAAGCGCTTGTCCTTTTCGTGGCGTGCCTCCCAGCTCATCGCCGCGCCGTCGGCGCCGAGCAGGTAGCAGTGTTTTTCGCCGAAGGTGTTGCGCACCTCGGCGATCACCGCGCGCAAGCTGCCGTCGCGGTGCTCGCAGTACCACAGGCTGATCGGGTTGAAGGCGTGGCCGAGCAGGCGCGGCAGCGCCAGCAGGCGGATGCGGCCGCCGTCGAGCGCGATGCCGGCCTGGGCCAGCAGGTCCTCGGCCCAGGCGCGCAGCCGGCCGCCGCCGTCGCCGTGGTCGCGGTCGTGGAAGGCCAGCAGGTTGAAGCGGTTGTGCGAGAACAGGCGCGCGCCGCGCGCCGCCTCGCCGACGCGGTCGACGTCGAGCAACAGGTAGAACACGCGGTAGATGAAGCGGTAATGCGGCGCCACCAGCCGCCGGTGCATGACGCGGCAGGAGTAGAGGCAGGCGGGCTCGCCGGCATTCATCCGCGCGGCAAACCTGTGGCCGGCCCGCATCCCCGGCGCCGGAGCGAACGGGAGCAGTCCCGCGCCAGGGTCGTGCCGCTCATGCCGCGCTGGGCTCGGCAAGCAGGCCGGCGGCGGGCGGAGAGGCGGCGACGCGCAGCTTCTCGGCGCCCGGATCCAGCCCGCTCGCCCAGGGCGGCAGGCATGCGGGATCGATCCCCGCCACCGCGCGCAGCCCGGACTTGAAGCCGTCCTCGTGGAAGCCATAGGCGGTCCAGGCGCCGGCCCACCAGACGCGGTTGCGGCCCTGGATCTCCCCCAGGCGCTGCTGCGCGGCGATGGTGGCGGGGGTGTAGAGCGGATGCTCGTAGCGGGTCTGGTACAGCACCGTGTCCTGCCGCGGCGGCCGCGGCGGGTTGAGCGAGACGATGTACTGCTGCTCGCAGTCCAGCTTCTGCAGCTGGTTCATCCAGTAGCTGACGCCGATCGGCTCGTCGCCGAGCGCGTCGCGGCTGAGGATGGCGTTCCAGCTCGACCAGGCGCGGCGGCGCTTCGGCATCAGGCTGGTGTCGGTGTGCAGCCAGGCGGTGTTGGCGGTGTAGGGCACGCTGGCCAGCACGCTGCACTCGGCCTCGCAGGCGTCCGGCAGCATCTGCAGGGCCTGGTCGGAATGGGTGGCGCAGACCACCGCGTCGTAGCGCTCCTCGCCCTGCGGCGTGCACAGCGTCACCCCGCCGGCTTCGCGGCGCAGGCAGGCCACCCGCGTTTCCAGCCGCAGCTGGCCGGGGAAGCGCTGCAGCACCTTGTCGACATAGCTGCTGGAGCCGCCGGTCACGGTCTGCCACTGCGGCCGCTGGTAGACGTTGAGCAGGCCGTGGGCGTCGAAGAAGCGGGCGAAGGCGGGGAAGGGGAAATCCATCACGCCGCGGGTGGAGGTGCTCCAGATCGGCCCGGCCATGGCGGCGACGTAGCGCACGCGCAGCGCCATCGGGTAGCGGTGGCGCTCGAGGAACTCGCCGAGGGTGATGTCGGGCAGGCGGTCGGCGGCGAGCAGGGCCTTCACCTGCTTGTTGAAGCGCATCACCGCCAGCAGCATGCCCAGGTGGGCGGGGGAAAACAGCAGCGAGGGCTGGGCGAAGACCTTGGCCAGGTTCTCGTCGCCGGCCCATTCGATCCGCCCGTCCTCCACCGACACGCCCAGCGACATGTCGGTGTCCTGGCGCCGCACTCCCAGCTCGTCGAGGAAGGGATAGAAGTTCGGGTAATTGACCGGGTTGCAGACGATGAAGCCGGTGTCGATGGCCAGCGGCCCGCGCGGCGTCTCCACCGTCACCGTGTTGGTGTGGCCGCCGGCGCGGCGCTCCCGCTCGAACAGCACGACCTCGTGCCGCCGCGCCAGGAAATGGGCGGCGCCCAGGCCGGAAATGCCGCTGCCGATGACCGCGATCCTCATGCCGGCTTCGCCTTGCTGAAGGGGTGATAGATCCCCCATTACGCAGGGGATCAGGTTACGGATGCGTTACCGGTTTGAGCAAGGGCTCCAGGGTCGGCCAGACCGCGTCCAGCAGCCTGGGCTGGGCCCGGGCGTTGGGGTGGAGGGCGTCGTCCTGGAACCACTGGTCCGGCTCGGCCACCAGCGGGGCGAGGAAGAACGGCACCATCGGCACCCGGCGCGCCTGCGCCAGCTGGCCGAACACCCGGGTGAAGCGCTCGCCGTAGACCGGGCCGTAGTTGCGCGGGATGTACATCTCGAACAGCACCGGCTGCGCCCTGGCCGCCCGCGTCAGCTCGATCATCTGCTCCAGGTTGGCGCGCATCGCGTCCAGCGGCAGCGCGCGCAGACCGTCGTTGCCGCCCAGCTCCAGCAGCACCAGGGCCGGCTTGAACTTGTCCAGGGCGGCCGGCAGGCGCGACAGGCCGCCGGCCGTGGTCTCGCCGGAGACCGAGGCGTTCACCACCCGGTAGCCCCTGCCTTGAGTTTGCAATCTCCGCTCCAATAGATTTACCCAGCCGGTACCCGCATCCAGGCCATAGCCGGCGCTGATGCTGTCGCCCCATACCAGGATGGTCCGGTCCGCCGCCGCGGCCGCCGGGTTCAGCAGCAGGCCGGCCAGCAGGGCCCAAAGCCGCAAGGAAAACAGAGTCTTCATGAATGCAGAAGCCGGTATGAATGAAGCCGCGGCAGCCGCCGCCACGGCCCGCGAGGTCGTGGTCGCGGAGAATCTGGTCAAGCAGATTATCACCAGCGGCGCGGACGAAGCGGGCGCGGTGCTGTCGATCCTCGACGGGCTGTCGCTGCGCATCCTCGCCGGCGAGTCGGTGGCCATCGTCGGCGCCTCCGGCTCGGGCAAGACCACCCTGCTGTCGCTGCTCGCCGGCCTGGACCTGCCCACGTCCGGCGAGCTGCGCCTGGCCGGGCAGTCCCTCAGCGGCCTCGACGAGGACGGCCGCGCCGCCCTGCGCGCCGGCCGCGTCGGCTTCGTGTTCCAGTCGTTTCAGCTGCTGGCCGGCATGACCGCGCTGGAGAACGTGATGCTGCCGGCCGAGCTGGCCGGCCACGCCGACGCCGAGGCGCGCGCCCGCGCCACCCTGGCGCAGGTGGGCCTGGGCCAGCGCCTGGGCCATTACCCGCACCAGCTGTCCGGCGGCGAGCAGCAGCGCGTGGCCATCGCCCGCGCCTTCGCCGCCGAGCCGCGCATCCTGTTCGCCGACGAGCCCACCGGCAACCTCGACCTCGCCACCGGCGCGCGCATCGTCGACCTGCTGTTCGAGCTGAACCGCTCGCGCGGCACCACCCTGGTGCTGGTGACGCACGACACCGGGCTGGCGCGGCGCTGCTCGCGGGTGCTGACCCTGCGCGAGGGGAAGCTGCATGCCTGAGCGCGCCGGCGATGGAAAGGCCCCGCCACTCGCGCCGGGGCGGGAATCCATGGCGCTTTCCCGCCCGGGCCCGGATCACGCAATGAAGGCGCGCCGCGCATGACCGCCCACGCCTTCCGCCACGCGCTGATCCGCCTGCGCCGCGGCTGGCGCAGCGGCGAGCTGCTGGTGCTGTCGCTGGCGCTGCTGGTGGCCAGCGCCGCCATCGTCTCGGTCGGCATGTTCAGCGGCCGCATCCAGGACGCGGTGCAGCGCGGCAGCGGCGAGGCCTTCGGCGCCGACGCGCGCATCGACAGCCACGACCCCTACCCGGCGGAGTTCCTGGCGCGCCTGCGCGCCACCGGCGCGCGCAGCCTGCTGATGACGCGCTTCGTCAGCGTGCTGGCGCCGGAGCGGGGCGAGCAGACCCAGCTGGCGACGGTGAAGGCGGTGGAGGCGGGCTATCCGCTGCGCGGCAGCCTGACCCTGAGCCGCGAGCCCTACGCCGCGCTGTACCCGGCCAACGGCATCCCGGCGCCGGGCGAGGTCTGGGTCGACGGCAAGCTGTGGAGCGCGCTGGGCCTGTCCCCCGGCGCGCGAATCCAGGTCGGCAACAGCCTGCTCAAGGTCGCCGCCCTGGTCGCCAACGAGCCGGGCCGCGGCGGCGCCTTCGCCGAGTTCGCGCCGGAGCTGCTGATGAACGCGCAGGACCTGGCCGCCACCGGCCTGGTCGGCCCGGGCAGCCGGGTCGAGTACATCCTCCAGCTCGGCGGCGAGCCGCCGGCGCTGGCGGCGGTGCAGAAGCTGGCGCTGCCCGCCGGCGCGCGCTACCGCAGCCTCGACGACAGCCGCCCGGAGATCCGCTCCACCATCACCCGCGCCGGGCACTTCCTCGGCGTGGCGGTGCTGGCCACCATCCTGCTCGCCGCGGCGGCGGTGGCGCTGACCGCGCGCCAGTACAGCCAGCGCCTGCGCGACGAGGTGGCTCTGCTCAAGTGCCTGGGCGCGCGCCGCGCCTTCATCCACCGCGCGCTGGCGCTGCAGCTGGTGCTGCTGGGCCTCGCCGCCGGCGGCATCGGCGCCGCGCTCGGCGCGCTGGGGCAGGCGGTGCTCGGCTGGTTCGCCGCGCCGCTGCTCGACACCACGCTGCCGCCGCCCTCGTGGTGGCCGCTGCCGGAGGCGCTGGGCCTGTGCCTGCTGATGCTGGCCGGCTTCGCCCTGCCGCCGGTGCTGGACGCCGCCGCGGCGCCGCCGGTGCGGGTGTTCCAGCGCGCCGCCGGCGGCGAGCTGCGCAGCCGCCTCGGCCTGGTCGCCGGCCTGCTCGCCGTCGCCGTGCTGGTCGGGGTGCAGTCGGGCGAGCCGCAGCTGGCCGGCTGGGTGATCCTCGGCGCCGGCGCCACCGCCGGCGTGCTGGCGCTGCTGGCCTGGGGCCTGGTGCGCCTGCTGTCGCCGCTGCGCCGGCGCAGCGGCGTGGCCTGGCGCTTCGGCCTGGGCAACATCGCGCGCCGCCGCGGGTCGGCGGTGGCGCAGGCGGTGGCGCTGGGCATCGCCCTGCTGGCCCTGCTGCTGATCACGGTGGTGCGCACCGACCTGCTCTCCAGCTGGCGCGACCGCCTGCCGCCGGACGCGCCCAACCAGTTCCTGGTCAACATCCAGCCGGAGCAGGTGCCGGCCCTGCGCCGCTTCTTCGCCGAGCGCGGCTTTCCGCCGCTGGACATGGCGCCGATGGTGCGCGGCCGCCTGGTCGCGCTCAACGGCAAGCCGGTCACCGCCGACAGCTTCCAGGACCAGGAGACGCGGCGCTGGATCAACCGCGAGTTCAACCTGTCCTGGACCGACCATTTCGGCGCCGACAACAAGCTGGTCGACGGCCGCTGGTGGAGCGCCGCCGACGCCGGCAAGCCGTGGCTGTCGGTGGACGAGTACGGCGTCGAGCGCCTCGGCCTCATGCCCGGCACCACCATGACCCTGGAGATCGCCGGGGTGCGCAGCACCTTCACCGTGCACAACACGCGCAAGGTGCGCTGGGACAGCTTCCGCCCCAACTTCTTCATCGTCACGCCGCCGGGCGTGCTGGAGAACTCCGGCGCGGTGCAGTGGATCACCAGCTTCTACCTGCCGCCGCAGCAAAGGCCGCTGCTGCGCGAGCTGGTGCGGCAGTTCCCCAATGTCACCGCGCTGGACCTCGACGCCATGCTCGGCCAGGTGCGCGGCATCGTCGACCGCATCGTCGCCGCGCTGGAGTTCATCTTCGCCTTCACCCTCGGCGCCGGCCTGGTGGTGATGCTGGCGGTGATCGAGGCCTCGCGCGCGCAGCGGGCGCGGGAGACGGCGCTGCTGCGCACGCTCGGCGCCTCCTCGCGCGTGATCCTGCAGGGCCTGCTGGCCGAGTACGCCGTGCTGGGCCTGCTCGCCGGCGGCGTCGCCGCCATCGCCGCCCAGGCCATGGCCTGGGTGCTGGCGGCGCAGGTGTTCGACATCCCCTACGGCCCGCGGCCGCTGCTGTGGCTGGCCGGCGCCGCCTCGGGCTGCGCCCTGGTCACCCTGGTGGGCTGGATCTCGCTGCGCGGCGTGCTGCGCACGCCGCCGCGGCAGGTGCTGGCGGCGGGGTGATGACAAAAAGGGCAGGGCAGGGCCTGCCCCGCAACAAACTTCACTTGCTCACATTGAGGAACGGAATCGGCGCCCCGGCGTAGATCGAGGAGGGCAGCGCCCCGTTCCACTTCTCCGCCTTGATCTTCTCCACCTCGATGCGGCGCAGCTCCAGCACGTCCTTGTTCTGCGCCAGCGCGGCGTTCTGCACCTTCAGCGCCTCGGCCTGCGCTTCGGCGATCTTCAGGTTGGCGTAGGCCTCGCCGTCGGCGCGGGCGCGCGCCGCGTTGGCCTCGGCCTCGGCGATGGCCACGTTCTGCTTCTGCTCGGCCTCCACCGTCTTCAGCTTGTTCTCCGCCACCAGGCGCAGCTGCTCCTGCGTCACCTTCTGGTTGATCGCCGACATGTATTCCGGCGAGAACGAGAAGCTGCGCATGTCGATGTTGATCACCTGGGCGCCGTAGATCTGCAGCTTGGTCGCCAGCGCCTGGTTGATGTCGGCCGAGACCTTGGCGCGCTCGCCGATCAGGTCCGGCGCGCTGTACTTGGCCGTCACCGCCTTGAACACTTCCTGGGTCGCGGTCTGCACGTAGCTGGCCAGGTTGCCGTCGTGGCTGTAGCGCTCGAACACCTCGGCCACCTTGTCGGGGAAGATCGAGTAGCGCACCGTCAGGCTGACCTTCACCGGCTGCGTGTCGGAGGTGGAGCCTTCGGCGTCCTCGATGCTGGCCTCCTCGGCGCGGATGCTGAACACCGCCAGCTTCTGCCACGGCGGCACGAACACCAGGCCCTCCGGCTCGATGCCCTTGATCGCGCCGAACTGGGTGATGACGCCGCGGTTGCCGGTGGGGACGCTGCGGAACGGCCAGTAGGCGAACACCAGGACCACCACCAGGGCGAACACCGCGAGGCGCACGATGGTCGCGAATTTGGGCTTGCCCGACTCCGAGTAGCTGGCCATTTCCCCACTCCCTTTCTGAATTCTTCGTTGGTTCGATTTTATGCTGGATTTCGCACGGGCAGGCGACGAGGCTTTCTTCTCCGTCCTCGCGGGAGGAGATTGCGGTGCCGAAGCCCGGAAGGCCTGGGATCTGTCTTCGCGGAATGAAGGCGTGGATTTCCGCCTTCAGGCGGGTCACTTTCTTGTCAACAGCGACAAGAAAGTAACGGCGATTGTCTGGAACTTGACGGATGATGCCCGGCCCCTTATTCTTCTTGGGAAGGCGATTTACAGCCTTACAGGGAGAACTGCGCGTGTCTGATAACCCCTTTCCGAAAACTATCGTAGAGGCCGTTCCTTATATTGTTTGGGGGGTATTAGTTTTTACGGCAGGGTTTGAAGGAATTGCTTCTTTACTTGACGGTAATTTTAAGCGTTGTGGATTAGCTTTCGGGTTGATGTTAGTTCTAGTTGTGTTGGGGCTTTATTGGCCTCAATTATCTGGCAGTAAAACATCAACCGTACCGGCAATATTAATTGCTTCTGGTGCAATTTTAATATTGTCCGGAATTGTTGTTCTTGCTCGGCAGAATCCAAAAATTGAGGCTCTTGAGGCTCTTGAGGTATCAGATAAATCTGAAGCGAGCACCGTTAAAAATATCCCATTATTAAAACTAGATCATTTACATTTTGTAAATGGCAATACGCTACTGGAGAATCTTCAGTGGCCCATAGTGAATGTATACGTGAAGAATTGGGGAACTGCCCCAGCCTTTGTATATGGGCAGGGCGTAGACCATCAAATCGGTCAGCCTCCCGGTGGACTTGCTTATACGAATAGGCTTGAAGTTCCAGCGGGGCTTGTAGTGCCGCCAGGGGAAGTTGTTATGTTAGTTAATTCCAGACCTACGACTAGATGGTCAGTTGAAGCAATACAAGCAATTTTGGATAACGGTTCCGGCGTCAAAATCTACGGATATGTTCAATACAAAGATGTAGACGGCAACGAACAGCCGCCTATGACTTTTTGCCAAGTGTTTAAGAGAAGTGCTTCCATTTTGGATGCGCCGCGATTCTTTGAATGCGAACCGCCTCCCTTCCACTAACTATCGCTGAGTGCGCCGCCGCTTCTTGCGGTCCTTCTGGCGCCTCAGCAACGTGCTACGGCGGCTCCGAAAATATCGGCGTTCAGACGGTTGTTGTAGCGGAACTGCGCCTCAGCGACGTACAGCGGCAGATACTTGGCGCTCACCTTGTGATAGGTGCCGATGATGCCGCGCTTGAACAGGCTCCAGAATCCTTCAATGGTGTTGGTGTGAACTGCGCCAACAACGTACTCACCAGCGCGATGATCCACCACGCCATGCGGGAATTCTTTGGCAACGGGCTTGTATCCCTTCCATGCATCTGTGCAGATCAGGCTGACGCGATCCGAAACGCTTTCGCGGATGAAGGTGACGAGGCTGTCCGAACCTATGCCTTCGACAACGCGCGCAACGACCTTGCCTTTGCGCTGGACTGCACCGACTACAACCGCCTTACCGGAGCCGACGCCGCCACGCGGACCGCCAGGGCCTTCTCCATTGCGACCGCCACGCTTATCTTTGTGCTTGTTCTTCGCCTTGCCGCCGACGAACGTCTCATCGACTTCCACAATACCCATGAGCTTCTGAAACTCGGCGTCCATCATGGCGCTGCGGATTTTGTGGCACATGCTCAGGGCCGTCTCGTAGGAGCCGAAACCCATATACCGCTTAACCTGCAATGCGCTAATACCTTTCTTGCTGGTCAGCATCAGGTGAATGACGCGGAACCATTCGCGCAGGCTCTTATTGGTGTTCTCGAAGATGGTTCCCACAAGCACGGAGAAGCGGTAGGCGCCACCCTCGCGGCAGTCCGGGCATTCCCACTTGAAGGGCATGGTGGACAGCTCGTAGACACGCACAGAGGCGCACCGCGGGCAGCAGATCACTCCATCAGGCCAGCGGTGATCCCGCAGGAAGGATTTGCACGCATCATCGTCGGGGAACAATTGCTCAAACTGAGCAATTGTCATCTGCTGGATTTTTGGTTTATCGCTCATTTCCCGGCGCTCCTACTGACTATGGGAATGAGATTACAGTGAATTTCTCAATCCGTCAAGTAGCAGATAATCGCCAAAGTAACCAAAGAAGCGCCGCCCCGGAGTCTGCGCCCTCCTATCGCAAAAGAAGAAGCGCGATAGGAGGTTGCCCTGCGCTCCGCAGCCGGAGCGGGGTCCACAGACAGGCCATCCCTGGCCTGTCTGTGGACGCTTCGGCATCCTGCCTCGCCTCGCGCCAACAGGCGCGAGCCCCTGCCGCTCCGGCTTTGCGGTGCTCGGCGCAGACAACGGGGAAGGAACGTCAAAAGCCAAATCAAAAGCCCAAGCAAAACCGCGGAAGGCGGAATACATGGGCTGGCGCCAGGACGAAAAGTGAAGAATGAATTTTAGAATTTCGTTACGCCTAACAGACTGCCCAATATGAAGTTCGCCGATGCTTTTGTGGTATTGAGGCGTCTGGAGGACACTCCAAAGTAGTCGGAACCGCGCAGCGGTTCCGACTTGAGCAGTTGCTGTTGACGTTCCTCCCCGTTGGCGGCGCCGAGCACCGCAGCTCGTGGCGGCATGAGCCGGCGCGTGTGTTCGCGCCGGGCGAGGCAGGGATGCCGAAGCGTCCGCAGACAGGCCAGGGATGGCCTGTCTGCGGACCCCGCCACGAGCGAGAAGCGCAGGGGACCCTCTTATCGCGCTTCTGCTTTTTGCGATAAGAGGGCGCCGCCGCCGGGGCGGCGCTTCTTTGGTTACTTTCTTGTCGCTGTTGACAAGAAAGTGACCCGCCTGAAGGCGGAAATCCACGACTTCATTCCGCGAAGACAGATCCCCGACCTTCTGAGCTTCAGCACCAGAATCTTTGCTGACAACAGCCCGCAGCCCTTGCTCCCGTCCCCAACGGCCCCTTACCTAGGCTTCTGCCCATGTCCACATGGCGGGAAAGCCCGGCCGACGGGCCCAAAAAGGTGCATTTCACGCATCCCCCGCCCGTCCTTGGCATAATTCACCCCCCAAGATTCAGTCACAGCCCGGAGCCCAAGAATGAAAAAGCCCGTCCGCGTCACCGTCACCGGCGCCGCCGGCCAGATTTCCTACTCGCTGATCTTCCGCATCGCCAGCGGCTCGATGCTGGGCCCGGATCAGCCGGTGATCCTGCAGCTGCTCGAGATCACCCCGGCCATGGGCGCCCTGCAGGGCGTGGTGATGGAGCTGAATGACTGCGCCTTCCCGCTGGTGCACGGCGTGATCGCCACCGACAAGCCGGAAGAGGGCTTCGAAGGCACCGATTACGCCCTGCTCGTCGGCGCGCGTCCGCGCGGCCCCGGCATGGAGCGCAAGGACCTGCTGACCGCCAACGCCGCGATCTTCTCGGTGCAGGGCAAGGCCATCGCCGCCAAGGCCAGCAAGGACGTCAAGGTGCTGGTGGTGGGCAACCCGGCCAACACCAACGCGCTGATCGCGCAGTCCAACGCCAAGGGCATGGATCCGAAGCAGTTCACCGCCATGGTGCGCCTGGACCACAACCGCGCCATCAGCCAGCTCGCCGCCAAGACCGGCGCCGCCGTCACCGACGTCGACAAGATCATCATCTGGGGCAACCACAGCGCCACCCAGTACCCGGACATCAGCCACGCCACGGTCAAGGGCAAGGCCGCCCGGTCGCTGGTCGACCAGGCCTGGGTCGAGAAGGACTTCATCCCGGTGGTGCAGCAGCGCGGCGCCGCCATCATCAAGGCGCGCGGCGCTTCCAGCGCGGCCTCGGCGGCGTCGGCCGCGGTCGACCACATGCGCGACTGGGCCCTGGGCACCAACGGCAAGTGGGTCAGCATGGGCATCCCCTCCGACGGCTCCTACGGCATCAAGCCCGGCGTGGTCTACGGCTACCCGGTGACCTGCAAGGACGGCAAGTACGAGATCGTGCAGGGCCTGTCGGTCGACGAGTTCTCGCGCGGCAAGATGACCGCCACCGAGACCGAGCTGCGCGAGGAGCGCGCCGCGATCGAGGATCTGCTGAAGTAAGCGCGGGTTCCGCGCCGTCTTGAGGCATGTTTGAAACGGCGCCGGCCTTGGCGGCCGGCGCCGGCGTACAACATCGTTCAGGGAGAGTCACATGAGGCGCGGATACAAGCTGGCGTTTGCGATTCTGGCCTTCGGCGCCGCGGGTGCGGCCCAGGCCTTCAACATCTCGGCCAAGTCCGAGAACCCGATGATCGGACAGGACGGCCTGCGCTCGGCGACGCAGCAGATGGCCAGCCAGGTCGGCAGCCGCATCCCCGACAACGCCGACGTCAAGGTGACGGTGTTCAGCCGCGCCCAGCCGAGCAAGATCGGCCAGAACCAGTACATCTACCTGCACCGCATCGAGCTGCGCCGCGCCTTCAACGCGATGTCGCCGCCGTATCCCTTCGCCGGCTGGCTGCCGATCGAGACGGTCGAGCGCTACGGCGTCGGCGACGACAAGGAAGTGCGCGACGAGCTGGACCACGTGCTGAACGAGTTCTTCACCAAGGTGAAGGCGATCGATCCGAACGTCGGGATCAAGTAGTTCGATCCCGTTCCCGCCTCCCGGGAGAGGCTGAGGCGCCCGCCTCTCCCGGGGGGAGAGGCGGAGCGCATCACGGCTGCGCCTTCACCAGCCGCGCGTAGTAGAACCCGTCGAAATCCCCGCCCGGCGCGATGCGCCGGCCGATGGCGCGCGCCTCGCCCCAGCCCGCCTCGATCGGCGCCGCGCGCGCGTCCGCGTGCGTGTCGAGGAAGGCGCGCAGCGGCTCCTCGCCCTCGGCCTTGAGGATCGAGCAGGTGGCGTAGACCAGCACGCCGCCTTGGGCCAGCAGCGGCCACAGCGCGCGCAGCAGGCGCAGCTGCAATTCCGCCATGCGCGGGATGTCGCTGTCGCGGCGCAGCCACTTGATGTCGGGATGGCGCCGGATCACGCCGGTGCCGGAGCAGGGCGCGTCGAGCAGGATGCGGTCGTAAGGCTTGCCGTCCCACCACACGGTGGGCTTGGCGGCGTCGGCGGCGAGCAGCCGCGCCTCCAGCCCGAGCCGGTCGAGATTGCCGCGCACCCGCTCCAGGCGCTGCGCGTCGCTGTCCACCGCCAGCAGCTCCAGCTCCGGCACCTGCTCCAGCAGGTGCGCGGCCTTGCCGCCCGGCGCGGCGCAGGCGTCGAGCACGCGCTGGCCCGGCCGCGCCCCGAGCAGCTCCGCCGCGAGCTGGGCCGAGGCGTCCTGCACCGAGACGCGGCCGGCGGCGAAGCCCGGTATCTGCTCCACCGGCAGCGGGCTGGCCAGGCGCACCGCCTCCGGCGCCTCCGCCACGGCCGCGGCCTCGATGCCGGCGGCGGCGAGGTCCCGCAGGTAGTCCTCGCGCGTGCCGAGGCGGCGGTTGACGCGCAGGGTCAGCGGCCCGGGTTCGTTGCCGCCCGCCAGGACCGTGCGCCAGCCGTCCGGCCAGTCCGCCTTCAGCGCCGCCACCAGCCAGTCCGGGTAGGACTGGCGGACGCCGGCCGTCACCGGCAGCCTGCCGTCGATGGCGGCGCGCTCGCGCTGGTAGCGGCGCAGCACGGCATTGACCAGGCCCTTGGCCCAGGGCTTGTCCAGGTCCTGCGCCGCCGCCACGGTCTCGCCCACCGCGGCGTGCTCCGGCACGCGCATCGCGCGCAGCTGGTACAGGCCGCAGGCGAGCAGGGCCTGCAGCGCCGGCTCCTCGCACAGCGGCTTCTGCAGCAGCGAGGCGGCCAGGGTGTCGAGCAGGCGGTGCTCGCGCACCACGCCGTAGGCGAGCGCCTTGAGCAGGGACAGGTCCGGCCCGCTCAGCCCGGCCGACTGCGCCGCCAGCGCCTCGTCGAGGTTGGCGCCCTTGAGCACGGCCGCCACGGCGAGCGCGGCGCGGGCGCGGACATTGAGCGGCTTGGACATGGGAGCGCGATTTTAAAGGCTTGCCGCCGCCCGTGCCGCTGCACCGCTTCTGCACCAGGTTCCGCCGCATTTGCATGAGGCGGCGGCGCGGCTTGCAAGGCGCGCGCCGAGACTGCGCGCAGTTCCCCCACGGAGTCGCCAATGTCCGCCGTTGCCCACCCGGTCCGCCTGCTGCGCCGCCTGCAGCTGCTGGCGCTGTGCCTGGCCTGCGCCGCGCTGCTGTCGAACCTCGCCGACGCCTGCGGCGCGCTGGGGCTGTGGCCGGCCGCGGTCTGCTGCGCCCTGCTGCTGTGGGGCCTGCTGGGCGAGCAGCTGCCCGGCAGCGGCCTCAACCAGCGCTACGCCGGCGCCGTGCTGGTGGCCGGCGCCGGCCTGCGCGCGCTGGATGAAACCCTGCATGCGCCGCGCCTGGGCCTGCTGGCCCTGGGGCTGGAGTGCTACGCCGCCGCCACCCTGGCCGGCGAGCGCCGCCGGCCCTGCTCGCCGCGTGCCCACACCCTGATCTGCGCGCTGTCGGCACAGTCCGAGGCGCTGCTGCAGCGCTCGCTCGGCTACGGCCTGAGGGCTTAGCCATGGCCGCTTCCGCAAGCATGCCGCGCCGCGACTACGACCTGCTGGTGGTCGGCGCCAGCTTCGCCGGCCTCAGCTGCGCCCGCCGCGCCGCCGAGCTGGGCCTGCGCGTGGCGGTGCTGGAGCGCCAGCCCTGGCCCGGCCACAGCGTCCATACCACCGGCCTGCTGGTGCGCGAGGCCGACGCCCTGCTCGGCGCGCCCACCGCGCTGACCCGGCGCATCGCCGGCGTGCGCCTGTACGCGCCCTCGCTGCGGCACGTCGATCTGCATGCGCCCGGCTATTACTTCGCCGCCACCGACACGGCCGGGCTGCTGCGCTGGTGCGCGGGCGAGGCCTGGCGCGCCGGCGCCGACCTGCATTTCGCCTGCCCTTATGCCGATGCCCATCGGGTGGACGGCCGCTTCCTGGTCAACGCCGGGCGCTGGTCGGCGCGCTACCTGGTGGGCGCCGACGGCGCGCGCTCACGCGTCGCCGCCAGCCTCGGCCTGGGCCGCAACCGCGCATTCCTGCTCGGCGTCGAGGCCGAGTTCCGCGGCCTGCCGCTGGCCGAGGACCGGCTGCACTGCTTCCTCGACAGCGAGCTGGCGCCGGGCTACCTCGGCTGGATGTTCCAGGGCTGCAACGGCATCACCCAGGTCGGCCTGGCCTGCCGCCGCCCGCACAAGCCGGACCTGGCGGCCCTGCTGCGGAAGCTGTCGCCGCTGGCCGACTTCGGCGCGGCCGAGCTGGTCGGCAAGCGCGGCGGCCTGATCCCGGTGGGCGGCTGCGTGCAGCCCTTCGCGGCCGAGCGCGTGCTGCTGGTCGGCGACGCCGCCGGGCTGGTGTCGCCGCTCACCGCCGGCGGCATCCATCTGGCTTTCGAATCCGGCGCGCGCGGCGCCGAGCGGATCGCCGAACAGCTGGCGCTGGAGCGGGTGCGGCCGCTGCGCCGGGCCGAGCTGGACTACCCGCGCTTCGTCTGGAAGCGGCGGCTGCGCCGCCTGCTGGAGCTGCGGCCGCCGAACGCCTGGCTCGACCGCCTGCTGTCGCACCCGCTGCTGCTGCGGCTGGCGCGGCTGATCTATTTCCACCGCCATGGCCTCGGGAGCCGCGCCGGCTGGGGCGCGCTGCTGCGGCGCGAGGCCTAGAACAACCGGGGCGGCGGGACCGTTCGCGCCGCCCCGGTGTTTCAGTGGGTCACCGTGAACGGCGTGGCGGTGAAGGCCCAGTTGCCGGCGTTGCCGATGCCGATGGCGCCGGTGGTGGCGTCGGCCGGCACCGTCACCTGCGCCTGCGTGGCGCTGAGCACTTTCACCTTGGCGTCCTTGGCGCTGCCGACCCAGGCCTGGGTGACCCCGTTGAACGAGTTGCCGTTCAGGGTGACCACCGTGCCGGGCTTGCCCGAGGCCGGCGAGAAGCTGCTGATGTAGGGCAGCGGGTAGGCGCCGGCGTCGCAGCCCTGGATGCTGGACTCGGCGTGCGAGATGACGACGTCGGCGCCGAGCAGGCTCGACAGCGGCGGCAGTCCCGGGATCGACGGCAGCAGGCCCGGCAGGGTGACGTGGATCGCGTTGACCGAGATCGAGTTCGCCGTGTGGGTCTGCTCGTTGATGATGATGGTGGCCAGGCCCAGCGGGATTCTCTGGTTCGGCGTGTTCAGCACCCGCACCGGCATGCCGTTGACCTTCAGGTCCACCACGCTGGCGCCGCCGTCGACCGCCGGGGTGTCGGCGGCGGTGCAGGTCGCCTGGGTGTAGGACTGGACGATGCCGGCGACGATCTTGTAGCCCGGCAGGTCGATTTCCACGCTCTGCACGTCGGCGTCGGCGGTGCTGATGCGGTCGTAGCCGACGGTGTGCGCGCTCAGCGTTTTCAGGTGCAGCTCCAGCGGCGGCGGGTTGTCGATCGCCGCCACCGTGGCGTCGCGCGCCGTGCCGTTGGGGTCCATTTCGCCGGTGTCCGACACCACCACCCGCGCCGTGGCGCTGCCGAGGTGGGCGTTGGCGTTGACCACCGTGGCGCGGCCGCCGTAGCTGAGAGTCCAGGCCTGCGCGCTGCCATGCCAGCCGGCCAGGGCCAGGACCGGCAGGGCCAGGGCCGTGTGTTTGTACCATTGTGTACGAGTCATGCGAGTCATGTCCGCTCCTCCGTGAGGGTCTGCTTGAAGACCGCCCCGATGCTGAGGCCGGCGCGGACGCCCCGTCCGTCCGCAGGCAGACACTTCTCGTTTCGGATTGGAACGCGGGCGACCGCGCGGCCAGGCCCTAGGCGAAGCGCTTGCCCGCCACATCCCAGCCGCGCAGCAGCTGCGCTGCCGGCAGCGCCTTGCCGCCCGGCCGCTGCAGCTCGGTCACCAGCAGGCAGCCGTGGCCGCAGGCGATGCGCAGCCCCCCGGCCTCGGCGCCGAGCACGCTGCCCGGCGCGGCGCCGGCAGGCTCGCCGGTGGCGCGGGCGTCCCAGAAGCGGATGCGCTCGCCGTCCAGCTCGCCCCAGGCCACCGGCGCGGGGTTGAAGGCCCGCACCCGGCGCGCCAGCTCCACCGCCGGGCGGCTCCAGTCCAGGCGCGCTTCCTCCTTGGACAGTTTCCTGGCGTAGGTCATGCCCTCGGCCGGCTGCGCCTGCTCCGGCAGCTCGCCGCGCTGCAGCCGCGCCAGCGCCTCGACGATCAGGCGCCCGCCCAGGGGGGCCAGCGCGTCGTGCAGGGCGGCGGCGGTCATCGTCGGCGGCAGCGGCAAGCGCTCGACCAGCAGCATCGGCCCGGTGTCGAGGCCGGCGTCCATGCGCATGATGGTGATGCCGGTCTCGGCGTCGCCGGCCTCTACCGCCCGGGCGATCGGCGCGGCGCCGCGCCAGCGGGGCAGGATCGAGGCGTGGATGTTGAGGCAGCCGCGCGGCGGGATGTCCAGCACCGCCTGCGGCAGCAGCAGGCCATAGGCCACCACCACCATCGCCTCGGGCGCCAGCCCGCGCAGCAGGGCCTGGGCCTCGGCGTGCAGCTTCGGCGGCTTGTGCACCGCGATGCCCAGGGCCTCGGCGCGCAGCGCCACCGGCGAGGCCTGCAGCTTGCGGCCGCGCCCGGCGGGGCGGTCGGGCTGGGTGAAGGCGGCAGCGATGTGGTGGCCGGCCGCGTGCAGCGCGTCCAGCGCCGGGACGGCGAATTCGGGGGTGCCGGCGAAGACGAGTCTCATGAACTGGTCGTCAGAGGTCAGTGGCTGGTGGCCGGTAAAAGCCGCGGGCCCCGGGCTGTTCTTGCCGACAACAGGCCCTAACCACTGGCGGCTGCTTTTTGCAGCTTCTTCTTGATCCGCTCGCGCTTGAGGCTGGACAGGTAGTCGATGTACAGCTTGCCGTCGAGATGGTCGATCTCGTGCTGCACGCACTGCGCCATCAGGCCCTCGGCCTCCAGCTCGTAGGGCTTGCCGTGGCGGTCCAGGGCGCGCAGCCTGAGCCGGTTGTAGCGCTGCACCTTGTCGCGGATGTCCGGCACCGACAGGCAGCCTTCCTCCATGTCCTGGCGGTCGCTGGGATCGACGATTTCCGGGTTGATCATCACGATCGGCTGGTCGTGCTCGTCGGAGCAGTCCATCACCGCCAGACGCAGCTGCACGCCCACCTGGTTCGCCGCCAGGCCCACGCCCGGGGCGGCGTACATGGTCTCGAACATGTCGTCGATCAGCTTCTGCAGCTCCTGATCGAACTTCTGCACCGGCGGCGTCTTCTTGCGCAGCCGCGGATCGGGGTGGTGGAGGATGGTCAGAAGAGCCATGGCGGCGGACTGGAGGCGGAACGGGCTGAAAAAAAGGGGTGACTTGCGAATTTACTGCTGGATTTGCCGGCAACCGTGCGTCCCTGCTCAACTTTGTGCCAAAATCGGGCTAGCTGAGAAGCCGCTGTGGACGGGGGCTGCAAAACAAGGGAGTGGTGACATGGGGAAGTATAACGCCTCGATGGAGCATTTTGGCCTTGCCCTGGCAGGGTCTGTCGCCGCCAGGACCGTGGCCGCCGGACTGCTGCTGGCGCTGGCCGCCGGCTGCGCCGACCAGCAGCCGTCCGAGCAGGCCGACACCGCCACGGCGGCGGCCGCGCCGCCGCCGGTGCCGGCGAGCAGCCCCGACGACACGGTGACACCGGTCGACAATATCGACCAGGCCACCGCGGCCGCCGGCGACCTGTCGCTGCGCCAGGATGCGCCGCTGCACTACACGGTGAAGAAGGGCGACACCCTGTGGGGCATCTCCAACCACTTCCTGCGCGACGCCTGGCAGTGGCCGCAGCTGTGGTACGACAACGGCCAGATCAAGAATCCGCACCTGATCTACCCGGGCGAGGTGCTGACCCTGGTGATGGTCAACGGCCACCCGCGCGTGCTGCTGTCCGAGGACCGCCTGCACCCGCGCGTGCACGAGATGCCGCTGGACCAGGCCATACCGGCCATTCCCATCGACGCCATCCGCGAGTTCCTGCGCGGGCCGCGCGTGGTCGACAAGGACGAGATCCAGCACGCGCCGTATGTGGTCGAGTTCACCGACGAGCACGTCATCGCCGGCCAGAACAGCGGCGTCTATGTCAAAGACCTGCCGAAGAACAGCGCGGCCAGCTGGTCGGTGGTCAAGATCGGCCAGCCCTACATCGACCCGGACAGCCACGAGACGCTCGGCTTCGAGGCCATCCCGACCGGCGAGGCCGACCTGCGCGAGTACGACAAGGAAGTGGCGGAAATGATGCTCACCCGCTCGCCGCAGGAAGTGGAGATCGGCAACCGCCTGCTGCCGCTGGAGCCGGAGAGCTTCAAGGCGGACTTCTATCCGCACCCGCCGGCCAAGCCGGTGGAGGGCCGCATCCTCAGCGTCTACAACGGCCTGAGCCAGATCACGCAGTACAACATCGTGGCGATCAGCCGCGGCAGCCGCGATGGCCTGGATCCGGGCACCGTGCTGGGCATCTACCAGACCGCCCGCAAGGTCTCCGACCCGTACGACGACGGCAAGGTCGCGCTGCCGGAGCAGAAGGCCGGCGTGCTGATGGTGTTCAAGGTCACGCCGCGCATCAGCTACGGCCTGGTGATGACCGAGACCCGCCCCGCCCACGTGCTGGACAAGGTGCGCGCTCCGCGCTCGTCCAGCCGCTGAACCGCGTCCGGGCGTGGCGGCGGAAGCGCTGCGCGGCTGGCTCGCGCTGCAACGCGTGTCCGGCCTGGGCGCCAGCGGCGCCCGGCGGCTGCTGGAGCGCTATGGCGATCCCGACGCGGCGCTCGCCGCCGGCACTCCGGCCTGGCGCGCCGCCGGCCTGAGCGAAGCCGTCTGCCGCGGACTGGCCGAGCCGGATTGGGCCGGCGTGGAGCAGGACCTGGCCTGGCTGGCGCAGTCCTCGGCCGCGCCGCGCGACGTCGTCACCTGCCGCGATCCCCGCTACCCGCCCCTGCTGGCGCAGATCGCGCAGCCGCCCCTGCTGCTGTTCACCCTCGGCGACGCCGCGCTGCTGCGCCTGCCGCAGCTGGCGATCGTCGGCGCCCGCTCGGCCTCGGCCCAGGGCGCGGAAAACGCCCAGGCCTTCGCCACCGAGCTGGCCCGCCGCGGCATCAGCGTCACCAGCGGCCTGGCCCTGGGCATCGACGCCGCCGCCCATCGCGGCGCCCTCGCCGCCGACGGCTACACCATCGCCGTCTGCGGCAACGGCCTGGACCGGATCTACCCCTCGCGCAACCGCGAGCTGGCCCACGCCATCGCCGCGCGCGGCCTGCTGGTCTCGGAGTTCCCGGTCGGCGTGGCGCCGCTGCCCGAGCACTTCCCGCGGCGCAACCGCATCATCAGCGGCCTGGCCCTCGGCACCCTGGTGGTGGAGGCGGCGCGCGAGTCCGGCTCGCTGATCACCGCCCGCCTGGCGGTGGAGCAGGGCCGCGAGGTCTTCGCCATCCCCGGCTCGATCCACAATCCGCTGGCGCGCGGCTGCCACAGCCTGATCCGCGAGGGCGCCAAGCTGGTGGAGACGGTGGACGACATCCTGGCCGAACTGGCGCCCCAGCTGCCGGCG
>DASRFD010000063.1:0-47731 GCA_035651715.1 Nevskia sp.
ATCTGGGTCTGGCAGAAGCCGATCACTTCGTCCTCGCTGGCGTGCTGCCCCTGGCGCAGGACCACGATGGCCTTCACCGCCTCGCCCCACTTGGAATGCGGCACGCCGATCACCGCCGCGTCCTGCACCGCGGCATGGCGGTACAGCGCCTCCTCCACCTCGCGCGAATAGATGTTCTCGCCGCCGGAGATGATCATGTCCTTCTTGCGGTCCACCAGGTAGACATAGCCCTGCTCGTCGGCGTAGCCGAGGTCGCCGGTGTGAAGCCAGCCGCTGCGGGTGGCCTCGATGGTCGCGACACTGTTGTTCCAGTAGCCGTCGAACACCGCGCTCTTCAGGCAAACCTCGCCGACCTGGCCGGCGGCGCAGGGCCGGTCCTCGTCGTCGAGGATCACCGCGTCGATCTCCGGAATGAAGTGCCCGACCGAGCCCAGGCGCTTGACCTCCTGCGCCGTTCCGTCCGGCCGCAACTCGTGGCGGTCCAGCACGCAGACGGTGCCGGCCTCGGTCGAGCCGTAGGAGATGTAGAAGATCGGCCCCATCCTGGCGATGGCGCGGCGCAGCAGCGGCACCGGGATCGCGGCCGAGGCCGACATCACCAGGCGCAGCGAGGAGATGTCGAACTCCTCCAGCCGCGGATGGTCGAGCACCGCCTCGATCATCGGCGCGACCATGAAGGTGAACGTGATGCGCTCGTCCTGGATGATCTGCAGGAACCTGAGCGGATCGAAGCTGCGCTGCAGCACCACGGTGCCGGCCATCCACAGCGCCGCCAGGGGAAAGCCCTTGCCGCCGACGTGGAACGCCGGCGTGGCCTGCAGCACCCGCAGGTCGGGCCCGAGCTGGCGGCCCTGGCGCTCGGCGATGATCAGCGCCGCCGACTGGCGGTTGGGCACTCCCTTGGGCCGGCCGGTGGTGCCGCTGGTGTAGTAGAGATGGCAGTAGTCCTCGGCGCGGGCGCGGATCGGCGGCCCGGCGGCCTCGCCGGATGCCAGGAAGCCCTCGTAGTCGATGGCCCAGGACGGCGCCGGGCCGCCGATGCAGACGTAGTGCTCGACCTGCGGGTGCCGTGCCCGCAACCCCTCGAACAGCGGCGCGAACTGCGCCTCGAAGAACACCACCCTGGGCGCGGCATCCTGCAGCAGCCAGGCCACCTCGGGCGCGGCCAGCCGGAAGTTGTACAGCGCGAGGATATAGCCGCTCCACTCGCAGGCGCCGTACAGCTCGAAGTACTCGATGTTGTTGGTCGAAAAGACCGCGGCACGGTCCTGCCGCCGCAGGCCCGTGCGGTACAGGGCGCTGCCCAGGCGGCGCACGCGCTCGGCGTACTGGCGGTAATTCAGCCGGCGCCCGTCCATGACATAGGCGTCCACCTCCGGGTAGCAACGCTCGTTGCGCTCGATCAGCTCGCCGATGGTCTTCATGCCGCCAACCCGCTCCTCATGTTCTACGTATGGCGCATCACCGGCTGTGCAGCCGGATCATGCCGTCGCCGAACGGCTCGTCGCGCCCCTTCAGCGCCGCCTTCAGGCCCTGCTCCGCCGCCTCCTTGCGGAACTGCTTGCGCCGCGGCCCCTGCGAAAGATGGGCGCGCGCGTCCTGCTCGGCGATCATCCGCTGCAGGGTGCGCGCGCCCATCAGCTCCAGCCCGAGGTTCACCGCCCGCTTGTGCGCCGCCAGCATCTCCGCATCGGTGAGGGCGATGCGCCGCGCCAGGGCCCAGGCCTCGTCTTCCAGACGCTCGGCCGGCACCGCGTCCAGCACCAGGCCGAGCCGCGCCGCATCCTTGCCGCTGAGGCAGTCGCCGGTAAACAGCATGCGCTTGGCCCACTGCGGACCGGCCAGGTACAGCCAGAACTGCGTCGGCGGCGTGCCGTTGGCGCGCGTCGCCGGAAAGCCGATGCGGGCGTCTTCGGCGGCCAGCACGATATCGCACAGGAACGCCAGGTCGGTGCCGCCGGCCAGGCAGTTGCCGTGCACCTTGGCGATCACCGGCTTGTGCAGGTCGAAGATGCGCAGGCGCCGGTCGAGCGAGCGCTCGAGCTGCCAGGCGTCGTCGTCGTAGCTGGCGTTCATCGAGCGGTACAGCGCCGGGTCGTAATCCGGGGCCGCCGCCGCCGTGCCGCCATAAACGCCGGCGAGGTCGTAACCGCTGCAGAAATCCTTGCCGGCGCCGTCGAGCAGGACCGCGTTGACGTCGCGGCGGTCGTCCGCCTCCAGCAGCGCCTGCTCCAGCTCCACCTGCATGGCTTCGCTGATGGCGTTGCGCTTGTCGGGGCGATTGAGCGTGATGCGCGCCACGCCCTCCGCCACCGCGAAGCGGATCGTCTCGGTCGACTTCAGCCATTTGTTCATGGGCGATGCTCCGGCAATCACAAAACCTCGAACAGTCCGGCGGCGCCCATGCCGCCGCCGACGCACATGGTCACGACCACGTAGCGTACACCCCGGCGCCGGCCTTCGAGGAGGGCGTGGCCGACCAGCCGCGCCCCGGTCATGCCGAACGGATGGCCGATGGAAATGCCGCCGCCGTCGACGTTGAACTTGTCCGGGTCGATGCCCAGGCGGTCGCGGCAGTAAAGGGCCTGCACCGCGAAGGCCTCGTTCAGCTCCCACAGGCCGATGTCGTCGACGGTCAGGCCGTGCAGCTTGAGCAGCTTGGGCACGGCAAGGAGCGGACCGATGCCCATCTCCTCCGGCGCCAGGCCCGCGACCGTCATGCCGCGGTACAGTCCCAGCGGCTCGAGGCCGCGCCGCGCCGCCCTCCCCGCCTCCATCAGCACGCAGGCCGAGGCGCCGTCGGAGAGCTGGCTGGCGTTGCCGGCGGTGATGCAGCCGCCCTCGAGCACCGGCTTGAGCGCGGCCAGGCCTTCCAGGGTGGTGTCGGGACGGTTGCCCTCGTCCGCGGACAAGGTCACGTCCTGGTAGGACAGCGCTTTGGTCTGCCTGTCGACCACTGCCATGCTGGCCTGGATCGGCACGATCTCCTGGTCGAACCGGCCGGCGGCCTGGGCCGCGGCGGTGCGCTGCTGCGAGGACAGCGAATACAGGTCCTGCTGCTCGCGCGACACGCCGTACTTCTTGGCCACGAACTCGGCGGTGTGGAGCATCGGCATGTAGGCGTGCTCGGCGCCGCGCACCACTTCCGGGTCCTGCTCGCGCCGTACCCAGTCCAGGTAGGGCGTATTGAGGCCGCTGATGTTCTCCGAGCCGCCGGCCACCACCACTTCCATGCCGTCGTGCACGATCTGCTTGGCGGCGGTGGCGATGGCCATCAGTCCGGAGGCGCACTGGCGGTCGAGCGTCTGTCCCGCCGCGGTGACACCCAGGCCGGCGGCGAGCGCCGCCTGGCGCGCCAGGTTGAGCCCGGCGGAGCCGGCGGTGAGCACGCAGCCGATCACCACGTCCTCGACCTCCTCACCCTCGACCCCGGCGCGGCGCACGGCGTGGCGGATGGCGTGGGCCGTCAGGGTGGGCGACTTGATGTTGTTGAGCGCGCCGCGGCCAGCCTTGCCGATCGGCGTGCGCGCGGTGGAAACGACGACGGCTTCGCGCATGGGTCAGGCCGCCAGCGAGCGGGCCGGCGCGGTGGCCGCCGCCGCCGCGTGCCGCGCCGCGATGTAGCCGAACACGAAGGAGGCGCCGATGCTGGCGCCGGCGCCCGGATAGCAGCGGCCGAACACCGAGGCGGTGCAGTTGCCGGTGGCGTACAGCCCGGGGATCACCGAGCCGTCGCCGCGCAACACGCGTGCGTATTCGTCGGTGACCAGGCCGCCGGCGGTGCCGACGTCGCCGGGATAGATCGCCACGGCATAAAACGGCGCCTGCTCGATCGGCCCCAGGTTCGGATTGGGCTTGATGGTGGGGTCGCCATGGGACCGGTCGAAGGCGCGGCCGCCGCGCTTGAAGTCCTCGTCCACGCCGCCGGCGCAGAAGCCGTTGAACCGCTCGACCGTCCGCAGCAGGCCGGGCGCGTCGATGCCGCATTGCGCCGCCAGCGCTTCCAGCGTATCGGCCTTCTTCATGTAGCCGCTCTCCAGCCACTCCTTCGGCACCTGCCCGGGCATGGCCGTGCCCCAGTGGTAGTACTTGCGCTGGCGCGCGTCGAAGATCACCCAGGCCGGCACCGCCTTGCCGGTCTCATGCTGGCGCGCGTACATGCGCTCGCCGATCTCCATGTAGGCGCCGGCCTCATCGCAGAAGCGCGCGCCGGTCTGGTCGACCATGATTGAATACGGGAACGACAGGTCGAGGTGATGCATGAAGGGGAACACCTGCCCCTCCGGGGTCACCGCGCCCTTGGGCCAGGAGCCGTCGACATTCTTCGAGGTCACCACCCACCAGGCGGTGTCGAGGCAGTCGGTGGCGGCGCCCAGGCGCACTGCCGCCTCCAGCATCTCGCCGGTATCGCCGGGGTTGGCGTTGGTCCAGTCGCCGCTGATGGGCGCGCGCTGGTACTTCCGGCGCATCTCGCCGTTGCGCGAAAAGCCGCCGGAATTGAGCAGCACGCCGTCCCTGGCCCGCACCCGCGTTTCGCGCCCCTCGCGTTCGGCCACCACGCCGACCACGCGGCCGCCCTCGACGATGAATTCCTTCACCGCCGTGTCCGGAAAGACCGGGATCTGCTCGCGCAGGGCGATCTGCAGCATGCGGCCCTGGATGGCGCCGCCGTTGGCCACTAGGCGCTTGCCGCTGAGCTTGCCCCACAGCATGGTGAACACCAGCTTCAGCAGCTTCAGCTTGCCGGCGAAAGTGCGCTTCATCAGGAACAGCGTGGTGAACTCGTTGGAGCCCAGCGGCACGCCGGCGCCGGGCGGATACACCGACAGCCGGTCGGCCCATTCTCCGAGTTCCTTGGCGTTGAACAGCCGCGCCATCAGCGAGCGGCTGCGCGGCTCGCCGCCGGGCAGCTCGTCGTAATAGTCGGACCAGCCCTCGGGGCGGTAGAACTGCATGCCTTCCCGTTCCAGGAACTCGACCATCTCCGGCCCGGTGCGCAGAAAGGCGTCGCGCCGCTGCGGCGTCACCGCCGGCCCCTGGTAGGTGACGACGGCGTCGAAATACTGCCGCGCCCGCTCGTAGGAATCGGCAATGCCCTCGCGCGCCAGCAGCGGATTGTTGGGAATCCACCACACGCCGCCGGAGAATCCGGTCGAGCCGCCGACCTTGGCCTGCTTCTCCAGGATCACCGCGCGCTTGCCGGCCCGCCTGGCCGCCAGCGCCGCGCACATCGAGCCGCCGCCGCTGCCGACGATGACGAAATCGTATTCGCCTTCCAGCATCCGTCCGGAATTCTGCATGTTCAGTTCACCGGCCACACCAGGGGAAGATATTTCACGCCAGACACATTACCGCTCATGGTCACAGCGCGCTCGCCCGGCTTGATCGAGAACTCCGGAATCCGCGCCAGCCACTCCTCCAGGAAGATCTTCAGCTCGCGCCGGGCCAGGTTGGCGCCCGGGCACTTGTGGTTGCCCTTGCCGAAGCCCAGGTGCTCCTGGGCGTGCCGGCAGAAATCGACCTTGAGCGGCTCGGCCCATGCCCCCTCGTCGAGATTGCCAAAGCAGATGTTGAGCATGACCTTGTCGCCGGCCTTCATCCGCACCCCGCCCAGCTCGACATCCTGGGTCAGCACGCGGCCGATGCTGGGAATGCTGAAGCGGCGCACCAGCTCCTCGATCGCCTGCGGGATCAGCTCCGGCCTGGCCGCCAGCTCGCGCCGGTGCTGCGGGTTTTCCGCGAGAAAACGGGCGATGAAGGCCATGGTGCTGGCGACGGTGTCGAGACCGCCGAACAGCACCAGCGCGCACTCGCTCAGGATCTCCTGGTGGCTGATCGGGCGGTCGCCGACCTTGATCCGGATGATCTGGCTGATCAGGTCCTCGCCCGGCTGCTCCCGGCGCTTGCGGATCCAGCCGTCGAGGTAGCCGAAGATCTCCTGCACCGTGCGGTTGCGATCAGCCTCGCTGCCGCCGCGGGTCATCTTCTCGGTCTGCGCCACCAGGTAGCCGCGGTCCTCGCGCGGCAGATCGACCATGCTCAGGAAGATATCCATCGGCAGGTGGCCGGCGAAGTCCGCCACGAACTCGCATTCGCCGCGGGCGCGGAAGCCCTCGATCAGCTCGATCGCCAGGCGCCGCGCATCCTCGCCGTAGTCCTGGATCTTCTTCGGCGACAGCGCCAGGTTGATCGGCATGCGGAAATAGCGGTGCTGCGGCGGATCGATCTCGATCGGGATCTGCGGCGGCACCTCCGGCCCCAGCGGGGGGATGCCGATGGCCTTGTGCGAGGAGAAGCGCTCGTGATCGGGGAAGATGCGGCTCAACAGCTCGTGGCGCGTCACCACCCAGTAGCCGCCGTAGCGCGGCGTGAAGAAAATGTCCGGACTCGAATCCTGCACCTTCTTCCAGGCCAGGTGCACGTCCTCGGCGGCGCCGGGCAGATTGTACAGATCGACGTCGCGCACCAGCTCCGGCGGAACGTGGGCGGGGATATCGGATGCGGTAGCCATGATGACCTCGGATGATCGGGAGGCGGCGCTTCAGCCGGCGGCGCGGATGCGCTCGGTCGCAGGCAGGAACTCCTCGTAGACGCTCTGCGGCAGGTGGTAGCGGCCACGGTCTTCGACCTCGTTCCAGTGCTCCGCCAGCTGTTCCGGCGTCGGCAGCTTGCGGCCCGCGGCGGCCCAGCCGTCGGTCACGCCGATGAACACCCGCGCGTAGCGCCCGCCGAGGCAGGAGTAGATGCCGTGCGTGGCCTGGCTCTGCTCGCTGACCAGGTACAGCGCCAGCGGCGTGTTGAACTCCGGCACCACCGTGGGGCCGATGAACTCGAAGTCCAGCCGGCCGAGGGTTTCGGCGACGTTGCTCACTTCCATCCAGCCGTCGTGCATCTCCGCGGCCAGGCGCGAATGGGCGGTGGGCAGCAGCGCGTTGGACAGGATGCCGTGGCGCAGGCCTTCCAGCGCGACGACATTGGACAGGCCCACCAGCCCGCCCTTGGCCGAAGCGTAGTTGGTCTGCCAGGGATGGCCGAACATGGCCGAGGCCGAGGCGGTGAAGATGAAGCGGCCGTACTTCTGCTGCTTCATCACCTTGTAGGCCGGCTGGCTGACATAGAAGGCGCCCTTGAGATGCACGCCGAGGATGCTGTCGATCTGCTCGTCGCCGAGGTCCTCGAAGCGCCCGTTGCGCAGGAAGCCGGCGTTGTTGATGACGATGTCGACGCGGCCGAAAGCATCCAGCGCGGCCTGGACGATGCCGGCGCCGCCCTCGCGGGTCGCCACCGAGTCGTAGCTGGGCACGGCGATGCCGCCGGCCGCCTTGATTTCGTCGACCACCTGGTCCGCCGCGGCCTGGGACCGGCCCTGGCCGGCGCCGCTGCCGCCGAGGTCATTGACCACCACGCGGGCGCCGCGCCTGGCCAGGTTCAGGGCATAGTCACGGCCCAGGCCGTTGCCGGCGCCGGTGACGATGGCGACGCGGCCATCGAAGCTGATCGGTTTCATGCGCTCCTCCGCGAATGACCGGCGGCCTTGCCGCCTCGGTCGTATTGTTGAACGACATTCGAATTATAGTATTGTTCCGGTTCCGGTCAATTTTTCCCGGCGATCTTTCGAGCCCTTTCGCCGCGGCCAATCGAGGAGTGGACATGAGCGGTGCAGGCGCTTTGCGTGGCAAAACGGTGGTGGTGACCGGCGCGTTCGGCAGCGTCGGCGCCGCCGTGGTGCAGGCGGCGCATGCGGCCGGCGCCCGGGTGGCGGCGGTGGATCGCGCCCCGGCGCCGCAGGACGCAGCCGCCGCCGGGGTGGCCCATTTCGGCGGCGCCGACCTGGGCAATCCGGCCACCGCCGGGGCGGCGCTGGCGCAGATCGCCGAGCAGTTCGGCGGCATCGACGCCCTGGTGAACATCGCCGGCGGCTTCCGCTGGGAGAAGATCGAGGACGGCAGCGCCGACACCTGGGACCTCCTCTACAACCTCAACCTCAAGACCGCGCTGAGCGCCAGCAAGGCCGCCCTGCCCCATTTGCTGCGGCGCGGCAGCGGACGCATCGTCAACATCGGCGCCGCCGGCGCGGTCAAGGCCGGCCTCGGCATGGGCGCCTATGCCGCGTCCAAGGCCGGGGTGGCCAGGCTGACCGAGGCGCTGGCCGAGGAACTCAAGGACCGCGGCATCACCGTCAACGCGTTGCTGCCCAGCATTATCGACACCCCGCCCAACCGCGCCGACATGCCGGACGCCGACTTCAGCCGCTGGGTGCAGCCGGCGCAGATCGCCGAGGTGATCCTGTTCCTGCTGTCGGACGCGGCCAGCGCCGTCACCGGCGCGCTGATCCCGGTGACCGGGCGGGTCTAGGCGCATCGGGCGATCCGGCTAGAGGATGCCGGATTCCTCGGCCGTCCGGGTCGAGCCGTCCAGGCCGCGCTCGCGCAGCACCTCGATCGCCGCGACCAGCGCGCTGGAAATGGCCGGGAAGCCGACGTAGGGCAGCGTCTGGATAATCACCTCCTGCAGCTCGATCACCGACAGGCCGTTGTTGAGGCCGAAGCGGATGTGGTTCTTCAGCTCGGCGGTCTGGCGCAGCGCGATCAGGGTCGCCATCACCACGGCGCTGCGCCACTTCAGTTCCAGCCCCGGCCGCGACCAGACGTCGCCGAACGCCTGCTCGACCGCCATGCGCCCGACATCGGCGGCAAAGCCCCCGGAGCGGGCATTGGCTTCCAGCGCCGCGGCGAACTCCGGGCCCATCATCCTCACCATCAGCTCGTGCCCGGCCCGCCACTTGGCATTTTCCTCGTTCACTTGCTTCTCCAGTCTAAGCCTCCGCTGGCGACGAACCAGCCGTTGGCGAAATCGGTATCGTTGGCCCGGCTGTGCTTGCCGTAGCGCACCGGCGCCCCCTCCAGGCCGGTGACGCTGCCGCCGGCCGCGCGCCGCAGGATCGCCTTGCCCGCTTCGAGCGCCATCCCCCACCAGCTGGTCGATCATGGCCACCGCCCGAGATTGAGAGCTTACCAACGGCGGCGCAACTGGCCGCCGCGCCGCCGTGCCGCCAGCCCTTGCGCCCGCCGCTCCGGGCTGACCGCGGGTGTGTCCGGCGGCAGGTGCCGGCGCAATTCGGCGAGCGGCACCCGTTTCAGCGTCGGCATGGGATTGCTGCTGCAGGCATACCAGCGGCCGACCAGGGTGCCCAGCCGGTAGCCGCCGGTGTCCAGCCAGTTCGGCACGCCCGGATCGTCCACGGCGATCACCGCCCGGAACCTGCCGTCGGCGTCGAGCCGGGCCTGATGGCCGTTGAGGCTGCTCTGCCGGTGGACGTATTCCACCGTGTTCCACAGCGGGTCGTTGAGCTGCACGTTCCAGTATGGACATTGCTCCGGCAACTCCGTTTCCAGGATCAGCGCCTCGTGCTCCGCCAGCTCGTACACGCCCTGCCAATAGGTCTGCACCGCGACGCCGCCGAACTGCTTGAAGCCGGTGAAATCCAGCGTGTTCGGTGCCACCCGCTTGCGCAGCGCGTTCTGGTAGTCGAACCAGGTGCGGCCGAGCCGCTCGGCGAAGCCGATGGCCCCGCGCAGGCGCTGGTCGATCTGCGCCGCGGTGAGGGCCGGCTTGAGCGGCGAAGGCGCGTCGAGGCGCTCGATCGCCAGGCGTGCGTCGCGCTCGCCGCCCCAGTCGTAGCAGCGCTGCCGCACCACGATGTGCTCGGCCTGCGGGTCGAGGCGCAGCCAGTTGCCGCGATAGCCCGCCGGCCGCTCGCTGCTGAACAGCACCTCAAACGCCCCGTCCGGCCGGATCTCGAGGGTGTCGGCGTCGTACTCGCCGAGCTGCGGCGAGGGCGTCTCGCTCATGCCGATCATGTTGCGGCCGACGGTGAACGTCAGCAGCTTGACCGTGCCGCGGTCGCCGCTGATGCGATAGAGCCCCTCGCCCGCCACCCGCGCATAGAAATAGGTGTCGTCCGGATTGGGCTGCAGCAGATAGACCGAGTTGAGGAAGGGGGCGAAGTCCGGATGGTCGGGATCGGCCTGGAAATACATGAAGTAGCCGAGCGACAGGTTCATCAGCACCTGGCGGTAGACCTCGGCCCGCAGCTGTTCGCTGTCCGGCTGCCAGGTGCGCAGCGGCAGCGCCCCGGCCGGCTCCAGCAGCCTGAGGTATTCATTCCACTGCGGCAACGGCTCGCTCACGCTTTGCTCCTTCAAGCCCACGGATCCACCATGACCTTGCACTGCCGGGCGGGCCGCCGCAGGGCTTCGAACGCCGCCGGCAGCTGCTCATGCGAAACGGTGTCGGTGACCATCGCGCGCGGCTCGACATGGCCGGCGTCGAGGGTTGCCGCCACCGTTTCGAACTCGGCGAGCGAGTAGACCATCGACCCCTGGATGCGGACCTGCTTGAACATCGCCTGGGCCGGATGGAAGGCATCCGGCAGCATGCAATTGCCGAGGATCACCACCGTGCCGCGCGGCCGCACCAGATTGACCGCCTGCGCCACCATGCCAGGGGCGCCGGCGCATTCGAAGATCACGTCCGGCGCGCCGCCGAGTGCGGCTTCGAGCTGCGGCTGGAGATCCCCGGATGACGCCAGGAAGCGGTCGGCGCCCAGCTGCAGGGCCAAAGACTCGCCGCGCCGCGAGCGCGCCGTGACGGCAATCCGGCCGGCGCCCAGGCGCCTGGCCCAATACGCGGCCGCGAGGCCGATGGCTCCGGCGCCCTGCACCAGCACCCGCGCGCCGGGCCTCTGGCCCGCCAGCGCCACGCCGTGCAGGCCCACCGCCAGCGGCTCGACCAGCGCGCCGTCGGCCAGCGACAGGCTTTGCGGCAGCCTGATCGCGGCCTGCGCCTTGGCGATGGCGTACTGGCCGAAGCCGCCGGCGATCCCGATCAGGCCCCGCTCGCACCACATCGGATCGCCCGAGCGGCAACTGCCGCACTGGCCGCAGCCGACCACCGGCATGGCCGCGACTTTGTCGCCAATCCTGTAGCCGCTCACGCCCGGCCCCACCGCCACCACCTCGCCGGCGAACTCGTGGCCGATCACCGAATCCTCGGGATAGGTCTGGGCGTGGCCGTCGGTCATGTGCAGGTCGGTGCCGCAGATGCCGCAGCGCCCGACCTTCAGAACCAGCTCGCCGGCCGCCGGCGTGGGATCCGGCCGGGTCTCGATCACCAGCGGCTTGCCGGCGCTTTTGAATACCGCGGCCTTCATGCGCTCATTCCAGGCCGTACCGCTCGATGTAGTCCGCGTATTGCTCGCGCAGCTGCGCCTCGCCGAGCCCGAAGCGGGCGGCCATATAACGATGCCCGGACTTCTGCTCCGCCGGCTGCTGCTCCAGCCAGTCCCGCATGCGCCCCACCACGTTCTCGCGCAGCTCCAGATCGAAGCGTCGGTAGATGGCGCGCACCACGCCGATCGGATCGGCGTGGAACCGGCGGTGGTCGACGTCGAAGAACCGCCCGGGACGGCGCGCCCGCGCCGCCTCGGCGCGGTCGATCGCCCGGCGCCACTTGGCGGCCTCGGCCGCACCGATCCGCTCCGGCCGCACCTGGGCGCCGTGGTAGATGCCGCGCGACACTTCCAGCACGCTGCACAGCGACGGCAGGGCTTTCAGCGGCGTCCGGTGGGTCTGCACCACGCACGCGTCCGGGAACACCTCGAACAGCGACTCCAGCTCCCAGGTGTGCCCCGGGTTCTTCAGCAGCCAGCGCTTGTCCTGATCGGCCAGGCCGATCAGGCGCAGCACGTCGGCGTAGCGGCGGTAGGAGGGCGCTTCGGACTGCTGCAGCAGCCACTGGCTGTAGCGCGGCACGTCGTAGCTGGAGGCGAACAGGTTGCTGACGAAGCTCTGCTGCAGCACGTCCAGGCACTCGTCGACGGAGTCGGCGGTCATGTCATGCATGCTCAGCAAGGCCGGCGCCGCCTCGGCGACCGCCTGCAGGCCGGCGACGCAGGCGCGGTACTCGGGCTGCTCCGGCCAGCGCCCGCGCGGCGGCCGCACCATCGGCGTCGCCGCCAGCCAGCGCTCGATGCCCTGGAACTGCGGGTCCACCGACAGCAGCTTGTGCAGCGCGGTGGTGCCGGTCCGCGGAATGCCGGTGATGACCAGCGGCGCACGGATCGCCACCGAGCGGTATTGCGGGTGCCGGCTCCAGCCGCTCTGGGCATAGAGCCGCGCCACCAGCACGCCGGTCAGCGCGCCAAAGGCGAAGCGACGGCCGCTTGCGGAAAAAGGGGCCTCGTCGAAAGCCTGCAGCAGCAGCCGCAGGCCCTGGCAATAGTCGGGCGGGCCGAAATCGTCCGCGCCTGCACGGGCCGAGGCCGCCGCATGCAGGGCGTCGAAGGCCTCGCCAAAACGCGCAGGCACTTCCATCGCTCCTCCACCACCACGTGCGCCGCCTCTGCGCCGCGGCTTCAGGTTGCCGTGCCGTCCCGAGGGCGGCGCGATTAAGTATATGATGACGTTACATTAATGCAGCGGCCGGGCCACGGTTGCGGCGCCGCTCAGCTCCGCGCGATGAAGCGCTTGCCGTTGTCGTACATCACCTTGCGCACCTGCTCGGGCGTCAGTCCGGCGCAGGCCTCCTTGAAGAAGTCGCGCGGCTCCGGCACGCCCTCGGAGTGCGGATAGTCCGAGCCCATGATGATCCAGTCGTCACTGCCGACCTGGTCGGCGATGCTCTTGATGTCGTCTTCCGGGTACGCCACCACGCCGATGTGGCGCTTGAAGATGGCGCTGGGCCGCTCCTTGAGCTGCCCGCCCGGCCAGTGGCCGAGCTTGGCCATGCCGCGGCACTTGTCCATCTTCACCAGCATGTTCGGCACCCATTCCGAGCCGTTCTCGGCGGAGAGGATCTTCAAGTTGGGGAAGCGCGCGAAGAAGTTGAAGAAGATGTAGGACGAAAGGGTCTCCATCAGCGGGCGCTCGCCGTAGCCGTTCATCCACATGAAGGCGGTCTGGCGCAGGCGCGAGGACTGCATCTTCTCGCCCCACACCGCCATGTGGTCCTTCATGTAGATCGCCTCGGACACGTGGTAGACCACGCGGCAGTGCGCCTCATTGAGCAGCGACCAGAAGCGGTCATAGGCCGGATCGGCCGGCGACTTGCCGTTGAACGGCCCCATCGGCATCAGGAACAGGCGCGTGCCGTTCCTGATCGCCCACTCCGCCTCCTGGCAGGCCCAGTCCAGATCCATCAGGCTGATCAGCGGCGCCGAGTAGATGCGGTCCTGCAGGTTGAACTTCCACTCGTCGTACATCCATTGGTTGTAGGCGTGCAGCACCGCCTTGGCCGGCTCCGCCTGGTCGAGGTAGCTGATGGTCGCCACCATGTTGCCGCAGTAGAGGAAGCAGGCCTCGACGCCGAACTCGTCCATCTTGCGCAGGCGCGCGTCGGCATGGGTCATGTCGCGCGTCATCGGCACGCGCATGTCCAGCTCCATCTTGCCCTCCTTCATCGCGCGCAGCCATTCGTGCATGCGGCCGGGCGGCGGCACCTTGCCGTCCTCGGTGAAGAAGCCGGCGCTGACCTCGACCTTGCGCGGGCCGACGTAGAGCGCGTACTCGCCGTCAGCGCCCTTCTTCCAGTGGTAGCCCCAGTCCTTCTCGTACTGCTTGGGCAGGTAGCGGCTCCAGGAATCGGCCTGCTCGTAGATATGCGTATCGCCGTCGAAGATGGGTCCGTCGTAGCTGGCCGTGGGCGTGGCGGCTGTAGTCTGCATGCTGGTCTCCGCGACGGCTGGACCGTCGTTCAGTTAATTGAATATTGTTCTATATTCTATACAGCGCGAGGAGCAGGTCAAGCCGCCGGGGCTGCGCCGGCGGGATGAGGCCGGCGACGCTCGGCCAGCAGCGACAGGGCCAGCCCCAGCGTCAGCGGCAGCAGCGCCAGCCACGGCAGGTAACGCGGACCGACCAGGTTCCAGGCCAGCCCGCCGGCGGTGGTGCCGAGCGCCTGGCCGAGGTAGGCGACGGAGGAATTGAGCGCGATGGAGGCGGCGGCCAGCGACGGCGCCGCCCAGGCCAGCCGAGCCTGCTGGGTGGCGGGAATCCCCGCCATGCCCAGGCTCCACAGCAGTTGCAGGGCCAGCACCGGTGCGACCGAGGCGGCTGCCGCCGGAGCCGGCCACAGCGCCAGCGCGGCGATGCAGGCGCCGGCCCAGAAGCGCGCCAGCTGCTGCGGCGCCAGGCGCCGCAACATCAGCACCGAGCCGACATTGGCCAGGATCGAGGCGATGCCGTGCACCAGGAACAGCGCCGAGACGGTGGAGGCCCCTGCCCCGTACAGCCGTTTGACGGCCGGCGCCAGGTAGCTGAACAGGGCCTGGTTGCCCACCGACAACGCCAGGACCGAGCCAATCGGCAGCATCAGCGCCGGGTTGCGCAGCACCTCCAGCCAGCGCGACAGGTTCAGCGGCGGCACGTAGAGGCGCGGCGGCAGGCAGCGCCACTGCATCCAGCCGGCCAGCGCCGCGCCGACGGCGATGCCGGCCATGGTGGCGCGCCAGCCGAAGCGCATCCCGGCGAGCACGCCCACCGGCAGGCCGATCACCGCCGCCAGGCTCCAGCCGAGCATGATGAAGGACATCGCCGCCGGGCGTTGCCGCTCCGGCACCAGCACGCCGAGGGTCGCTGCCGCCTGCGGCGTGAACACGGCCGAGGTCACCGCCGCCAGCAGGCGGCTGAGCAGCAGGCTGCCGTAGTCTGGGCTCAGGCTGCTCAGCAGGTTGGCCAGCGCGCACACCCCCATGGTGCCGGCCAAAAGCCGGCGGCGGTCCAGCCGCGAGCCCAGGGTGGCGAACAGCGGCGCGCCGATGAAGCTGGCGATGGCGAAGGCCGAGATCAGCAGGCCCGCCCTGGCGATGGACACCTGCAGCGAGCGTGCGATCTCGTCGAGCAGGCCGGCGACGATATGGAGATTGACGCCGACGACCAGGTTGCCGGCCAGCAGCGCCAGCAGGCGCGCGCGGAACAGGCGCGGGCTGCCGGCCCCGGCGCCGCCGTCACTCACCCGTGAAGCTGGGCTTGCGCTTCTCCAGCATGGCGGCGACGGCTTCGCGATGGTCGCGGGTGATGTTGGACAGGGCCTCATAGGCGATCGAGGCGTCCATGATCGAGTGCGCCAGCTGCTTCAGGCCGATGTTGATCGAGGCCTTGGTCCACTGCACCGAGCGCGAGGCGCCGTTGGCCAGGCGCTGCGCAAATTCGTGCACCCGCGCATCCAGCTCCTCCGCCGGCACGGCGTGGTTGATCAGTCCCATCTTCTCGGCGTCCGGCGCCAGGATGGCATCACCGGTCAGCAGATATTCCTTGGCCTTGTTGTAGCCGACCAGCTGCGGCCAGATCACCGCGGCACCGTCGCCGGCGACGAAGCCCACCTGCACGTGCGGGTCGGCGATGCGGGCGTGGTTGGCGGCGAAGCTGATGTCGCTGAACAGGGCCAGGGTGGCGCCGAGGCCGATGGCATGGCCGTTCACCTTGGCGATGATCGGCTTGGGGCAGTCGAGGATCGCGAACACCAGCTGCTTGGCTTCGCCGATCGACTTGAAGAACAGCTCCGGCTGCTCCATCACCTTGCGGATCTGGTTGAGGTCCCCGCCCGCGCTGAAGGCCTTGCCGGCGCCGGTCAGGACCATCACGTGGGTGGCGTCGTCGTGCGCCACGTCCAGCAGCAGGCGGCGCAGTTCGGCCTCCATGGCCGGATTGAAGGCGTTCATCGCCTCGGGCCGGTTGAAGGTCACGTTCAGCACCTTGCCGTCGCGCTCGAGCAGCAGGCATTCGTAATTGGTCAGGTCCACGGTCGCTCCGTAGCAGGGGTTCCGCCCGATAGGACGAACGGTGTACATTTATTTATACTACACCGGTACATTATGCCGGTCACCGGGAAAAATTGCCCGGCCGGACCGCCAGGATGAGGAGCAGCGTGACACTGAAGGGCCAAGCCTATATCACCGGCGCTTACGAGCATCCGGCCCGCAAGGCGCCGGACAAGTCCTGCGCCCTGCTGCACGCCGAGGTGGCCGCGGGCGCCCTGCGCGACGCCGGGCTCGACCGCCGCGACGTCGACGGCTATTTCTGCGCCGGCGACGCGCCGGGCCTGGGCCCGCTGAGCCTGTGCGACTACCTGGGCCTGCGGGTGCGCCACGTCGATTCCACGGATACCGGCGGGTCGGCGCCGCTGCTGCACGTGGCCCACGCTGCCCAGGCCATCGCCGCCGGCAAGTGCCGCGTCGCCCTGATCACCCTGGCCGGGGTGCCGCGCAGCCAGCCGGGGGTGCATGCCTATGGCGTGCGCTCCAGCGCCAACGCCCCGGAAGCCGAGTTCGAGCAGCCCTACGGCCTGACCAACCCCGCGGCCTATGCCCTCGCGGCGCGGCGGCACATGCACGAGTTCGGCACCACCGCCGAGCAGCTGGCCTGGATCAAGGTGAGCGCCTCGCATCACGCGCGGCACAACCCCAATGCCATGCTGCGCAACCTGGTGACGGTGGAAGAGGTGCTGGCTTCGCCGCTGGTGGCCGATCCGCTGCGCAAGCTCGACTGCTGCGTGGTCAGCGACGGGGGCGGCGCGCTGGTGGTGGTGGCGCCGGAGGTGATGCGGGAGCTGCGGCGCCCGGCGGTGCGGGTGCGCGGCGCCGGCGAAGCGCCCAAGGGCATTCTCGGCGGCGAAGTCGACCTGACCTATACCGGCGCCGCCTGGTCCGGACGCGCCGCATTCGAGGAAGCCGGCGTCAAACCCGCCGACATCGACTATGCCTCGATCTACGACAGCTTCACCATTACGGTGCTGCTGCAGCTGGAAGATCTCGGCTTCTGCGCCAAGGGCCATGGCGGGCGCTTCGCGGCCGGGGGCAACCTCATCGCCGGCCAGGGCCGCTTGCCGGTCAACACCGATGGCGGCGGCCTGTGCAACAACCACCCCTCCAACCGCGGCGGCATCACCAAGGCGATCGAGGCGGTGCGGCAGCTGCGCGGCGAGGCCCATCCGGCGGTGCAGGTCAAGGACTGCCGCCTGGCCCTGGCCAGCGGCATCGGCGGCAACCTGGCCACCCGCCATGGCGCGGCCACCCTGATCCTGGAGCGCGAATGAGCGAAGCCACCCCCGACCGCAAGATCCCGGCGCCGCAGGCCTCTCCGGAGAACCGCGCCTTCTGGGAAGCCGCCGCCGCCGGCCGGCTGCTGCTGCGCTGGTGCCTGGACTGCGGCAAGCCGCACTGGTATCCGCGGCCGGTCTGTCCGCGCTGCCTGTCCCCCCGCACCGAGTGGAAGGCCGCCTCGGGGCGGGCCACGGTGTATTCCTTCACCCATGCCCCCGGACCGGCACCGCTGATCGTGGCCTACGTGCGGCTCGACGAAGGGATTACCATGCTGAGCAACATCGTCCGCTGCCCGCCCGCCGAGGTGAGGATCGGCCAGGCACTGCGCGTGGCCTTCGCCGCGGCCGAAAACGGACAGGCCGTGCCGGTGTTCGAGCCCGCATGAGCCGCCACCATCAACTGACGGCCCGGCGCCCCGACGCCGGGCCCGAAACAAGCCATTAGATCGAGGAGACCGTACCGATGGATGGAGACAAAGCAGCCATGCCGACGCCGACGCCGACGCTGGTCAGCAAGGACAACTACCTGTCCCCGGAATTCCTGCGCCTGGAAAAAGAGCGCCTGTGGCCCAGGGTGTGGCAGGTTGCCTGCCGCCTGGAGGAGATCCGGCGCGTCGGCGAGTACGTCACCTATGACGTGGCGGACGAGTCGATCATCGTCGTGCGCACCGACGAACAGACGGTCAAGGCCTACCACAATGTCTGCCCGCACCGCGGCCGGCAACTGACCGAGGGCTGCGGCAAGACCAACAACTTCCGCTGCCGCTATCACGGCTGGAGCTTCGATCTGCAGGGCAACTGCATCCACGTGCAGGACCGCGACGACTATGGCGACTGCCTGAAGCTGGAAGACCTCAAGCTGGTGGAATGCAGGGTCGGCACCTGGGGCGGCTTCGTCTTCGTCAACATGGACCCCGGCTGCGAGCCGCTGGAGCAGTACCTGCAGCCGCTGCAGGAGTACCTGGATCCGTTCGAATTCCACAACCTGCGCTACCGCTGGTACCTGGAGCTGCGCCTGCCGGCGAACTGGAAAGTGGCGCTGGAAGCCTTCCTCGAGGGCTACCACGTCGCCGGCACCCATCCGCAGCTGCTGCCCTACCAGGGCGACGACTACACCCAGAGCTACACCCAGGGCAAGCATTCGCACTTCGGCTACTGGAAGGCGACGCAGCCGCTGGGCGTACCCTCGCCGCGCCTGAAGATGGAGGTACCGGCCGACGTGCGCCCCGGCGTGGTGACCTTCTTCGAAATGATGGAAAAGGATTTTGCCGCGATCTTCACCGACCGCGACGCGGCGGCCTCGCGCCGCATCCTCGACGAGCTTCCGGCCAGCGCCGACCCGATGACCGCGCTGGGCACGGCGGTGGAGTTCGGCCGCCAGGCGGCGGAGGCGGAAGGCGCCGGGTATCCGCCCGGCCTGAGCTGGGAGAAGCTGGGCAAGGCCGGCACCGACTGGCACGTGTTTCCCAACTGCGCCACCCTGCCGTGGTGGGACGGGGCGGTGTGGTACCGCGCCCGCCCCGACGGCGACAACCCCGATTCCTGCATCTTCAACATCTGGTCGCTGAAGCGCTACGCCCCGGGCGCCGAGCCGCCGCTGGTGCGGCGCGTGTTCGACAGCATCGAGGGCCAGAGCTTCGGCCTGATCGTCGACCAGGATCTCGCCAACATGTCCAAGGTGCAGAAGGGCATGAAATCGCGCGCCTTCAAATTCGCCCGGCCGAATCCGGTGCAGGAAGTCGAGGTGTCGAACCTGCACCAGGTGCTGGAAAGCTACATCCACGGAACCAAGGCCTGACATGAGCCCCGCCCTCCCCGATCGCGGCACCCTGACCGCCATCTACCGCAAGATGGCCCTGATCAAGTTCAACGACGAGCGCATCGTGCGCGAGCTCAAGGCCGGCAGGCTGGTGACGCCGTACTACTCGCCGCGCGGCCAGGAGGCGATCCCGGCCGCGATCTCGATGCACCTGCAGGATAGCGACTACATCACCACCATCTACCGCTGCATCCACGACCTGCTGGCCAAGGGGCTGCCGGCGCGGCTGCTGTGGGCCGAGATCGCCGGCCGCGTCACCGGCACCTGCAAGGGCAAGGGCGGCACCATGCACCTGACCCATCCGGAGACCGGCTGCATGGTCACCACCGGAATCGTCGGCGCCAGCATGCCGATCGCCTGCGGCCTGGCGCTGGCTTCGCAGGTGCGCGGCGACGGCCGCGTCACCGTGGCCAATTTCGGCGACGGCGCCAGCAACATCGGCGCCTTTCACGAATCGCTGAACCTGGCGGCGGTATGGAAGCTGCCGGTGGTGTTCGTCTGCCAGAACAACCTCTACGCCGAGCACACGCCGCTGCGCACCGGCACCTCGGTCGAGCGCATCGCCGACCGCGCCGCCTCGTACAGCATCCCCGGGGTGCAGGTCGACGGCAACGATCCGGTGGCGATGTATCACGCCGCCGGCGAGGCGGTGGAGCGCGCCCGCCGCGGCGGGGGCCCGACCCTGCTCGAAGCCCGCACCTTCCGCTTCAACGGCCACGTGCTGGGCGACCCCGGCGCCTACATTCCCAAGGAGGAGTACCAGGCGGCGCAGGCGCAGGATCCGGTGCCGAAGTTCCGCCAGTGGCTGCTGGACCAGAAGCAGGCCGAAGCGGCGCAGCTCGACGCCCTCGACGCCGAGCTGCTGCGCGAGGTCGACGAGGCCGTGGCCTTCGCCATGAGCAGCGCCCCGCCGGAGCCGGCCGAGCTGCAGCGCGACGTGTACGCCACCGCAACCGCCTGAAGGAACCGACCATGGAAGCCCAAGCTGCAACCAAGGCCGCCAAGGTCAACATCCTGCAGGCGCTGAACTGGGCCCTGCACGACGCCATGGACGCCGATCCGAACGTGATCGCCTTCGGCGAGGAGGTGGCCGACCCGGAAGGCGGCGGCATCGTCGGCGTCACCGCCGGCCTGTCCAACAAGTTCGGTACGCGTGTGCGCTCGACGCCGATTTCGGAAATGGGCTTCGTCGGCGCCGCGGTAGGCGCCGCCATCGCCGGCATGCGCCCGGTGGCCGAGGTGATGCTGATGAACTTCACCGCGGTCTGCATGGACCAGATCACCAACCACGCCGCCAAGATCCGCTTCATGTCCGGCGGCCAGACCCACGCGCCGCTGGTGATCCGCATGATGACCGGAGCGGGCTTCGGCACCGGCGGCCAGCACTCGGACCTGCTCGAGGCCTGGTTCTGCCACACGCCGGGCCTCAAAGTGGTGATGCCGTCCAACCCGGCCGACGCCTACGGCCTGCTGCTGTCGTCGATTTTCGACGAGGACCCGGTGATCTTCGTCGAACACCTGCCCAGCTACTGGATGCAGGGTGCCCAGCCGACGCGCGGCGAGCGCATCCCGCTGGGCCAGGCGCGCATCGCCCGTGCCGGGAAGGACGTGACCCTGATCGGCTACAGCCGCTCGGCCAACGACTGCGCCGCCGTGGCCGACAAGCTGGCCAGGGACGGCATCGACGCCGAGGTGATCGACCTGCGCACGGTGCAGCCGCTGGACATGGACACGATCCTCGCCTCGGTCGCCCGGACCGGCCGCGCCGTGGTGGTCCATGAAGCGGTCCGCTCCTTCGGCGTCGGCGCCGAGATCTCCGCCCGCCTGCATGAGAAGCTGTGGCGCGAACTGAAGGCGCCGGTGCAGCGGGTGGCCTCGGCCGAGTGCCCGGTGCCCTTCGCCAAGAACCTGGAAACCGCTTTCGTCTACAGCCACGCCGACATCGAAGCCGCCGTGCGCCAGACCCTCAAGTAATCCGACCAC
Source organism: Nevskia sp. (assembly GCA_035651715.1). GTDB lineage: Bacteria > Pseudomonadota > Gammaproteobacteria > Nevskiales > Nevskiaceae > Nevskia. Next base: position 20,900 of record DASRFD010000063.1, read on the forward strand.
GCAAGCAGACCGACACATGAGCACACAGATTCTTCTTCCCAAGCTGGGCTTTTCGATGAACGAAGGCACCCTGGCCGAGTGGCTGGTGGCCGACGGCGCCCCGGTGGAGCAGGGGCAGCCGCTGTTTTCCCTGGAAAGCGACAAGTCGGTGGAGGAAATCCAGGCCCCCGCCTCCGGCACTCTCAAGATCGTCAAGCCCGCCGGCGAAGTCTACGAAGTCGGCACCGTACTGGGCGAGATCGCGTGAGCGCACAGCTCTCCGGCGCGCCGGTCGCCCCGCCCGGCCTGGAGCTGGCGCCGTGGCCGCAGGTGGACTTCGCCGCCTTCGGGCCGGTGGAGACCCGCCCGCTGTCGCGCATCCAGAAGCTGGTCGGCAGCTACCTCGGCCGCAACTGGGTGATGATCCCGCATGTCACCCACTTCGACGAGGCCGACATCAGCACGCTCGACGCGGTGCGCCGGCGCCTGTCGGAAACCGGCGGGGTCAAGCTGACGCCGCTGGCCTTCCTGGTCAAGGCGGCGGTCAGCGCGCTCAAGGCCTATCCCCAGTTCAACGCCTCGATCGACGGCAGCGGCAAGAACCTGGTGCTCAAGCAGTACTTCCACATCGGCGTGGCGGTGGACACGCCCAACGGCCTGCTGGTGCCGGTGATCCGCGACACCGACCGCAAGACGCTGGGCGAGATCGCCGCCGAGATCGCCGAGGTGTCGCTGCGGGCGCGCACCAAGGGACTGCCGCTGGACCGCATGTCCGGCGGCTGTTTCTCGATCAGCTCGCTGGGCTCGATCGGCGGCACCGCCTTCACTCCGATCATCAACGCGCCGGAAGTGGCGATCGTCGGCATCGCCAAGGCGCAGCAGAAGCCGGTCAACGTCGACGGCCAGCTGCAGTGGCGCACCATGCTGCCGCTGGCGCTGAGTTATGATCACCGGGTCATCAACGGAGCGGACGCCGCGCGGTTCTGCGTGCACTTCGCCCAGGCGCTGAGCGATCCGGAGCGCCTGGCGCAACAGGCCTAGGCACAACCGCCGCGCCGCAATCGAGAACCGCGTGAGCCTGACCGCAGGCCCCGTCCCGCTGTACTTTCAGCTCGCCCGCGACCTGCGCCAGCAGATCGCCGGCGGCCGCCTCAAGCCCGGCGCGGCCCTGCCCACCGAGGAGCAGCTCTGCGCTCAGTACGGCGTCAGCCGCATCACGGTGCGCCGCGCCGTGGACGACCTGATCGTGGAAGGGCTGGTGACGCGGCGCCGCGGCGTCGGCACCTTTGTCGCCGAGCCGCGGCAGGCGACGCGGTCGGTCAGCCTGGTCGGCTCGCTGTACGACGCTCTGGCCTACCCGCGCAACATCGCCATCGAGATCCTGAAGCGCGGCGAAAAGGCAGCGCCGGCGCGCGTAGCCGAACTGCTGCAACTGGCGCCGAAGGCGCCGCTGACGGAACTGCAGGTGCTGAGCCGGGTGGAAGGCACGCCGTTCGCCATGACGCATTTCTACCTGCCGGCCGAGCTCGGCGCGCAGCTCGACACCACGGAGCTCGGCTCCGGCACCCCGGTGGCCCGGCTGGTGGAACGGCTCCTGGGGGAGCCGGTGGTGCGCGCGATGCAGACGGTGGAGCCGGAATCGGCCGACGCGCGGCTGGGCAAGCTGCTGGAACTCCCCGGCGGCACGGCGGTGCTGCACGTGCTGCGCACCTACTACAGCGCATCGGGCCGGCCGGTGGAAGTCGCCTCGGTGCGCTACCGCCCGGACCAGTACCGGCTGCAGGTCGAGCTGCTGGCCAAGTAAGCCCTGCCCGCCATAAGGCCGCGCTTCATCGCGGCCGGGCGGACCCGGTCAGGGCTCGCCTGCCGCCTCACTGCAGCGCATAGCGCCGCATGTGATCCTCGGCATCGCCGAACAGCTTCTCCAGCGTGAACAGATAGCGGAAATAGTGGCTCACCAGATACTCGTCGGTGGTGCCATAGCCGCCATGGAGCTGGACGCCGCTGGCGGTGACGCGCCGGCCGGCCTGGCCGATCACGATCTTGGCGGCGGAAACGGCGTTGCGGCGCTGCTCCGGCGCAGCGCCGGCCAGGGCCAGGGTGCGATAGAGCAATGAGCGCGACTCCTGGGCATCGACGAACATGTCGGCCATCAGGTGCTGCAACGACTGGAACCTGGCCAGCGGCTGCTTGAACTGGACGCGCGTCTTGATGTACTCGCTGCTGACTTCGATGCAGCCTTCCATGGCGCCCAGGGCCTGGGCCATCGCCACCAGCCGGGCCAGGTCCAGCGCCTCCTCCAGCGCCTCTTCCGCCGCCGCCCCCCGGCACAGCAGCGCCTGCGGCGGCAGGGCCACGTCGTGCAGGATCACATCCGCCGCGCGGCTGCCGTCGGTGAGGGTGTAGGCGCTCAGGCTCAGGCCGGGGGTGCCGGGCTCGACCACGAACAGGCCCAGGTCGGCGCCGCCGTCGAGCTCGGCCGAGACGATCAAGCGGTCTGCCGCGGGCCCGGCAAGGCTCAAGGTCTTGGCGCCGTCGAGCCGGAAGCCCTCGGCGCCGCAGCGCGCCCGGGCCCGCGGCCGCTGCCCGCAGCCGCGCATGCCGGGCTCCTCGTGCGCCAGGGCCAGCAGCAGCTCGCCGCCGATCAGCGCCGGCAGCAGCACCTCGCGATGCGCCGGCGAGCCGCAGCGGTCGACCAGGCGGGCGCACAGCACTGCGGTGGCGAGGAACGGTTCCAGCACCATGCCGCGGCCGAACTGCTCGGCCAGCACTGCTGTCTCCACCAGCGAGCAGCCGAGGCCGCCGACGTCTTCCGGCAGGTTCAGGCCGAGCCAGCCGAGGTCGGCGTACTGCTTCCAGTGCGCACGCGAGAATCCATCCTGGCTCGCCGCCAGGGCGCGGCGGTGCTCCAGGCCGTAAGCGTCGCGCACGAAGCGCCCGGCGGCGTCGCGCAGCATCGCCTGTTCTTCGGAAAGGTCGAATTTCATGGGGCAGCCCGTCAAAAGCCGAATGCCAGCTTGGCGATGATGTTCTTCTGCACCTGCAGCGCGCCGCCGTAGATGGTGGCGGCCCGCTCGGCGAAGTAAACCGCGGTGCGGCCATGGACATAGCCCGGCCAGGCCTCGATGTCCGGGTAGTCGCCGCGGATCATCGGCTCGTAGTCGAACATGCGCAGGGCGCGGCTGCCGAGCGCCTCGGTGCCCAGATCGGTGATGCGCTGCTGCAGCTGCGAGCCATGCACCTTCAGCACCGAGGCCACCGCGGTATCCGGGTACTGGAAGCGCTCGCCGGCCAGGATGCGCAGCACCGACCATTCCAGCGCGTGCAGCTCGCACTCGGCCTGCACCAGCTTGCCGCGGAACACCGGTGTGTCGATCAGCGGCACGCCGTCGAGCTGCTCCCGCCGGGCGATCTGCTTGACCTTCTGCAGCTCGCGCTTGTTCCAGTAGATGAAGGAGCTGGCGGTGCGCTCGTGGTCGAGCAGGAACTTGGCGTAGCTCCATCCCTGCCCTTCCTGCCCTACCAGGTTGTCCGCCGGCACCCGCACGTCGTCCAGAAACACTTCGCACAGATGGGACGCGCCGTTGATCTGCGGGATGCGGCGAATGGTGATGCCCGGGGTCTTCAGGTCGATCAGCAGGAACGAGATGCCGGCCTGGGGCTTGACGTCCGGGTTGGTGCGGACCAGGAAGAAGCCCCATTCCGAATGGTGCGCGCCGCTGGTCCAGATCTTCTGGCCGCGGACGATGTAGTGGTCGCCGTCGCGCACCGCCACGGTGCGCAGCGAGGCCAGGTCGGAACCGGCGCTGGGCTCGGAGAAGCCCTGCGCCCACTGGTAGTCGCCGCGGACGATCGGCGGCAGGAAGCGCCGCTTCTGCTCGTCCGAGCCGAAGGTGTAGATCACCGGCCCCACCATGTGGGTGTTCTGCCAGGCCGGCACCGGCGCGTCGAAGTTGTGGCATTCCTCCTCGAAGATGAACATCTGCAGCGGCGACCAGCCGCAGCCGCCGTGTTCCGTCGGCCAATGCGGCACCGACCAGCCCTTGCGGTGCAGGATGCGCTGCCAGGCGATGCCGTCCTCGTCCACCGCCGGGTCGCAGGCGCGGTGCTGGCGCTCGGCCATCTCCCGCGGCAGGCTGGCGCGCAGGAATTCGCGCACTTCCTGGCGGAAGGTCTCGAGCTCGGGATTCAGTTCAAGCTGCATGGATGCCCCTATGGCGCCGGGCCGGCGGCCGCTGCCTTGAATTAATGTTACACATTCGTTAGTTTAAAGAACAGCTTTTTTCGCAACGCACGCGGCGCGGCCCCTAGTGGAGCGGCACGGCGCCGGCGCGCGTGGCCGGGCTGCGCAGCAGGAAGGCGGAGAGCGCCGGAATCAGCACCAGCGCGCCGACCATGTTCCAGAGGAACATGAAAGCCAGCAGGATGCCCATGTCCGCCTGGAATTTGATCGGCGACCAGGCCCAGGTGACCACGCCGGCGGCCATGGTGACGCCGATCAGGGCCACCACCTTGCCGGTGAAGCCCACCGCCCGGGCGTAGGCCTCGCGCAACGGCAGGCCGGCCCGCTGCGCCGCCAGCTGTACGCTGAGCAGGTACAGGGCATAGTCCACGCCGACCCCGACGCCCAGGGCGATCACCGGCAGCGTCGCCACCTTGATGCCGATGCCCAGCAGCACCATCAGGGCCTCGCAGATGGTCGAGGTGATCAGCAGCGGGATCAGCGCCACCAGCACGGCGCGCCAGCTGCGGAAGGTGACGTAGCACAGCAGGATCACGGCGGAATACAGGTAGATCAGCATGGTGCGGTTGGACTGCTTCACCACCATGTTGGTCACCGCCTCGATGCCGGCCGAGCCGGCGGCGAGCAGGAACTTGCGGTCGTCCTTGTCGTGCTGCGCGGCGAAGGCCTGCACCGCCTGGACCACGCGGGTGAGGGTATCGGCCTTGTGATCCTGCAGGTAGGCGATCACCGGCGCCACCGCGCAGTCACTGTTGGTCAGCTCCGGGGCGTCGACCAGGATTTCCGCCAGCGCCGGGTCGGTGACCTGGCGGTTGCGGTTGATGGTCAGCCATTTGGGGTTGCCCTCGTAGGCCCCGGCGGTGACCAGCCGCACGAGGTCGGACGCCGAGGTCACCGCCTGCACCCCCGGCACCTCGCGCAGGGCCTGGCCCAGCCGGTCGGACTCGACCAGCGTCTCGAAGGTCTCGCAGCCGTTCTGCGGCGTCTTCACCATCACCGCGAACTGGTCGCTGGACAGGCCGAAATGCTGCGTGACGAAGGCGTTGTCGAGGTTGTAGCGCGAATCCGGCCGCAACTCCGGCGCGCCCGGATCGAGGTCGCCGATCTTGACCTGGAGGCTGACCACGAAGGCGGCGACGCCGATCAAGGCCGAGACGCCCAGCGCCGCCGCCGCGCGGCGCCGGTCGGTGAAGCTCACCGCGGCGTTCAACAGCCGCGCCAGCACGCCGCCGCCGCTCTCCTCCAGCCGCAGCCGGCGCTGTGCCGCGCTGTGGCTGACGCCGACATAGGACAGCGCCACCGGCACCATCACCAGCTTGGTGAAGATCAGCACGGTGACGCCGATGCTGGTGGTCAGCGCCAGGTCGCGGATGACGGGAATGTCGATCACCATCAGCACGGCGAAACCGACGATGTTGGTGAGCAGCGCGGTCAGGCCGGCCATGAACAGGCGGCGGAAGGTGTAGCGCGCCGCGACGTATTTGTGAGTGCCGCGCGCCACGTCCTGCATGATACCGTTCATCTTCTGCGCGCCGTGCGAGGCGCCGATGGCGAAGATCAGGAACGGCACCAGTATCGAATACGGATCGAGCACATAACCCAGCAGCTGGATGATGCCCAGCATCCACAGCACGCCCAGCGAGGAAATGCAGATCAGCAGCAGCGAGCTGCGCAGGCAGCGCGTGTAGAGGAAGATGAAGAAGGCGGCGATGGCCACCGAGACGGCGAAGAAGCCCATCACCACATGCAGCCCGTCGATCAGGTCGCCGACCAGCTTGGCGAAGCCGATGATGTGGATCCGCACCTTGTCGGTCTGCAGCGAGCGGATCTTGCCTTCCAGCTCCTGCGAGAATCCGGCGTAGTCCAGCGGCTGGCCGGTTTCGGCGATGCGGTCCTGCAGCGGCACGAACACCATGGACGAGCGCAGGTCGTTGGCCACCAGGTTGCCGACCAGGCCGGCGCGGCCGATGTTGACGCGCAGCTGATTGAGCTTCTCCGGCGAGCCGTCGTAGTCCTCCGGCATCACCGGGCCGGCGCGGAAGCCTTCTTCGGTGACGATGGTCCAGCGCACCACCGGCGCCCACAGCGACTTCATCCAGGGCCGGTCCACGCCCGGCATCAGGAATGCGGTGTCGTTGACCTTCTGCAACACCGCCAGATACTCCGGGTCGAACACGTCGCCCCGGGTGTTCTCGACCGCGATGCGCACCGAATTGCCGAGCGCGGCGAGCGCGCTCTTGTTGTCGAAATAGTTGCGGATGTAGGGGTGCGAGCGCGGGATCATCTTCTCGAAGTTGGCGTTGGCCCGCAGCTGCGAGGCATGCCACCCGAAGAAGGCGGTGAGCAGCGCGCACAACGCCAGGATCAGCAGGCGGTGGTTGAAGATCAGCCGCTCCAGCCAGTTGCCGGAATTGCGGTCGAACTGCGCCGGGTCCGGCACCACCGGCATCGACGTCTCCAGCGGCTCGCCGTGCACCTAACGCTGCTCCTTGCCGAGAGCCTCGACCTGGACCCCGTTCAGGCCCGCCACCACCACCTGGCCGGCGCCGGCCTCCGCCACGCCGGCGAACAAGCCCGGACTGGCCGCCGGCAGGAGCGCGAAGCCGCGGCCCTGGCCGGTGGCGAGCAGGATCTGCCCGCCCTGGCTGACCAGCACCACCCGGCCGTCGCCCAGCACCGTGCCGCCGGTCAGGCTGGCATCGACTCCGCTCTTCACCGCCTCCCAGCTGCCGCCGTCGTCGCCGCTGTGGAATACGGTGCCGCGCAGGCCGAAAGCGAGGATGTCGCCGGCCGTGCCGGCAAGGTCGAAAAAGCTGCCGGCGTAGCCGGTGGCGGCCGGCACGAAACGCTGCCGGGAGCGGTCGAGCCGGAACACGGTGCCGCGCTCGGCCGCGATATAGACCTGTCCGCCGATGCCGCGGACGCTGTTGAGGTTGAGGCCCTGCGGGTTGTCGATGTGGTCGAGCCAGGGCTCCCAGTGCGCGCCGCCGTCGCGGGTGGCGAACAGCAGGCCGAAGGAGCCGGCGGCGTAGCCCTCCCGCTCGTTGTCGAACCAGATGCCGAGGAACGGCAGGTCGGGCCCGTTCTGGTAGTCCAGCTGCGCCGCCTTCAGCGCCTGGGCGGCCGGCGCATCGCCGGCTTCCGCCCGCTTGCGGTAGGCAGCCTCGGCCAGCTTCGCCGCCACCGTGCCGTCGAGCTGCTTGGCCCAGGTGCTGCCGCCGTCGTCCGAATGCAGGATCACGCCGTCATGGCCGGCGGCCCAGCCCTGCCGCGTCGTGGGGAAGCTCACCGCCACCAGGTCCGAGGCGGCGGCGACCTGGGCCTGGGTCCAATGCGCGCCCCGGTCGTCCGAAACCACCACCACCCCGCGCTGCCCCACCGCCACCAGCCGCGCGCCGGCGCGCGTCACCGCCAGCAATGGGTTGCGCGCCGCGCGCGCGCTCATCACGGCCGGCGTATTCATCGGATCCTGGAAGTTCTGCGGCAGCGCGGACGCCGCGAAAACCGCCAGCGCGACCGCCAGCACGGCGGCGCCGCCCCGCCTGCCCGCCTTGGTGCCGCGTTCATTCATGGCAGAGGCTCCGGCGGAAAAGGCCGGCGCGGCTTGCGGCGAGCCGCGCCGTGCATCCGATGTCGCCGGGCGCCACCCGTTGGCTCAACGGATGCCGTAGCCGGCCAGTGCGTCCGCCTGCAGCGGCACGTCGGGCGGGAACTTGTCGTGGATGAAATACCCGGCGCCCGATGCGCCGCCGCTGTTGGTGGTGTGGGCCCAGGCGCCCTTGTTGAGGTCGAAATAGGTGGCGGTGGACGCCCAGGGGTACGGCGTGCCGCCGTACATCGGCGCCGAGTTCTGGAACGCCACCCGGTACAGCTTGCCGCCGAGGTCCCAGGCGTCGCTGGCGACGATGTTCCAGCTGTCCTCATCCAGGTAGAAATTGCGCTTGGAATAGATGTGGCGCTTGTCCTTCTTGAGGGTGCTCTCCACCACCCAGACGCGGTGCAGTTCCCATCGCATCACGTCCGGATTGGGGAAGTGCGGCCCCATCACCTTGTCCGGCGCGGCGTTGAAGTCCATGTCGTAGGTATGGTACGGGATCAGGATCTCCTTGCGCCCGGCCAGCTTCCAGTCGAAGCGGTCGAGCCGGCCGGTGAACATCGAGATCTCGTCGTAGACGATCACGCCGCCATACACCGCTGCCGGCGTGTCGTACTTGGCTTCCGGCGCCAGGCGCACGCGGCGCTGCCCGGGCGTATAGGCCCAGTAGGTCAGGTCACTGTTGGCATAGTCCAGCGGTTCGTAGATCAGCTGGATCTGGCCGGCGATGCGCGGCGGCGCCGAGCTGAAGTTCGGATACTGCAGCGCCCACGGCCCGGTCTTGGAATCCGGGGCGCTGTAGGGCGAGTTGTAGAAGGTGGTAATGCTGGCGATGGTGGTGGTATGGCCGGCCGAATCCATCAGATAGGTATTGGAGTTGCGCAGCTCCAGGTACGGGTAGTAGCGCAGCTTGTAGTTCCACATCGCCTCCGAGCCGTTTTTCGGAATCGGGAACGGCACGCCGCCCCAGGCGCCTTCCACGATGTCGTTCTTGTCGGCGGTCGGCCCGGTGAGCTTGGCGGCGGTGGCGTTCTTCACCGACTTGTCCAGCCAGTACTGCGGGAAGCCAGCGTCGCGATGCGAGGGATAGACCTCCATGCGGTAATCCGGATAGCGCCTGAACAGCTCCTTTTCGCCGTCGGTGAGCTTGTCGGCGTACTTGTCGACGGTCTGCGCAGTGACGGAGTACAGCGGCTTTTCGTCGCGGTAGGGATTGGTCCAGCGGCCGCTGCCGGGCTTGTAGTCCGCCGGGTACTGCGTGATCGGGCCGGTGTAGGCCGGGACCGAGCCGTCGGCGTTGCCGGCCTTGATCGCGCCCACCGGGGTCAGCGTCTTGCCCAGCGCCGCGGCTTCCTCGGCGCTCACGTCAGCGGCGGCGTTACCGGCCGCCAGGGCCAGGGCCAGGGCCAGGACGGCGCCCGTGCTCATCCATTTCATTCGATGCTCTCCTCGCATGTCAATCAGAAGCTCGCCTTGAAGGTCAGCGAAACCCAGCCGCGGTCGTTGGTCGAATAGGGCTGCGCGGCGCCGACCTGGGCGTGCGAATCGTTATACGCCAGCGCGACGTTGTACTTCTGGTAGATATCGGCGGCGACGCCGGCCGACCAGCGCACATTGTTCTCGAAGCCGCCGCCGAGGGTGGCGGCGTTGCCCGACAGGCCGCGATAGTAGGTCAGCGGCGCCGACAGGTCCACGCCCGGCAATGCCTGCAGCCACTGCGGCGTGACCAGCACCTGCGCGCCCCAGAAGCTGGCGGTGGCGCAGCCGTCCTCGCGCTTGCCGCTGGGGCAGCCGGCATAGCCGACGGCGGTGAACAGTTCCGGATGGCTGGTGACCTTGTTCACGTTGGAGTAAGCCACCTCGGCGATCACGGTGCCGGTGTCGAACAGGAAGGTCTGCGGCAGCAGCGAGATGACGTTGACCAGCGCCTGGATGGTATTGCCGCGCGGTCCCTCGTCGCCGGCGAAGCTGCTGCCGGAGGGACCGACCAGGGAATTGGTCAGGCCGGTGTGCTGGCGGTAAGAGACTTCCGCCGCCACGCTGGTTTCGCCGACGTTGCGGGTATAGCTCAGGCCGTAAAGGTTGACGCCCCGGGGATAAACGAAGCGGTAGCTGCTGGGGATGCCGACCACGCTGTAGGGCGTGGTGCCGGGGACCACCGCCACCGCGACGGTCGGGAACTGGATGCCGGACCAGTAGTTGCGCTCGTCCAGGCGGCGATAGTAGAAGCCGGCCGTGCCGTCGATGAAGCCCGGCGTCCAGCGCAGATTTGCGCCGTAGTTGCCGCTGCCGTTGGGCTTGTCGGCCCCCTCGCGGATGGCGGAATCGACGAAGGGGCCGCTGACCACGCCGAAGCAGGTCGGCCCCCGGGCCGGATCGGTCACCGACGACGGCGGGCAGGCCGGGCCGAACGGATAGGCCGGCAGGCCATTGAGGGCCGCTGCCGTGCCGGTGGGCGCGAACGGCGCCCGGTCGGGACCGTCGAACATGAAGTCCGCGCCGCCGGCCAGGTAGGTGCCGCCTTCCGGATAGCGGTTGCCCTTCCATTCCAGGAAATACTCGGCGGCGAAGGACAACTGCGGCAGCAGCTGCGCGGTCAACGCGATCTGGGCCTGGGGCAGGAACAGCTCCTTCACTTCCGCGCCGGGAGAGGCGGCGCCCTTGATCTCGTCGATCGGACCCTGCGAGTAGGCAATGCTCTGCGGGCCGAAGAACACCGACTCGCCCCAATACTGGTTCTGGCGGCCGACCTTGATGTTCATCGGCACGTCGAACGGCCGGAAGTTGGCGAAGACGAAGGCGTCCAGCAGCTCGGCGCCCGTTTCGTAGAAGCGCTTGGTGTGACTGGAATACCGGTCGCCGGAATAGCTGGTCTGGTAGTGCTTCCCGTCCGCCGGCGCCGACTGCCCCTGGGTGACGTCCGGATTGAACTTGACGTTGGAATCGTAGGCGAAGTCATGCCAGGCCGCGCCGCTGAGACGCACGCCGTACTGGCGCTGGTACACCGTCTCGAACTCGGTCAGCAGATCGACGCGATTGGTGACGATGTCGCCGGCATCCTTGAACTTGTAGTCGCTTTCGTCGAAATTCGGATTGCCGCCAATCACCGGGTTGACGTTCTCGGCGCGGATGCCGAGGTTGTAGCGCACGGTGTTGTCCAGGCGCAGCGACCAGTCCGGATTGCCGGTGTCGAAGCTCATCGCCAGGCCCACGCCGGGAACCGCCGCGCCGGTCAGCGCGGCCAGGGACAGGGCCTGGGCCCACCTGGTCTTCTTGAAACCGCTCGCCGGCAGGCGCCCGGCCCGGTATGTCGCGTTCATCCCTCTCCTCCACGTTGAAGTTCTGTGCCTGGCCGCATCGCCGCCGGCGATGCGGTCCGCGTCTCCCGAGCCCTTGCGGCGCCCGCGCCGTCGTGGGGCTGACGTGCGCGGCTGCCTCCGGCGCTGTTTATTTGAAGCGCTTCATTTTAATGTTACGACACCATTTCATTATTATCAAGCTTTCGGCCGTGCGCCCACGCGGGCGCTCAAACCGTGCTGAGCAGATGCCCGCCGTCCGCGGCGATCAGCGCCCCGGTCATGAAGCGGCCCGCATCCGAAGCCAGCAGCAGCAACGGCCCGTCAAGATCCCGCGGCGCGCCGAAGCGCCGCTGCGGGATGCGCAGGCGCATCTTCTCCCCCGCCTCGCTCTGCAGGAACTCGCGGTTGAGATCGGTGGCGATGTAGCCCGGCGCGATGGCATTGACGCGGATGCCGTAGCGCGCCCATTCCAGCGCCAGCGCCTGCGTCAGGTGCGCCAGCCCCGCCTTGGAAGCGCAGTACGGCGCCACGCCGCCGGCGACCCGCACCGCCAGGATGGAGGCGACGTTGACGATGTTCCCCGGGCGCGACGCGGCGGTCAGGTGCCGCGCCGCCTCGGTGGCCACCAGCCAGGCGCCGCGCAGGTTGGTCTGCACCACCGCATCCCAATCGGCCGCGGTCTGCTGCAGCGCGGGCTTGAAGGCGCTGGTGCCGGCGTTGTTGACGACGACGTCCGGCAGGCTCGCCTGCTCCGCCATGCGGGCGAATGCGGCACGCACCGAAGCTTCGTCGGTGACGTCCAGGCCGAGTGCCGCGGCCGCGCGGCCCTGCTGCTGCAACTCGTCCACCAGCGCGGCCAGGCGTTCGGCCCGGCGCGCGGCCACCCACACGAAAGCGCCGGCTGCGGCCAGGGTTGCGGCAAAATGCCGTCCCAGTCCGCTGGAGGCGCCGGTCACCAGGGCGACGCGGCCCTGCAGGCTGAAGCTGTCGAAAACACTCATGGCGATAACACGCCGCGATGCGGCGCGCCGGGGCTCAGAACTGGCTTTCGGGCAGGCGGACCACCAGGCCGTCCAGGTCGGGCTGCACCGTGATCTGGCAGGTCAGGCGGCTGTTGTCCTGCACCGCCAGCGCGCCTTCGAGCATCATGTTCTCGTCGTCGGACCTGGGCTTGAGCCGGCCGAGCCAGGCTTGGTCGACGTAACCGTGGCAGGTGGCGCAGGTGCAGCAGCCGCCGCAGTCGCCGACAATGCCCGGCACCATGTTGTCGACGGCGGTCTGCATCAGCGACTTGCCGTTCTCCGCTTCGACGACGTGCTCGGTGCCGTTATGCTCGATGAATACCACTCTGGTCATGAAAGTTTCTCGGAGATGATCAGGCCGCGGCCTGCAACAGGGATTTGAGGGGGAACGCATCATCGCGCAGCCGTGCCGGCTCGGCCACCGCGCGTTCGGCCACCAGGCGCTTGGCCAGCATGAAGTCCTGCGGCCGGTTGACGGCGTCGGCGGAAATGATCACGCCGCCCTTGAGGTAAAAGGCGGTGAAGCTGTCGGCGGCCATGTCGCCGCGCACCACCAGGGTGTCGTAGCCCTGAGACAGGCCGACCATCTGCAGCTTGAGCTCGTATTGATCGGACCAGAACCAGGGCACCGCATCGTAGACGCGCGGCTTGCCGGCGATGCTGGCGGCGGCCACCCGCGCCTGTTCCAGCGCGTTGGGCACCGACTCCAGCCGGACGCGGCGGCCGAGAAAGACGTTTTCGTGCTGGGTGCAGTCGCCGGCGGCGACGATCTGCGGATCGGACGTCACCGCATGGCGGTCGACAACGATGCCGTTGGCGACTTCCAGGCCGGCAGCCTCGGCCAGCTCGGTGTTGGGAATCAGCCCGATGCCGACCACCACCAGGTCGGCCGGCAGCGCGGTGCCGTCCGCCAGCACCACCCGGCGGACTTCGTCGCCGCCCTCGAGGGCCTGCACGCCCACGCCGGTGCGCACGTCCACTCCGCGGCCGCGATGCACGCGCTCGTAGTACGCGGAAATCTCCGGCGCGGTGACCCGCGCCAGCACCCGCGGCAGGGCCTCCACCACCGTCACCTGCAGGCCTTTCTTGACGCCCACCGAAGCCGCTTCCAGCCCGATGTAGCCGCCGCCGATGATGATCAGGCGCCGGCCCGCGGCAAACCGCGCCTTGAGCCGGTCGATGTCATGAAGGGTGCGGACGTAGTGCACGTTGGGTCCGTCGGCTCCCGGCAGCGACAGCTGCCGCGGGCGGCCGCCGGTGGTCAGCGCCAGGCGGTCATAGGCCAGGACGGTGCCGTCATGGAGACGCAGGCTGCGCGCGGCGCGATCGATCGACGCCACGCCGACGCCGAAACGGCACTCGATGCCGTGCTTGTCGTAGGCCGCCTGCGGCTTGAAGAACAGCGACTCCAGCGGCGCCTCGCCCGAGAGGTAGGCCTTCGACAGCGGCGGCCGCCGGTAAGGCAGGCAGGGCTCGTCGCCGATCAGCACGATGCGTCCGGCATAGCCGAGCTGGCGCAGGCTCGAGGCCAGCTCGCCGCCCGCCTGGCCTGCGCCGACAATCACTGTGACCGCTGTTCCCGCCATGTCTCCTCACCATCCGGGCTGCGCCGGCTGAGCCGCCGCCGGTCCCGCGGCCCCGCACCGGCGCCGCCTCAGGTATATTGTTCCGTATACGTTACATTAATCGGCATGATCTTCCAAGATCAGGTCCGAGGCCTTTTCGCCGATCATGACGATGGCGGCGTTGGTATTGCCGGATACCAGCGTCGGCATGATCGAGCCGTCGGCCACCCGCAGGTTTTCCATGCCGCGCACCCGCAGGCGCGCGTCGACCACGGCGAGCCGGTCGCTGCCCATGCGGGCGGTGCAGGTGGGATGGTAGATCGAGGCGCCGCGCTCGCGGCAGAAGGCCAGCACTTCGTCGTCCGACAGGCAGGCCTGGCCCGGTTCGACCTCCTCCGCCACGAACGGGCGCATCGGCCCCGCCTGCATCGTGCGCCGCAGCCGCTGCATGCCGGCCACCGTCACCTGGCGGTCGCGCTCGGCGGCCAGGTAGTTGCAGAGGATGCGCGGCGGCTGCGCCGGATCGGCGGCGGCGATATGCACCGAGCCGCGGCTTTCCGGCCGCAGCTGGCACAGCGAGGCGGTGAAGCCGGAGAACTTGTGCAGCGCATCGCCCATCTTGGTGGTGCTGAAGGTGATGAAATGCACCTGCACGTCGGGACGGTCCAGCTCCGGCGTGGTGCGGAAGAACGCACCGGCGTATCCGGCGCTGATGGTCAGCGGGCCCTTGCGCTGCAGCAGGTAGCGCATGCCCACCCGCGCCTGTCCCCAGGGCGTGCGCATGTCGTCGTTGAAGGTGATGGGCCGGGTGCAGCGGAACACCGTGCGCACCTGCAGATGGTCCTGCAGCGACTCGCCCACGCCGGGCAGCGCATGCACCAGGGGGATGCCGTGCTGCTGCAGCAGCGCCGGCGCGCCGATGCCCGACAGCTCCAGCAGTTGCGGCGTGTTGATCGCGCCGCTGGCCAGGATCACCTCGGCGCGCGCATCCGCCGACCAGGTTTCGCCGCCGCGGCGCCACTCCAGTCCGCAGGCGCGGCGCCCCTCGCACACGATCCGGGTGACCAGCGCGCCGGTCAGCACGGCAAGATTGGGCCGGCCGCGCGCCGGCCGCAGATAGCCGGTGGCGGTGCTGCAGCGCACGCCGTTGCGCGCGGTGAGCTGGTAGTAGCCCGCTCCTTCCTGCAGCTCGCCGTTGAAGTCCGGATTGCGCGGACAGCCGGACGCTTCGGCCGCGTCGATGAAGGCGTCGCACAGCGGATGCGGCTCGGATTGGTCGGACACGGCCAGCGGGCCGCCGCTGCCGTGGTGGGAATCGGCGCCGCGCGCGAAATCCTCGCTGCGGCGGAAGTACGGCAGCACCTCGTCCCAGCCCCAGCCCGGATTGCCGGCCTGGCGCCAGCCGTCGAAGTCCTCGCGCTGGCCGCGGACGTAGACCAGTCCGTTGATCGAGCTGGAGCCGCCGAGCACCCGCCCCCGCGGCTGGCTGATGCGGCGGCCGTTCAGCTCCGGCTCGGGCTCGGTGGAGTAGAGCCAGTTGACGCTGCGGTCCTTGAACAGCTTGCCGTAGCCGATCGGGATGTGGATCCAGGGGTTGCGGTCGCGCGGCCCGGCCTCCAGCAGCAGCACGCGGTGCCGGCCGGAGGCGCTGAGCCGGTTGGCCAGGACGCAGCCGGCCGAGCCGGCGCCGACAATGATGAAATCGAAGCTGCCGAAGTGTTTCATGCGAAGACCGGAAGAAGGTTCATGAGCCCGCGACGATGGCGCCGACGCGCTCGGCGATGGCCAGCGAGGAAGTCAGGCCCGGCGACTCGATGCCGAACAGGTTGACGATGCCGGGCACGCCGTGCGCGGCGGGCCCGTCGATGCGGAAATCGGCGGCGGGTTCGCCGGGCCCGGAAATCTTGGGCCGGATGCCGGCATAGCCCGGCTCCAGCTGGCCGTCGCGCAGCTGCGGCCAATAGGCGCGGATGGCGGCGTAGAACCGGTCGGCTCGGTGCGGGTCGACGCTGTAGTCCGGCGCATCGACCCACTGCACGTCGGGGCCGAAGCGCGCCTGCCCGCCCAGGTCCAGCGTCAGGTGCACGCCCAGACCGCCGGGCTCGGGCACCGGGTAAATCAGCCGCGAGAACGGTGCGCGCCCGCTCAAGGTGAAATAGTTGCCCTTGGCATACCAGGCGCGCGGCACCCAGGCAGCCGGGAAGCCCTCGATGCGCTGTGCCAGCGTGGGCGCCTGCAGGCCCGCGCAATTCACCACCCAGCGCGCCCGGAGCAGCGGCTGGGCCTCGCCCTCGATGCAGACCTCGACGCCGCCCGCGGCGGGACGCAGCGCGGTCACCGGGCTGAGCAGCGCCAGCACCGCGCCATGGTTTTCGGCGTCGCCCAGCAGGCTGAGCATGTAGCCGTGCGAGTCGACGATGCCGGTCGACGGCGACAGCAGGGCCCCCACGCATTGCAGGGCCGGCTCCAGCCGCAGCGCTTCGGCGCGGTCGATCTGGCGCAGATCGCCGACGCCGTTGCGATGCGCCGCCTCGGCGATGCGCTGCAGCTCGCCGAGCTGGGACGGCTGCGTCGCCACGATCAGCTTGCCGCTGCGGCGATGCTCCACCCCATGCGCCGCGCAATACCGGTACAGCAGCTCGCGGCCGCGCACGCACAGCTGCGCCTTGAGCGAACCGGCGGGGTAGTAGATGCCGGCGTGGATCACTTCGCTGTGGCGCGAGCTGGTCTCGGTGCCGAATGCCTCGTGGCGCTCGACGATCACCGTTTCGCGGCCGTCGCGGGCCAGCTGGCGCGCCACCGCCAGCCCCACCACGCCGGCACCGACCACCACGCAATCGACCGTATCGGTCATCCCTTTCTCCCGGGCGGCGCGGTGCTGCCACGCAGCACCAGATGGGTTTCCACCTCGGCGGACTGCGCCGGCGCGCCGCACCGCAGCGCGGCCAGCAGGCTGTCCGCGGCGCGCCGGCCGATCTCATCGGTCGGCACGTGGATGGTGGTCAGCGGCGGCGACAGCAGCGCCGCGAACTGGATGTTGTCGACGCCGGTGACCGACAGCCGCCGCGGCACCGCCACCCCGGCGTCGCGGGCCTCCGCCAGGGCCCCCGCCGCCAGCAGGTCGGTGGTGCAGACCAGGGCGGTGGGCCGCGGCGACAAGGCCAGCGCCCGCCGCAAGCCGGCGCGCCCGCCCTCTATGGTAAACGGCGCCGTGATCACCCCCTGCGGAGGCAATTCGACGCCGGCCGCAGCCAGGGTCTCGCGGATGCCCGCCAGCCGGCCGCGCGCCCGTTCGTTGCGCGCCGGATCGCCGGACAGCACGGCAAAGCGCCGGTGCCCCAGCTCCAGCAGGTGCCGCACCACCGGCCGCATCGCGCGGCGGTTGGAAAAGCCGATGCTCGCCCTGCCCTGCGCCCCGCCGGCCGACCAGGTGAACAGATACGGCCGGCCGACATGCTCCAGGCGTGCCAGCACCGTCGGATCCTGCTCGGCGCCGACCAGGATCAGGCCATCGACGCCGCGCTGCAGCAGGTGCTCGATCTGCGCGCGCTCCTGCCCCGGGTCGTACTCGTGGGCGGAGATCAGGAGGTAATAGCCGGCGGCCGCCAGCCGCTTCTGCAGGGCGTGGACGAAATCGGAGTAGACCGGATTGTTGACGGTCGGCAGCACCACCCCAACGGTGCGGCTGCAGCCCATGGCCAGGGCGCGGGCGGCGCCGTGCGGCACATAACCCAGCCGCTCGGCGGCGATCCGCACTCGCTGCAGGGTCTGCGGCTTCACCGCCTGCGGCGTCGACAGCGCCCGCGAGGCGCTGCCCAGCGACACTTCCGCCAGCCGCGCCACGTCGGCCAGCCGCGGCCGCCGCGAAGCCGGCCCGCGGCCGCCACGCGCCGCCGCACCGGGTGGGCCGGCCCGACGCATCAGGCCCCGGCACGGCCGCGAACGCGGCGCCGGCAGCCATTGCCCAGATCGAGATTCACCATCTCCCCCGCTATGCGCCGCGTGAAAAATGAAGCGCTTCATTTCCACTATGTTACGATACTGTATATTTATAGTACAGCCCTTCGAAACAGATTCCGGAGCGTCCAGCATGCAGACTCCCGGCGAGAGCCGCAGCCGCTATCTCTACTGGCTGAACATCCCCAGCCGCTGGCAGGATGGCGATCCTTATGGCCACGTCAACAACGTCGTCTACTACTCGTGGTTCGACACGGCGCTGACGCGCATGCTCATCGAACATCGGGTGCTGCGCCGCGCCGACTGGCCGGCCATCGGCTTGTGCATCGAAAGCCAATGCAACTTCCACGCTCCGGTCACGTTCCCGGAAAGCGTGGATGCCGGACTGCGCATCGGCCGCGTCGGCAATTCCAGCCTGCGTTACGAGATCGGCTTGTTCAAGGCGGGTGAACAAGCGCCCTGCGCCACCGGACATTTCGTCCACGTGTTCGTGAATGCGCAAACCCGCCGCCCCGTGCCGCTTATCGAGCCGGTGCGGCAGGCCATGGCCGCTCTGGTCCTTTCCCCGCGTTGACGCCCGCTGACCCAGGCAGGCGCGAGGGGAAAGCATGAACAAGCACCGGTGTTACAGGGCTGGGCCGCTCAGCGGCTGCCGCAACGAATGGACCCTGCTCCTGTTCAAACCGGGGCGCCGCGCGTTCGGGATGTTCTGGCACGGGGCCGCCGGCGAGTTTTCGCTGATTCTCGGCTGCAAGGTATTCGAGCAGTCGCCGCTCGGCTACCCGCGGAGCTTCATCGGCGGACTTCACCTGAAGCTACGGCTGCCCGGCGTCCTGTAGCGGTCGCGTACCGAGGCTCAAGCCGCCAGCCCTTGGTACCGCCAGGGGCCGCGCGGCCGTCGGCGCCCGGGTGGAGCGGCCTCCGTCACCGGCCCGCCATGCCCGGCTGCCGGGCGTTGAGCACCGCGGCTTCGAATTCCAGTGGCGGCATCGCCGCGCTGTATAAAAAGCCCTGAGCCTCGTCGCAGCCGCGCTCGAGCAGGTAGGACTGCTGTTCCCGGCTTTCCACGCCTTCGGCAATCACGCGAATGTTGAGCGTATGGGCCATGGCGATGATGGCGTTGACGATGGCCGCGTCGGCGGAATCGCTGGCCAGGCCGTGCACGAAGGAGCGGTCGATCTTGATCTTGTCGATGGGGAAGCGCGTCAGGTAAGACAGGCTGGAGTAGCCGGTGCCGAAGTCGTCGATGACCACGGTGGCGCCGAGATCGCGCAGGGCTTTCAGCAGCTCGGCGCTCTCCTGCGGGTTGTGCATCAGGATGCCTTCGGTGATCTCCAGCTCCAGCAGCCGCGGATCGAGCCCGCTGTCGTGCAGCGACCGGCGCACCACGTCCAGCCAGCCCTTCTGCTGGAACTGCCGCGGCGAGACGTTCACCGCCAGCCGGAGCCGCAGGCCGAGGCGGTCCTGCATCGCGGCGGACTCCCGGCAAGCGGTGCGCAGCACCCACTCGCCGAGCGGCACGATCAGGCCGGAATCCTCCGCCACCGGAATGAAATGGCCGGGCGAGACGTCGCCCTGCACGGCGTGGTGCCAGCGCACGAGGGCTTCCATGCCGACGATGCCGCCGTCGCTGAGCGACACCTCGGGCTGGTAATGGACCCGGAAGTCGCCGTCCTCCAGGGCACGGCGCAGCGCGCCGTCGAGGGCCAGCTTCTCCTCGGCCTGGCGCCGCATCGCCGGCGTGAACCATTGCGCGTTGCTGCGGCCGCTGGCCTTGGCGTGGTACATCGCAGCATCGGCATTGCGCAGCAGGACGGCGCTGTCCTCGCCGTCCTCGGGAAACAGGCAGCCGCCGATGCTGGAGGACACCACCAGCTCGTGCCGCTCCGCCAGCACCGGGGCCGACACCGCGGCGGCGATCTGGGCGAGGACCGGCTCGAGCTCGCCGCGCCCCTGGACGTTGTTGAGCACCACCACGAATTCGTCGCCGCCGAAGCGGGCCACGGTGTCGGCGTCGCGCAGGCAGCGCTGGATGCGCTTGGACACGGTCAGCAGCAGGCGGTCGCCGATCGGGTGCCCGAGCGAATCGTTAACACGCTTGAAGTGGTCGAGGTCGACCATCAACACCGCCAGTTGCGTGCCGTTGCGGCGGGCCAGCCGGACGGCCATTTCCAGGCGGTCGAGCAGCAGGGTGCGGTTGGGCAGCCCGGTGACCGGATCGAAGTGCGCGATGCGGCGGATCAGCGCCTCCGCCCGCTTGTGCTCGGTGACATCGTGCGCCACCAGCAGAAAGCCGGCGTTTTCACCCGCCGTGCCGCCCAGCGTGGAGAGCGTCAGGTCCACCGGCACGGTGGTGCCGTTCTTGCGCAGATAGCTCCACTCGCGCGGCTCGGCGCGGTCGCGGCTGGCCGAGGTGAGCAGCACCTGGAACGCGTCGCGCAGGCCCACGCCCAGATGCTGCGACAGCTGCGCGGCATGCCGCTGCAGGTCGGCCGGCTCGTGGACGAACGAGGCCGGCTTGCCGATCAGCTCCTCGCGGCCGTAGCCCAGCAGCCGTTCGGCCGCGGGGTTGACCGCGACGATGGTGCCTGCAGTGTCGGTGGCGATCACGCTGAACGGCAATTCCTGCAGCACCAGGTCGCGCAGCGCTTCGAGTCCGGACGATGCCGGCGGCATCCCGGTCGGGCGGCCTGCGCCGGCCTCGCCGGCGCGCGTCGTCGCGCACGCCTCCAATCCGGGCCGGTGAGCCGGGTCCTCCCAGAGTCCGCTTGCCGATGTGCCGGTCATGCCTGCATGCGCTCCTGTCAGATCGCCGGGCGGCCACGCCGGCCCGGTACGGACGCACCGCGCCGCCGCAGGTTTCCGGCCTGCCGGCGCAACATGCCCGATCATGCAATGTAGGCACATGCGCGGCGCGCCCGCTCATGGTCAAAAGACACTAGGAAAGCTCCGGCCACGTCGCTGTTCTGCCGTTGTCCCCGATCTTCGGGCGCAGCGTCAAAAATGCGTCGCCAACTGAGGGTCCAATCAGACATATTGACCACATACCTGAAAAATGGTCCAGGTATAGAGTCGAGCGACTTATTCTCGCGGGAGCTGGTCATGAAGGCGTCCCGAAGTCGCCTGCTGGTGCTGGCTTGCTGCGGCGTGCTGGTCGCGTCGCGACCGATGGCGGCGGGCGCCGCGCCTGCGGACGGCGCGCCGCCGATGGTCGCCTCCTCGGCCGACCTCACCGCGCTGAGCCTCAATGAACTGCTCGGCATCGAGGTCACCTCGGTGTCCAAGCGCGCCGAGCCGCTGTCGGATTCCGCCGCCGCCGTGTTCGTGCTCAGCGGCGACGAGATCCGCCGCTCCGGCGCGCACAGCATCGTCGATGCGCTGCGCCTGGTGCCGGGCCTCGACGTGGCGCAGGTCAGCACGCAGCAGTACGCGGTCTCCGCGCGCGGCTTCAACAGCAGCTCCGCCGACAAACTGCAGGTCCTGCTCGACGGGCGCAGCGTTTATTCGCCGCTGACCTCCAGCGTGTTCTGGGACGTGCTCGACACCTACCTGGCCGACATCGACCGCATCGAGGTGATCCGCGGCCCCGGCGCGGCGCTGTGGGGCGCCAACGCCGTCAACGGCGTGATCAACATCATCACCCGCAGCGCGCGCGACACCCAGGGCGTTTCGGCGCGGGCCAGCGGCGGCAACGCCGAGCGCATGTACGGCGCCGCGCGCGAGGGCTTCGACCTGGGCGCCGCCGGTGCGGTCCGGCTCTACGCCCAGGGCTACTCGCGCACCAGCTCCGAACTTCCCAACGGCCAGGACGCGGTGGACGGCATGCGCCTGGAGCAGCTCGGCTTCCGCAGCGACTGGTCCCTGTCCCATGGTCAATCCCTGACCGTCTCCGGCGACGGCTACACCGGCCGCGAACGCGCCGCCGGCGTCAGCGGCGGCGGCACCAGCGACACCACCCTTACCGGCGGCAACCTGCTGAGCCGCTGGAGCGGCCACATGGGCAGCCGCTCGGACTGGTCGCTGCAGGCCTACTTCGACAACTACTCGCGCAACATCCCGGGGATCTACGCCGAGACGCGCAACACCGCGGACCTCGACTACCAGCAGGGCTTGCAGATCGGCGCCGGCAATGCGCTGCTGTACGGCCTCGGCTACCACGAATCGCACGACGACACCGAGGCGCCGCCGGCGGCGGTGATCGTATTCGACCCTGCGCGCCGCACGCTGCAGACCGGCAGCGCCTTCCTGCAGGACCAGATGACCCTGGCGCCGAGCGTGCAGCTGACGCTGGGCAGCAAGTTCGAGATCAATACCTACACCGGCTTCGAAGTCGAGCCGAGCGTGCGCGTCGGCTGGCGTGCGGCGGAAGATTTGTTCACCTGGGCGGCGGTGTCGCGGGCGGTGCGCACGCCCAACCGCATCGACGAGGAGATCGCCATTTTCTGTCCGCCGCCGAACGGCTTTCCGGGCGCCTGTGGTCCGGGGCTGTTCCGCATCGGCAATCCGCACTCCCGGTCGGCGCGGCTGCTGGCCTACGAGTGGGGCCTGCGCTGGTGGCCGGTTTCCTCTTTCTCGGCCGACCTGAGCACCTTCTACAACGATTATCACAAGCTGCGCAGCACCGAGAAGACGCCGCCGCCGTTCGGCAGCTTCCAGAACAGGCTCGAGGCCAATTCCTACGGCGCCGAACTGAGCCTGCTGTGGCGGCCCTGGCGCTGGTTCGAGGCGCGTCCCTACTACACCTACCTGCACCTGAACGTCGAGCCCGAGCCGGGCAGCACCGATGCCACCAGCGAGGCCGCGCTGGAAGCCTCCGATCCGCAGCACCAGCTGGGGCTGCGCCTGTCGCTCGAGCCGCTGCCGCGCTGGCAGGCCGACCTCGATCTGCGCTACGTCGACAAGCTGCGCGCGCTGCAGGTGCCGGACTACGCCGAGATGAACCTGCGCGTCGCCTGGCTGATCGTGCCGCACCTGGAACTGGCGCTGGCCGGGCGCAACCTGCTGCAGGACCGCCACGCCGAGTGGAGTTCCACCGGCGCCCGCTTCGAGCTGCGGCGCGCCGGCTTCCTGGAGCTGAGCTGGGGCCTGCGCTAATCCATGGACAACCGCCCCGCCATCGAGCGCGCCGCCTGGCGCAGGTGCGCCGCCGCCGTGCTGCTGCTGTGCGCGGCCTGCGCCGGCGCACAGGCCGACGACACGCTGGAGCTGCGGGTCAAATCGGCCTTCCTGTTCAATTTCGCCAAGTTCGTGAGCTGGCCGCCACCCAAGCTGCAAGGCGCTAGCGACCCGATCCTGTACTGCGTGCTCGACCGCGAACCGCTGGCCGGCGCCCTGCAGGAGGCGCTGTCCGGCAAGAGCGTCGACAACCATCCGCTGCTGCTGCGGCGGGTGGCGCGGGCGGAGGAGATGCGCGACTGCCACATCGCCTACCTCGGCGCCGCGGATGGCGGGCGCCTGCCGGCGCTGGCGGGCAGCTCCGTGCTGACCGTCTACGACGGCGACGCGCCGCTGCGGGCCGGAATCGTGCGCTTCTACCTCGACGAGCGCAAGGTCCGCTTCGAGATCAACGCGGCGGGCGCCGAGCGCGAGGGCCTGCAGGTGAGCTCGCGCCTGCTCGGCGTGGCCAGCGTGATCCGCGAGTGAAGCCGATGTTCAGCTTTCCCGACCTGTCGATCCGCCGCAAGCTGCTGACGCTGACCGCCCTGTCCACGGCCGTCGGCCTGCTGCTGGCCGCCGCCGCGCTGATCGGCTATGCCTGGTTCAGCGCCCGCGCCGGCTACGAGCGCGACCTGGCGACGGTGGTGCACATCGTCGGCGACAATTCCACCGCGGCCTTGCTGTTCAACGACCGCAAGGCGGCGAGCGAGACGCTGGCCGCCTTGCGCGCCAAGCCCGAAATCCGCCAGGCCTGCCTGTATAGGCCAACGCCGGGTGGCGAGGTCGAGCTGTTCGGCGCATACGCACAGGGCGACGCCTCACCATGCCCGCAGCAGGCCGGGACCGCGGGCCTGATCCAGGACACCGACCAGCTCACCGAAGTGGCGCCGGTCGAGCTCAAGGGGGAGCAGGTCGGAACACTGCGCGTGACCCAGACGCTGCAGCCGCTGCGCGCCACGCTGCTGACGCAGATCGTCATCACCCTGGCGATCCTGGCCGTGGCCTTTACCGTGAGCTTCGTCATCGGCTGGCGCATGCAGCGTTCGATCTCCGACCCCATCGTGCAGCTGGCGGAAACGGCGCAGCGCGTATCGGCCACCCGCGACTACACGCTGCGCGCGGCGCATTCCGGGCGCGACGAGGTCGGCCGGCTGGTGGACAACTTCAACCAGATGCTGGGGCAGATCGCCCTGCGCGAGCGCGAAATCCGCGTGGCGCGCGACGAGCTGGAGCTGCAGGTGCAGGAGAAGAGCCGCGCCAACGCCGGCCTGGAGCTGGCACTGGAGCGCCTGCGCGAGGCCCAGGCGCAGCTGGTGCAGAGCGAAAAAATGGCGTCGCTGGGCGCGCTGGTGGCCGGCGTGGCGCACGAGATCAACACCCCGGTAGGGGTCGGCGTGACCGCCGCCTCGACCCTCAAGACCAAGGCCGAGGAATTCGACCAGCGCTATCAGGCCGGCAGCATGCGCCGCTCCGATCTGGAGCGCTTCGTCGCCATGGCCACCGAAGCGACGCGCATCATCCTGGCCAACCTGCACCGGGCGGCGGACCTGATCCAGAGCTTCAAGCAGGTGGCGGTCGACCAGTCCAGCGGCGAGCGCCGGCGCTTCGGCGTCAAGGCCTATCTCGACGAAGTGCTGGTCAGCCTGGGGCCGCGCCTGCGCAAGGGCGGCCACGAAGTCTCCGTGGAATGCCCGGACCACGTGATGGTCGACAGCTATCCCGGCGCCCTGGCGCAGATCGTCACCAACTTCGTCAGCAATACCCTGATGCACGCGTATCCCGATGGCGCCCATGGCCGCATCCGCATCCAGGTGCAGCAGAGCGGCGGCCACGTCGATCTGACCTACCGCGACGACGGCTGCGGCATAACGCCGGAAAACCTGCCGCGCGTATTCGATCCCTTCTACACCACCAAGCGCGGCAGCGGCGGCAGCGGCCTGGGCATGCACATCGTTTACAACCTGGTGACGCAGCTGCTGGGGGGCCGCATCAGCCTGAACAGCCGGCCGGGGGAAGGCGTCGAGATCAACGTGCGCTTCCCTGCCGCCGTCGCATCAGCCCACTCGGAGGCAGTGACATGAGCGACACCCTGCAATTCGCCAAGGAACCCGCGTCTCCCGCCGCGGTCCGGCGGCCGTGGAAGCTGCTGATCGTCGACGACGACAACGAAGTGCACGCCGTGACCATGCTGGCGCTGGACGACTTCACTCTGTGCGGGCGCCCGCTGCAGTTCCTGCACGCCTATTCCGGGCGGGAGGCGCGGCAGCTGCTCGACACGCACCCCGACATCGCCGTGGTGCTGCTCGACGTGGTGATGGAATCCGACAATGCCGGCCTGGACGTGGTGGAATACGTGCGCAACACCCTGCACAACCGCTTCACCCGCATCATCCTGCGCACCGGCCAGCCCGGGCAGGCGCCGGAACTCGAGGTGATCCGCCGCTACGACATCAACGGCTACAGCCACAAGACCGAGCTGACCCGCGAGCGGTTGCATACGGCGATCTTCACCAGCCTGGCCAGCTACCGCGATCTCAAGGCGCTGGACGCCAACCGCCACGGCCTGGAGAAGGTCATCGAATCGACCGCGCGCCTGTTCGAGATCGATTCGATCGCCGGCTTCGCGCAGGGCGTGCTGGAGCAGCTGATCGCACTGCTGTTCACCGAGAGCGATGCGGTGATGCTGAGCCCGTCCGGCATCGCCGCCACCAGCGGCCACGTCTCGGACCAGCTGTCGATCGTCGCCGCCACCGGCGCCTACCAGCCGCTGGTGGGGCGCGAGGCGCAGCGGGTGTTGCCGCCGGACATGATGGTGCGCATCATGTCGGCGCGCAGCGCGGTCGGCCTGGTGTATGGCGAGGACTACATCGCCGGCTACCAGTCCGGCGCCACCGACCTGATCTTCTACGTTTCGGCTGATACGCCGTTGAGCCTGGCCGACCGGCACCTGCTGGAATTGTTCTACGGCAACGTCGGCATCGCCTACCGCAACCTGCACCGCGTCGCGGAGCTGGCGCGGAGGGCGGCGTGAGCGCGATGCTGCAATTCGCACGCGAGCCGGAGCCGCGGCCGGCGGGCAGCGCCTGGCGCGTCCTGGTGGTCGACGACGACCCCGAAGTGCTCGCGGTGACGCGGCTGGCCCTGGCCGACTTCACCTTCGACGGCCAGCCGCTGGAGCTGCTCGAAGCCACCTCGGCCGCCAGGGCGCGCGCCATATGGCAGCGCGAGACGGGCATCGCCCTGGTGCTGCTCGACGTGGTGATGGAAACCGACCATGCGGGCCTGGACTTCGTGCGCTTCGTGCGCGACGAGCAAGGCGATGCCAAGGTGCGCATTGTGCTGCGCACCGGCCAGCCCGGGCAGGCGCCGGCGCTGGAAGTGATCCATCAGTACGAGATCGACGACTACCGCACCAAGACCGAACTGACCTTCCAGCGCCTGGCGGTGGTGGTGACCACCGCGCTGCGCACCTACCGCCTGCTGGAGGAGATGGAGGCGCGACAGCGCACGCTGGAGCAGTCCAACCGCGAGCTGGAACGCTTCGCCTACGTCACCTCCTACGATCTCAAGTCACCGCTGCGCACGCTCGTCGGCGCGGCGCAGTTGCTGGCCATGCGCTACCGCGAGGCGATGGACGACCAGGGCCGCGACCTGCTCGACTGCATGGTGCACAACGCGCGCGACATGGACGCGCTGATCGGCAATCTGCTGGACTATTCGCGCATAGGCCGCGCCGAGGCCTCGGTCGCCCGGGTCGACCTGAACCAGGTGATCGAGGCGACGCGCCGCCGCACCCAGTTGGCCATCGAGCGGCGCGGCGCGGTGCTGGAATGCGGCGTGCTGCCGAGCCTGGAAGGCAACGCCGCCTTGCTCGAGCAGCTGTTCGCCCACCTCATCGATAACGCGATCAAGTACCAGCCTGGCGAGCGGCCCTATATCGGCATCGAAGCGCGCGAGCGCGGATCACAGTGGGAGGTGCGGGTGGTCGATCGCGGCCGCGGCATCGACCCCCACC
>DASRFD010000064.1:0-9274 GCA_035651715.1 Nevskia sp.
CTCTCCGGGTGCTGCGGCAGGTTGGCCAGCACGCGCAGCATCTCGGCGCGGTCGGTGGGCGACTCGCCCATGCCGACGATGCCGCCGCAGCAGACCTTCATGCCCGCCTCGCGCACGTGCTCCAGGGTGTCCAGGCGGTCCTGGAAGGTGCGGGTGGTGATGATCTCGCCGTAATGCTCGGGCGAGGTGTCGATGTTGTGGTTGTAGTAGTCCAGGCCGGCGGCGGCGAGATTGTCGGCCTGGTGCTTCTTCAGCATGCCGAGCGTGACGCAGGTCTCCAGCCCCAGCGCCTTCACCTCGCGCACCATCTCGGCGACCTTCTCCAGGTCGCGGTCCTTGGGCGAGCGCCAGGCCGCGCCCATGCAGAAGCGGGTGGCGCCGTTGGCCTTGGCCTCGGCCGCGGCGCGCTTGACCTCGTCCAGCGGCAGCAGCGGCTCGGTCTTCAGGCCGGTGTCGTAGCGCACGCTCTGCGGGCAGTAGGCGCAGTCTTCCGGGCAGGCGCCGGTCTTGATCGACAGCAGGGTGGAGAGCTGCACCGCGTTCGGATCAAAATGCGCGCGATGAACGGTCTGAGCCCGGAACAGCAGGTCGTTGAACGGCAGCGCGAACAGCGCCTGCACTTCTTCGCCGCGCCAGTCGTGGCGCAGCACCGGAACCTCGGACATGGGACGCTCCACTGGAATTTGCCGGTGCAGTGTTGCCGCCGCATCCAGTCCTGTCAACCTATGGATGCATCACATGGTTGACGGTCGGCGCAATCCCCTGCTGCAGCTGTTGCTGCCCGAGCAGTGCAGCCTGTGCCGCGCCCCGGCCGCCGCGCCGGTCTGCGCCCCGTGCCGGGCCGAGCTGCCCTGGAACCGCCTCGCCTGCCCCTTGTGCGCGCGGCCGCAGGAAACCGGTCCTGCCTATGTCTGCGGCGCCTGCGCCCAGGCGCCGCCGCCGTTCGACAGCGCCTGGTCCGCGTTCCGCTATGCCGCGCCGATCGACCGCGCGGTGCAGGGCCTGAAGTATCACGCCGGCTTCCGCGGCGGCCGCTGGCTCGGCGAGGAGATGGCGCGGGAGCTGGCGCGCCGGCCGCAGCCCCTGCCCGGCCTGCTGCTGCCGGTGCCGCTGCACCACGGCCGCCTGCGCCGCCGCGGCTACAACCAGGCGCTGGAACTGGCGCGGGCGCTGGGGCGGATGCTGTCGATCGAGGTCGACGCGGGCCTGGCCCGGCGCATCCGCCCGACCGCGGACCAGATCGGCCGGACCGCGCCGGAGCGGCGGCGCAATGTTAAGGGCGCGTTCACCGTCGACGCGGCACCCTTGCGCGGCGTGCACCTGGCCCTGGTCGACGACGTCATGACCACCGGCAGCACCCTGGCCGAGCTGGCGCGGGTCTGCCGCAAGGCCGGCGCGGCGCGCATCGAAGTGTGGACCGCAGCGAGGGCGGAATGAACGCGAATGCCATCGGATGCAGGGCTCAGGGCCGCGCCCGCCGCCTGCTGTCGGCTCTTGCGCTGGGCCTGGCCTGCGCCGCCGCCGCCGCCCAGCCGCCAGGCCCGGACAGCAGTGCCGCGCAGGGCTCCGCCATGAATCCTTCCGCCAGCCAGGACAACGCCTTCGCCTTCGACCTCTACCGCGAGCTGCGCGGCCGGCCGGGCAACCTGGTGCTGTCGCCGGCCTCGGTCGCGCTGGCGCTGCAGCTGGCCTGGGCCGGCGCCCGGGGCGCCACCGCCGACCAGATGCGCCAGGTGCTGCATCTGCAGGGCAGCCCCGCAGAGGTGATGCAGGCGGCCGGCGCGCTCGGCGCCCGCCTGCAGACGCCGGACCAGCCGCTCAAGTTCCGCATCGCCAACCGCCTGTTCGGCGAAGACAGCTACCACTTCGAGCAGCCCTACCTGGACGCCGCCCGCGCCGCCTACGGCGCGCCGCTTGAAGCGGTGGACTTCCGCCACCACAGCGAAGCCGCGCGCCTGCGCATCAACGCCTGGGTCGAGCAGCAGACCGAGCGGCGCATCCGCGACCTGGTGCCGCGCGGCGCGCTCAACGCCGACACGCGCCTGGCCCTGGTCAATGCGATCTATTTCCTCGGCGACTGGGACACGCCGTTCGCCCGGGAAGCGACCCGCAACGAAACCTTCCACCCGGACGGCGGCGACAGCCGCGAGGTGTCGACCATGCACCGCCGCGGCGCCATGCGCTACGCCCAGCGCGACGGCTACAAGGCGCTGGAGCTGCCGTATCGCGGCGGCCAGATGTCGATGCTGCTGCTGTTGCCCGACCAGGCCGACGGCCTGGCGGCGCTGGAGCAGTCGCTGACCGCGCCGCAGTACGAGGCGGCGGTGCGGGCTCTGCAGATGCAGCAGGTGGACCTGTCGCTGCCCAGGTTCGAGATCGATCCGGCTGGCGCCATGCCGCTCGGCGCCAGCCTGCGCCACCTCGGCATGAACCTGCCGTTCGACCCGCTGCGGGCCGACTTCAGCGGCATCGCCGATCCGCCCGATCCGCAGGACCGGCTGTTCCTGTCCGAGGTGTTCCACAAGGCGTTCGTCAAGGTCGACGAGAAAGGCACCGAGGCGGCCGCCGCCACCGCCGCCATCATGGCCCGCGCCGCCGCGGTGATGCGGCCGGTGCAGGTGATGCAGTTCAAGGCCGACCACCCCTTCCTGTTCTTCATCCGCGACAACCCCAGCGGCACCATCCTGTTCAGCGGCCGCGTCGCCGACCCTCAGCCGCCGAAGCCGTAATCCAGCGCCAGGCCGAGGAACACCGCCGCGCCGAAGCGGTTGTTGTCGAGGAACGCCTCGAAGCAGGGTCCGCGCCCGCGGCCGCGCGTCAGGCGCTGCTCGCGGACCGCGCAGGCCGCCGCCGCCGCCAGTCCAAGCCAGTACGCCGGCCCGCGCCCGGCGCGGGCGCCGATCCAGGCCAGCAGCAGCAGCGCCGCGGCGTGCAGCAGGCCGATGATCAGCCGGTCGTGGCGGCCGAACAGGATGGCGCTGGATTTCACCCCGATCTTGAGGTCGTCCTCGCGGTCGCTCATGGCGTAGTAGGTGTCGTAGGCGATGACCCAGCACAGGTTCGCCGCCATCAGCAGCCCGGCGTCGGCCCAGGGCACCGCGCCGCGCAGCGCGGCGTAGGCCATCGGGATGCCCCAGGAAAAGGCGATGCCCAGGTGCGCCTGCGGCAGGCTGTGGAAGCGCTTGGCGAAGGGATAGCTCGCCGCCAGCGCCACCGCCGGCAGCGACAGCCACAGCGCGGCGGCGTTGAGCCGCGACGCCACCGCCAGCGCCGCCAGGCACAGCCCGGCGAACAGCAGCAGCGCCGCGCGCGGCGACACCCGCCCCGCCGCGATCGGCCGGTTTTTGGTGCGCTCGACGTGCGGATCGAACCCGCGGTCGGCGAAGTCGTTGATGACGCAACCGGCCGAACGCATCAGCGCCGTGCCGGCGGCGAACACTGCCAGCAGATCGAGTGGCGGCACCCCGCCTGCCGCGAACCACAAGGCCCACAGGGTCGGCCACAGCAGCAGCCAGATGCCGATGGGCCGGTCCAGGCGCATCAGCAGGGCGTAGTCGCGCAGGCGGGAGTTCATTGTTTTGCCATCCTGAGCCCGGCGGCCCGCCCATCACACCTGCGCATATTTCTCCGCGTCCCCCACCCAGCGCGCGATCAGCATTTTCGCCGCCTGCGGCTGCTTGCCGAGCCACTGGTCCGCCAGCTTCTGCAGGGCCGGAATCTGCCCGGCGTCGCGCACGGGGTCGGCGATCTTCAGGCCGATCAGGCCGGTCTGGCGGCGCCCCAGCAGCTCGCCGGGGCCGCGCAGCTCCAGGTCGTGCTGGGCGATCTTGAAGCCGTCGTGGGTGGTGCGCATCACCTCCAGGCGCGCCTTGCCGCCCTCGCCCAGCGGCGGCTGGTACAGCAGCACGCACTGGCTGGCGTTGGCGCCGCGGCCGACCCGGCCGCGCAGCTGGTGCAGCTGGGCCAGGCCGAGACGCTCGGCGTTGTCGATGATCATGATGCTGGCGTTGGGCACGTCGACGCCGACCTCGATCACCGTGGTGGCGACCAGCAGCTGCGTCGAGCCGTTCTGGAAGGCGCGCATCTGCGCGTCCTTCTCCGCCGGCTTGAGGCGGCCGTGGACCAGGCCGACGCGCAGCTGCGGCAGCTCGGTGCGCAGCTGGCGGTAGGTTTCCTCGGCGGCCTGCGCCTGCAGCTGGTCGGACTCCTCGATCAGGGTGCAGACCCAGTAGGCCTGGCGCCCGGCGGCGCAGGCCTGGCCGATGCGCTCCAGCACCTCGGCGCGGCGCTCGTTGGACAGGGCCACGGTCTGCACCGGGGTGCGGCCCGGCGGCAGCTCGTCGATGACCGACACATCCAGATCGGCGTAGAGGGTCTGCGCCAGGGTGCGCGGGATCGGCGTCGCCGACATGATCATCTGGTGCGGCGTGACGCCGCGCGGGCCCTTGTCGCGCAGCGCCAGGCGCTGGCCGACGCCGAAGCGGTGCTGCTCGTCCACCACCACCAGGCCGAGCCGGGCGAAGCGGACCTCTTCCTGGAACAGCGCGTGGGTGCCGACCCACACCTTGATCTCGCCCAGCGCGGCCTGGCGCAGCGCCTCGTCGCGCTCGGCCTTCTTCAGGCGGCCGGACAACACGCCCAGGCGCAGGCCCATCGCGCCCATCATGCCGGCGAGGTTGTGGGCATGTTGCTCGGCCAGCAGCTCGGTCGGCGCCATCAGCACCGCCTGCATGCCGGCCTGCGCCGTGCCGAGCATGGCGGTGGCGGCGACCACGGTCTTGCCGCAGCCGACATCGCCCTGCACCAGGCGCAGCATGGGCTTGCCCGAGGCGAGGTCGTGGGCGATCTCGCCGATGACGCGGCGCTGCGCGCCGGTCAGCGCGAACGGCAGCTTCTCCTGCAATTTCGCCGAGGCCGGCAGCACGTGCTCGATGCGCGCGCCGGGCTGGGCCAGGGTGCGCCGGCGCAGCAGGCGCATGCACAGCTGGTGCGCCAGCAATTCCTCGCGCAGCAGGCGCAGCTGGGCCGGATGGCGCTCCAGCAGCAGGTCGCCCAGGTCGGCGCCGGCGGGCTCGTGCAGGGCGCGCAGCGCGCTCATGGTGTCGGGCCCGGCCAGGCCCGGCAGCTCGGCGTTGAAACCCGGGTCGCGCGCGGCGATCTCCAGCGCCTGCTGGATCAGGCCGCGCAAACGCGGCTGCGTGACGCCCGCCGCCAGCGGGTAGATCGGCGTGAGCTTGGGCTCGGCCGGCAGCAGCGCCGGGTCGTCGGCGACACGGTATTCCGGGTGCACCATCTCCAGGCCGTTGGCGCCGGCGCGCACCATGCCGTAGGCGCGCACCCAGCGGCCGGCGCCGAACCCGTCCTTCTGCTGCTCGTTGAAATGGAAGAAGCGCAGCAGCAGGCCGCTGCCGCCGTCGTCGATCGCCACGCGCAGGCTGCGGCGCGGGCCGAACCGCACGTCGGCCGCGGCCACCTTGCCGCGCACCAGCGCTTCCTCGCCCGCCTTCAGCTCCATCAGAGGCACGATGCGGCGCCGGTCCTCGTAGCGGTTGGGCAGGTGGAACAGCAGGTCCTGCACGCGCACGATGTCGAGCGCGCGCAGCTTCTCCGCCACGGCCGGGCCGGCGCCCTTGAGGTAGGTGACCTGGGTGGCGAGCGTGAGCGGCGGCTTCTCGCCCGGCCGCCGCAGGCGCACGGCGCCGCCCCGCGGCGATGGCTTATCCAAGCACCAGGATCGCGTCCGCTTCGACGCGCGAGCCGCGCGGCAGGCTGGCCACGCCGATCGCGGCGCGCGCCGGGAACGGCTGGCTGAAGTACTCGCTCATGATCTCGTTGACCTTGGGGAAATGCGCCAGGTCGGTGAGGAAGACGTTGAGCTTGGCCACGTCCTTGAGGCCGCCGCCGGCGGCCTCGGCCACCGCCCGCAGATTGCGGAACACGCGGTGGATCTCGGCCTCGATGGTGGCGTTGTCCAGCTGCATGGTGGCCGGGTCGAGCGGGATCTGGCCGGACAGGTAGACGGTGTTGCCGCACTTCACCGCCTGCGAATAGGTGCCGATGGCGGCGGGGGCCTGGTCGGTGTGGATGATCTGGCGGGTCATAAAGAAAGTTGCCGGTGGTCGGTTCTTAAGTGGTTAGTAGAAGCCAAAACCCGGCCCACTGACAACCAACAACCGGGAACTGGCAACCGCTTCTAGACCCGCACCACGCGCTGCACCGGCGCCAGCCGGCGCAGGCGGCGCAGCACCCGCGCCAGGTGCACGCGGTCGCGCACGGTGACGACGAAGCGCATCTCCAGCGCCTCCGAGCCGTCGCGCTCGGGCATCTGCACGTTCTCGATGCTGGCGCCGGCGCTGGAGATCTCGCCGGCGACCATCGCCAGCAGGCCGCGGCGGTTCTCGGCCTTGAGCTTGAGTTCGGCGAGGAAGTCGCCCTGGACCTTCTCCGACCAGATCAGCGGCACCCGCTCCTGCGGACCGCCCTTGCGCGCCTGCACGTGGCGGCACTCCAGGCGGTGGATGACGATGCCGCGGCCGACGCTGACGTAGCCGCAGATGTCGTCGCCCGGAATCGGGTGGCAGCACTTGGCGTAGTCGATGACCAGGCCCTCGGTGCCCTCGACCTGCAGCGGCACGCTCTCGCCCGGCGTGGTGGCCTTGTTCGGGTCGGGCAGGAAGTGGCGCGCCACCAGCGGCGCCAGGCGCGCGCCGGTGCCGATGGAGATGTAGAGGTCTTCCATGTCCTGCAGGTTGAAGACCTTGAGCACCGCCTCGGTCGAGCCCTCCTTGAGCGAGGACAGCGGGATGTGCAGCTCGCGCAGCGCGATCTCGAGCAGGCGCCGGCCGAGGCGGATCGCCTCGTCCTCGCGCTGGTTCTTGAGGAAGTTGCGGATGTGCGAGCGGGCCTTGGCGGTCTTGACGTAGTTGAGCCAGGCCGCGTTGGGCCGGGCATGGCGGGCGGTGATGATCTCCACCGTCTGGCCGTTCTGCAGCGGCGTGTTGAGCGGCTCCAGCTGCTGGTCGATGCGCGCCGCGACGCAGTGGTCGCCCAGCTCGGAGTGCACCGAGTAGGCGAAGTCCACCGCGGTGGCGCCGCGCGGCAGGCGGCGGATCTGGCCCTTGGGGGTGAAGACGTAGACCTCGTCCGGGAACAGGTCGACCTTGACGTTCTCGATGAAGTCGAGCGCGCCGGCCCCGCCCTGCATTTCGAACAGGTTGCCGAGCCACTCGCGCGCCCGCACCTGCGGCGCCGAGCCGGGGTCGCCCTTGCCGCCGAGCTTGTACTGCCAGTGCGCGGCGATGCCGCTCTCGGCGATGTGGTGCATGTCGCGGGTGCGGATCTGCACCTCGATCTTGCGGCCCTGCGGGCCGACGCAGGTGGTGTGCAGCGACTGGTAGCCGTTGACCTTGGGGTTGGCGATGAAGTCGTTGAACAGCTCGGAAATCGGGCGGTAGACGTGGTGCACCACGCCGAGGGCGCGGTAGCAGTCGTCGACCTTGGTCACCAGGATGCGGAAGCCGAGCAGGTCCATCACGTCGAGGAAGCGCAGGCGCTTGCGCTGCATCTTCTCGTAGACCGCGTAGAGGTTCTTCTGCCTGCCGACCACCGAGGCGCCGATGCCCTCCTCGCGCAGCGCCCGCTCGAGCTTGTGCTCGAACTCCTTGATCAGGCTCTTGGTGTCGCCGAGGCGGTCGTTCACCGCCTTCTGGAACACGCCGTAGCGCTTGGGGTGCAGGTTGAGGAAGCTGAGGTCTTCCAGCTCGGTGCGCAGGGTGTTGATGCCCAGGCGCTGCGCGATCGGCGCGTAGATCTCCAGCGTCTCGCGCGCCACGCGGCGGCGCTTGGCCGGCTCGGTGCTCTCCAGGGTGCGCATGTTGTGCAGGCGGTCGGCGAGCTTGACCAGGATCACGCGCAGGTCCTGCGCCATCGCCAGCAGCAGCTTGCGCACGCTCTCCGCCTGCTGCTCGGCGCGGGTCATGCCCTCGACGCGGTGGAACTTGCTGACGCCGTCGACCAGCTCGGCCACGTCCTTGCCGAACTGGCGCGCCACCTCCGCCTTGTCGACGGCGGTATCCTCGATCACGTCGTGCAGGATGGCGGCGCACAGGGTGGTCGCGTCGAGGCGCATCTCGGCCAGGATGCGCGCCACCGCCAGCGGGTGGTAGATGTAAGGCTCGCCGGACTGGCGCGCCTGGCCGGAATGCATGCGCGCGCCGAACTCGTAGGCGCGGCGCACGTCGGCGATCTGGTCTTCCGGCAGGTATTCCTGCAGCACGCGCGACAGGGCCTCGATGCCGTACTCGCGCGCGACGCGCTGCGTACGGATCGCGGTGCCGATGCGCTGGATGACCGGGAATTCCATGGCTTGAGTATAGACTTGGGGCAGCTTGGCGGACCGCAAGGACACGGCGACGCTCCGCCGGGTCCCTGCCCACTTCATCAAATTCGGCTTCCGCGGCGCCTGGCGCCAGCGCCGGCCCTGCCGGCGGCTAGCCCGGTTGCGGGCGCAGCCGCGCCTGGACCGCGGTCATGCCCACGGGGCGCGCCGCGCGCTGCGCATGCATCTGATGACCGGCAACTCCATGGGCCGAGTATATAGGGGCCATGGCGCACGAAGTCGCCTTCAGCACGGCGGCGCCCGCCGGCCTGGGAAAGGCGGGCAACAAAAAAGGGCCTTGCGGCCCTTTTTTGCGATTCGCGGCGCGAGCTTAGAGATCGAAGCTCGGATCCAGCGCTTCCAGCTCCATCTTCGGCTGCTGGATGGCGGGCAGGTCGGCCTCGCTCAGCACGGCGGTGCCGATGTGGCCGTCGGCGATTTCCTTCAGCGACAGCACGGTCGACTTGTGGCTGCCCCAGGGCAGGCGCGCCTCGGCGCCGCGAGCCAGCTGGCGGGCGCGCTTGGCGGCGACCAGGGTCAGCTCGAACTGGTTGGGGATGCGGGCCAGACAATCTTCGACGGTAACGCGAGCCATGGGCTTAACCTGCTGAAAAACCTGAACAAGAGGCGAATTATAGCCGGAATGGCGGGCTTGGCCAAGCCGAAGGCCCGAATCGCCCGTTTACTGCGTGCCGTCGGTCGCCGCAGCGCCGGCCGCCTTGGGGTCGCTGATAGTCACCATGTCTTTGTCGAAGGCGTTCAAGCCGGAAAAGACCCACGAATCATGTGCCCGCGGCAGGAACACTACGGTACGGCCGGTTTCCTCGATCAGCCTCCCCGGCAGGTCCAGGTCGTTGCGGGAGAAAGCAAAGCGGGTCTTCAGCTTGACGTTCCTGG
>DASRFD010000065.1:0-2723 GCA_035651715.1 Nevskia sp.
GGCGCCGCCGCGGAGCGAGCCTGCAACAGCTGGGGAAGTGCCAGTCCCAATCCGGCCAGGCCGCCCGCGCGCAGGACCTCCCGCCGGGACGATCCTTCGCAAAAGCGCGACTCACTCTGGCCAATCCGCAGCATGCTCACCCGTGGTAAGAGCGTTCCTGAGACTACCACGGAGTGGCTGCCGCTGACAACATTCTGGTGAGCGATGGGTGCATTCCCGTTCCTGCGCCCGGTTTTTCAGGGTAGGATGATTTCCAGTCAGCTGATCGCGTTTTCACCCTCTATCGGAGGAGCGGCCATGGAAGGTCGGTCACTTTTGCGTCGGAAGGATCGGGAGGCACTTCGCGAGCGATGGCTGGCGCGTGCCGGGCAAGCCTTCGAGCGGATGTTCGGCAAGGCGCACCAGGATCAACTGGTGACGTTCACGGAGCGCGAAGACATGGCCTGCCTGTTGGGCCAGGAGTTGGCGGCATTTCTTTTAGAGGAGCATGCGGCAGCGGATCGGGAGGTGTGTCCGTCGGAGAAACAGCCACCTTGCTGTCCCAAGTGTCAACAGCCTGGGGAGCGGCGGACCAAGGCTAAAGAGAAGTTGCCGGAGCGGGAGCTGACGACGCGGGCTGGGGAGATCAAGCTGCGACGGCAGCAGTGGCGGTGCCAGAAGTGCCGGATCGTTTTTTTTTCCGCTGGACCACAAGCTGAAATTGGGGACGGAGAGATACAGCCCCCGGCTCTTGGAGAAGGCGGTGCGTCAGGCGAGTAAGGCGGCGTCCTTCAAGGATGCCAGTCAGGACCTGAAGGCGCTGGCAGAGGTGTCGATCAGCAGCACGCATTTGCAGCGTTTGAGCGCGCGTGTAGGGCACGAGTGGGAGCAGGCGCGGGACCGGGAAGTTCAGGCCTTTCGTGAGGACAAGCTGGTCTGTGCCTATGCGGCGGCGCCGAAGGCGGCGGCGGTGATGCTGGATGGCGGTCGTCTGCAAACCCGTGCCGAGGACGCCGGCCGGGGGGTGCAGGATGCGAAGTGGCGCGAGACGAAGGTGGCCTGTTGCTTGAGCCTCTCTTCCTCGGAATCAGTGAATGATCCGCAGCCGGAGCCGCCCAGCAAGTTTCTCGATCCGCCGCGGGTGGCACGATTGGCAGCAGAAGTGAAGAGACGTAGCCGGCCAGCGTTAGGTCGGGCGTCGGCGGCACCGGCCAAGAAGCGTGCCCAGAAGAAGCGGCGGCGACCCAGCTCCAGGAAGCGTGTGCGCACGGTGGTGGCCAGCATGGCCGACAGCGAAACCTTTGGCTGGCAGATGGCGGCGGAAGTGAAGCGTCGCGGCCTGGACCGTGCCCGCCACAAAGCCTGCGTCTGCGACGGACAGCCGTACAACTGGACGCTCTTCGAGATGCACCTGGTGCCGTGGGGCTTCGTCGGCATCTTAGACTTTGTCCATCTGTTGGCTTACCTGCATGACGCGGCCCATGCCTGGAAGAAGGATCGGAACCGGGCCTGGAAGCAGTATGTGCAGTGGTTGCGCTGGGCCTGGTCGGGACAGCTCAAGCCCTTGCTCGCCAGTCTCCGC
Source organism: Nevskia sp. (assembly GCA_035651715.1). Taxonomy (GTDB): domain Bacteria; phylum Pseudomonadota; class Gammaproteobacteria; order Nevskiales; family Nevskiaceae; genus Nevskia. The sequence goes on from DASRFD010000065.1 coordinate 1,562, forward strand.
AAGGCGGCAGCGGCCTTGGGCGAGCCGCCAGCCGATGCGGCAGACAATGACCCGCGTCAGGTGGTGCAGGATGCCCTGCGCTACGTCCAGAACAATCGCACGCGCATGGACTATCCACACTACCGGCGTTTGGGATTGCCGACGAGCAGCGCGCCGGTGGAGTCGACGATCAAGCAGATCAACCGGCGTCTGAAAGGCAGCGAGAAGTTTTGGCTCGACGGCGGGGCCGAAGCGATGCTGCAGTTGCGCGCGGCCTACCTCAGCGAAGACGATCGCGCCAACGCCTACTGGTCACGCCCGCGCCCCTACGCCCGAGCCGCCGGACCCAGCCGGCTTCGAGCCGCTGCCTAGCGCAGAAACGGGAATGCACCCCCCCTCGGAGCGTCCTGTCTGCTTCGCCTCGTTGGGGTTCGCGCCGCGCCGCGATGACCGGTATAATCCCGGCCCGGAATCACGGACGACCCACGGAGCCGACCATGCGACGGATCGCCATCATCAACCAGAAGGGCGGCGTCGGCAAGACGACCACGGCGGTCAACCTGGCGGCCGCACTGGCGCGGCAAGGCCAGCGGGTCTGCGTGCTCGACCTCGATCCCCAGGCTCACGCGACCACGCACCTCGGTATCGCGCCGGACGGCAAAATGCCCTCGCTCTACGATGTGCTCATCCACAACCGGCCTCTCGCCGAGGTCCGCCGCCGGGTGGCCGAAAACCTGTGGGTCTGCGGCTCGGACATCAATCTCGCCGCGGCCGAGGTCGAGTTGGCCGGCGTCGTTGGCCGTGAGGTCATTCTCCGCGATCTGTTACTTCAGGACGAAGGCGCGTTCGACTTTGTGATCATGGATTGCGGCCCGTCGCTGGGGGTACTGACGCTCAACGCCCTGGCCGCCGCGTCGGAGGTATTCATTCCGCTGCAGCCGCACTTCCTGGCCCTGCACGGCATGGGCAAGCTCTTCGAGACGACGGCACTGGTCGCCAAGCGGATCAATCCGGCGCTAAAGGTGACAGGGATTGTCCTATCGCTTTACGAGAGCGGCACGAAGCTCGCCCAGGAAGTCATCGACGATCTGCAGGGCTTCCTCGACCGGAGCCGGGGGACGGCGGCGCCGTGGGCCAAGGCGCGGATCTTCCAGACGCGCATCCGCCGCAACATCAAGCTGGC
>DASRFD010000066.1:0-44839 GCA_035651715.1 Nevskia sp.
ATGCCGCCGGCATCACCGGCTAGGCGGGCGGCGCCGCGATGGTCAGCGTGGTCTTGCTCTGGAAGCCGCCGGCCTCAGCATTGACCACGTCGGCGCCGGCCGGCAGGGCCGCCAGCAGGCCGGCTGTTAAAATGCTCGCCACACACGCACGCATCGCTTCGCTCTCCATTCTTCACTGCGCCCATCTTGCCATGACCCGCCTGTTCGTAGAGCAATTGACCGTGATCGACTGCGCCTTCCTCGACGCGCAGCGCGGCCTGGTCGGCGAGAGCTGGATCGTGGACATCGAGCTGGACGGCGACCTCGATGACCAGTCGATGCTGCTGGACTTCGGCGAGGTGAAGAAGCGGCTGAAGCGGGCGCTCGACAGCAGCGCCGACCATACCCTGGTGGTCCCGGCGCGCCATGCGGGCCTCAGCCTGCAGCGCTCCGCGGCGCGGGTCAGCCTGGAATTCCGCGGCGCCGCCGGCGCGATCGAGCACCACGCCCCGCCGCAGGCCCTGACCCTGCTCGACGCCGAACAGGTCGACAGCGCCAGCCTGGCGGCGCACCTGCAGCCGATCCTGGCGCGCGAAGTGCCGCCCAACGTCGCCGCGGTGGGTCTCACCCTGCGCCATGAGCGCATCGACGGTCCCTACTATCACTACACCCACGGCCTGAAGAAGCATGCCGGCTGCTGCCAGCGCATCGCCCATGGCCACCGTTCGCGCCTGCAGGTGCGCGTCGGCGGCGCGCGCGACGCGGCTCTGGAATCGGCCTGGGCGCAGCGCTGGCGCGACATCTACCTCGGCACGCGCGAAGACCTGGCGGGCCGGGCCAACGGGCGCCTGCGCTTCGCCTACACCGCCAACGAGGGCGCCTTCGAGCTGGAACTGCCGGAAGCGCGCTGCGACCTGCTGGACGGCGACAGCACGGTGGAGCGCATCGCCGAGCACCTCGCCGCCCGCTGCGCCGCGGAGCGGCCCGGCCAGGCGGTCGAGGTGCGCGCCTACGAGGGCGTGATGAAGGGCGCGGTGGCCGCCGCCTGAGCCCATCCGGCATGAAACCCTGGCGCCATCCCAAGAAAAAACAGACGCTTGGACCGCGCCGGGCGCTGAGCCTGGCGCTGTTCCTGGGGTTGCTGGTCGCCGGTTGCGCCAGCGAGCCGGCCAATCCGCCGCCCCGCTACTACCCCTATTCCTGGTACGGCTACGCGCCCGGCTGGGATCCGTACTGGGACAGCTTCGAGGTCTGGCCTTATGGCCCTTATTCCTGGTGCTATGCCTGCGGCTACGGCTATTACGGCGGCTACCCGGGCGAACGCCATCCCTGGCACCACCCGGGCCTCGGGCCGCCCGGTCCGGGCTGGGGCCGGCCGCCGCAGGGCGGCACGCCCCACCCCTATCCCCGCCCCGCCGGCCCGCGCCCGGCGCCACGGCCGCTGCCGCGGCCCCACCCGATGCCGCACTTCAACCGCCGCTAGGCGGCCATGCCGAAGCGGCGGCCCTTTGTGCTATAAAGGCGCCCCCGCGAATGCCCCCGCTTGCACAGCGACACCGGTCCGCCATGAGCTCCGAACCCGACGTCCCCTTCTCCGCCCGCGTTTCCATCGAGCAAGTCGAGGAAGGCACCGAACTGGCGCCGAAGTTCGACGAGCACGGCCTGATCGCCTGCGTCACCACCTCCGCCAGCACCGGCGAAGTGCTGATGCTCGGCTACATGAACCAGGAAGCGCTGAAGCGCACCATCGCCACCGGCGAGGCGCACTACTGGTCGCGCTCGCGCAAGGTGCTGTGGCACAAGGGCGCCACCAGCGGCCTGGTGCAGAAGGTGGTGGAGCTGCGCATCGACGACGACCAGGACGCGGTGTGGCTGCGCGTGCAGATTCCCGGCGACGCCAGCTGCCACGTCGGCTACCGCTCCTGCTTCTACCGTTCGGTGCCGGTCGGCCCCGGCGACTTCAACCGCGTGCTGAAGTTCGAGGAAGACCAGAAGGCCTTTGACCCGAAGAAGGTCTACGGCGACGCGCCGAATCCGACGCAGCTGTAAGCCGGATCATTTCAGATCCAGCGGCACCGGCTCCGCCGCCTCGCGCCACAGGCGCGGGTGTTCGGCGCGCCAGTCGTGCACCTCCTGGATGCCCGCGGCGGTGACCCTGACCGTCACCGTGCCGCCGTTGCCGGTCATGTGCAGCGCCGACTTCTGCTCCAGGTAGCGCTGCACCACCGGCGCGCGCGGGAAGCGGAACTGGTTGTGCCAGCCGGCCGGGAAGATCACCACCAGCGGCTGCACCGCCTCGACGAAATCGGCGGTCGAGGACGTCTTGCTGCCGTGGTGCGGCGCCACCAGCACGTCGGCGAACAGGTCGTCCTGGCGCTCCGCCACCAGCCGCTTTTCCGCCGGCGCCTCGATGTCGGCGGGCAGCAGCGCGCTGTGGTCGTTGATGCCGACGCGCAGCACGCAGCCGCCGTTGTTGCGCCACCAGCGCGCCGCGGACCTGCTCAGGCCGGGGATGGCCCGGGCGCCGCCGGCCTGCGGCGGCGCATCGGCCGGCGGGTTGAGGATCTCGAAGGCGACACCGTCCCAGCTCCAGGCCTGGCCGGCGCGGCAGGGGATGTCCGAAGCGGCGCCGATCTCCCGGTCCACCTCGAGCAGGCGGCGCACCGTCGGCGCGCCGCCGCGGTGGTCCATGTCGGCGTGGGAGATGACCATCAGGTCCAGCTCGTGCACGCCCTGGCTCAGCAGGTAGGGCACGACCTCGGAGCGGCCGGCGTCGGAGACGTCCGAGAACGCCGGCCCGGCGTCGAACAACAGGGTGTGGTGCGAGGTCCGCACCACGGCGGCGAGGCCTTGGCCGACGTCGAGCACGGCCAGCTCGTAACCTTCCTCCGGCGCCGTGTCCCGCGGCAGGAACAGCGGCAGGAAGCACAGCACGGCCAGTCCGCGCAGCGGCAGTCCGCGCGGCGCCAGCAGCAGGAACATGCCGAGCAGGGCGAGCAGCAGCAACGCCGGCTGCGGACTGGCGGCGATCCATGCCTGCGGCGCGTGGTCGGCGGCCCAGCCCAGGCCGGCGCGCACCGCGTAGATGGCCTGCGCCACAGCGTGCAGCAGCGGCAGGCCCAGGAACGGCGCCAGCGCGCTCAGGCCCAGGGCCAGCAACAGGGCCGGCAGCAGCAGGGTGAACAGCGGCACCACCACCAGGTTGGCCAGCGGCCCGAGCCAGCCGCCGCCCTGGAAGAAATAAAACGTCAGCGGCAGCAGCGCCAGGCTCAAGGTGAGCTGCAGCATCAGCAGCTCGCGCCAGCGGCGGCGCGGCCCGAGCCGGCCGGAGCCGACGAAGAAGATCGCCGCCACCGCGGTGAACGACAGCCACAGGCCGGGGCTGAGCAGGGCCAGCGGATCGGCGGCGACGATCAGCAGCCAGGCCAGGCCCAGCGCCCGCGGCACCAGCGAGGGCCGGTCGAACCAGAGCGCGGCGAAGCCGAACAGCAGCATCAGCAGAGCGCGCTGCGCGGGCGGCTCGAAGCCGGACATCAGGGCATAGGCGACGGCGGCCAGCACCGCGCCGAGCATCCCCGCCTTCTGCGCCGGCAGGCGCAGGCACAGCGCCGGCACCGCCGACCATAGCCAGCGCAGCAGCAGGTAGACCGCGGCCACCACCATGCCGATGTGCAGGCCGGCGATCGCCATCAGGTGCGAAGTCCCGGTGATGCGGAAGGTGTCCCAGTCCTGCTCCTGCAGCAGCGAGCGGTCGCCCACGGCGAGACCGGCGACCAGGCCCAGCGCCGGATCGCCGGGCAGCCACTGCTCGAGGCGGTTCACCACCTGCTGGCGGGCGCGCAGCAGCCGGTAGCCGGAACCTTCGGCGCAGGGCGCGGCTTCCCGCACCGTGGCGGTGGCGCCGATGCCCTGCTCGAACAGCCAGGCTTCGTAGTCGTAGCCGCCGGGGTTGAGCGGGCCGTGCGGCGCACGCAGCCGCAGGCGCAGGATCCAGCAGTCGCCGCCCTGCGGACGCTGCTCGCTGTGGTACCAGGAGACGCGGATGCGCGACGGCAGCGCAGCGTCGGCGGGCGCGAACAGGAAGCGCCAGTCGTAGCGCGCCGGTTCCGGCGCGCCGCCTTCCGCGTCGTCCGCGCCGCCCTCGTGCGCGCCGGCGGACAGGCGCTGCTGCGGCAGCGAAGCGATGCGCCCTGCCACCTCCACCTCCTCATCGCTGCGCGCCAGGGGCCAGCGGCCGTCGATCGTGCCCTGCGCGCGCCACACTGCCAGCAGTGCGCCCAGCAGCAACATTGCGTAGAAGCGCCGCCAGGGCCAGGGCAGCAGCGCCGGCACGCAGGCCAGGGCCAGCCAGGACGGCGGCGGCAGGGACGGCAGCGCCAGCACCGCGAGGGCGCCGGCGGTGAACAGGACGACGGGGAGCAGCACGCCGGGGCGCGGCCGTGCCGCGCCGGCACCGCCTACCGCGGGCTCAGGCCCCCGGCCCACCCGCGGCAGCGGCGTCGCCGCTGTACGCATGCAGGGTGCCGCCTTCCAGCTGCCAGATGCGATCCATGCGCGCTGCCAGGCGCAGGTCGTGGGTCACCACCACCAGGCTGGTGCCCAGCTCCCGGTTCAGTTCCAGCATCAGGTCGAACACGGTGGCGGCGGTGCGGGTGTCGAGGTTGCCGGTCGGCTCGTCGGCCAGCACGCAGGCCGGCCGCGTCACCAGGGCGCGCGCCACCGCCGCGCGCTGGCGCTCGCCGCCGGACAGCTCGCCCGGCTTGTGCTCCAGGCGCTCGCCCAGGCCGACGCGCCTGAGCAGCGCGGCGGCGGTCTCGAACGCCTGCTCGCGCCGCTGGCGCCGGATCAGCAGCGGCATCGCCACGTTCTCCAGCGCGGTGAACTCCGGCAGCAGGTGGTGGAACTGGTAGACGAAGCCCAGCGACTCGTTGCGCAGATGTCCGCGCTCGGCGTCGGACAGCAGGCTCATCTGCTTGCCGGTGACCCAGACCTCGCCGGTGGTGGGCGCGTCCAGCCCGCCGAGCAGGTGCAGGAAGGTGCTCTTGCCGGCGCCGGACGCGCCGACCACCGCGACGCGCTCGCCGCGCGCCAGGCGGAAGTCGATGCCCTTGAACACCTGCAGGCGCAGGCGGCCGTCGTCGAAGGTCTTGCCGAGGTCGCGCGCGGCGATGACGTAGCCGTTCAGCTCACTCATGCACCTGCTCCGTTCCCCTCTTCCCCCGGGAGAGGGGTAAGGGGTGAGGGGCGCAGTTTCAAGGAAGCACGCCGCAGCAAATCTTCGAGCACTTCTTCGGTTTTCAACAGCACGTCATGGTTCCAGTAACGAACTACCTCAATGCCTCTGGCACGAATGAACTGATCGCGTCTTTGGTCTCGTGCGACCTCGCTGTCAGCGTTGTGCTGGCCCCCGTCCAGTTCAACTGCCATCGATAACTCGTCGCAATAGAAATCGAGCACGTAGGGTGGCAGCGGGTATTGACGTCGAAACTTGAGCCCCGAAAGCCTGCGGCCCCGGATCAAATACCAAAGCAGGATTTCGGCATCGGTTTGCTCGCGGCGCAGGGTTCTAGCGAAGTCGAGCATATCCGGCTGTAGCGCAATCTTCGAGGTGCGCCCCTCACCTCTAGCCCCTCTCCTGGGGGGAGAGGGGAACTGGGCCGCATCACTCATAGCGCAGCGCCTCGGCCGGCTGCACGCGCGCGGCGCGCAGGGCGGGATACAAGGTCGACAACAGCCCCAGCGCCAGCGACAGGAAACTGATCTTGATCACGTCGCGCGCGGTCAGCTCGGACGGCAGGTCGCTGATGTAGTAGATGCTGGGGTCGAGGAACTGGTGGCCGGTGGCGGCTTGCAGCAGCGGCACCAGGGTGGTGACGTTGAGCGCCAGGGCCACGCCCAGCGCGACGCCGAACACGGTGCCGACGATGCCGATGATCGAGCCCTGCATCATGAAGATCACCATGATCGAGCGCGGCGTGGCGCCGAGCGTGCGCAGGATGGCGATGTCGGCCTGCTTCTCCTGCACCACCATCACCAGGGTGGAGACGATGTTGAACGCGGCGATGCCCACCAGCAGCGACAGGATCAGGAACATCACGGTTTTTTCGGTCGCCACCGCGCGGAAGAAGTTGGCGTGCTGGCGTGTCCAGTCGCTGATGTAGACCAGCTGCGGCAGCTGCTGCGCGATCTGCCGCGCCACCGTGGGGGCCTCGAACAGGTCGTGCAGCTTCAGGCGCACACCGGTGACGCGGTCGCCCATGCGGTACAGCGCGGCGGCGTCGTGGATGTTGAGCAGCACCAGGCCGCGGTCGAACTCGTACATGCCGACCTGGAAGATGCCGACCACGTTGAAGCGGCGGAAGCGCGGCAGGATGCCGGCGGGGGTGACGGTCGCGACCGGGATCATCAGGTCGACCTTGTCGCCGACGTCCACGCCGAGCTGCTCGGCCAGTTCCACGCCCAGCACCAGGTTGAACTCGCCGGGGCGCAGGTCCTCCAGCTTGCCGGACTTCATGTGCTGGCCGATCTCCGACACGGTCTGCTCCTGCTCGGGGTCGATGCCGCGCAGCAGCGTGCCCGACAGGTCGCCGCCCTCGCGCAGCATGGCCTCGCCCTCGATGTAGGGCGCAGTGGCCTCGACCTTGGGGTTCTGCCGGGCCAGGTCGGCCAGCCGCTGCCAGTCCGCGATGCCCTCGCCCGGGCGGTAGATGATGGCGTGCGAGGCCATGCCGAGGATGCGGTCGCGCATCTCGCGCTCGAAGCCGTTCATCACCGACAGCACCACGATCAGCGTCGCCACGCCCAGGGCGATGCAGATCATGGAAGTGGCGGAGATGAACGAGATGAAGTGATTGCGGCGCTTGGCGCGCGTGTAGCGCAGGCCGGTCAGCAGCTCGTAGGGAATTCGCATAGGGCTGGGGGATTTTGAGCGCCATTAGACCACAGGAAGGGCCTGTTGGTGCCAACTTTGACGCTGCGACGGGGCTTGTGTCGGCGGCGCAGCCGCGCCGTTTACGGCCGGCGCCGACGGCGCGAGCGACGCCCCGGTGCACGACCGGGCGGGGGCCCGCGCCTTGGTAACGCGATCCGGGGCAAGGCTGCGACCAGAATGGCACCAACCGGCCCAGGTAGAATGTCCCGCTGAATCCGACGGGCAACCCCTTGAATCCCAATCCCGCCTCCCCTTCCCCCGGTGCCGGCCGCTTCTGGCTGCTGCTGGCGCTGCTGGCCGTGGTCACCGGCTACCGCGCCCTGAGCCTGTACTACGCCGGCCTGGACCTCTATGTCGACGAGGCCCAGTACTGGACCTGGGCGCAGCGCCTGGACTGGGGCTATTACTCCAAGCCGCCGGTGATCGCCGGGCTGATCGCCCTGACCACCTCGCTGTGCGGCGACAGCGCGTTCTGCGTCAAGAGCGGCGCCCTGCTGCTCTACCCGCTGGTGACGCTGCTGATCTGGGCCACCGCCCGGCGCCTGTTCGACGCCCGCACCGCGTTCTGGAGCGCCCTGGCCTTCCTTCTGCTGCCGGGCGTGTCGCTGTCCTCGCTGATCATCTCCACCGACGTGCCGTTCTTCCTGTTCTGGGTGCTGGCGCTGTACGCCTATCTGCGCGCCACGCAGGGCGGCGCCTGGGGCTGGTGGCTGCTGGCCGGGGCGGCGGCGGGCGGCGGCCTGCTGACCAAGTACACCATGGTGATCTTCGCCCTGTCGGTGCTGCTGCACCTGGCGCTGACGCCTTCGCTGCGCCGTTACCTGCGCAGCCCCCGGCTCTACGCCGCGATGCTGCTGGCGCTGCTGGTGTTCGCGCCCAACCTGTGGTGGAACGCGCAGCACGGCTGGCCGACCCTGCGCCACACCGAGGACATCTCCCACCTCAACGGCGACCCCGGCCTGCACTGGAACCACCTCGGCGATTTCCTCGGCGGCCAGTTCGCGGTGATGGGGCCGCTGTTCTTCGGCGCCTGGATCGCGCTGACCCTGTGGCGCCCGCAGGGCTGGTACGCCGACCCGCGCTGCCGCTTCCTGGCCTGCTTCGCCCTGCCCTTTCTCGGCCTGATCTGCGTGCAGGCCCTGCTCGGCCGGGCCAACGCCAACTGGGGCGCGATGGCCTACGCCGCCGCCACCATCTTCCTGGTGGCGCTGCTGCTGCAGCGCGGGCTGACCGGCGTGTTCCTCGCCGGCTTCGCCGTCAACGTGGCGCTGATGCCGATCGCCTACCACTTCGACGCGCTGACCCGCTACTTTGTGATCGACCTGAAGGCCAGGACCGATCCCTACAAGCGGGTGCGCGGCTGGGCCCAGCTCGGACGCCAGGCCCAGTCGCTGCGCAGCCAGTACCCGGACGCGCTGTTCCTCGGCGATTCGCGCGACGTGCTGGCCGAGCTGATGTACTACGTGCGCCCGCATCCGCTCGACGCCGTGCTGTGGAATCCGCATGGGGTGATGGACAACGACTACGCGCTGAACACCCGCATGGACGACAAGGTCGGCCGCAGCTTCCTCTACATCACCGAAGCCAGCCGCCTGCCGCCCGAGGTGCTGCGCAGCTTCGACTCGGCCGAGGCGCTGCCGCCGCTCCACGTCACCGTGCACAGCGACTACGCCCTGGACTACCGCGCCTGGTACCTGCAGGGCTTCAAGGGCTACGCCGGGGGCGAGCAGTGAGCGCGCAGGCGCCGGAGCAGTCGGCCCTGTCCTGGCTGTGGGACCGCCTGGTCAAGGCCCTGCCGGCGGTGCTGGTGGCGCTGCTGGCACTGGAGTTGAGCCAGGCCGTCGACGAGCCGCTGAGCCGCCTGTTCTACCGTCCCGGCGAGGGCTTCTATCTCGACCACAGCGCGCCGGTGCAGCTGCTCTACCACGGCACCCGCTGGTTCAGCGCGGCGCTCGGCACCGGCCTGCTCGGCGTGCTCGCCTGGAGCGCGCTGACCAAGCGGCGGCGGGTGCGCAATCTCGCCGCCTACGCCCTGCTGGCCTTCGCCCTCGGCCCCGGCCTGATCGTCAACGGCCTGCTCAAGGAGCACTGGGGCCGGCCGCGGCCGGAACAGCTGCAGGAATTCGGCGGCCAGGCCGAGTTCGTGCCGGCGCTGTGGCCGACCGGCTCGTGCCAGCACAACTGCTCCTTCGTCAGCGGCCATGCCGCCTCCGGCTTTTTCCTCATCACCGGCGCCTGGATCTGGCCGCGGCGCCGCTGGCAGTGGCGCGGCGCCGGCATCGCCGCCGGCAGCCTGATCGGCCTCGCCCGCATCGTCCAGGGCGGCCATTTTTTCAGCGACGTGCTCGGCGCGCTGATCGTGGTGTGGTTCAGCAACGAGCTGCTGTACCGCGCCATGCGGGCCGCGGGCTGGCTGGACGCTCCGCCCGGGCCGGCCGGGACCTAGCCGATCCCTTCCAGCTCGGTCACCAGGCCGTCGAAGATCCAGCGCTTGAGCAGGCCGGCGGCGTGCATCGCCGCGTCCTCGGCTTGGACCCATTGGCACAGCAGCTCGCACACCGCGCCGAAGCTGGCGCCGTCGCGCGCGGCGTCGAGCGCCGCGGCCTCGTCCTCGCCGAGTGAGCGCCAGCGGATGTCCAGGCCCGCGTCGCGCCACAGCAGCCAGTGCACGGCATCCGCCGAGCGCCGCGCTTGGGGCAGGTCGCGCTGCGCCTCCTGCGCCTGGACCAGCTCGGTCACGTTCCAGCGCAGGTCCAGGCGGCGCAGCGCCGGCTGCAGCAGCAGGCGCATTTCCGGCCAGGACTCGGGCGGCACCGCGGCGACCGCGGCGAGCTCCAGCGCCGGCGCATCCGGCGCGTCGAACACCTCGCCCTGAGCCCATTCGAAAGCGGCCAGCTCGGCCAACAGCTCATGCCGCTCCCCGCCGCCGGAGCGGAGGAACTCCGGCAGGTGCCGGCCGAACCAGCGCACCGAGGGCGTATCGGAAGGATGCGCCTCGATATACGCGCGGCCGAGGGCCTCGAAACGCTCGACGCCGGCCACCGCACGCAGCGCCGGATAGTCGTTGCCTAGCACTTCCAGCAGGCGCAGGCGATAGGCGTCGGCATACACGGCAAGGCGCGTCGCCGCGTCGGCCTTGCCGTCGGCGACGACCAGGTCCGTCGCCTCGACACCGCGCAGCAGCCGGTCCTGGAAGCGCCGCTGCGAGCCGAGCAGTGCGGAGCCGTTCACGCCGCCACCGCCAGGCTGTCGGCGGCGATGGCGCGGGCGCGGTCCAGCTCGGTCACCAGCTCGGCCAGCGGCGGAATCCGGTCGTCGCGCTCGACCATGGTGGCGACCGCCCCGAAGCGGCGCACCGCCGCGGCATACAGCTGCCACACCGGCTCGGGCACCGGGTGGTCGTGGGTGTCGATCAGCAGTTCGCCGCTGCGGCTGTGGCCGGCGAGATGGATCTGCTGCACCCGCCGCGGCGGGATCGCGCGCAGGTAATCGAGTGGGTCGAAGCCGTGGTTCTGGCTGTTGACGTAGATGTTGTTGACGTCGAGCAGCAGCAGGCAGTCGGCCTCCTCGGCGATCGCCTTGAGGAATTCCCACTCCGGCAGTCGCGAGTCGCGGAACACGGCATAGCTGGACACGTTCTCCAGCAGGATGCGGCGGCCGAGGAAGTCCTGCACCTCGCGCACGCGGGCGGCGACGTGGCGCACCGCTTCCATGGTGTGCGGCAGCGGCAGCAGGTCGTGCAGGTTGCGGCCGGCGATGCCGGTCCAGCACAGGTGATCGGAAATCCAGGCCGGCTGCACCCGCTCGGCCAGCGCCTTGAGTTCGATCAGGTAGGCGCGGTCCAGCGCATCGCTGCTGCCGATCGACAGCGACACGCCGTGCAGCACCACCGGGTAGTCGGCGCGGATGCGCTCGAGCCAGCGCAGCGGCCGGCCGCCGCCGACCATGTAGTTCTCGCTGATCGCCTCGAACCAGTCGATGCGCTGGGGCGCGGCGGCAATCTGCTCGTAGTGGTCCGGGCGCAGGCCCAGCCCGAAGCCGAGCTGCGGCAGCGGTTCGCGCTCAGGCTGGGACATAAGAAATTCCGGTTCCGGCAAAAAGAAACCGGCCGCCCTGGCGGGCGGCCGGTTTCCAAACCCTTACTTCGAGGATTCCATCTTGCCGCCGGCCTTCTCGCAGTCGGCCTTGCTCATGCCGGTGGTGAAGCCCTCGCCCTTGCAGGAGTTCTGGCCCTTGCAGGAGTTCTTGGCGGTCTTGCAGGCGCTCTGGCCCTTGCAGGCATTGCCGCCGACGCACTTGCCGCCGGCGCTGGCGCCGGCATCGCCGGCCATGGCCATCGGGGCGGCCAGGAACAGCGCGGCAGCGGCGGTGGCAACGGCGAAACCACTCATCTTGGCAACTTTCATAACAGGTCTCCGAGGCCCTCAGGCCTTGTGTTGTGGTGACACGCTTTACGGTGCCGCAGCGCACAGTGTTCAGCCCTGCGCACCGCGTCACCGCATCCTCCTTCATGCACCGGGACCGCGACAGCCTCCTGCGTTCGGCATTTATGTTCCGCCGTCCGCGGGCGCCATCACCGGCTCGTGCCGCGTTGAATACTCTACTCCCGCCGTTACGGATGCGCGTCAGCGCCGTGACTAGCCGTGGCCGGCGCTGTGCAAGGCGTCGAAACGGGTGCTATATTTCCGGATAAGCGCCTGCGGAATCAAAGACTTTGCTCATGCCTACCCTCAAGTCAGCTTTCAAGCCCGCGACCTTCTGCTGCGGCCTCCTGGCTCTGGCTTTCGCGGTCCAGGCCGATGAGGTGGTGATGCAGCCGGATGCCGCGACGCAGCAAGCAGCGGCCAAGCCGGCCGGAATTCCGGCCAAGGGCCAGACCATGGCGCAAGTGCTGAAGCGCTTCGGCGAGCCGCAGGTCAAGCACAAGCCGGCCGGCGGCGACGCGCCGAAGCACCCGCCGATCACCCGCTGGGACTATGCCGGCTTCTCGGTGTTCTTCGAGCATTCCCACGTGGTCGACACGGTTGTGCCGGGCAGCCCGCCGCCGGTCTACCACACCGAGCAGCTCAAGCCCGCTTCCTGAAGCCGCCGGCGCCCAGGCGCCTGCCGCGTCATCCCGCCGCAAAGCTGCGGCGGCAGACTTTTGCATCGACCTCCGGGAATCCCATGCCTTCCGCATTCCTGCCGCCCGAGTGGGCGCCCCAATCCGCCGTGATGCTGACCTGGCCGCGCCCGGACGGCGACTTCGCGCGCAGCTTCGAGTCGGTGGAGCGCAACTTCTTCGCCATCGCCGTGGCCATCGCCCGCTACGAGAACCTGCACGTCAACGTCGCCCACGACGCGCCCGGCCTGGCGGCGCGGCTGGTCGCCGCCGGCGTGCCGAACGAGCGCCTGCGGGTCTACGCCGTGCCCAATGACGACGTGTGGGCGCGCGACCACGGCCCCATCACGGTGATGCGCGACGGCAAGCCGGTGCATCTGGACTTCACCTTCAACGGCTGGGGCAACAAGTTCCCGGCGCAGCGCGACAATGCGCTCACCTCGCGCCTGATCACCGCCGGCGCCTGGGATGCGCCGGTGGAAACGGTGGACTTCGTGCTGGAGGGGGGCGCCATCGAGGTCGACGGCGAAGGCACCCTGCTCACCACCGAGCGCTGCCTGCTTGCCGCCACGCGCAATCCGCAGCTCGACCGGGCCGGCATCGAGAAGGTGCTGAAGGACAAGCTCGGCGTGCGCCGCATCCTGTGGCTGAAGCACGGCGACCTGCTCGGCGACGACACCGACGGCCACATCGACACCGTCGCCCGCTATTGCGACGCCCGCACCATCGCCTACCAGGCCTGCGACGACCGCGGCGATCCGCACTACGACGACCTGCAGGCGATGGCGCAGGAGCTGGCCGCGCTGCGCGACTTCGAAGGCAAGCCCTACAAGCTGGTGCCGCTGCCGCTGCCGGCGCCGATCCACGATCCGGACGACGGCCGCCGCCTGCCTGCGGGCTACCCCAATTTCCTGATCCTCAACGGCGCCGTGCTGGTGCCGGTGTACGGCGACGCGAAGAACGACGCGCTGGCGCTGGAGCGGCTGCGCCCCTGTTTCCCGGATCGCGAAGTGGTGCCTATTGAATGCAGGGCACTCATCCACCAGTATGGAAGCCTGCACTGCGTGACCATGCAGATTCCCGCCGCGGCCTGATGCAGGTCCGCCGGTGGATGACGATGGCGCACCCTGCAGTGCAGAGTGACAGGCGCAGCGATGCGCGCAGCGACCACCACCGACGGACCCTGATCATGGACCTGATTTCCGACACCCTCGCCAGCCCGCGCAAGGCCGCCCTGGTCGGCGCCGCCACCGGTGCCGTCAAAGGCGTGCTGGTCGGCGCCGTGGCCGGCAAGCTGCTGCTGTTCACCGCGCTGGGCGCCGCCGCCGGTGCCGCCACCGGCGCGGCCCTGTCCTGGGCCAGCCGCCGCGCCGGCGCGCAGTTCGACGCCACCCAGGAGCTGGGCGCTTGAGCCGCATTCTCCGCGTCGGCCTGGTGCAGCAGAGCTGTGCCGACAACGACCGCGAGCGCAATCTCGCCGCCTCCGCCGCCGGCGTCCGCGAGGCCGCCGCCCGGGGCGCGCGGCTGGTGCTGCTGCAGGAGCTGCACACCGGGCTGTATTTCTGCCAGCACGAGTCCACCGCGCTGTTCGACCTGGCCGAGCCGATTCCCGGTCCTTCGACCGAGTACCTCGGCAAGCTGGCGAAGGAGCTCGGCATCGTCCTGGTCGGCTCGCTGTTCGAGAAGCGCGCGCCGGGGCTGTACCACAACACCGCGGTGGTGCTGGAGAAGGACGGCACCCTCGCCGGCAAGTACCGCAAGATGCACATCCCGGACGATCCGGGCTACTACGAGAAGTTCTACTTCACCCCCGGCGACCTCGGCTTCACCCCGATCCAGACCAGCGTCGGCAAGCTCGGCCTGCTGGTGTGCTGGGACCAGTGGTACCCGGAAGGCGCGCGCCTGATGGCCCTGGCCGGCGCCGAGCTGCTGCTCTACCCCACCGCGATCGGCTGGAATCCGGCCGACGACCAGGACGAGCAGGCGCGCCAGCGCGAGGCCTGGATCACCATCCAGCGCGCCCACGCGGTGGCCAACGGCCTGCCGGTGCTGGTCGCCAACCGCACCGGGTTCGAGCCGGATCCGACCCGGCAGACCGAGGGCTCGCAGTTCTGGGGCAGCAGCTTCGTCGCCGGCCCGCAGGGCGAGTTCCTGGCGCAGGCCGGGACCGAGCGGCCGGAAGTACTGGTGGTGGACGTCGATCTGGCGCGCAGCGAGAACGTGCGCCGCTGGTGGCCGTTTTTGCGCGACCGGCGCATCGACGCCTACGGCGAGCTGACCCGCCGCTTCCGCGACTAGGGCCGGTTAACGCCCTATCGATCGCGATCAAAATAGCGTGAGCAGGTCCTAGGGAACCCTAAGCTTCCCCGCGCCGCCAGCGGCGGCTGGCGGCCGCGCCAATGCGCCGCTCGCGGTCGCGGCGCGTATAGTCGGTCGCAGACGCCGTCCACGGCGCACAGGCGACTATTCAGGGGGAGCACCGATGGTCCGTACCGCCGCGGCCGCATGGCCGTTGATCCTCGCCGCATGGCTGCTGCCGTCCGCCGCGCACGCCGCCGTCACCGACAAGGGCTGCGCCTGGCTGGTCGAGCCCACCGCCGACCGGGAGAACATCCTCTACCCCGAAATCACCACGCGCTATCTCGCCGCGGTGATCCCGGCCTTGCCCGCAGGCTATGTCGAGATCGCCGGCCAGTACCCGCACGCGCGCTACATGTCGCTGCAGACCTACAGCACCACCCTGCAGAGCATCAGCAACCTGCACGACACGCAGATCCAGCCCGATCCCGGTTCCAGCAATCCCTATCTGCCGGGCGCTGACCGCACGGTGACGGCGCGCAACTACACGGTACGCGTGCTGTTCGAGCAGGCACCGGCGACGAACGTGCCGGCCAACACGCTGTATTACGACGGCACCGACCCCACGCACAGCGGCAGGACGCTGGTGTACCGCATCTACCTGCCCGACTCGGGCACCCAGCCCTTCGGCGGCGTGCCGCCGCCGACCTTGACCGAGGTGCTGCCCGGCGGCGCGCGCGTCACCATTCCCACCTGCCCGGACCCGGTGCCGGATACGACGTTCCTGACCCAGGAGCTGGCGGCGGCCGGCCTGTCCGACTACCCGCTGCCGCCGCTGGGCCTGTTCGGCCAGCCCGTCCCGGCCTGGCACAAGTACCAGAACGCAGCCGTCAGCGAGGTGAATATCCTCACCGACAACCAGATCCTCGGCGCCCTGACGCCGCCCCTCGCGGCGGTCGCCGGGCAGCTGCCCGCCGGCTTCGGCGAGAACGCCGACAACAAGTACGTCTACAGCCTGGTGTCGCATGACTACGGCAACGTCGTCGCCTTCCGGGCGAAGCTGCCGACCACGCCGAAGACCTACGCGGGCGAGAACACCATGGGCGGCGGCCAGCTGCGTTTCTGGTCGATGTGCACCGGCAACCTGGCGACCCAGGCCTACGACTGCCGGGTGGACAAGGACATGCCGCTCGACGCCGACGGCATGTACACGGTGGCGGTGTCCACCGCGGCCGACCGCCCCGCCAACGCCACCGAGGCCTGCGGCATCGCCTGGCTGCCCTGGGGTCCGCTGGTTCAGGCCGGCGTGATCATGCGCAATATGCTGCCCGACCCGGGCTTCCCGAACCCGGTGCAGGCCGCCACGCCGGGCACCGAACAGCAGACCCTGGGCGCCTACTACCCGGTCGGCACGTATTACGCCTCGGCGCAGGAGTTCGAGCAGAAAGTGGGCTGCCATGCGCCGGCCGTGCCGGCGGACAGCGGGGGCGCGGCCGGCGCCGCGGACCCCGCCTCGGGCGGCGGCGGCGCTTTCGATCCGGCGACGCTGGCGGCTCTGGCTGCCCTGGCGCGGCGGCGCCGCCGAGTTCAGGCCCGCTGCTGAGACCGGCGGTACTGGCCGGCCAGCAGCAGGCCGCCCCAGGCCCAGGCCAGCAGCATCAGCGCCGAGCCGCTCAGCTTGGCCAGCACGGCCAGCTGATGGTCGTGCGCCAGCGCGTGAAGCGGCAGCAGGATGTTGTGCCAGTCGTGGCGCAGGTCGCGGATCGAGACCACCTCGTCCGACCACTCGCCCACCAGCGGCAGCGCCATGGCGCGGGCGTCGGCGATGTACGGCGCGACATCGATGAAGTTCTGCCCGCACCACCACAGGCACATCGCCGCGGAGAACGGCTGTTGCTGCCAGCGCAGGAAGTAGACGACCAGGATCAGGGGCATCAGGCACTGGAACAGGCTGCCGCCCAGGAACATCAGCCACTCGCCGAAGGGCCGGAACAGCACGTGGCCGAACTCGTGGAACGGCAGGTCGGCGCGGTGCAGGAAGGAGCCGCCGATGCTCATGCCGCTGACCGGCTGGAGCATGAACCACAGGCCCCAGGCGACGCTGCCGGCCAGCACCGCGGCGCTGCCCCAGAACACCAGCGGGTCGTAGCGCGCCGGCAGCCGCCACAGCATGCCCCACAGCCGCGCCCGCAGCGGCAGCTCGTCCACCGTACGCGCCGCCGCCACCGCCTCGTCGCCGACCGCCACGACGCGCGTGCTGACGGCGAAGCGCATCTGGCTGGCCAGGTACCGGGCGTAGATCACGCCGCAGCGCGGGCACTCGCCGGCCGGCGCCGGGTCCGACGCCAGGCGCTGGTAGCCGCACTTCGGGCAGGGGTCGGCGGCGTCGTTCACGGGCCGCTCGGCGCGCTGCGGGCGTTCAGGCGTCTGCCGCGGGAGCGGGCCATGGCGCGAGACCGGCCGCGAACCGCCGCGCTTCTACGACGACGGCAGGCTGCCGGCGGCGGCCTCGGCACCCTCGACCGCCGGGGTGCGCCAGCCGCTGCGCAGGCCCCAGCGGTAGAACAGCAGCGCCGCCGCCGCCACGCAGCCCTGGTCCCAGCCATAGGGGAGCCAGCCCATGCCGCCGAACTGCGGGCTGCCGATCCACGACAGCCCGGCGATGGCGGCAAGGTAGGCCACCAGCCAGCAGGCTCCGCGCAGGTGCCGGCCGAACCCGCTCCAGCCGTCGCGGGCGACGTAGTAGAAGTACACCGGCAGCGGCAGGATCAGCAGGAACATGATCTCGCCGGTTTCGGGCCAGCGCGCCCAGTACAGCATCAGCGTGGCCAGGGTGAACGCCAGCGGCGCGATGAACTGCAGGCCGGGCACGCGCAGCGGCCGGTGCAGGCCCGGCGCCGTACGACGCAGTACCATGACGCTGACGGGGCCGACCAGGTAGGTGATGATGGTGGCCACCGAGATCACCTCGGCCAGCTGGTCCCAGCCGGGAAATTTGACCAGGAAGACGAACGACACCAGCAGGTTGAACCACATCGCCGGGCGCGGGATGCCGTACTTCGGATGCACCTTGCCGAGAATCGCCGGCAGCGTACCGTTGCGCTCCATGCCGTAGATCATGCGCGCAGTGGTGGCGGTGTAGGTGATGCCGGTGCCGCTGGGGCTGACGAAGGCGTCGGCGTAGAGCATCAGCGCCAGCCAGTTGAGGTTCAGCGCCAGCGCCAGCTGGGCGAACGGCGAGCTGTACTTCAACGCGGCCCAGCCTTCGCCGAGGTGGTCCGGCGACACCGCGCCGAGGAAGGCCATCTGCAGCAGCAGGTACACGCCCGTGGCCAGGGCCAGCGAGCCGAAGATGCCGAACGGCACGTCGCGGCCGGGATTGCGCGATTCGCCGGCCAGGTTCACCGGGCTCTGGAAGCCGTTGTAGCTGAAGACGATGCCGCTGGTGGCCACCGCGGTGAGCACCGCGGACAGGTTGCCGACATGGGTGCCGCCGTGGATGCCGACCTTGAAGTTCTCCCAGTGGAACCCCGAGGCGATCAGCAGCAGCGCGGTCGCCGCCGGCACCACCAGCTTGACGAAGGTGATGGCGCTGTTGGTGCGGGCGAAGATCTTCACGCCCCAGAAGTTGATCAGGAAGTACACCACCACCAGCGCGGCCGAGATGCCCAGGCCGGGCCAGCTCAGATCGCCGTTGCGGTACAGGCTGTGCGTCCACTCCCACGGCCAGGAGCTCATGTATTGCACCGAGGCCTCGGCCTCCACCGGGATCACCGAGACGATGGCGATCCACGCCGCCCAGCCGGCGACGAAGCCGACCAGCGAGCCATGCGAGTAGTGGCCGTAGCGCACCGCCCCGCCGGACTCGGGGAACATCGCGCCGAGCTCGGCGTAGGCGAAGGCGACGAACAGGATCACCACCGCGCCGATGACCCAGGCCCAGATCGCGTCGGGACCGGCCAGGCGGGCGGCCTTGGCAGCGCCGAACAGCCAGCCCGAACCGATGATCGAGCCCAGGCCGGTGAACATCAGGGCGATGGCGCCGACGTCGCGGCGGATCGCGCTTTCATTGGACATTGAAAAACACTCCCTTGCAGGTCTGCCGCCGCTCGAAGCGCGCAAAACCGGCGCCTGCCGCGGTCGCTGCCGCGGCCTGGTTCTCCGGCTATTTTCCCTTCCGATTCAAGCGGTCAACGAATGCAGCCGACTGTAACCGCTTGACTGAAATGGCGCCATCCCGATAATAGCTGCCGAAGCAGTTATTGCTGAGGCAGAATATGTCCAAGCAGTATTATCACGCCGAGACCTACGACACCCGTAGCAGCGTGGGTTACCTGGTCAAGCGTGCCCACGGCCTGGCTCTCGACATGCTGGAGCCGGAGCTGGCCCGCCACGGCCTGACCTTTACCCAGTACGCGGTGCTGATGTCGGTGCGCGACGGCATTGCGCTCAACCCCAAGGACCTGTGCATCCAGCTGCGCCATGACAGCGGCGCGCTGACCCGCCTGCTCGACCAGCTGGAATCGCGCGGCCTGGTCGAGCGCCACCGCAGCGTCGAGGATCGCCGCGCCATCGAGGTGCATCTCACCGCCGCCGGCGAGGAAGCGCTGCGCACGGTGATCCCTCTGGTGGTGAACCGCATCAATTCGGTCCTCAAGGATTTCAGCCACGCCGAGGTCGACGAGCTGCTGCGGCTTCTCAACAAGCTGATCCTCGGCTGGCAGGGCGAGCTGGCCGCCGGCGGCCAGCAGTCCTGAAACGATTTCTTCTTTCGAAAGAATTCCTCCCATGAAATACATCCGCACCGCGATTCTGGCGCTCACCGGCGGCCTGCTCAGCGCCTGCGTGCTGCCCCCCAAGGACGCGCCGCGCGAGCAGGTGCTGGCCGTCGGCCAGCTCGGCCTCGGCGCCGCCGCCGCGCCGGCGCCCGGCGCCGAGTGGTGGCGCGCCTACCACGACCCGCAGCTCGACGAGCTGGTGCGGCAGGCCCTGGCCAGCAATCCCAGCCTGGCCCAGGCGATGGCGCGGGTGCGCGAAGCCCAGGCGCTGGCCGACGTCGCCCACGCCGGCCTGCTGCCCTCGGTGTCGTACGACTTCAAGGACACGCGCCAGCGCTTCAGCACCAACGACATCGTGCCGCCGCCCTTCGGCGGCGGCGTTTACTGGGAAGGCCAGCAGGGCGTGAACCTGAACTGGGACCTCGACTTCTGGGGCCGCCAGTCGGCGCAGCTCAGGCAGGCGCGCTCGCAGACCGCCGCCGTCCAGCTCGACGTCGCCAGCGCGCGCTTGGCGCTGGCCGGCGCCGTGGCCCAGGCCTACATCGACCTCTATCGCCACCATGCCCTGGCCGAAGTGGCGCACCGCACCGAGGAGCAGCGGCTGCACATCCTCGACATCACGCGCAAGCGCGTCGACGCCGGCCTCGACACCAACGTCGAGCTGCGCGAAGCCGAGGGCGCGGTGCCGCAGGCGCACGTCGAGCTGAGCCAGGAGCAGGCGGCGATCGCGTTGGCCGTGCATCAGCTCGCCGCGCTGAGCGGCCGTGGCGCAGACGCCTATGCCGGCATCCGCAAGCCGCGGCTCGACATCGAGACCGCGCTGCCGCTGCCGGCCCAGTTGCCCGCCGACCTGCTCGGCCGCCGCCCGGACGTGCTCGCCGCGCGCAGCCGCGTCGAGGCGGCCACCGCCGGCAGCGCCGCCGCCAAGGCCGCGTTCTACCCGGACGTGAACCTCGCCGCCTTCGCCGGGACCAGCGCCATCGGCTTCACCAACCTGTTCCGCGCCTCCTCCGGCGCCTACGGCGCGGGCCCCGCGGTCCACCTGCCGCTGTTCGAGGCCGGCCGCCTCAAGGCCGGCTACCGCGGCGCCAACGCCGAGATCGACGACGCCATCGCCAGCTACAACCAGACCGTGCTGCAGGCGGTGCGCCAGACCGCGGACCAGCTCAGCAACATCGAGGCGCTGAACCTGCAGCTGCGCGAGCAGCAGAAGGCGCTCGACGCCGCCGAGGCCGCCTACCGCCTTGCCGGCGAGCGCTACGACGCCGGCCTGTCGGGCTACCTGACGGTGCTCAACGCCGAGACCCAGGTGCTGACCGCGCGGCGCCAGCGCGTCGACCTGCTCTCGGCCCAGGCCATCGCCCGCGTCACCCTGCTGCTGGCTCTCGGCGGCAGCTTCGATCCCAATGCACCGCCGCCGGTGCAGACGGCTTCGGCGCACTGATTCCTCTCCTTAATCGACGTTCCAGCGTTTCCGCATCGAGCGAGAACTGACATGAGCACAACCCCCACAACTCCCCCCGCCAACGGCAACGGCTCGCGCAAGCGCGGCCTGCTGATCCTCGCCGCGGTCGTGATCCTCGGCGCCATCGGCTACGGCGCCTGGTGGATGCTGCACGGCCGCTACTACCAGACCACCGACGACGCCTACGTCAGCGGCGACCTGGTGCAGATCACCAGCGAGGTGCCGGGCACCGTCATCGCGCTGCGCGCCGACGACACCCAGAGCGTGCAGCGCGACCAGGCCCTGCTGGAACTGGATCCGGCCGACGCCGAGGTGGCGATGAACAGTGCCGAGGCCAACCTGGCCCGCGCGGTGCGCCAGGTGCGCACCCTGTTCGCCACCGCCGAGCAGCTGCGCGCCCAGATCACCGACCGCGAGATCGCGCTGAAGCGCGCGCAGGACGACTACCAGCGCCGCGCCCGCCTGGTCAGCGACGGCGCGGTGTCCTCGGAGGAGCTGTCGCACACCAAGGACAACATCACCCAGATGCAGGCGAGCCTGACCGCGGCGCGCGAGCAGCTCAACGCCACCGTTGCCCAGGTCGACGGCACCACCGTCGCCACCCATCCGCAGGTGCTGGCCGCCGCCGCCGCGGTGCGCGACGCCGCCCTGGCGCTGAAGCGCACCCACATCAGCGCGCCGGTGGCCGGCGTGGTGGCGCGGCGCTCGGTGCAGGTCGGCCAGCGCGTCGCCGCCGGCACGCCGCTGATGGCGGTGGTGCCGCTGGAGGACGTGTGGGTCGACGCCAACTTCAAGGAGGTGCAGCTGGAGCAGATGCGCGTCGGCCAGCCGGTGGAGCTGCACGCCGACCTCTACGGCTCGGACACCGTCTATCACGGCAAGCTGGCCGGCCTCGCCGCCGGCTCCGGCTCGGCCTTCGCCCTGCTGCCGGCGCAGAATGCCTCCGGCAACTGGATCAAGATCGTGCAGCGCGTGCCGGTGCGCATCGCGCTCGACCCCAAGGAGCTGAAGGACCATCCGCTGCGCGTCGGCCTGTCGATGACCGCCAGCGTCGACATCCATGACATTTCCGGCGCCCTGGTGGCCTCGCAGGTGCGCAGCCAGCCGATTCCGGCCCAGGCGAGCCTGGGCAACGACCCGGCGACCGAGGCGCGCATCGCGCAGATCATCAGCGACAACAGCGGCGCCAAGGCCGGCGCGGTGGCGGGCCAGCCGTGAGCGCGGCCGCCGCCAGCCCCGGGACGCCGGCCGCCGCGCCGCGGCCGGCCGCCGCCGCGCCGGCGCCGCTGGCGGGCGGCGCCAAGGCGGTGACCGCGGTGGCGCTGGCGCTCGGCACCTTCATGCAGGTGCTGGACACCACCATCGCCAACGTCTCGATCCCGACCATCGCCGGCGACCTCGGCGTCTCCGCCGACCAGGGCACCTGGATCATCACTTCCTTCGCCGTGGCCAACGGCGTGTCGGTGCCGCTGACCGGCTGGCTGATGCAGCGCTACGGCGTGGTGCGCACCTTCGTCGCCTCGGTGCTGCTGTTCACGCTGGCCTCGTTCCTCTGCGGCATCGCCTGGAGCCTGCCTTCGCTGATCCTGTTCCGCGTGCTGCAGGGCGCGGTGTCGGGGCCGATGATTCCCGGCTCGCAGGCGCTGCTGATCTCGCTGTTCCCGCCGGAAAAGAAAAGCTCGGCCCTGGCGATCTGGTCGATGACCACGCTGGTCGCGCCGATCTGCGGGCCGATCCTCGGCGGCTACATCTCCGACAATTACAACTGGTCCTGGATCTTCCTGATCAACGTGCCGGTCGGGCTGCTCTGCGCCTTCGTCTGCTGGAACTTCCTCAAGACGCGCGACACGCCGACCCGCCGCCTGCCGATCGACCGCGCCGGCCTGGTGCTGCTGTTCGTATGGGTCGGCACCCTGCAGATCATGCTGGACAAGGGCAAGGACCTGGACTGGTTCGCCTCCACGCCGATCGTGGTGATGGCCCTGGTGACGGCGATCGCCTTCATCGCCTGGCTGATCTGGGAGCTGGGCGAGAAGCAGCCGATCGTCGACCTGTCCCTGTTCAAGTCGCGCAGCTTTGCGCTGGGCACGCTGGCGGTCTGTCTCGGCTACGCCGTGTTCTTCGGCAACGTGGTGCTGATGCCGCTGTGGCTGCAGACCCAGCTCGGCTACACCGCCACCTGGGCCGGCCTGGTGTCCGCGCCCAGCGGCGTGGTGGCGGTGCTGGTCTCGCCCCTGGTCGGCAAGTACATGGCGCGCTACGACGCGCGCTGGTTCGCCACCGCCTCGTTCCTGCTGTTCGCCGTCTCCTACTTCATGCGCGCCGGCTACACCGCCGACTCCAGTTTCTGGGTTTTCGTCATTCCGCTGCTGGTGCAGGGCCTGGCGATGGCCATGTTCTTCGTCGCCATGCTGACCATCTCGCTGGACCGCCTGCCGCCGCAGCGCCTGCCGTCGGCGTCCGGCCTCAACAACTTCCTGCGCATCACCGGCGGCAGTTTTGCCACCTCGCTCACCACCACCTGGTGGGACCGCCGCGAGGCGCTGCACCAGGCGCGGCTGGTCGAATCGGCCACGGTCTACGACCCGGCCTTCCAGCAGACCATGAACCAGCTGCACGCCTCCGGCCTCGGCGACCAGTCCGCCGCCGCGGTGGTGCTGCGCAGCGTGATCAACCAGGGCTACCTGCTGTCGAGCCTGGACATCTTCTGGGTTTCCGGCTGGGTATCGCTGGCGCTGGTCCCGCTGTGCTGGATCGTGCGCCGGCCTGCCGGCGGCGGTGCGGCGCCGGCGGCGGCCGACTAGGCGGCAAGGTTTACCGGCTGGCGGCCGGTAAAAGCGGCGGAGCCGCGGCGGTGGACCGGATCGAGACCGGTGCGCCGCCGCGGTTTTTTTGGGCTGCAAAAAAGGGAACAAGTCGCCGCTCCGCCGGATCAAACAGGCGGCGATTCACTTCATTTCCGACGGGCTGACCCATCCGCGATGGCTCTGCGCGATGGTTCATGCGCGATTCAGTGAGAGGCCGGGACAATGCGTCACCGGATTCTCATATCCGTCCGCCAAGATGAAGCCGCGCCGCCCGCATGCCAGGACGGCGTGCGCCACCGCAAAGAAAGGATCGAGCATGAACACCGCCGAAGCTGTCCGCCTGATCGGGATGCTGGAAGAAGTCTCGCGCCACGCCGCCTCCGACGAAGTGAACGCCGGCATCGCCGCCGTGCTCGCGCATATCCGTCCCTGCATCCCGGCGGACCAGACGGCGTCGTTCGACCGCTATTGCGCGCGTGCGGACTACCGCTCCTTCGCGGCGCAGATGGAAGCGGCGCGCGATACCGCCGGGGCCTGAAGCTTCTCCCCTCCGGGGAGACCGCGCGTAAACCGCGGGGCGCGGGCTCGGGCGGCATGCCTGGAGTCGCGCTCCGCCCCCGCCTGTCCCCCGAAGGGATAGGGATCCGGTGCGCTACAAAACTATAAATCCTTAAAATACAGTTGGTTGGCTTATTTCCACGCGGAAATGGCCTTGAAGCTGTCGATCCGCCCCGTCCTCGTTCGACGTTGAGTCAAAGGCCGCAATTCCGCGGCCGCCAACCGAGGACGTACCCCATGAAGATCGACGCCTACCTCTCGTTCGAAGGCCGCTGCGACGAGGCCATCGCCTTCTACCGCAAGGCGCTGGGCGCCGAAGTCGCCATGCTGATGCGCTTCAAGGAGGCACCGCCCGAGGTGGTGAGCCAGATGGCGCCGGGCTCGCTCGACAAGGTGATGCACGCCGCCCTCAGCATCGGCGACAGCACGGTGATGATGTCCGACGGCTACTGCACCGGCAAAAGCGTGTTCCAGGGCATTTCCCTGTCGCTGACGGTGAAGGACGAGGCCGAGGCGAAGCGGCGCTACGAGGCGCTGGCCGAAGGCGGCAATGCCAGCCTGCCGCTGCACCAGACCTTCTTCGCCCGCAGCTTCGGCATGGTCACCGACCGGCTCGGCATCCAGTGGATGGTAATCGCGCCGGTCCAGGCCTGAATCGGGAGAACCGGCGATGCGCCTGCTGATGATGCACAACACCGATGCCCGCACCGAGGCCGGAGTGCTGCCCTCTGCCGAGCTGATGCAGAACATGGGGCTGCTGGTGGAGGACATGACCCGCGCCGGCGTGATGCTCGCGGGGGTCGGGCTGCGGCCCAGCTCCACCGGCGTGCGCCTCAACTTCTCCGCCGGCGCGCGCAGGCTCCGCCCGGGCCCGTACGCCGGTCCCGGCAAGCTGCCGGCCGGCCTGGTGCTGGTGCAGGTCCGCTCGATCGACGATGCGGTGGAGTGGGCGACGCGCCTGGCCGCGGTGCTCGGCGACTGCGAGATCGACATCCGGCCGGAGTGCCAGCCCTGGGACCTCGGCCTCTGCCCCAGGCCGGTCGGGCTGGAGACGACGCACTTCATGCTGGTCTACAAGCCGGACGGCCAGGACGAGGCGGCCATCGCCGCCGCCGGGCGCGGCGCCGCCATGGCCGGGCTGCTCGGCGAGATGGCGCGGGCCGGCGTGTTCGTGGCGGCGGAGGCGCTGCTGCCGAGCCAGGGCAGCCTGCGGCTGGCCTATCGCGGCGGGCGGCGCCTGGTCACCGACGGCCCCTTCGCCGAATCCAAGGAGCTGATCGGCGGCTACTGCATGATCCAGGTCGATTCCATCGAGCAGGCCCTGCCGTGGAGCGACCGCTTTGCCGGGGTGGTGGGCGACGTCGAAGCCGACATCCGGCAGCTGTACGAGGCGCCGCTGCGCGAGGCGGCGCCGTCCGGCCAGCCGGCCTGCGCGGCCTGACGACACACCTTCATCCCTTCGGAGCCCATCATGTTCAAGATCATCATCCTCACCCTGGCCCTGATCGTGGTCATCGTCCTGGGCGTCGCCGCCACGCGCCCCGACAGCTTCCGCGTGCAGCGCTCGCTCAGCATCAAGGCGCCGCCGGAGAAGATCGCCGGCCAGATCGAAAACTTCCACGCCTGGAGCGGCTGGTCGCCGTACGAGAAGCTGGACCCGGCGATGCAGCGCAGCTACGGCGGCGCCGACAGCGGCAAGGGCGCCGTCTACGGCTGGCAGGGCAACGGCAAGGTCGGCCAGGGCCGCATGGAGATCCTCGAGGCCTCGCCGCAGAAGGTCACCATCCAGCTCGACTTCATCAAGCCCTTCGCCGCCCGCAACACCGCCGAGTTCATCCTGCAGCC
The DNA here is from genome assembly GCA_035651715.1 of Nevskia sp. Classification (GTDB taxonomy): domain Bacteria; phylum Pseudomonadota; class Gammaproteobacteria; order Nevskiales; family Nevskiaceae; genus Nevskia. The sequence goes on from DASRFD010000066.1 coordinate 25,763, forward strand.
GCAGGGCGACAGCACCGAGGTGACCTGGGCCATGTACGGCCCGGCGCCCTATTTCCACAAGCTGATGGGCCTGTTCCTCAACATGGACCAGATGATCGGCAAGGACTTCGAAGCCGGCCTGCAGAACCTCAAGGCCGTCGCCGAGAAATAAACCCCGCACCCCAACGGAGACACGACCATGCGTTTCATGATGCTGATGATCCCCAAAGGCTACGAGACCGCCACCCCGGGGACCATGCCCGACGCCAAGGCCGTCGAGGCGATGATGAAGTACAACGAGGAACTGCAGAAGGCCGGCGTGCTGCTGGCGCTGGACGGCCTGCACCCGCCCTCGATGGGCGCCCGCGTCTCGTTCAGGAACGGCAGGGCCACGGTCACCGACGGCCCCTTCGCCGAGGCCAAGGAAGTGCTCGGCGGCTACTGGATGATCCAGGTCAAGTCGCGCGAGGAGGCAATCGCCTGGGCCATGCGCTGCCCGGGCGGCGACAACGAGACCATCGAGGTGCGGCAGGTGCAGGAGTTCGAGGACTTCCCGGCCGATGTGCAGAAGGCCGCCGCCGGCTTCGAGCAGATGCAGAAGCAGGTGCAGGGAGGCGCCGGTTGAGCGGCACGCGACCGTTTCGTCCCAGGGCTCTTGCGGCGGATGGATGAAGCTGCTGTGATCGGTCATCGTGAGTACCGAAATCCATCGCCGCATCGAGGCGGTCTTCCGCATCGAATCGCCCCGGCTCATCGCCGGCCTCGCCCGCCTGGTGCGGGACGTGGGCCTGGCCGAGGAGCTGGCGCAGGACGCGCTGGTGACGGCGCTGGAGCAGTGGCCGCGGGATGGCATTCCCGACAATCCCGGCGCCTGGCTCACCGTGGCCGCGCGCCGGCAGGCGATCGACCTGATCCGCCGCAAGGCCCTGCATGAGCGCAAGGAAGAGGAGCTCACGCGCGAGATCGAAGAACAGCTGCAGATGTCCGTTCCCGATCTCGAGGCGGAGCTGGACGATCACGTGGGCGACGACCTGCTGCGCCTGATCTTCACCGCCTGCCACCCGGTGCTGCCCACCGAGCAACGCCTGGCCCTGACCCTGCGCCTGCTCGGCGGCCTCAACACCGACGAGATCGCCCGCGCCTTCCTGGTGCCGGAACCGACCATGGCGCAGCGCATCGTCCGCGCCAAGCGCACCCTGAGCGAGGCGCAGGTGCCGTTCGAGGTGCCGCGCGGCGAGGACATGGCACAGCGCCTGGCCTCGGTGCTGGAAGTGATCTACCTGATCTTCAACGAAGGCTATTCCGCCACCGCCGGCGACGACCTGATGCGCCCGGCGCTGTGCGAGGACGCCCTGCGCCTCGGCCGGGTGCTGGCCGGGCTGGCGCCGGAGGAGCCGGAAGTGCACGGCCTGGTGGCGCTGATGGAAATCCAGGCCTCGCGCAGCGGCGCGCGCGTCGACGGCAAAGGCGCGCCGGTGCTGCTGATGGAGCAGGACCGCGCGCGCTGGAACCAGCTGCTGATCCGCCGCGGCCTCAACGCGCTGCGCCGCGCCGAGGAGCTGGGCGGCGCGCTCGGCCCCTATGCCCTGCAGGCCGCCATCGCCGCCTGCCACGCGCGGGCGCGCGCGCCGGCGGAGACCGACTGGAACCGCATCGCCACCCTGTACCGCGCGCTGGGCCAGATCACGCCTTCGCCGGTGATCGAGCTGAACCGCGCGGTGGCGGTGGCCATGGCCTCCGGCCCGGCCGCCGGCCTGGCCATCGCCGACGCCCTGGTGAAGGAGCCGGCGCTGAAGTCCTACCACCTGCTGCCGGCGGTGCGCGGCGACCTGTTGCACAAGCTGGGCCGGCTCGATGAGGCGCGCGGCGAGTTCGAGCGCGCCGCCGGACTGACCCGCAACGAGCGCGAACGCGCCCTGATGCTGGAGCGCGCTGGCAAATGCGTCCTTACGAGGTGAAGCGGTAGGCTTCCACTTCCTGCGGCTGCAGCTCGCGCCCTTCGTGGACCGCGGCCAGCCGCGCACCGGCGCTCTGCGCGAGCTCCAGCAGGGCGCGCATCTCGACCTGGGTGAGACCGCCGGAAAACTCGCGCAGGGGGTGCAGCAGCACCCGTACCATTGGGCGCATCGCGGTCCAGCCATGAGGCAGCAGGCACTGGCGCACGGCGTGGCACAGCAGCTTCGATGCCACGGTGTAATCGTCCAGCACGGTGCGCGGATTGGCGAACGGCCGCACCAGCACGGTCCCGGAGGCTTGCAGGCACTCGGCTGCCTGCCCGATCGCGGTCACCCGCGCCACGCCCCGCTCATCCTTGCCGATGGCCACCACAGCGAGGTCGTCGAAACCCGGGCTCAGGCCCATGGCGTCGACGCGCAGGCGCTCGCCGCTGAAGCGAATGTAGAAGGTGCGGCGAAAGATCGACGAGCCGCTCACGCGCGGCCAGGCCTCAGGCCAGATCCATCGATACCAGCGGACGCACTTCGATGGTGCCGTTGCTGGCACCCGGGTGCCGCCGTGCGTATTCGAGCGCTTCCTCGACCGTATCGCACTCCACCAGGTAGAGGCCGGCGAGGAATTCCTTGGTCTCGGCGAACGGTCCATCGACCACGACGTGCTTGCCGGCCCGGCGTGCCAGCGTCACCGCCCGCTCTTCCGGAGCGAGGCGCACGGAGCCCAGATACTTGCCCTGGGCGCGCACGTCCTCGGTCAGCGCATGGCAGACATCCTGAATATCCCGTTCCTCGGTTTCGGTGATCTTGCCGGCGGTGCCGGCCGGCAGGTGGATCAGCAACGCATACTTCATGAAAGGCCTTATCCCTGGATGAGACGGCGAGGACCCACTATATACGTGGCCGTTCCAGCGGTGAAGGTCGGATCCACTGCCGCAACAGCCAGCTCTCCCCTACACGCGTGAGATGAATCAGCCAGCGGCACGGCTTCGGCGGGCGAACGCGGCGCAAGTCATACCTGCGGGGACTCGGAGAGGCAGGCGCCGGCCGCGGCGGGCGTGGCCAGCTGCGCCGTGCCGCGGGCATGCGCCATCCGGGCTTTGCGGCAGCCATGGGCACGGTCGAGGTGCGCGCGCTGGGGTCGATGGAAACGGGCTGAAGGAGGGCCCGCCGCCGGATCGCGGAACCCTGGCCCGTCCCGGCTTTCTACTGAATACCGACAGGCAAAAGGACCTTGCTATGAAAACCGCGATCAAGACCGCTTGCGCCGGAGCCCTGCTGCTGGGCTGCGGCCTTGGCATCCCCGCCCGCGCCGCCGACCTCAGCTGCAAGATGAGTTTCACGCTGAAGGGCTGGTCGGCGATCTACAAGAGCTACAGCGGCGCCGGCACCATCCGGTGCAGCGACGGCAGCACCATGAAGGTGAAGCTGACCTCGGTCGGCGGCGGACTCACCGCCGGCAAGTCCAGCATCGACGACGGCCGCGGCGACTTCAGCGGCGTGAAGAGCATCCGCGACATCCCCGGCGACTACGTCTCCGGCGGCGCCGGGGCCGGCGCGGTGAAGTCGGCGGGCGGCCAGGTGCTGACCAAGGGCGAGGTCACCCTGGCCATCAGCGGCACCGGCCGCGGCTGGGACGTGGGGGTGGACCTGGGCAAGTTCACCATCGCCGAAGAAAAGTAGCGGCGCGAAAGCGTCGGCATGGAGACGGGGCGGGCGCGCAGCGGTGCCCGCCCCGCGATCCAGGTCTCAGTGATTGAGCAGCGCGGCGCCCGCTTCGTTGTAGCGCGCCCCGTGCACGGCGCCCTGCGGCGCGACCGCCTCGATCCGCTTCAGCTCGTCCTGGGTCAGCGTGAGCTTCGCCGCCGCCAGGTTTTCCTCCAGCCGCGCGGCGCTGCTGGTGCCGGGGATGGGCACCAGGTCCGGTCCCTGCACCAGCACCCAGGCCAGGGCCAGCTGCGACGGGGTGCAGCCCCTGTCCCTGGCGATCGCCTCGATCCGCTCGACCACCGCCAGGTTCCTGGCGAAGTTCTCGCCCTGGAAGCGCGGCGAGCCACGGCGCCAGTCCCCGGGAGCCAGGTCCTCGGGCTTGCGGAACCGCCCGGCGAGGAAGCCGCGCCCGAGCGGGCTGTAGGGGACGAAGCCGATGCCCAGTTCGCGCAGGGTCGGCAGGACCTCGTCCTCCGGATCGCGGCTCCACAACGAGTACTCGCTCTGCACCGCGCTGATCGGGTGCACCTGGTGGGCGCGGCGGATGGTCGAGGGCGCGGCCTCGGACAGGCCGAGGTAGCGCACCTTGCCCTGCCGCACCAGTTCGGCCATGGCACCGACGGTGTCCTCGATCGGCACGGTGGGGTCGACGCGGTGCTGGTAGTAGAGGTCGATCACCTCGACGCCGAGCCGCTTCAATGACGCCTCGGCGCACTGGCGCACGTACTCCGGCCGGCCGCTGACGCCCTGGGTGCTGCCCACGGTGGCGCCGGTGATGCCGAACTTGGTGGCCAATGTCACGCTGCCGCGCCTTCCCTTCAGCGCCTTGCCGACCTTGATTTCGGAGTCGCCGTAGATGTTGGCGGTGTCGACGAGGGTCACGCCCAGATCGAGCGCGCGGTGGACCAGGTCGATCGCCGAGGCTTCGTCCCTGAGGCTGCTCGAATAGACGTCGGCGATGCCGATGCTCATGGCGCCGAAGCCGATGGCCGACACTTCCAGGCCTTGTGTGCCGAGTTTGCGGGTCTGCATCTGTTCTCTCCTTGAGTGGTTGCCGAATTGCTTCACTGCACGCCGGCGCCGCCGACGCGCACCGTGCCGCGGTAGCCGTCGGGCTTGTCGCCGACGGTGGCGCCGCCGTGGACCATGCCCTGCAGCTCGGCGCCGAAGAAGTAGTACGGGTACTGCTGTTCCGGCGCGCCGGCGGCGTCGAGTTGCGCCGCCAGCCCGGGCGCGAGGCGGAAGTCGAGGGCGCCCAGGTTGTCCTCCAGCTGGGAAAGCCTGGTGGCGCCGACGATGACCGAGGCCACGCCGGGGCGATTGGCGGTCCAGTTCAGCGCCACCTGGGCCATGCTGCGGCCGGATTCGCGCGCCACCCGCTCCAGCTCGGCGACGATCTTCCAGTTGCGCGCATTGATCTTCTGGAAGCCGGGGTTGCTGCTGTCCTTCATGGTCTGCAGGCGGCCTTCACCGTCCTGCCCTGGCCGGTACTTGCCCGAGAGCAGGCCGCTGGCCAGCGGGCTCCACACCATGATGCCCATGCCCAGCTGCTGCGCCAGCGTGGTGAATTCGCGCTCGATGCTGCGCTCGACCAGCGAGTACTCCAGCTGCAGCGCCGCCGCCGGCTCCCAGCCGCGCAGCTCGGCCAGGGTCTGGGCGCGCGCGGCGTACCAGGCCGGCACGTTGGAGAAGCCGACGTGGCGCACCTTGCCCGAGCGCACCAGGTCGTCGAAGGTGCGCATCACTTCCTCCGGCGGGGTCAGCTGGTCCCAGGCGTGCAGCAGGTAGAGGTCGATGTAGTCGGTGTCGAGGCGCTTGAGCGAGCCTTCCACCGCGCGCAGGACGTTCTTGCGCTGGTTGCCGCCGCCGTTGGGGTTGCGCGGGCCGGCCGTGGCGTCGTTGAAGGTGAACTTGGTGGCGATCACCGCGCGGTCGCGCGCGCCGGCCTCGCGGATGAACTTGCCGAGCATGCGCTCGCTGTTGCCGCCGGTGTAGCCGTCCGCGGTGTCGAAGAAGTTGCCGCCGGCCTCGAGGTAGCGGTCGAAGATGCGGCGCGCGTCCTGCTCGCTGGAGCCCCAGCCCCAGTCGGTGCCGAAGGTCATGGTGCCCAGGGCCAGGCGGGAAACACGCAGGCCGCTGCGGCCGAGGCTGTAATACTGGTCGATCGACATCGCTTCTCTCCTTGAAGTGCTTGTTTTAAAGCGGTTTCCCGGTGAACGGACTTGCATGGCACCGGCGTCTGCGGGACCAATCTTGAGGCTTGCGACTCCTGCGAGAAAGCGGGACGATCTGCAAGGTTTATGAAGCACGACTTCAAAATCCCATGACCAGCCTGCCGGTGAGCCCGGACCAGCTCCCCGCCGTGGCGGCCTTTGCCCGCGTCGCCCAGCACGCCAGCTTCACCCGCGCCGCGGCGGAGCTGCGCGTTTCGCCCTCCGCCCTGTCGCAGACGGTGCGGACGCTGGAAACGCGGCTCGGCATGCGCCTGCTCAACCGCACCACGCGGCGCGTCGGCGTCACCGAAGCCGGAGCGCTGTTCCTGCAACGGGTGCTGCCGGCGCTGGAGCAGCTCGGCGCGGCCTTCACCGAGCTCGACGAGCTGCGCGGCAAACCTGCCGGGACGCTGCGCCTGAGCGTGCCCCGCCTGGCGATGCGCACCATCGTGACGCCGCTGCTGGGCGAGTTCTGCCGCCGCTACCCGGAGATCCGCCTCGACGTGGTGGCGGACGACCGCTTCGTCGACCTCGTCGGCGAGAACTATGATGCCGGCCTGCGCCTGGGCGAAAGCCTGGCCCAGGACATGATCGCGGTGCGCGCCACCCGCGAGCAGCGCGCCGCCGTGGTCGGCTCGCCGCAGTACTTCCGCGACAACCCGGTGCCGCGCCAGCCGTCCGACCTGCACGAGCATCTCTGCATGCGCTTCCGCTTCAGCAGCGGCGTGATCTACCGCTGGGAGTTCGGCCGCGACGGCCAGGAGTTCGACATCGACGTCGACGGCCCGCTGATTTGCAACGACAACGGCCTGATGATCGCCGCCGCGAAACAGGGCCTGGGCCTGGCGCACGTGATGGAAGACCTGGTGCGCGAGGACCTCAGGAGCGGCACGCTGGTGCGGGTGCTGGAAGACTGGTGCCCGCCCTTCCCGGGCTTCTACTTGTACTACCCGAGCCGGGCGCAGATGCCGCTGAAGCTGCGGGTGTTCATCGACTTCCTGCAGGAACAGCTGGCCTGAGCCGGCTGCGCCGCTCAAAGGCGCAGCAGGGCCTCGGCCAGGGCGGCGTCGGCGACCGGCTTCACCAGGTGCTCGTCGAAGCCGGCCTCGAGGGCCTCGCGGCGGTCCTCCGGCTGGCCGTAGCCGGTGACCGCGATGATCTTGAGCCCGGCCAGCGCCGGCATGCCGCGCAGGCGCCGGCCCAGCTCGTAACCGTTCATGAGCGGCAGGCCGATGTCGATCAGCGCGACGTCGGGGGCGAACGACTCCAGCTGCCGCAGCGCGTCGCGGGCCGTGTGCACGGCGCGCACGACATGGCCCTCGGACTCCAGCAGCGCGGTCATCGCCAGCGCGGCGTCTTCATTGTCGTCGACGATGAAGACGCGCTTGCCGCGGGGGCGCGGTGGCGCCGGCGCCGGTGCCGCCTCGAGCGGCGGCGCCAGGGGCAGGCGCAGCTCGAAGCAGGCGCCCCGCCCCGGCCCCTCGCTGCGCGCGGAGACGCTGCCGCCGTGCATCTCGATCAGCTTCTTCACCACCGACAGGCCGATGCCGAGGCCGCCCTGGGCGCGGTCCAGGGTGCACGCGCCCTGCACGAACAGGTCGAAGATGCCCGGCAGCAGGGAAGCGGGAATGCCGCAGCCGTCATCGCTGACGGCGACGACCGCATCGGCGCCGTCGCTGCGCAGCTCGACCTCGATGCTGCCTCCCGCATCGGTGTACTTGGCGGAATTGGTCACCAGATTGCTGACGCACTGCGCCAGCCGCGCGGCGTCGCCGTGCACGTAGAACCTGCCGCCGCCGGAACGGACCGCGATGCGATGGCGCTTTTCCTGCAGCAAGGGCCCGACCGTCTCGATGCCGGCCGCCACCACCGCGCCGAGATCGACGGCCTCGCGCCGCAGCTCGATGCGGCCCTGGGTGATGCGTGCCACGTCGAGCAGGTCCTCGACCAGGCGCGCCAGCTGCCGCGCCTGGCGCCTGATCATCTCGACCCCGGCCCTGGCGGGGCTCTCGACGGGCAGGCTGCGCGACAACAGTTCGCTCATGTTGCTGATCGGCGCCAGCGGATTGCGCAGCTCGTGGCCGAGCAGGGCCAGGAATTCGTTCTTGCGCTGGTCCGCCTGGCGCAGCCGGCGGTTCGACTCCTCGGCCCGGGCGTGCGCCTCGCGCAGCGCGGTCTCGGTCTGGCGCCGCAGCTGGCTCATCCGCACCTGGGACTCGACGCGGGCGATCAGCTCCTGCGCGCTGAACGGCTTGACCAGGTAGTCGTCCGCTCCCCGGTCGAGGCCCTCGATGCGGCTTTCCTCGCCGGCCCGCGCCGAGATCAGGATCAGGGGAACCGCCTTCAGGCGCTCGTCCGCGCGGACCTCGCGCAACAGGCCGAAGCCGTCCAGCCCGGGCATCATGACGTCGCTGAGGATCAGGTCGGGACAGCGCTCGCGTGCCGCCAGCAGGGCGGCCCGCCCGTCCGCCACGGCCTGCACCTCGAAGCGGGGGCGCAGCAGGCGCGCCACGTACTCGCGCATATCGCTGTTATCGTCGGCCCACAGCACGCGCGGGCGTTGCCGCCGCTCGGGCAGGGACGGCGGCTCCGGCGCCGCGGCATCCGCCGTCTCGCCGGGCAGCCAGCCGAGCGCCTCGTCAACGAAAGCCGAAGCGGCGCCGGCCGGGGGCCGCTGGGCGGCGTGCCGCTCGATGCGCTGTGGGTCCAGGTGCGCCGTGCCGTAAGGGATGGTCACGGTGAAAACGCTGCCCTCCTCCGGCACGCTGCTGACGGCGATGACCCCGCCGTGCAGCTTGACCAGCTCCTGCACCAGCGCCAGGCCGATGCCGGTGCCCTCGTAGGTGCGGGCGTGCCGGTTCTCGACCCGGTAGAAGCGCTGGAACAGCCGCGGCAGCTCCGCCGCGGCGATGCCGATGCCGGTGTCGCGCACGCTGAGGCGCGCGCCCTCGTCGGCGCCGTCTTCGAGCCTGACCTCGATCCCGCCCTGCAGGGTGAACTTGACGGCGTTGCTCAGCAGGTTGAGGACGATTTTTTCCCACATGTCGCGGTCGACGTAGACCGCCCGCTCCGCCGGCAGCGCCGGGCAATCCACCCGCAGCTGCAGGCCGGCGCGCTCGCAGGCCGAGCGGAAGTTGCTGGCCACGCCGGCGGTGAGCGCGGCGAGGTCGGTGCGCCGGTAGTCGGCGTCGTTGCGGCCGGCCTCGACGCGCCAGAAATCCAGCAGGGTGTTGACCAGGCGCAGCAGACGCCGCGCATTGCGATGGGTGGTTTGCAGCGGTGCCAGGGCCGGCTCCGGCAGGGCGCCGTGGCTGCCCCGCAGCAGGTCGCCCAGCGGCCCCAGCATCAGGGTCAGCGGGGTGCGGAACTCATGGCTGACGCTGCTGAAGAAGGCGGTCTTGGCGCGGTCGAGCTCGGCCAGGGCCTGGATGCGCCGCTGCTCTTCCTCGCGGGCGCGCGCGTTGGCAATCACCGTGGCGATCTGGCCGGCGACCAGCTCGAGGAAGCTGTGATAGGCGGCATCGAACTGCAGGCGCGAGCTGACACCGGCGACGAGGAAACCGGCCAGCTCCTGCGGCGCGGTGGCGCGCATCGGCAGGACCAGCGCCTGCCGCGGCGGATCGGCCCAGGGTCCGGGCGGCACCCGGTCGAAGCGCCGATCGAGTTGCTCCACCAGCTCGGCCGCGCCGGATCGCTGCACCGCCCCGAACGGCCACGCGGCCTCGTCCCGCTGCAGCGGCACCGCGGCCAGGCTGGCGGACACCCGCCCCAGGCCAGCCTGCGCGGCCAGCCGCGCGCCGTTCCCGTCGAACAGGTAGATCAGCGCGAACGGCACGTCCAGCTCATGGCGCAACAAGGTCTGCGCGGCGGTGGAGCAGGCGACTTCCGCGGTGCTGGCTCCGGTGCCGCCGCTAAGATCCCGCAACACCATCACCCGCCGCTCCGCCACCACTTTGGCGGTGATTTCGTGCACCGTGGCCAGCACGCCGCCGACGCCGCCCGCGGCGGTTTCGTCCGGCACGGCGCTGTAGGCGACGGTGAAGTGCGTCTCCTCGAGGAAGCCATGGCGCTTGATCTCCAGCTGCAGATCATCGTTCCAGGTGGCCGGGCCGCCCAGGTAAGGCGTGTCGATCAACGGCCTGAGCACATCCCAGATCTCGCTCCAGCACTCGCTGACCGGGCGCCCCAGCGCCCAGGGATGCTTGGCGCCGAGAATCGGGATGTAGGCGTCGTTGTAGATGGAGATGTACTGCGGCCCCCACCACAGGAGCAGGGGGAAGCGGTTGGCCAGCATCTGCTGCACCATCATGCGCAGGGTCGGCGACCAGCCGCGCGCCGGCCCCACCGGGGTCGACGACCAGTCGAAGCCGCCGATGAGCTGCTCCATTTCGCTCGCGGACGACACGGCAAACGAACCGTTGCCCCGGCGAATCCCCGGAGTGACAACCAAGTGTTCTTCCATGTTCACTGGTTAACGCGGGTCGGCCCCCTTCCTCAAGACCATGCCAGCGTGCTTTGGTTCGCCCAGCCAGCTTAAATTGCACTCACTCCCTATCTTTCTGGTGCAGCAGCCCGGGCTGCGCGACCAGGCGCGAAGGCCGCGGCGCTGCTGCGGGCGGGCCTGCTCATCAACTTCGTGCAGGGAAGGCTTGCATGAGGTTCAGCCAAAAAAATGGCCCTCTCTCTTCAAGAGAGGGCCATGCCGCTTCGAACTGCCGTTCCGGACGGCCGCACCGGTATCAAAAATTGCAGGTGCCGCTCGTCCTGTTCTCATAGTAGCTGACGAGATTGGCGAGCGCTCGCGGGTTGTTGTCGGGAACCGTCATCGTCGGGATAGTCGCCGTCCCGGTCAGCGTCTGCACCCAGTCCCAGCTTTCGAACGCCAACTGCTCAGGCGCCACGCCGGAATTGATGATGCACCAGATGTAACTCTTGGCATCGATCATCCACTGATCCGTTGACTGGTTCGGATTCGATGCGTAGGTCTTGTCCGAATGCCTGCTGTCGACGACGACCCCCAGCTTCATGTTCAGGGGACTGTTGCGGACGACGGGGGCCACCAGGCCAAGCTCGTATGAAACCGTCTTGCTTGGATCAGTGCCGTGATCTTTCAGGAGCAAGTCCAGGTCGATGTCCGTGTGCAGGAAGGAGAGCTGAAATCCGTTGCCCATATTGGTTTCAAGCTGCTGCACGAACTGCTGATAGTGGCTGGCCCAGTTCGCATCGTTGTCGGGAAGGACCGGGAACGGCTCGACGTCGCCATAGATGAGCTTGGGGAAAGCGGCTTGGTAGATTTTCAGGAGCAGGGCGGCGTTATTGGCTTCGTCGATTGCGCTGTAACCCCTGATGGCGCTGGGGCAGGCTTTCGAGTTGCCCGTGTAAACGGCGCCAAAATAGAACGGCTCATCCATGGCGACGATGGAGACATTGGCGCCGGCCCCCATCAGCAGGGCAATCAAGCTGTTCAGCGAACCCGGATCACTGTAGCTCTCGATGCCGCCGCCGCCGCAACAGCCCGTCTTGGTGCAACCCGTAGGCTGACCGCTGTAATACCAATCGTTTGCCTGGATCTCGAGTTCCACGTACAGGGGCGAACTGGCATGGTTCATGTTCCATACCAGCTGCGCCAGGTCATCCACGCCGAAGGTGGCGAGCCAGGTGGCGGGAAAACGCAGGATCTGGGTCTGTGACTTCGTAGGCCCCCAATTGTTGTACTGCCAGCTCCAGCCGTTGCCGTTGACGCCGCCAACGAAGTCGGCCAAGGGCCCGAGCCAGATCATCGGGGCGGCTGAGGTTCCGAGGCTGGTGACGGGAACGGGTTGCTGCAGGGCCGGCAGGGTGTTGGGCGTGTTCAGTCCGACCGGCGCGATGGTAACGGTGCTGAGCCCATAAGAACCGTTCCCTGGAAAATCGACCCGTATCTGCGGGTCGCCCAGATAGATATGGCCCTTCAGGTTCAGGCTGAAATTGCCATTGAGGTCAGTGGTCAGGGACTGCAGGAGGTTCTGGTTGGGCGTGAACCAGATCAGGGAGTTGGCGGTGGGCAAGGTGTTGCCGGCGGCATCCAGGAAGCGGACGAACACATAGCCCGCCTGAGCGGCATTGGCGGTAGCCATGATCGGGGCATTCAAGGTGAACTGCCCGCCCGGACTGACCCTGAATTGCTGGCCCACGCTCACGCTACCACCGCCTGCAATTAGCTGTTCCGTGGTGAGAATCTGAGTCCTGGAGTCCTGGGGCTGCAGGCTGTAAGTCTGCACGCTCATCCCGACATCGGGGTACGGAAAAGGAGTGGGAACGACCTTCGCGAAATAATTGTCGTTGCTGCCGGAGTCGGTGTAGGTCAGTCCGCCCACGACGACGGCCGCCGCGCCATTGCAGACACACGCGTCGGGTTCACCGATCAGATTGTGGCCGATCTGGACGCCCAACTCCGCCGTGACGGCCTGGGAGGGCACGATGCCTTGTACACTCTGGGTGGCGACTCCCAGGCGCGCGTTCGTATCGACGGTGTTGACGTAGACCGTGGTGAACGGCACGCCGCTGCCGGTGACGGTTTTAAGCGAGCCCGACAGGGTCGAGCCTTGGGAACCGCTGCGGGACGCCGTTAACACGGTGGCGGTCTGGGCCTCGGCCGTCAGGGTGAACCCAAGCAAGACACACGCAACGAAGCCCCAGCGGAGCACCTTGGTCATCGGAATCCCCCTTGCGAGTCGACGGCTGTGGCACCTATTTTGAATTTTTAACGCGGAATGCCGGTTCTCCGGCGTACCGGACATTACATAATTCCCGCATCGGTTATCCATCACTTCATTAAATCCAGATACCAAGCAGCGGAATTCGTTCATAAAACGGGGCGCATGATTCGCCTCCTCTCGACGCGCTCGCCGCTTTTCGCGGGAACGCCTCTCCGGTTCGCTTCAACTTAGATTGCACTCACTCTCTATCTTTTGTAGACTGGGTTCACCGGCGCACGACCGGAGGAGGAGTTGCACCATGGCCTATGACCTGATCATCAAGAACGGCCGGCATTTCGACGGCACCGGCGGCCCTTCGGCGCTGCGCCATCTCGGCATCCGCGGCGGCAAGGTGGCGGCGGTGTCGGAGACGGCGCTGGACGAGGGCGGCTGCCGCGAGGTGATCGACGCGCAGGGCAAATGGGTCATGCCCGGCTTCCTCGACACGCACACGCACTACGACGCCGAGCTGCTGGCCAGCCCCGGCCTGAAGGAGAGCGTGCGCCACGGCGTCACCACCGTGACCTTCGGCTCCTGCTCGATCGGCATGGTCTGCTCCGACGCCGAGGACTGCTCCGACATGTTCACCCGCGTCGAGTCGATCCCGCGGGAGCACGTGCTGCCGCTGCTGCGCAAGACCAAGACCTGGAACACCCCGGCCGGTTACGTCGCGCACCTGGAGAGCATGCCGCTGGGGCCGAACGCCACCGCCTTCCTCGGCCACTCCGACCTGCGCGTCTCGGTGATGGGCCTGGGCCGCGCGGTGAACCGCGAGATCCAGCCGAGCGAGGAGGAGATGCGCAAGATGGAGCAGGTGCTGGAGGAGGGCCTGGACGCCGGCCTGCTCGGCCTGTCGACCATGACCACGAAATGGGACAAGCTCGACGGCGACCGCTACCGCTCCGCCTCGCTGCCCACCACCTACGCCCGCTGGAAGGAATACGCGCGGCTCAACAGGATTCTGCGGCGGCGCGGGCGCATCCACCAGGGCGCGCCGAACATCGTCACCAAGGTCAACACCTTCCTGTTCCTCGGCGCCAGCCTCGGCCTGTTCCGCAAGAAGCTGAAGACCACGCTGATCACCCTGGCCGACGCCAAGGCCGACGGCTTCACGCACCGCGTGGTCGGCAAGCTGGCGCACTTCTGCAACCGCTTCCTCGGCGGCGACTTCCGCTGGCAGGCCCTGCCGGTCCCCTTCGAAGTCCATGCCGACGGCATCGACCTGGTGGTGTTCGAGGAGTTCGGTGCCGGCCAGGCGGCGCTGCACCTGAAGGACGAGATGCAGCGCAACCAGCTGATGCTGGATCCGAGCTATCGCCGCTGGTTCCGCAAGAACTACGAGAAGCGCTTCGGCCCGCGGGTGTGGCAGCGCGATTTCCACGACGCCTTCATCGTCGGTTGCCCGGATGCGGACCTGGTCGGCAAGAGCTTCGGCCAGGTGGCGGACGAACGCGGCATCCACCCGGTGGACTGCTTCCTCGACCTGGTGGTCGAACACGGCCGCAAGCTGCGCTGGCGGACCCTGATCGCCAACCATCGCCCGCACCGCCTGAAGAAGATCGTGCAGGACAAGGGCGCGGTGCTGAGCTTCTCCGACGCCGGCGCGCACATCCGCAACATGGCCTTCTACAACTTCCCGCTGCGCATGCTCAAACTGGTGCGCGACGCCGAACTGGAAGGCCGCCCCTTCATGAGCGTCGAACGGGCGGTGTGGCGCCTCACCGGCGAGCTGGCCGACTGGTTCGACCTCGACGCCGGCCACCTGCGCCAGGGCGACCGCGCCGACCTGGTGATCGTCGATCCGCAGGGCCTGGACGAGTCGCTGGGCGCCTACGCCGAGGCGCCGATCCCCGAGTTCAACGGCCTGATGCGCATGGTCAACCGCAACGACCGCGCCGTCGCGGCCACCGTCATCAACGGCCGCATCGCCTACCGCGACGGGCAGTTCGCGGCGGACTACGGGCTGGCGCGCGGCTATGGGCGCTTCCTGCGGGCGGGCGAGCATCCGGCGCGGGAGAGCGGCGCCGAGCCGATGGCGCGGGCCGCGTAGCGCCTTCCTCCCGGGGCTCGTCCGGGGAAGGATGCGGCGCCCTCGCCCACCGATCCACACCACAAGTTTTCAGGCGCATGGCACCAGACCCGTCGCTGACGCTCAGGACCAAGGCGCGCCGCACCCAGCAGGAGCGCCGCGAAGCCACCGTGCGCAAGCTGCTCGACGCCGCCACCGAGGCGCTGATCGAGGTCGGCTACAGCAACACCAGCGTGCAGGAGATCTGCCAGCGCGCCGGGGTTTCGCACGGCGGCCTGTTCCGCCACTTCAGCTCGCGCATCGAGCTGCTGATCCGCGTCGCCGACGACGTCGGCGACGGGCTGCTGGAGCTGTACCGCCGCGACTTCGAGCGCCTGCGCAAGTCCACCCCGGACGAGCTGGTGCTGGCACTGAAGCTGCTGCGCACCAATACCCAGTCGCGCCTGCACCAGGCCTGGTTCGAGCTGCAGCTGGCGGCGCGCACCGACCGCCAGCTGCACCAGGCCCTGCTGCCGATCTGGAAGCGCCGCTACGAGGCGACGCAGCAGCTGGCCCTGGCGCTGCTGCCGGACGCGGCGCGCGACATTCCGGATTTCACCGTGATCGTCGACACCATGGTCACGCTGTTCCACGGCGAGGCGATGGACGGGTTCCTGCGCGAGGATGCCCAGGCGGAAAAGCGGCGCATGGACTGGCTGGTCAGGCTGATGGAACTGCTGCTGGCGAAAAAATAACAAGGAGCGCACCGGCGCGATGGAAACCCTGGTCCAGGATCACAAGGTCTATTACCACCGCGCCGGCAAGGGTCCGCCGGCGCTGTTCCTGCACGGCGTGCCCGACACCGCCGACATCTGGCAGGAGGTCGTCGCCGGCGTGCAGGACCGCTACACCTGCTACGCGCCGGACTTCATGGGCATCCACCGCTCGCAGGAGAACCCGCGCTTCGACTACTCCTTCGAGGGCTATGCCGACTGGATCGAGGGCTTCGCCGCGGCGGCCGGCATCACCGGGCCGGTGACCCTGGTGGTGCACGACTGGGGCTTCATGGGCCTGGCCTGGGCCTGCAAGTACCCGCAGCGGATCACCCGCGTCGTCATCTGCAACACCGTATTCAACCACATGTACCGCTGGCACTTTGCGGCGCGGGTCTGGCGGACACCGCTGCTGGGCGAGCTGTCGATGCTGCTGATGAACCGCTGGGCCTTCGCCCGCGGCGTCCGCGAAGGCACGGTCAGGCTGACGGCCGCGCAGATCGCTGAGCAATACCGCAAGGCCTTCGGCCGGCTCGGCGCGCGCTTCGTGGTGCTGCGCCTGTACCGCTCCGCCGATCCGGCGCAGCTGATCGGCTGGGAGGCGACGCTGCAGGAGCTGGCGCAGCGCGTGCCGGTGAAGGTGCTATGGGGCGAGCATGACCCCTACATCCCGCGCTGGGTCTCGACCTGCTTCTACACCCAGGACGTGGAGCTGATCGAGAACTGCGGGCACTGGGTACCGGCGGAGGCGCCGCAGCGGGTGATCGCGGCCCTGCTGCAGCCCCCGTAGCCCGCCGGCGGGCCCTTTCGCTTGCCCGCGGCGGGGCGGACGCCGAACTGGACGGCCAGGCGCCAGTCACGGCAAGCTCCGCCCCCTCTAATCCAAAAGCCGACCCTGCTGCATCCAAGCGGCAACGGCTTCCTCCGAGAGACCCGCGCATGTTCCTGAAACCCCACTTCGCCGCAGCCGCCCTGGCTGCCCTGGCTCTGACTGCCGCTGCGCCGGCTTCCGCCGGCACCGTCGACGACATCGTCCACGACCTGATGGGCCCGAAGGTCGTCGGCTCGGGCGTGATCAAGACCCAGGTGCGCAAGCTCGACGGCTTCGACGTGATCGAATCCAAGGGCAGCATAGACCTCGACATCAAGCTCGGCAGCGAGTATTCGGTGGTGGTGGAGGCCGACGACAACCTGTTCGACGTGATCCGCACCGAGGTGCGCGGCAGCGCGCTGGTGGTCGACACCAAGGGCAGCTGGACCAGCCGGCACGACACCGTGGTCCACGTCACGCTGCCGCGGCTGATGGCCCTGGGCCTGCAGGGCAGCGGCGACGTGCGCATCCACGACTATTCCGGCGACCAGCTGGGCGTGAAGATCCAGGGTTCCGGCGACATCGTCGCCAACGGACGGACCGCCAAGCTGCATCTGGTGATCCAGGGCTCCGGCGACGCCGATTTCAGCAAGCTGTCCGCCGACGAAGTGAAGGTGCGCGTCGACGGCAGCGGCGACGCCAAGGTCAACGCCGCCCAGTCGATCGAGGCCACCATCCACGGCAGCGGCGACGTGACCTGGAGCGGCGGCGCCAGCAAGGTCGATTCGCAGGTCTACGGCAGCGGCGAGCTGATCCACCGCTGATCCGCCGGCCGGCAGCGCTGGCCGCCGGCTAGGGCCTGTTGACGCCAAGTCGATCGCGGTCGAATAGCGTCAACAGGCCCTAGAACGCCGACAGCGGCATGCTCAGGGTCGTATCGTCCAGCGTCTGCAGCAGCTCGGCGCAGCGCTGCGCGCGCGGCAACTCGTAGCGGAAGAAGTAGCGGCAGGCGCGCAGCTTGCCCTCGTAGAAATCGGCCTCGGCGGCGCCGCCGGCGCGCGCCTTGCGCGCCGCCGCGGCCTGCTCCAGCCAGATCCAGGCCAGTACGATCTGGCCCAGCATCTCGAGGTAGTAGGCGGCATTGGCCAGGAACAGGTCGACCTGGCCCCGCAGCGCCGCGCCGGCCAGCACCTGGGTGGTCCTGGCCGCGAGCTGTGCCGCCTGGCTGAGCGCCTGCGCATATTCGGCCAGCTCCGCGTCGGCGGCAGCGGCCTGTGCGGTGGCGCCGATCTTCGCCAGCAGCAGGCGCAGCGCGGCGCCGTTGTGCATCGTCACCTTGCGCCCCAGCAGGTCCAGCGCCTGGATGCCGTTGGTGCCTTCGTGGATGGGGTTGAGGCGGTTGTCGCGGTAGTAGCGCTCCACCGGATAGTCGCGGGTGTAGCCGTAGCCGCCGAGCACCTGGATCGCCAGCTTGTTCGCCTCCAGGCACCACTCGCTGGGCCAGGCCTTGGCGATGGGGGTGAGGATCTCCAGCAGCAGGTGGGCTTCTTCCTTGCGCTGCGGATCGGTCTCGGCCTCCTGTTCGTCGACCAGCTTCGCGCAATACAGGCCCAGGCCCAGCGCGCCCTCGACCCAGGCCTTCTGCGCCAGCAGCATGCGGCGCACGTCGGCGTGCTCGATGATCGCCACCGGCCTGGCCGCAGGGTCCTTGTTCGACGCCGGCCGGCCCTGGGCGCGGGTGCGGGCGTAGTCCAGCGAGTAGCGGTAGCCGGCGATGCCCAGGGCGGTGGCGCCCAGGCCGACGCCGATGCGCGCCTCGTTCATCATGTGGAACATGCAGGCCAGGCCGTTGTGCTCGCGGCCGACCAGCTCGCCCACCGCCGGCTCGCGCTCGCCGAAATTGAGCGCGCAGTTGGTGGTGCCGCGATAGCCCATCTTGTGGTTGAGGCCGGCCAGGCGCACGCCGTTGCGCTGCGCCGGCCGGCCGGCCGCGTCGAGCCGGAACTTCGGCACGATGAACAGCGAGATGCCCTTGGTCCCGGCCGGCGCGCCTTCGATGCGCGCCAGCACCAGGTGCACGATGTTTTCCGACAGCTCATGCTCGCCGCCGGAGATCCACATCTTGTTGCCGACCAGGTGATAGCTGCCGTCGGCCTGCGGCACGGCGCGGGTCTTGATGTCGGCCAGGGAGGAGCCGGCCTGCGGCTCGGACAGGCACATGGTGCCGAAGAAGCGGCCCTCCAGCATCGGCTGCATGTAGCGCGCCTTCTGCGAGGCGCTGCCGTGCACGCGCAGCAGGTTGGCCGCGGCGGCGGTGAGGAAGGAGTAGCCGGCGGTGCCGACGTTGGCGGCGCTGAACTGGGCGTTGGCGGCCGCCGCCACCGTGTAGGGCAAGCCGAGGCCACCGTCCTCCTGCGGGAAGGCGGCGCCGAGGAAGCCGCCGGCGATGTAGGCGTCGATGGCCTGCTTCACCTCGGGAATCATGTGGACCCGCTCGCCGTCGAAGTGCGGCTCGTGGGCGTCCGCCTTGGCGGCGTGCGGCAGGAACTGCGCCTCGGCCAGCCGGTAGGCGGCGTCGAGCACCTGGTCGAAGGTGCCGCGGTCGTGCCCGGCGAAGCGTCCGTGCCGGCACAGGGCCGGCAGGTCCAGCCACTCGTAGAGCAGGAAGTCGAGGTCGCGGCGGGGAATGAGGGACACGGTTTCTCCGGAAAACTGGCTCGCCCCCGGGGTCCGGGGAAAGGCCTATTAAATCACGCGGCCCGGGCTTTGAGCCCGGCGGCGGCCGCCCGAGGCACCGCGCGGCGAGGGCCGGTGCGTGCCGGCGGCGGCAGGGTTATCCTTCGCACTCCCCACGCCACCGATGCCCGGAGTGCCGATGTCCGCCGCCCGCCCCGTTC
>DASRFD010000067.1:0-3772 GCA_035651715.1 Nevskia sp.
CCTGTTCCTGGCCAGCCCGGCCGCCAGCTATGTCACCGGGCAGGCCCTGGCGGTGGACGGCGGCTTCCTGGTGAGCTGAGCGCCTCCATCCGTGCCGCTATAACATTGAGCCCATCAACGCCGGAGCCCGTCATGGCGAACATCCTGGTCGATCAGCCGCTGGAGGGAGTGAAGCGGCTGACATTGAACCGCCCCGAGGCGCTCAACGCCTTCACCTTCGACATGTATGTCGAACTGATCGCGCTGCTGCGCGAGCTGCAGCACGACGCGGCGACGCGCGTGGTGCTGCTCACCGGCGCGGGCCGTGCCTTCTGCTCCGGCCATGACCTGCGGGCCGGGGGCGCGCCGCCCTGGGTCGACCCGCAGGTGGGCAAAATGCAGCACAAGAAGTTTGCCGTGACCGAGCTGGGGCAGATTCCGGTGCTGCTGCGCAACCTGCCGCAGCCGGTGATCTGCGCGGTGAACGGCGCCGCCGCCGGCATGGGCTATTCGCTGGCCCTGGCCTCGGACCTGACCCTGGCGGCGCGCTCCGCCAAGTTCGTCAACTCCATCCACAACGCCGCCACCGGCCACGAGCTGGGCATGAGCTACCTGCTGCCGCGCGCCGTGGGCAGCCAGCGCGCCGCCGAGATCCTCTATACCGCCCGGCCGGTGCTGGCGGACGAGGCCGAGCGCATCGGACTGGTGCTGCGCGCGGTCGACGACGAGCAGCTGATGGAGGCGGCGCTGGAGCTGGCCCGCAACATCCTGGTCAACGTTCCCATCGGCATCTGGCTGACCAAGCAGTCGCTGCACTTCAATCTGGGCGCCGGCAGCCTGGAGGCGGCGATCGAGTTCGAGAACCGCGCCGTGCTGATCGCCCAGTCCACCGAGGATGCCGCCGAAAAGCGCAAGGCCTTCCTGGACAAACGCCCGCCCTGTTTCGGCCAGAAGTGACGCACCGGAAACCGCAGGAATAACAAAGACTCCCGCCCGAAACGGACGCCGCCGATAGCTTATACTCGGCGCAGCCGTCCGCGCCGCGGACGCGCATTCCTGCGACTTCCAAACGGGCTCAACGATGGCGAAAACCACGGCGAAGAAGACTGCGTCCGCACCGGAGCGGGTGGAGGAGGACATTTCCGGCGGCCCGCGCGCGCTGTTCCGCGTGCTGCGCATCCTCGACTCGCTGGCGGCGAGCGGCGAAAGCGCCTCGCTGGCGGCGCTGAGCGCGCAGATGGGCTCGCCCAAGAGCAGCCTGCTCAACCTGCTGCGGCCGCTGGTGGCCGACGGCTACCTGACGATGGATGGGGGTTACTACCGCCTCGGCGCCCGCTCGTTCCGACTGGCGGCGCGCATCCTGTCGCGCTGGTCCTTCCCCGGCCTGATCCAGGGCCAGATGGAAGAGCTGTGGCGGCGCACGGGCGAGACCGTGTCGCTGGCGGTGCTGGACCAGGACGCCGCGCGCGTCACCTACATCAGCGTCATCGAAAGCCAGCAGCCGGTGCGCTACGCCATGCAGGTCGGCATCAGCGCGCACCTGTACTGCACCGCCGCCGGCCGCATGCTGCTGGCCGTGGCCGAACCGGCATGGCAGGAGCGCTACCTGAAGAACGTCACGCTCAAGGCCTACACCCCGCGCACCGTGACCAGCGTCAAGAAGCTGCGCGAGCTGTTGCGCGGCATCCGCGATCAGGGCTGGTCGGTGTCGATCGGCGAATCCATGCCCAACAGCGGCGCCCTTGCCGCACCGGTGCTGGGCCCGCGCGGCGAAGTGCTGGGCGCGCTCACCATCGGCGCGCCTTCGGAGCGGCTGGAAGCGCGGCAGGACGAGCTGCGGGTGGCGCTGCTCGAGACCGCGGCGAAGGCTTCCGGGCTGGCGCAGCCGGCCGCCTGAGCAGGGCCTTTCAGGCCTTCTTCGTCACCTCTGCGACGGCAGCTTCCCCGGCTTCCTGCCAGTAGGCCCGCCAGGACGACCAGTACTGCGGCAGCGCCGGCTGATGGCGCTCGCCGGCGAAGCGCGGCCAGCGCTGGAAACCGGGGCCGTCGCCGGGCCGCTCCAGATGGTCGGCGCTGTACCAGTGGCGCTCCTTGCGGCGGCGGAAGCACCACTGGCCGTCGACGCGCTGGTAGTCGTCGAAATAGCAGATCGCCATTACGTACCAGCGCCCGCCGTCCTCGTGCTCGGCGCGGCAGTAAACGGTGCCGCGGGCCTGGTCCGCGGCGGTCAGTTCGATCACGTGGCCGCAGATCTGATGCACGCTGCGGTAGAAGTCCTTGAGGGTCGGCTGGTAGAACTGCTTCAGCGCGGCGCGCCCCCTGCCCCAGCGGCCGCAATCCACATCCGGCACGAACAGCTCGACCAGCGCATCCAGGTCGCGCGAGTCCACCGCCACCGCGTAGCGCGGCGGCAGCTGCTGGATCGCCAGCTGCGCCTCGATGCGCTCGACCCGCTGCAACAGCTCGTGGCTCATGGAATCCTCACTGCAGCCGCAGGCCCCGGCGCACCGCTTCGGCGATGCGGAATACCGAGTCCTCCTCGATGCCGCGCGGATTGCGCATGCGGTTGTGGCAGATCGACACCGCCAGACGGGTGTCGGGGTCGGCCCAGCCGATGGAATTGCCGGCACCGGGATGGCACAGCGCCCGCGGCGACCTGGCCGAGCACACCGGCGGGTACGGGCCGCCGAGCCAGTAGCCGGCGATGCCCAGCGGCAGCGGGATGTCGAACATCACCGGATCCTTCTCCTCGCTGTTGGGCCGCGGCGTGTTGAAGGTGCCCACCCGCCCAGGCGACAGGATGCGCACGCCGTCCAGCGCGCCGCCGTTGGCCAGCAGGGCCCAGAAGCGCGCGCAGCTGCGGGCGTTGAAGATGCCGCCGACGCCGGCCACCTCGGCGCGGCGCACGTCGGGCCGCTCGAACACCTCCGGCACCAGGTCCACCTGCGGCGGCATCGAGGCGGTGTACAGCGGCGGCAGGTATTCCGGCGGCACCGGATCCGAGGCATTGGTGAGGCGGGCGACGCGGGGCTCCACCGCGTCGGGGATGCCGATCCACAGGTCGGCGATGCCCAGCGGCCGGGCGATCTCCTCCTGCACGAAGCGGCCGAGCGAGCGCTGCTGCGGGTCGGTGCGGCGCACCAGCTCGCCCACCAGCCAGCCGAAGGTCATGGACAGGTACAACGCCTTGCTGCCCGGCTCGGCCAGCGGCCTGAGCGCGGCGATCTGCCGCGTCATCCAGGCCCAGTCGCACATCTTCTCCGGCGTCACGCCCTCCGGCACCTGGGGCACGCCGGCGCGATGGGTCAGCACATGGCGCACGGTGGTGCGCTCCTTGCCGTGGGCGCCGTATTCCGGCCAGTAGCGGACGACCGGCGCGTCGTAGTCGATCAGACCGCGGTCGGCCTGGACGTGCAGGGCCGTGGCCGCCACCGCCTTGGTCACGGAGAAGACGTTGAACAGCGTGTCGCCGTCGACGGCGCGGCCGCCGGCCGGATCGGCCAGGCCACCCCAGGTGTCGACCACCAGGCGCTCGCCCAGGTAGGCGGCCACCTGCACGCCGATCTCGTTGCCGGCGGCAATCTCCTGCTCGATGGCTTCCTTGACGACCGCGTTGGCGGCCCGGTCAGCAGCGGCCTGCATCGTAATCCTCCTCGCCCCGGTAGCGGCGCTTCAGAGCGTCTGGTATTGCTTGCGCAGGCTCACCTTGTCCAGCTTGCCGGTGCCCAGGCGCGGCAGGTCGCTGACGAACACCACGCTCTTGGGGCACTTGTAGCGGGCGATCTGGGTCTGG
>DASRFD010000068.1:0-19578 GCA_035651715.1 Nevskia sp.
AGAGGCCGCCGAGCACGCGGTCGGGGCCGAAACGGCCGTCGAGCACATCGAAGTGCTGCAGGCCGTTGAGCAGGGGCAGCACCGTGGTCTTGCGGCCCATCGCGGGCGCGATGGCCTCGACGGCGGCGGCCAGATCGTAGGCCTTGCAGGTGAGCAGGACCAGGTCGAAGCTTTCCTTCAACTCGCCTTCGCGGATGATGCGCGGCTTGAGCTTGGCGCTGCCCAGGGGGCTGCGGATCACCAGCCCGGTCTCGGCCAGCTCGGTGGCGCGGCGCGGACGCACCAGGAAGCTGACGTCGCGCCCGGCTTCCAGCAGCCTGCCGCCGTAATAGCCGCCGGTGGCGCCGGCGCCGAGGACGAGGATGCGCATCGGTTCAGTCTCCCTGGCTCAAGCCTGATGAACGTGGCGCATTGTAAAGCGCAACGCTTACGGGACAATTCACGGTATCGGGGGAACGGGGCGGGGGCGTTGTAAAATCGTTCGTGGTTCCGGAGGAAGCGGCGATGCGGCTTGCTTTCACTTAGCATTTCAGGCCGAACTTGGCGTAAGTGACTGATCGGCAACGCCGGAACCCTGGATCTTTCGGGATCAAAATTGATTGACCGGAGCGCCAGTTGCCGCTAGAATTGCGGGCTCACTGGCTGTATTCACTTTTACCTACTTAAATTCTCGCGTCCGGCAGTGGTGGGCGCACTCGGAGTCGAAGACGATGTACGCCGTTATCAAGACCGGTGGCAAGCAGTACCGGGTCGCCCCGGGCGAGTCTCTCAAGGTGGAAAGCCTGACCGCCGATGTCGGCGCCTCGATCAGCTTCGAGGAAGTGCTGCTGGTGGCCAATGGCGAGACCATCAAGGTCGGCGCCCCCCGCGTCGCCGGCGCGGTGGTGAAGGCGGAAGTCACGGCTCATGGCCGCGGCGACAAGATCCGCATCATCAAGCACCGCCGCCGCAAGCACTACCACAAGGAACAGGGCCACCGTCAGAATTTCACGGCGGTCAAGATCACCGAGATTGTCGGCGCCTGAGCGGCGCCGTAGCAGGAGTATTCAGAAATGGCACATAAAAAGGCAGGCGGCAGTACCCGTAACGGCCGCGACTCACAGTCCAAGCGTCTGGGCGTGAAGCGTTTCGGCGGCGAGCAGGTGCTGGCCGGCAACATCATCGTGCGCCAGCGCGGCACCCGCGTGCACGCCGGCGTCAACGCGGGCCTGGGCAAGGATCACACGATCTACGCCAAGGTGGACGGCAAGGTCGAGTTCCGCGAGCGCGGCCCGAAGAACCGCACCTTCGTCGACATCGTCAAGGCCTAAGGTACAGGCTGCAGAATAAAGGCCCCGCAGGGGCCTTTATTTTTGCCCGATTCCGCCATGAAATTTGTCGACGAAGCCACCATCCGGGTCGAAGCAGGCGACGGCGGCAACGGCTGTGTCAGCTTCCGCCGCGAGCGCGCCATCCCCTTCGGCGGGCCTGACGGCGGCGACGGCGGCGACGGCGGCAGCGTCTACGCGGTGGCCGACGTCAACCTCAACACCCTGGCGGACTTCCGCTTCAACCGGGTGTTCCGCGCGCGGCGCGGCGAGAACGGCACCGGCGCCAACTGCCGCGGCGCCAGCGCCGAGGATCTGCTGGTGCCGATGCCGCTGGGCACCCTGGTCTATGACGTCGAGACCGAGGAACTGATCGGCGAGCTGACCCAGGCGCGCGACCGCATCAAGCTGGCCGCCGGCGGCTTCCATGGCCTGGGCAATGCGCGCTTCAAGAGCAGCATCAACCGCGCCCCGCGCAAGGCCACGCCCGGCTCGCCCGGCGAGCAGCGCGACCTGCGGCTGGAACTGAGCCTGATGGCCGACGTCGGCCTGCTCGGCATGCCCAACGCCGGCAAGTCGACCCTGCTCAGCGCGGTATCGGCGGCGCGGCCGAAGATCGCCGACTATCCCTTCACCACCCTGTATCCGCAGCCGGGCGTGGTTTCGGTCGGCCTGGCCAAGAGCTTCGTCATGGTCGACGTGCCGGGGCTGATCGAGGGCGCGGCGCATGGCGCCGGCCTGGGCATCCGCTTCCTCAAGCACCTGCAGCGCACCCGCCTGTTGCTGCATCTGGTGGACATCCTGCCGCCGGACGGCGCGGACATCGTCCAACGGGTGCGCACCATCAACGCCGAGCTGGCCGGGTTCAGCCCGGAAATGGCCGACCGCGAGCAGTGGCTGCTGTTCAACAAGACCGACCTGCTGCCCGAGGCGGAAGCCAAGGCGCTGTGCGACAAGGCCTTGAAGAAGCTCAAGTGGAAGGGCCGCAGCTACCGCATCTCGGCGGTGTCGCGCAGCGGCCTGGACGCCTTGTGCCGCGACGCGATGGACTGGGTGGAGGCGCATAAACCCCTCGAACCCCGCGCCGCGAAGGCGGAAGACACCGCGGATTCACCGGACCAGAACGCAGCCGATGCTGATCGATCGGGAAAAACTCAAGACTAGCCGCCGCTGGGTGGTGAAGGTGGGCAGCTCGCTGGTGACGGCGCGCGGCCAGGGACTGGACCGCGTGGCGATCGCCGACTGGTGTGCGCAGATTGCGGCGCTGCGTCGCGAGGGCCGCCAGGTGGTGCTGGTGTCGTCCGGCGCGGTGGCGGAAGGCATGGCGCGGCTGGGCCTGGCCAGGCGTCCGGCGAGCCTGCATGGCCTGCAGGCGGCGGCGGCGGTGGGTCAGATGGGCCTGGTGCGGGCCTATGAGACGGCTTTCGAGGAGCACGGCATCCGCGCGGCGCAGATCCTGCTGACCCACGAGGACGTGTCCGACCGCGGCCGCTACCTGAATGCGCGCGGCACCCTGAAAAACCTGCTGGAGCTGGGCGTGGTGCCGGTGGTCAACGAGAACGACACGGTGGCCACCGACGAAATCCGCTTCGGCGACAACGACACCCTCGGCGCGCTGACAGTGAACCTGGTCGAGGCCGACCTGCTGGTCCTGCTCACCGACCAGGAAGGGCTGTACGACGCCGATCCGCGGGCCAACCCGGGGGCGCGGCTGGTATCCGAGGCGGAGCTGTCCGATACCCGCCTGGCCACCATGGCCGGCGACAGCAAGGGCGTGCTTGGCCGCGGCGGCATGCGCACCAAGCTCACCGCGGCGCACTGGGCGGCCCGCTCCGGCGCCGCCACGGTGATCGCCCACGGCCGCACGCCGGAGGCCCTGCTCAGGATCGCCCGCGGCGAGCGC
Source organism: Nevskia sp. (assembly GCA_035651715.1). GTDB lineage: Bacteria > Pseudomonadota > Gammaproteobacteria > Nevskiales > Nevskiaceae > Nevskia. Next base: position 3,211 of record DASRFD010000068.1, read on the forward strand.
CTGGGCAGCTTGCTCAAGCCGGCGCAGTCGGTGATGGCGGCGCGCAAGCGCTGGATCGCCGGCCAGTTGCAGGTGCGCGGGCGGCTCAGCCTGGACGCCGGCGCAGCGAAGGTGCTGCGCGAGCAGGGCCGCAGCCTGCTGCCGGTGGGGGTGACCCGGGTCGAGGGAGATTTCGAGCGCGGCGACCTGGTGCTGTGCCTCGACGCCGAGGGGCGTGAGGTGGCGCGGGGCCTGACCAATTACAGTACTGCCGAGGCCAGCCGCATCCTGGGCGCGCCCAGCGCCGAGATCGTCAAGCGTCTGGGCTACCCCGGCGAACCTGAGCTGATCCACCGCGATAATCTGGTAATCGCCGCTTAATCAAGGCTTTTGTTGCGGTTCCCGGGTTGCGGAATGTAAACCAAACGACCGCCGCAACCGTCCAAGCGGCATGTGAGCCGGGGCCCGGCTTTCGAACTCGAAAAAATCCGGATTCACCGAACGCCGCATCCAAGGGGAATGATGGGCGCGGGGTTCCGCTTTTTCCGGACCTTCGCCGGGCTCATTTGGCGCTACGATTGAGGGAGCGAGTCAACGATGAGTGCTATGCAGCGAGGTCTGGAGCGGGTCGGGCGTTTCAGGCTGTCAGGGGCGATCGCCGCGCTGATGGCGGTGGTTCTGGTGGGGTGGCTGGCCACCTCGCACCGCGGCGCGGCCAAGCCGATGGAGGCCGCTCCGGCGCTGCCGCCGCCGATCGAGCTGGCCGCGGCCGACGTGGCCACGGTCACCATGAGCCAGCTCAGCCGCTCCCTGCCGGTGTCCGGTTCGCTGACGCCGCTGGTGCAGACCACGGTGAAGTCCAAGGTGGCGGGCGACGTGCTGGAACTGACGGTGCGCGAGGGCCAGGCGGTGAAGCAGGGCGAGGTGCTGGCCCGCATCGACACGCGCTACCTGAAAGCCACGCTCGACAGCCAGGAAGCGGCGCTGGAAAAGGCCCGCGCCGACCTGGCGCTGGCCAAGCTCAACCGCGACAACAGCGAGGCCATGCTGAAGGAGCACTTCATCTCGCAGAACGCCTACGACTCGGCGGCCAGCGCCTATTCGGCGGATCTGGCCACGGTCAAGGCAGCCGAGGCCCAGGTGGCCTTGGCCAGGCTGGCCTGGCAGGACGCCGTGGTGAGGGCGCCGTTCAGCGGCACCGTGGTGCAGCGCCTGGTCCAGCCGGGCGAGCGGGTGGACGTCGACGGCGGCATCGTCTCCCTGGTCGACCTCTCGCACATGGAATTCCAGGCTCTGGCCCCGGCTTCCGAGATCCCCTCGGTGAAGGTCGGCCAGGTGGCGCACTTCAAGGTCGGCGGTTTCGGCGAGCGCCAGTTCGAGGGGCGCGTCGAACGGATCAACCCGATGACCGAGCAGGGTTCGCGCTCGATCACCGTGTACCTGTCGGTGCCCAATCCGGACGGCGTGCTGCGCGGCGGCATGTTCGGCCAGGGCATGCTGGTGCTGGACCGCACCGAGCCGACTCCGGCGATTCCCGCCGCCGCGGTGCGCAACGAGGCGGGCGTGCCCTACGTGCTGGTGTTCGCCGACGGCAAGATCAGCCGTCGCGCGGTGACCCTGGGCCTGGGGTCGGAAGACCAGGGTTCGGTGGAAGTGCGCGACGGCCTCAAGCCGGGCGAGCAGGTGCTGCTGGCCAAGCTGGACGACTTCAAGGAAGGCATGGCGGCGGTGCTGAAGGGGGCGGAAAGCCCGGCCGCCGGCGCGCCCGCGGTGGCCAAGAACCAGGCGGAGTAAGCGCCCATGTGGATCACCAAGACCAGCATCAACCAGCCGGTATTCGCCACCATGGTGATGGTGGCGCTGCTGGTGCTCGGCGTCTCGTCCTATCTGCGCCTGCCGGTGGAGCAGATGCCGGACGTGTCCAACCCCACCGTCAGCCTGCAGATCGAATATCCCGGCGGTTCGCCCGAGGCGCTGGAAAACGACGTGGTCAAGCCGATCGAGAACCAGATCAACTCGGTCGACGGCGTCAAGCGCATCTACGCGACGATGCGCGAGGGCGTCGCCTACATCCAGATCGAGTTCCGGCTTGACGTCAACGTCGACACGGCCACCCAGGAAGTACGCGACAAGATCGCGCAGATCCGCCCGACCTTCCCGCGCGACGTGAAGGACCCGCTGGTCACCCGCGCCAACAACGACGCCAACCAGCAGCCGATCATCAACCTCGACGTCTATTCGGACACCCGCTCGCTGCGCGAGGTTTCGACCCTGACCGAGCAGGTGATCATCAAGCGGCTGCAGAACGCCCCGGGCGTGGGCAACATCCAGGCGATCGGCGAGACCGTGCGCCAGGTGCAGGTCCACCTCAAGCCGGCGCAGCTCGACGCCTACCGGATCAGCGTCAACCAGGTGATCCAGGCGATCCAGGACGCCAACCAGGACCTTCCCGCCGGCAGCATCATCCACGGCCCCAAGGAAACCCAGGTGCGCCTGACTGGGCGCATGAAGACGCCGGCCGAATTCGGCCGCATCATCGTTGCCATGCAGGGCGGGGCGGTGTACCTGCAGCAGGCGGGCATCCCGGTGTACCTGGACCAGGTGGCCGACGTGGTCGACGGCGACGCCGAGGAGACTTCGATCGCCCGCGTCAACGGCAAGCGCTCGGTGGCGCTGCTGATCTTCAAGGTGCAGAACGCCAACATCGTGCAGGTGGGCGACGGCGTGCGCGAGGCGCTCGCCGAGCTGAAGAAGCGCCTGCCCGACGACGTGCACATCGAGACCATGTACTCGAACGCCGACGGCATCAAGGCGCAGCTGTCCGGCGTCAAGCAGACCATCCTCGAAGGCGCGCTGCTGACCATCGCCATCGTCTTCCTGTTCCTGCACTCCTGGCGCTCGACCATCATCACCGGACTGACCCTGCCGATCTCGGTCATCACCACCTTCATCGTGCTGAAGGTGTTCGGCTTCACCCTGAACTTCATCACCCTGATGGCGCTGTCGCTGTGCATCGGCCTGCTGATCGACGACGCCATCGTGGTGCGCGAGAACATCGTGCGCCACCTCCACATGGGCAAGAGCCACCTGCAGGCGGCCCGCGACGGCACCGAGGAGATCGGCCTGGCGGTGATGGCCACCACCTTCGCCATCCTGGCGGTGTTCGTGCCGGTGGCGTTCATGGCCGGCATCATCGGCCGCTACTTCTTCCAGTTCGGCATCACCGTGGCGGTGGCGGTGCTGGTATCGCTGTTCGTCAGCTTCACCCTCGATCCGATGCTGTCCTCGGTGTGGCGCGATCCGCCGGCGACCCGCTTCAAGTGGATGCCGTGGCTGGAGCGGCTGCTCAACCGGGTGGAACAGGGCGTGGAATGGCTGCACCGGGTCTACGGCCGGGTGCTGGCCTGGGGCCTGAACGAAAGACGCCGCGGCGTATTCATACCGTGGCTGGGCTGTCTATGGTTGGTATTGGCGTTTGCTCTCTCGTCGCTGGGCCTCGGGATGGGTGGTGCGCTGGCTCGCGTGGTTAGGGGCGCGCGCTGGTTCCCGGGACCCGGTGAGCCGTTCTGGCGCAGTCTGATACCGGTCTTCCTCCGCGGCTTGCTGTTCGCGCCTGCCATGCATCCCCCGGTGTTTGGGATTGTTCATGCGGTGCGCAGCTTGAATTGGCGCCAGCTCGGCACCATCAGCAACCGCGGCATTGTCCTGTGGGTGGCCGGCGCGACTTTCATCGGCAGCTTCGGGCTGGCCGGCATGGTCGGCACCGAGTTCATCCCGCAGACCGACGACAGCTACATCACGCTGCGCCTCAATACGGCGATCGGCTCGAGCCTGGAGTACACCAACGCCAAGGCGCACCAGGTGGAGGAAGTGCTCAAGGCGTTTCCGGAGATCACTGCGATCGAGACCAACGTCGGCACCGACGAGGGCAAGAATTACGCGCGCATCAACCTGCGCCTGAGCGATCCGCAAGTCACCCATCGCCGCTCGCAGAAGGAGCTGGAGAAGGCGATCCGGGCGCGCATCGCCAGCCTCGCCGGCATCACCCTGTCGGTCGGCTTCGACAAGCCGATCTTCATCTCCATCCTGGGGCCCGACGCCAGCAAGCTGAGCGAGATCTCGCAGACCCTGATGAAGCAGATGGCGAAGATCCCGGGCATCGCCGACCTCGAGAGCAGCGAGAAAGGCGATGTGCCGACCATCTCCGTGCGCATCAACGGCGCGCTGGCCAGCGACCTGGGCCTGACCAACGCGCTGATCGGCAATGCCTTGCGGCCGCTGATCGCCGGCAGCCAGATCAGCCACTGGCTGGGGCCGGACGGACAGGATTACGACGTGGTGGTGCAGCTGCCGAAGAACGAGCGGCGCCTGGCCTCGGACCTGGGCGACCTGTACCTGAGCGGCACCCGTCTCAACCCCGACGGCACGCAGATGCTGGTGCCGCTGCGCCAGGTGGCGAACTTCGTCGAGACCACCGAGGCGCAGCAGCTCAAGCGCCTTAATCTGCAGCGCCGCGTCTCGCTCTATGCCAATGCCGAGGGGCGGCCCTCCGGCGACGTCGGATCCGACGTGGAGAAGCTGATGGCCAAGATGAAGCTGCCGCCCGGCTACCGCTTCGACAACGGCGGCCAGCAGCAGGACATGAACGACGCGATGCAGGCGGCGCTGGCGGCCCTGGGCCTGGCGGTGATCTTCATCTACCTGATCCTGGCTTCGCAGTTCGGCAGCTTCCTGCAGCCGGTGGCGATCATGGCCTCGCTGCCGCTGTCGCTGTCCGGCGTGATCATTGCCCTGCTGGTCACCGGCACGACCTTGAACCTGTTTTCGATGATCGGCTTCATCATGCTGATGGGCCTGGTGACGAAGAACGCGATCCTGCTGGTGGACTTCACCAACCACGGCATCCGCGCGGGCCGTCCGCTGCGTGAGGCGTTGCTCGAAGCCGGCCAGGTGCGTCTGCGGCCGATCATGATGACCACCATGGCGATGATCTTCGGCATGCTGCCGATGGCCAGCGGCATCACCAAGGGCGGTGAGCTGCTGGCGCCGATGGGCCGCGCGGTGATCGGCGGCATCATCACCTCGACCCTGCTGACCCTGGTGGTGGTGCCGGTGCTGTACACCTTCGTCCATGCCATCGGCGAAAAGGCGAAAGCCTGGTTCGGTGCCGGCGCCGACGAGCACCGGCCCGACGACACCGTGGCGGTGAAATAAGCGCAAGCGGCCAGGCTCGGGAGCAGATCGGGCTTCAGGATGTGGCTTTCCAGGGCGGGCGAGGCGGAGCCGCGAGTCCGCGCCGAACCGAAATCGGCAGGCAATAAAAAAGGGGCCCTTCAGGCCCCTTTTTGCTGCTGCGTGCGGATCAGGCGAGCGCCTTGATGTGCGCAGCGAGGCGGCTCTTGTGACGGGCAGCCTTGTTCTTGTGGATCATGCCGCGGTTGGAATAGCGGTCCAGCACGGGCACCATTTCCTTGTAGGCGGCTTCGGCGGCGGCCTTGTCCTTGGACTCGACGGCCTTCACCACCTTCTTGATCGTGCTGCGCAGCATGGAACGCTGGCTGGCGTTGCGCTCACGGTGCTTGTCGGACTGGCGAGCGCGCTTGCGCGCCTGAAGGGTATTGGCCAAAGGAAACTCCGGAATTCAGTTAACAGGGTGGATCAAAGTCGCGTAGTATCATGGCTTTGCGGCTTTCTGTCAATCGCTGCGGACCCTCGCGCAAGGGTCGTAACCCCAACAAAATCAAGGCGGCATGTCTCGATCCCTGCTCAAGTCGACCAGCGTCGTCAGCGCACTGACCCTGCTGTCCCGCATCCTCGGCCTGGTCCGCGACGTGACCCTGGCCGCTGCTTTCGGCGGCTCCTGGCTGCTCGACGCTTTCTTCTTCGCGCAGATGCTGCCCAACCTGGGGCGGCGCATGTTCGCCGAAGGCGCGTTCTCCCAGGCCTTCATCCCGGTGTTCACGGAGGTGAAGACCTCCCAGGCGGTGACGGAGGTGCGGGAGCTCAGCCGCAGCGTGATGGGCACCCTGGCCGGGGTGCTGAGCGTGGTCACCCTGATCGGCTGCCTGGCGGCACCGTTGCTGGTATGGGTGCTGGCGCCGGGCTTTACCCGCGATCCCGCGCACGCCGCGCTGGGCGCCGACCTGCTGCGCTGGACTTTCCCCTACCTGATGTTCATCTCGCTGACCTCGATGGTCGGCAGCGTGCTGAACATGTACGGCCAGTTCGCGGTGCCGGCGTTCACGCCCGTGATCCTGAACCTGTGCATCATCGGCTCGGCCTACGTCGTCGACGACAGCGATCCGCGCGCGATTTACATGCTGGCCTACGCGGTGTTCCTCGGCGGCATCCTGCAGTTCCTGTTCCAGCTGCCCTCGCTGGCGCGGCTGGGGCTGCTGGCGCGGCCGCGCTGGGGCTGGAGCGACCCGCGGGTGCGGCGCATCGCGGCGCTGATGGGGCCGGTGATGATCGGCTCCTCGGTGGCGCAGCTCAGCCTGCTGCTCAACACCAGCCTGGCGACCCTGGTCGGCAGCGGCGCGGTCAGCTGGCTCAATTTCGGCAGCCGCCTGATGGAGTTTCCGACCGGCATCTTCAGCATCGCGGTGGGCACGGTGATCCTGCCGTCGCTTTCGGCGCAGCACGCGCAACGCTCGCCGCAGCAGTTCTCGGAGACGCTGGACTGGGGGCTGCGCACCATGCTGCTGCTGGGCCTGCCCTCGGCGGTGGGCCTGGTGCTGCTGGGCGGGCCGCTGGTGGCGACGATCTACGGCCACGGCCGTTTCAGCCACGAGGACGTGTACATGACCACCTATGTGGTCTGGGCATATGGCCTGGGCTTCCTCGGCTTCTCGCTGGTGAAGGTGCTGGTGCCGGGCTTCTATGCCCGGCAGGAAACGCGCCTGCCGGTGCGCTACGCCATGATCGGGTTGTTCGCCGGCATGGCGGCAAGCGTGGGGCTGTTCCTGGCGGCGCACGCGCTGCACTGGCCGGCCGCCCACGTGGTTTTCGCCGTCTCGACCTCGCTGACGGCATGGATCAATTCGATGCTGTTGCTGCGCCGCCTGCGGCGCGACGGCGTTTATCAGCCGCAGCCGGGCTGGGGCCGCTTCACCCTGCGCCTGTTGCTGGCCAACCTGGCGCTGGCGGCGCTGCTGCTGGGCACGGCGGGCGGCCTGGAGCTTTGGCTGGCGGCGGACAAATGGGCCAGGGTGGTGCGCATCGCCTGGGTGGTCCTGGCCGGCGGCGCGGTGTATTTCGCCGTGCTGGGGCTGTGCGGGCTGCGGCCGCGGCATTTCCGCCCGGCGCGGGCGCATAAAGTTTTATAATTGCTCCCTTTTTTGAAGCCATCTCCGCCCCGACCATGGAGCTGATCCGCGGCCTGCACAACCTGGCGCCCCGCCATCGCGGCTGCGTGGTTTCGATCGGCAATTTCGACGGACTGCATCGCGGCCACCAGGCGCTGATCGGCCGGCTGCGCGAGCTGTCGCGGCAGCACGGCCTGCCTGCGGTGGCGATGATCTTCGAACCGACGCCGCGCGAGTTCTTTGCGCCGGATGCTGCGCCGCCGCGCATCGCCGGATTCCGGGGCAAGCTGCGCCTGCTGCAGCGGAGCGGGGTGGATCGGGTGTTGCTGGTGCGCTTCAACCGGCGCCTGGCCAGTCTGCCGGCCGAGGAATTCGTGCGGCAGATCCTGGTGCGTGATCTCGGCGCCAGGGCGGTGGTGGTGGGGGATGATTTCCGCTTCGGCCACAAGCGCGGCGGGGATGTGGCGCTGCTGCGGCGGATGAGTGCCGAAGGTGGCTTCGAGGTCGAGGGCTTGGGCAGCGTCATCGTGGACGGCGGACGCTGCAGCTCGACCGCAGTGCGGGAAGCGCTGGCGCAGCCGGATCTGGATCGGGCGGAGCTGCTGCTGGGCCGCCGCTACCGGGCCGTCGGGCGGGTGCGGCGCGGGCTGCAGCTCGGGCGCAAGCTCGGCATGCCGACCGCAAACCTGATGCTGCGGCGGGGCACGGCGCTGGCGCATGGCGTCTATGCGGTGAAGGCGTATTGGCCGGAGCGGCCGGAGGGCGCCGCGGCTGTGGCCAGCGTCGGCGTGCGGCCGACGCTGGGCATGACGGCCTGCCTGCTGGAGACGCACGTGTTCGGCGATCCGGTTGCGTTGTATGGCACGGAATTGGAAATCGAGTTCTGGCGCTACCTGCGGCCGCAGCTGAAGTTCGATTCGCTGGAGGCGCTGGCGGCGCAGATGCAGGCCGATGGCGCGCAGGCGAAGGCATTTTTCGAGGGCGCGGCGCCGCAAGGCCGTGCTGTGGATCTGGTCCCTGACGGATTGTGACGTGACGGAAGAAGTCAACGAGAAAGATCGGACGGTCGACTACAAGAAGACCCTGAACCTGCCGCAGACGGCATTCCCGATGCAGGCGAACCTGGCCCAGCGCGAGCCGCAGATGCTGGCGCGCTGGGAAGCCGAGCGCCTGTACGAGAAGGTGCAGGGAGCCACGCGCGGGCGCAAGCAGTACTGGTTCGTCGACGGCCCGCCGTACGCGAACGGCGACATCCACATCGGCCACGCCGTCAACAAGACGCTGAAGGACATCGTGGTGAAGTCGGCGCGCCTGGAAGGCTTTGACGCCGCCTTTGTGCCGGGCTGGGATTGCCACGGCTTGCCGATCGAGCAGCAGGTGGAAAAGAAGTACGGCAAGGTCGGCGTGAAGCTGAACGCCGCCGAATTCCGCGCCAAGTGCCGCGAGTATGCGCTGGAGCAGGTGGAGCGGCAGTGCGCCGATTTCCGCCGCCTCGGCGTGCTGGCCGACTGGGACCGGCCGTATCTGACGATGAATCCGGCCTTCGAGGCGGAGCAGCTGCGCGTGCTGGCGCGCATCGTCGAGAACGGCCATGTCGTGCGCGGCTTCAAGCCGGTGCACTGGTGCCTGGACTGCGGCTCCTCGCTGGCCGAGGCCGAGGTGGAGTATGAGGACAAGCAGTCGTCGGCGATCGACGTGCGCTTCATGGCCGCGGACGCGGCGGACCTGAACCGCCGCTTCGGCCTGACCGGCGCAGAGCCCGCCGGCCTGGTGATCTGGACCACCACGCCCTGGACCTTGCCGGCCAACCAGGCGATCAGCGCTCACCCGGAGCTGGAGTACGTTCTGGCGCAGTTCGGCGGACAGCGGCTGGTGCTGGCCGAGGGCCTGCTCGAAGCGGCCGGCAAGCGCTATGGCGTCGAGCCGCAGGTGCTGGGCCGCGCCAAGGGCGCCGCGCTGGAAGGCCTGAAGGCGCAGCACCCGTTTGCCGACCGCCAGGTGCCGCTGGTCCTCGGCGAGCACGTGACCCTGGAAACCGGCACCGGCCTGGTCCACACCGCGCCGGCCCACGGCGTGGAAGACTACGTGGTCGGCCAGAAGTACGGCCTGCCGGTAGACAACCCGGTGGGTTCGGACGGCCTGTTCGTCGCCGGCACGCCCGTGGTGGCGGGGCTGCATGTCCGCAAGGCGGAGGAGCCGATCATCGAGGCGCTGCGCGGCAGCGGGGCCCTGGTGCACCTGGCGAAGATCACACACAGCTACCCGCACTGCTGGCGCCACAAGACGCCGCTGATCTTTCGCGCCACGCCGCAATGGTTCGTGTCGATGGACAAGGAGGGGCTGCGGGCGACGGCGTTGAACGAGATCGACCGTACCCGCTTCTTCCCGGACTGGGGCCAGGCGCGCATCCACGAGATGGTGGCGGGTCGTCCGGACTGGTGCATTTCGCGGCAGCGCTACTGGGGCGTGCCGCTGGCGGTATTCGTCGACCGGCAGGCGCAGACCCTGCACCCGCGCACGCCCGAGCTGCTGCGCCAGGTGGCGGACAAGGTGGAGAAGGACGGCCTCGAGGCCTGGTTTGGTTCCAGCACCGCCGACTGGATCGGCGCCGAGGAACGGCAATACGACAAGTGCCCGGACACGCTGGATGTCTGGTTCGACTCCGGCTGTGTGCACCAATGCTCGTTTGTCTCGAACATGCCGGAGGCACTGGATGCGCAGGGCCTGGCGCCGCAGGCGGACATGTATCTGGAAGGCTCGGACCAGCACCGCGGCTGGTTCATGTCCTCGCTGTTGACCTCGGTGGCGATGCGTGGCCGCGCCCCGTACAAGGCGGTGCTGACCCACGGGTTCACCGTGGACGAGCAGGGGCGCAAGCAGTCCAAGTCGCTCGGCAACGTGGTGGCGCCGCAGTCGGTGACCAAGACCCTGGGCGCGGATGTGCTGCGCTTATGGGTGGCGGCCTCGGACTACAGCGGCGAGATTGCGATCTCCGACAATCTGCTCAAGCGCGTCGCCGACGCCTATCGCCGCATCCGCAACACCGCGCGCTTCCTGCTCGGCAATCTCGACGGTTTCGATCCGGCGCGCGATTCGGTGCCGGCGCGCGAGCTGCTGGCGATCGACGCCTGGGCCATGGCCAATGCCGCCAGGCTGCAGAACGAGATTCGTGCCGCTTACCGCGACGCGCAGTTTCACCTGGTGTACCAGAAGCTGCACAACTACTGCGTGGTCGACCTGGGCGGCCTGTACCTGGACGTGTTGAAGGACCGGCTTTACACCATGCCGGCCGGAAGCACCGCGCGGCGCTCGGCGCAGACGGCGATGCATCACATCGCACAGGGCCTGGTGCGCTGGATCGCACCGATCCTGTCCTTCACCGCCGACGAGATCTGGCGGGTGCTGCCCGGAGCCGAGCTGGCGCCGGAGCGCTCGGTGTTCGCCCAGGAATGGCACCAGTTCCCGGACGTGTCGGAGGCGATGGCGCTCAGCGAAGCGCAGTGGGAGCAGCTGCTGGCGGTACGCGAGGGCGTGAAGAAGGCGCTCGAGGAACTGCGGGTGCAGGAGAAGATCGGCTCCGGCCTCGACGCCGCGGTGACGGTTTACGCCGATGGCGAGCAGGCTGCCGCCCTCAAGGCAGTGGGGGCCGAGCTGCGCTTCTGGCTGATCACCTCCGAGGCCACGGTGGCGCCGCTGGCGGGCGCGGCCGCGGCACAGGCGCGCGAGTTCAAGCCGGCTGCGCAGCCGGGGCAGGCGGCCGAGTCCGTATGGGTGATGGCTCGGGAGTCCGGCGATGCCAAATGCGGCCGCTGCTGGCACCGGCGGCCGGAAGTGGGACTGAACGCGGAGCACCCGCTGCTGTGCGGGCGCTGCGCCGAGAACATTTCCGGGGCCGGTGAACGGCGCCTTTATATTTGAGGTCTGACCGGCATGCGCCCGATCCACACTCCGAACAATATCCATTGGCTTTGGCTGTCCGCGCTGGTCATCATGCTGGATCAGTGGACCAAGCTGCTGGTGGTGCGCAAGCTGCAGCGCTTCGAGGAAGTGCCGCTGCTGCCGCACCTGAACTTCAAGTACATGCAGAACACCGGCGCGGCGTTCTCGATGTTCAACACGGCGCCGGCGGCGGTGTTCATCGGCCTGTGCGCGGTGGTCAGCGTCGCCATCCTGGTATGGATGAGGCGCCATCCGCGCGACCAGCGCCTGGTGGCGGCCTCGTTCGCGCTGATCCTGGGCGGGGCCCTGGGCAATGCCACCGATCGGGCGATGCGCGGCTCGGTGGTGGACTTCGTCGACTTCTATGTCGGCAACTGGCACTTCGCGGCGTTCAACCTGGCCGACAGCGCCATCACCCTGGGGGCCGCGCTGCTGATCCTGGACATGCTGCTGGACTATCGCCGCAGGGATAAGGCGGCCGCGACCGATTCCGGAAGCCCCGGTTAGCAGCGGCTAATTGCGCCAGCAGCCGGCTTCGCCCTCGGCGCCGCTGGCGCCAACCTGGCCGGTCGAGGCCAGGCTGAGGGTGCCGCAGCGCCGGTCCCTGGCCTGGTCGTTGACCGGCTCGGCGGTGATGAGGTAATAGACCGAAGCGATGGAAGGGCTGCCCAGCCGCACGCTGATCCGGTAGATGGCGTCGGCACTGGCGTGGCCGGAAACGCTTCCATCCTTGGATAAGTAGATCGCCGCGACGGCAGAATCGACCGGATAGCCCAGCTGGTTGAGGCTGGCGTAAACCCGGTGATCCGCCAGCCATTGCGACTGCTGGCCCGCAATCTGCTTCAACAGGGTCTGGGCCGTGGCCAGACGGTCCTGCAGGCCATACTGGAGCAGGGCCGGCAATCCGAACACGCTCAACAACGCGACAATCGCCAGCATCACCAGCAATTCCACAAAGCTGAAGCCAGGCATCTTCGCACGAGGCCTGGCGTGAGTCGCATTCATTTCCGGATGTGCGCCCTGAGCACCGATTTGCGCAAGCATAGGCGATGCTCGCCCAGGCTGGAAGCGGAAGTTAGCGGCTTCCCCAGCACTGCGTGGCGCCCGCCGTTCCGGATGCGCCTTTCCGTCCGGAACTGCTGAGGCAAAGGCGGGCGCACTGGACATCGATGCGCTGCATCTGGACCGGATCGGCGACCAGGATCAGGGCCTCGTCGGCATCCTGATGCAGGCCGCAGGTCTGCTCCGCCGCTGCTTCGGGCGGCGCCAGGCTGATGCGGTAGATGGAGTTGATGTTCGCGCTGGTTCCGGTGGTGCCGTTGGAAGACACGTACAGCGAGTTCGCGTAAATCCCCAGATCGCCCAGGGTCTGTGGGCGCTGGCCCGGGTGTTGCCTTTGCCAGGCGGGGTAGCGGCCAACCACCTCTTGCAGCGCGATGCGCGCCAGCTTGTTGTGCTCGCGCAGGGTGTAGCTGCGGTAAGCCGGGAGGGCGAAGGCCGTGATCAGGGCTGCCAGGATGAAAATCACAAGCAAATTGAGTGCCGCCGCATCGCCGGCGTCCTGCCGCCGCGTCATTCGATACACGGATCCCCCCTCGTGGACAGCCGCAGTGTAGCGGTTATGTCAGGAGCGGGGAACGGGGCTGCGTTTATTAGTCGCGGGTATGCTAGCAACTCCCCGCTCGAGTCACATTACCAGCAGGTGGCAGGAGCGCTGCCGGATGCTGTTTTGACGCCGTTATTGTCCAGCGCCAGGGTAGTGCATGCGGTGTCTGCAGCGCTGGGCTTGCCACTGATGGGGGTCGCCAGCAGCGAATAGGAGTTCTGGGTGCGCGCTGCAGTGATGGAGTAATAGCCGTTTGGCGAAGTGACGGACGCCCCGCTATTTGGCGGTGCGGGGCAGTCAGGTTGAGTCGAACTGGGTGATGCGTTGTAGTAATAGTAGTACTGCGAGTAGCAACGTTCCAAAGCTTGCGCCCAGGTGGTCAAAGCTGCCTTCGCATCGGCGCGCGCGGCCTTCTTGACGTATGAGGTGTAGGAGGCGTAGCCAATCGCCGCGAGGATGCCCATAACCATTACGACGATCATCAGTTCGATCAGGGTGTAGCCGCTTTGCTGGCGATGTGCAAATCCGGACATGGCTTACGCCCCTTGTCTCGAGAGCAGAATGAAGTCGATGACCTTGGAGTTTTTGTCGAACGGCGAGCCGTTCATTAGCAATTCGACCTGATCGCCCTTTTTTAGAGTAAAGAGCTTGTTTCTGAGTTGGGGCGACGGCACCACGCTGTAGCTCACCCCATCTACAACGATTAGGTTTCCGACGGGATGCTCTGTAACAGTGCCAATCAACTCCTCGGCTTTGCGTGACGCTTCCGCCTGGCTTCCAATCACTGCTGCGAAAGCAAGCATCGCGCCTGCCGCTAATCCACTCCATTGACTCTTTTTCATTGCAATTCCCACCACGACGTGCGGCGCAGGTTGCCGCCGCGATCGAAGACCGACAATACAGTGTTGGAGGATTCGGTGACCAGCTTGAGGCCGTTTGCGCCGCTTGGTCCGGCGGCAGTGATTACGGTAGGTGCTGCCGCATAGACGTTTCCCAATGCCAGTCCAACCGGATTCTGGCCGTTAACCGCGTTTAGCCCGCCGCTCCCTGGCCAGATGAATTCCGGCTGAGGGAATGCGCCGCCGGTGGCATAGTTCAACACCAAGAGGAAGGCGTCGCCGCCGCCGGTGCACTGGTTGGAATTGGGAGTATACGTGGTCATCACGACGCCGCCGCCTTGCTCGATACGGGCCTGGGTCACACTCCGCATGCGGCTTTCGACAGTGAGGTCGTCATACCATCCTTTTTTGGTGGAAAGGTCCACCGAATTTGATGTTGCCTCCAGAGCATTTGGAGTTACGCTGGTATCAAGAGTGAGCGTTTGCCCCACCATGTCGCCACCACGTATGTTGACGCTGGCCAGGCTTCCTGCAGTTGCCGTGCCCGGGTCATACACCGCGTAAATTGTTTGCGTTTGGGTAGTGGAAAGATCGGAAACCGCCAGCAACTGGCCAGTTCCAAAAATCACCAGGGTGCCCAGTCGCTGGGGGAATTGCGGATTGAGCGTAACTGCTGGCGCCGAGGTAATGGGCTGCGCGGCGCCTGAAGAATCCTTGGCTTGCAGCAACACGCTGACGTGATTCTGCCAATTTGCGGGCGAGGAGTCGGAAATGTCAATCCGCCACAAGTTTCCCTGCAGATCTCCCGCATAAACCGTGTCGGCGAGGCCGCTCAGATTGCCGCTGCGGTTAACTACCGTAATGCTAGAAAGGCCATTGGTAGTTGACCCCGAACAAGCTCCGCTGACTTGCGCGCATAGGTCGATTTTGGCCATTTGCGCGCCAGTCTGAGGGTTCACGACATACAGGACATCCTTGCCGAAGGTACTGTTATAGCCGTTGCCGAATATGACTACGTAGCCTCCAGCGGTCGACGCGAAGGCGGGTTGACTATAACTGAACCCCATATCCGCTTCGGTGAATTCCCACAACACCTTGGACGCCAATGTGGCTTCATCGACGATGGATCCGGGATCAGTAACGTCCAGCGCATAGATCGTGTTGCCACCAGCGTTTTCCCCGCCAGCGAGTACAGTATGCCAAGTGCCATCGGAGAACTGTACGTCTCCTGCCTGCGGTGATCCGTCAACAAAGAAGTGATGCTGGGCATTGTAGAACGGGCTGGTCAACATTGGCAGGTTTGAGAACACGCCATTTGGAATGAAAGCGAACAGTTCACTGCCATTGTTGGCGTTGAAGGCGTGCAGCATGCCGTCGTTGGCGCCGACGTATAAGACGGGAGTTCTGTTGGCATAGGTTGAGGCGAACGTCCGATAAGAGCCGGTGCCGTAGCCACCTGGCGCCCCGACATAAAGTGGACTGCTGTCGACGATGTCACCCAGCAGATGACTGCGGTTGCGGAATTTGCCGTTGGCTGCGTTGTTGCGCTGCTCGTAGGAAGTATCGCCGCGCAGGTAGTTCAACCGTCGCTGGCCGTCCGTGTCGCTTGAAGACGGCGTGAGTGTGCTCGTGGTGAGGGCAACACCGAGCGCGGAAGTCGGCGTGATACCGGTTGTGGCCGAGCTGCTGGAATTTGACCCTAGCCATTCAAAGGGAATGCCTGAGTTGATGGCAGGCTGCCAGGTCGCGATGATGCGGCTGGAAGGGTTGGCCGCATCAAGTTGCGATTGCGCTGACCAGGAAGCGGTGGTGCTGACCACGCCCGTGGTGGAATTAACCCCATACGCGCTGATATTGCCGGTCCAGTCCTGATAGGTGTCCTGGGTGGAAAACTGCGCACGGTAAACCGTGGTCAGCGTGTTCAAGCCAGTGGAGTTGACTGCGGAAGTTGCGACCGATTGGGTCGCTCCAATGATCTGCGCAATGATGGCCTGGAGGTCGCTTACCAAGGCATCCGGACTGCTGGCCGGGAAATAACCATAGGGCAGGCTATTGTTGTAGGTATTGGCCGCGGTATTGGCGTTGCCGGTACCGCCGGCAATAGCCATGGCGGTCAGCACTTTCGAGGCGGTGGGGTTCTGCGTGGGGTCGACGCCCGCCCCCAGGCCGACAATGTAGGCTTTTATGCCGGCAGCATTTAGTGCCTGGAGCTTGTTGACGGTATCGATTAGAGCTTGGTCATTGGTGCCGCTGGTATTGAGCGAGCCGTCGCTATTGAACGCAACGGTCATGCCGTAGCCGGTCGCAGAGACCGTGCCAGGAGGCGGCCAAGCCTTGCCATTGAGGTCGAGTGTGGGCAGGCCATCTGTAATGAGGACCACATAACGGGTCGGTGTGCATCCATTCGAGGACGCGGGGTTTTGCGTTTGATAATAAGACAATGCTCCCGCCATCAATCCGCCCAGTCCGGACTGGCCCGCACTGGCCTTGATCTCAGTGGTGCTGGTCTTGTTCGTTTCAGGTTGCAGATAGGGGGTGAAGCTTGCGATAGCGCTGGCTACACTGGTGGAAGTCGGGACCTGCCCCGCAGACTGCATAGGCACTATGACGTTGCCCGTGGTCGCCGACTGGCTGGCGCCGTAGCCAAAGCCACGCTCGATGTACATGGTCTGCGGCGTGAAAGGCACAAATCCGGCATTGG
>DASRFD010000069.1:0-72291 GCA_035651715.1 Nevskia sp.
GCGGCAGGCCGTCGGCGGTGAGCAGTTCGAGCACGCCGGCTTCGGCCAGCTCGGCGGCGCCGATGCGGGCGATGCCCTGCGCCGGCGTGTCGCGCACCAGGTCCAGGTATTTCTGCGGCAGGCCGTGGCTGCGCAGGAACTCGCTGTAGAGCCGGCCTTCCTGTTCGGCGCCGAGGCGCAGCCAGGCCGAGGTCCCTTCCACCGGCCCGGGGGAGTGGAAGCCGAACAGCGCGTCCGGCGCGGCATAGCGGTTGGCGCCGGCCAGGAACGGCACCAGGCAGGCGCTGGCGCAGTGCCGGTCGACTTCCGCATCGAGACGGTGATCGACCATGCTGCGGGCGAGCTGCAGCGACTGGTCGACCAGGCCGCCGTAGCTGTCGATCAGCACGCGCCGCGCGCGCGGGTGCGCGGCGAGCACGTCGTCGAAGCGCGCCGCCACGCCGGGCCCGAGCAGGCCGTCGATGCGGATGGTGGCGGTGCGGTCGTCGGCGCTGACGGTGTAATCGCTCATGCGGCCGGAACTGCGCGTGATGCGGCCGAGCTGCGGTCCCACCGCCACCATCAGCACCAGGATCACCACGCCGAGCAGGGCGGAGCCCACGCCGAGCAGGCGCGCGGCGGCGCTGCGGCCGCGGCGCAGGCTCAGCGCCGTGCCGGCGAACAGGGCCAGCGCCAGGGCGCCGCCGCTGAGCATGGCGCGCAGCACCTGGCCGTGCGGATCGGGCGAGGCGTTGATGCGGGTCGCGTAGTGGCGGAACAGCAGGGTCAGCGCGCCGCACAGCGCCACGACCAGCAGCAGCGGAACGCGGCCGGGACGCGCTGGCGGCGCCGCGGGCCGATGCGCCGGGCGGAAGGCCGTGCCGAAGCAATCCTGCGCCGGCGTCCACTGCGTCAGGCCGAGGCGCCACAGCAGCGTGCCGCGCTCCACCGCGCCGCGGCGGATCAGGTCGAGCAGCTGTTCGCGGCTGAGCGGCCCGCGCCGCCCGGCCGGCAGCAGCGCGTACCACCAGGCCTGATCCTCGCCGGCGCTCATGGCGGCACCCGCCGCGCCGCGCCGATGCCGATCAGCGCCGCCACCACCAGGGCCAGCAGCACCGTTGCGATCGCCAGGCGCGCGCCGATCCAGGGGCTGGCGTCGCGGTACTGCACCACCGCATCCAGCTCCTCGTCCCAGTCCATGCGGCGGTTGCGCATCAAGTAGTTGTAGGAGCTGACCATGGTGATCAGCGACACCAGCGGCAGGCCCATGCCGAAGCCGGAAAGCCAGATGCGGAATTCGCGCGACAGCGCCGCGCCGAGGCCGATCATGCCCCCCTGGGTCGACAGCACGCGGACGCCGGCGCACCACTTGCCCGGCGTGGTGCCGGACAGGCCGATGAACAGGGCGCACAGCGGCGCCGAGATCAGGGTCACCGCAATGGCGGCGACCAGGTTGTTGGTAAGGACGGTTTCGGTGGCGTGGATGTCGTCGGACAGGGCGTAGATCGGCACCGTCAGCACGGCGTAGCCGAGCAGGCCCAAGCTGTAATGGTCGATCATCCGCGCCAGGTAGCGCCGCCACGGATGCGGCGGCTCGATGTGCCAGCCCGCCGCCGGCGCCGCCTCCGCCTGAGGCGGCCGCGGCTCCGCCAGGTGCGGCACCAGCGGCGGCGGCAGGGGCGGCGGCTGCGCCGCGCTGGCCGGCGCCGCGGCGGCGCGCGGTGCCGGCGGCGGGTTGAACTGCGGCAGCGCTTCGCCCAGCGGGCGCCAGTCCTGTTCCTCGGACCAGAGCTGGGTCTGCTCGTCGATGCGCCGCTGCTCCAGCAGGGCGCGCAGCGCGTCCAGCTCCACCGGTCCGGTCACCCGCTCGTCGCGGCTGTAGTAGTAGTACGCGGACACGGCTTCAGGCCGGACGGCGGACGTGGCTGTGCATGCGGCGGTTCCCGTGAACTGCGCCGGCGACGCCGCTGGCGCGCCGGCCCCTGCCTGGATGTTACACCTGGGCGAAGGCGCCGGTTCGTTCAGAAGCGCGCGGCGAGGAAGCCGCCGGCGTAGAGCAGCGAGGCCAGGCTCACGCCCAGCAAGGGTGTGCTGAACCAGTAGCGCCAGGCCAGCAGGAGGTAGCTGCCGAGCACCACGGCGCCCAGGCCGCCGAGGAAGCGGTCGTGCAGCAGCAGGTCGGCCTGGCGCAGCGCGAGGTCGCCATAGAACAGGCCGAACAGGATCACGCCGAGGCTGTGGCTGGCGTTGAAGCCGACCCAGGCGTTCCACATCGTGGTCTGGCGGGTCAGGCGCGGCGAAACCTCGCGCATCTGCGATTCCAGCTCCGCTTCGCGCGGGCTGAATTTGCGGCTGAAGAAGGTCATCAGCAGATGGGCCGTTCCCAGTGCCAGGAAGATGGAGCAGCTGGCAAGCAGCAGCGACTGGGCGAGCATCGGCGGTGGGTTCGGGCAGGCGATGCGGCGAGGGTAGCGCATCGCGCCGGGACTGTCGCCGGGCGCGGAACCCGCCGCGCCATGAGCGGTCTCAATGATGTGCCCGCGCAGCGGCACTCATGGCCTCGATCCACTGGCCTTGCACTGCCGGCCTGGTCCGGCATCCACTCCTGCCGCTGCATTCCGCGCCCTCGCGGCGCCGCCACCCGGGCATTCGCGGATGCGCATGGAAGTTGGCCTCAGGCCGTGCCTTGCCGGTGAAGCGGCGCATCCCCATTCGAAGCGCCCGGCTGCACGGTCCCGGGTGCGAGGCCCGCCGGCCGGTCCGCGCGGCGGAAGGTGGAAGCATGGAGACGGAACGCAGTGAAGCGGATCGCGAGTTGCACGCCGAGCTCATCGAGCTGATCAGGCCCGAGGCGCCGAGCGGCTGGATCATCGTCCTGATCAGGGCCGACGCCGGCAGCGCCGAGGAACTGGTCCTGGAGCACATCGACTACACCGGGCATGTGCTGTGGCACGACAGCAGCGTGGAGTTGCGCCGCGCCCTGCACCGGGTGTTGCGGCGCCATCGCGAGGGCACCGGCGCCGGCTGGAGCCACGCCTCGTTGGTACTGTCGGAAGCGAAGCTGCTGTCGGCCGACTTCCGCTGAACGGAACGGCTCAGGCCGGCTCGGCCGCCCGGCGCTGCATCAGCAGGGCGCAGGCCTGGCCCACGTCGAGCACGCGCATGGTGCGGCCGGCGCCGAGCCACAGGCTGCAGCAGATCGCCAGGTCGACGATCTCGGCATCGCTGTAGTGCTGACGCAGGCGCCCCCAGAAGTCCGCGTCTTCGCGCAGCGCCAGGTGATCGGTGGCGAGACCTTCGGCGTATTCGGCGGCGAGCCTCTCGCGCGTGCTGTAGCCGGGCCACTCGCGCCACCCGGCGGCGTGCGCATAGAAGTCCTCGTCGAGGCCGTCCGCGGCGCCGCCGTCGTAGCGCGCATTGCGGCACACCTCGCATTCGTTGGACAGCGCGATGCGCATGCGCGCCAGTTCCTGCACGCGCAGCGGCAGGATGGACTTGCCATAGACCGCCTCGCTCAGCGCCGCCAGGCCGGCGCCCAGCTCCGGGCGCAGCGCCATCCAGCTGCCGAGGTCGTCGGGAACGTCGATGCGGGGCATGAGAGCCGCTCCGGTACCAGGGAATCGCGGCTCATTACGCGCGCCCGCCGGCCGCGCCGCATGCTGCAAACGCAGTAGCCCGGAGGGCCGGGCTGCTGCGGACTACTCAGCCGCCGTGATCGTGGCCCCGGCCGTGGTCGCCATGGTCGCCGTGCCCATGGCCGCGGCCATGATCGCCGTGGCCGGGGCCACGGTCGTCGTCGCCATGCCAGTCGCCGCGGCCGCCGCCGTGGTAGCGCGGCACCACCACGCGGTTGTACCAATCGTCGCGCACGAAGTAGACCTGGTGGCCGCAGGCGTTGTATTCGGCGCAGTGCTTGGCCCAGTGCTTGGCGTGGCCGGGCGGCACGCGCAGGTAGAGCGGCGGACCGTAGCTCTCCGGCACGCGGTCCACCACCACCGGCTGCGAATAGATCACCTGCGGCTGCGGAAGATCACCGATATTGATCTGGCCATAGAAGCCCGGCTCGCCGATGTTGACCGAGACGCCGACCTGGGCGGCGGCGATCGCCGGTACCAGGGCCGCGCCGAGTGCCGCGAGGATGAGTGTCTGTTTTCGTTTCATTGCCGAGCCTCCCATTCCATGAGCATGGTGCGCCGCGGCGGCTGCCGCAGCCTGCGCCAGTTGCATCATATGCCTGGCGCGGCGCCGGCATAGCCGGCGCGCACGGCGGCAGGATGGGCGGCGGGCGCTGAACCGGGCCTTAACCGCCCGCGCCCGGAGGCTTATTTCTTGACCGAGGCGATCTCGTAGCCCTGGAAACGGTAGTGGTCCACGCACTCGGTCAGCAGATCCTCCTGCACCCGCTCGGAGGCGACGCCGGTGCTGGCGGAGCCGCTCTTGCAGGCGACCTGCTGGCCCTGCGCGTTCTGCATGATGACCTCGGTGCCGCAGGCGGACAGAGTCCAGGCCATGGCGAGGAGAAGGCTCAATCGGAAAGCGGTCATATGGCGCACCTCTTCCCTGGCGCTGTGGGGGAATGCCGGCAATCCGTGCCGGAGGCTGTTGCTCAGCTCTTGGAGTGCATCTTGCGCGGCGAAGTTCGGGCCGCGCCGGCGCGGGAGGATGGGCGGCGTCCCGGCGTGGACAAGCGGCTGGCGCCGCCGCCGGAGCGGGCCTACAGGCGCCCCTGGCAGCCCGGCATGCCGCAGGCGCAATGCATCCCGCCCCGATGCGGCGTGATGCCGTAGTCCACGGTGAGCTCGTCGCCGGCGCGGATGGCGCGGCGGGTGTAGACCTCGACGCGGCGGTGGGCGATGCGCATGTAGCAATTGGCGGAACAGCTGTGATTGAGGAAGCGGAAGCTGTTGCCGGCGGAGCAGTCGAGCGCGGTGCGCGGATCGATCTCGATCAGATAGATCCGCCCCGAGCGTTCCGCTTCCTTCCAGGCGCCGGGCAGGCGCACATGGCTGCCGCCGATCTCGCCGAGCTTGCGCCGCGCCGGCAGCGGCCTGGCTGCGAACAGGCCGCGGCCGTCGATGCGGCTGCGGCGGACTTCCAGGGCGTAGCGGATCTGGCCCTCGCTGGAGCCGAGCGGGGCGGGCTTGCGGTGTGCGGACATGCGTGGAGCGCGGAGCCCGTCTCGCGGGCAGACGGAATATTGTGCAGCACCGCGTGCCGCGGTGCGCGGCTGCGGGACCTCGGCTCTTCGATAGGAAAACCAATAACACTTCTTTGCGCCGCGGGCTCTGGGCCGGCCAGGGCTACCGTTGATCTAGCCGCGCCGCGTCCGCCCGCCCGCGGCGGCTATAAAGCGGAGGTCCGCAGCTGGGAACGGACGAATCGTACCGTGGCATCAAGCGAGAGGTGGGCGGAAAGCCGCATGACAGCCGGACCGGAACACAAGCCGCAGCGTGCAGCCGCGCCGGCGGCGGGACTGCGAGGGGGACTGGGCCTGCGTGCCAGCACCGTACTGTTGCTGCTCGCCATGTGCGGCATGGTGCTGCGCCTGAGCGGCGCTGCCGGCTGGCTGATGCATGTCTCGACCGTGGTGGGCCTGGTGCTGGGCACGCTGGCGCCGGTATGGGCGGTGTGCGGCAGCATGGCCGCCAGCGTGTATCTGATGCTCAGCATGGCGCGCCCCTACAGCGCGCTGCAGCACCTGGCCGAGATGGCCTGCGGCGTGTTGCTGATCGTGCTGATGCTGCCGGTGTTCTGAAGCGCGGGACCTTGCGGCCTCCTTACGAGCGTAAACATCCGTTAAGGAACCGTTCATCGAAGCCCGCCTAGGCTTTCCCTGCGCACCGAAGAGCGGTGCGGATGGTTCGCCAAGGAGAGGCTGCGATGAAAGCTGCAGCGCGCAATCTGCTGGGCGCGGGGCTGCTGGCCCTGCCGGCCGCGGCATTGGCCCATACCGACGTTTACCTCGGCATCGGCCTCGACGGCGGCTATTACGCGCCGCCGCCCCCTGTCTACTACGCGCCCCCACCGCCGCCGCTCTACTACGGCCCGACCGTGGTCTACACCGACGAGGATTGGCGCTGGCGGCACCACCGCCGCGACCGGGACGGCTGGCGCGAACACGAATGGCACCACCGTCACCATCATCACGGCCATGACGACTAGCGGGGCGATCCCGCCAGGCGATCGCCACCAAGGAGCTGGATCATGAAATACCGGACAGTATTGATGGCAGCGGCCGCCGCGCTGCTGCTGGGGCAGTCGGCTTATGCCGACACCTTCACCAACGCCAACGGCGAGCAGGTGCAGTGCCGCAAGGTGCGGGTGGTGCACCAGAAGCAGTGGGGCACCGGCGGCACTGCCGGCACCGTGATCGGCGGCGCGCTCGGCGGCCTTGCCGGCAACCAGTTCGGCAAGGGCTCGGGCAAGTCGGCGATGACCGCCGCCGGCGCCGTCGGCGGCGCCGTGGCCGGACACGAGGTCGGCAAGAAGCGCGACACCTATGTCACTTACGAGGAGCGCTGCAAGCGCGTGAACTGAAAAAGCACGGCGTCGGACCCGACCGGGCCGCCCTGAAGGCCGGCCCGGGGTTCATCCACCCCGCCACATCACCTTGCCGATCACATTCACCCGCTCGGTCCCGCGCGCGCCCGCGTATTCGGCCGGCGCGCGGTTGTCGCTGACCAGGTCCAGTCCACCGTCGGGGCGGCGGTTGACGCGCCGGAGCTGCAACTCCCCGCCCACCGCAAGGGCATAGACTTCGCCGCTGCGCAGTTCGCGGTGCGCCAGGCTGATCAGCGCGAGGTCGCCCGGCTGCAGGTAGGGGCTCATGCTGTCGTCGCCGACCAGTACAGTGCGGCAACGCTCGGGATTGAGGCCGCGCTCCCGCATCCAGCTGCGCTGAAAGCCCTGCGTATAGTCCAATTCCTCATGCTCCCAGCCGATGCGGCCGGCCCCGGCGGACACCATGGCGCCTCGCACCAGCGGGACGAACACCGGCCGGTCTTCGCCCTCGCGCCGCGCCGGCCGGGGCTCCATCTCGCCGCGGCCGGTAAGCAGCCAGGCCAGGTCCACCTTGAGGGCGCTGGCCAGTTCGGGGGCCTTCTTGGTGCCGGCCTGCGCGCCGGACTCGAGGTCGGAGATGGTGGGCTGCGAGACGCCCGAGCGGCGGGCCAGCTCCGCCTGGCTGGTGCCGCGCAGCTTGCGCGCCTGGATCAGTCGTTCGCCCAGAGTGCTCATGGCCGCCATCCTATAGGATAGGCTATTGGAAAAGTCAATCAGCCGGCCGCGGGCTTTAACATGCACCGATCCCGGGGCGCATTGGGGGAACCATGAAAGCCATCGGCATTTTCAAATGGGTGGGCCTGCTGGCCGGCGGGGCCATGCTGGGCGGCGCCTTGCTGCTGGGGCAGCACACGCGCGCATTCGTCGCCCGCGCCCAGCACGCGTCGGGCGAGGTGGTGGAACTGGTGCCGCACCGCTCCAGCGACTCCACCACCTATGCGCCGGCGGTGCGCTTCGTCGCGGCCGACGGGCAGACCATCCGGTTCGTAGCCTCCTTCAGCAGCAGTCCACCCGCGTTCGCGGTGGGCGAGCGGGTCGACGTGCTGTACCCGGCCGGCCAGCCGGATCAGGCGAAGATCAATGCCTTCTTCAGCCTGTGGGGCGGGGCGGTCATCCTGGGTGGCATCGGCGCCGTGTTCCTCGCCGTCGGTCTCGCCCTCCAGCTCGCCGCGCGCCTGGCGCGGCGCCGGGAGCAAGACCTGCTGCTCCACGGCACGCCGGTGATGGCGGACTTCCAGTCGGTGGACCGCAATACCCGGCTCGAGGTGAATGGGCGTCATCCCTACCGGGTGACGGCGCAGTGGCGCAACCCGGCCACCGGCAAGGTCCATGTGTTCCAGAGCCGCAACCTGTGGTACGACCCCACGCCCTACCTCGAGCGCCGGCAGCTCACCGTCTACCTGGACACGGCGAATCCGAAGCGCTACCACATGGACACCTCATTCCTGCCGCAACAGGCCGGCTAGAACCGTACCGCATGGTCCGCGAACCGGCCGGTCCTGGGTTAAGCTGGGGCCTGTTAACGCTATATATCCATCGCCGAGTGTAAGGCGCGACCGGATGTACACAAGGAGGAGCAACGTGGCAATGCGCCAAAACAGACCCCTTCCCGGAGGGTTGTCCCCGGATTTGCTCCATGCGGCGTTGCCCGTCGCCCGCGTACGTTCAGTACGCCACGCTCCTCGCGCCTTGCCTGGATGCAAATCCGGCGGCAACCCAGCGATCGAAAGAGCGTTGACAGGCCCCAGGCCACCACGGCGGGCCAGGGAGGTCCAGCGCATGCAGCCCGATTCGCAGTTCGCCGTCCGGCACGGGGCGAAGGCTTGATCCTCTACGAAGTCGCTGCCGGACTGGTGATGCCGGCTTTCCTGCTGCTGATGCTGCTGGTTGCGCTGTACATCGTGCGGCTGCACGGGTTCTTCGCGCGGCTGCGCCAGTTCGAGCCCGCGGCCTGGAATGAACTGGGCCGGCCGGAGCTGTTCACCTACACGCCGCTGGCTTCGCTGCGCATCGGCCGCCTGCTCGCCGGCGACGGGGGCGCGATCCGCGACCGGCGCGCGGCGCAGGCGGCGCGCTTTCTGCTGCTGCTGCACCGGCTGCTGGCCGGCGCCGTTGCGGTCCTGCTGCTGCTGGAACTGCTGGTGAACCTGGGGCGGCGCTGAGCGGCGGTCATGCCCCGGCGGCGCTTACTGCCGATAGGCTTCCTGGATGTTCGGCACGAAGAAGTCCATGCCGGGCGGGCAGGTGGCGCTGCTCTCGTCCCAGTAGGCCTGGGCGAGCTTGATGCGGCCCTGCTCATCGAGGATGAAGCGGTCGATGATGTGCAGGTCCAGGCCCTGGTTCAGGTGCGGCATGCGCACCTGCATGACGAAATCCAGCAGGCCCTCGTTGGCGCAGCAGACGATGCGGTTGACCTTGGGGATGAGCTGGCGCTGCGTATCGGTGTGGGCAAAATCCCAGAACGCGCTGACGCCGTCGTGGCCGATGAAGGGCGGCGTGCCGACCGGGTCGTTCCAGATTGCGTTCTCGGCGAACAGCGACAGGATCAGCGCCTTGTCCCCGGTGGCCCAGGCCTTGACGTAATTCTCGATGACGGCGCGCACTTGCGCAGGGGTGGCTGCCACGGCGCTCTCCTCCGCTGGTTATTGTCCGCGCACTATTCCGGCCGCGCCGGCAAACGGCATCCCTTGAACGGAGTAGGGTGGCCGGCATGAGCCTTCGAAAATGGCTGCCGCGGCTGGACTTCGCCGCCGCCGCGCTTGCCGCGGCGGCGGCCGCGGGGCTGTGCGCCGTCGCCGCGCTGGCCGGCAGCGGCTGGCTCGAGCGCCACGGCACCAGCGTCCAGCCCATTCCCCTGCTGGTGCTGCTCGCCTGGTCCGCCGGCAACGCGGCCCTGCTCGGCCTTGCCGGACTGGCGCAGCGGCGGGGCTGGGCCCTGCGCTGGCCGGCGCAGGGCCTGGCCCTGCTGTGGCTGGCCGCGCCGGCCCTGCTGCAGGGGCTGGGGCTGGTGAAGTGGTTCTAGGGCAGGGGAAGGGCTGCCGCCGGCTTGTCGAATCCCGCTCTGCGGGACGGCTGAAACCAGTAGCGCGCGTGACACTGCCATGACGGTGCGGTGACACCGCTGTTGCCTGGTTGCGCCGCGCGGCGTCCGGGCTAGGATGGCGCATGACCGACCCGCAAGACTCCGCGTTTCACCGCTTCGAAAAATCCGGCTGGGAAAACGCCGCCGCCGAATACGACGACGCCTTCGCCCGCATCACGGCGCAGTCGATCGTGCCGCTACTCGACGCGGTCGGCGCGGCGCCGGGCGTGCGCCTGCTCGACGTGGCCTGCGGGCCCGGCTACGTCGCGGCGCAGGCCGCGGCCCGCGGCGCATCGGTGCTGGGCATCGACTTCTCGGCCGCGATGGTGGCGCTGGCGCGACGGCGCCATCCGGACCTGGAATTCCGCGAGGGCGATGCGCAGGCGCTGGACCAGCCGGACGCCGCGTTCGACGCGGTGGCGATGAACTTCGGCCTGCTGCATCTGGACCAGCCGGAGCGGGCGCTGGCCGAGGCGGCGCGCGTGCTCAAGCCGGGCGGGCGCTGCGCCTTCACCGTGTGGGTGGCACCGCCGCGCAACGAGGCCTTCCGCATCGTGCTCGGCGCGATCGAGCGCCACGGCCGCATGGATGTGGCGCTGCCGTCCGGCCCGCCGTTTTTCCACTACAGCGACGCCGCCGTGGTGCGGCAATCGCTGCACCGGGCCGGGCTGGCCGACGTGCGGGTCACCGAGGTGCCGCAGCTGTGGCGTTTCGACCGCGCCGCCGAGCTGTTCGAGGCGATGATCCGGGGCACGGTGCGCACCGGTGCGCTGCTGCGTGCCCAGACGCCGGAGGCGCTGGAGCGCATCCGCGCCGCCATCACCGAAGGCGCCGCGGCCTTCGCCGGCGAGGACGGCATTGCCATCCCGATGCCGGCGGTGCTGCTGAGCGGGCGCAAGGCCTGAAGCGCGGGCGGAGCCCGGGGCTTGTGCGGTGTGACGAGCCGTGCGGCCGACGGGATGCGCCGTGCCGTGAAGGCGCGCGCGGTGCCGTAAGCTCTCCTGAACCAACAAGGGCGCAAGCGCCCGAAAGGGAGGGGAGCCGATGCGCCGTCATCCAGCCGCGTTCGCCATTCTTGCCGGTACCGCCGCCGCCGGCACGCTGGACATCACCTACGCGGTGGTGTTCTCCGGCTTCCACGGTGTGCCGGCGCGGCGCATCCTCCAATCCGTCGCCAGCGGCCTGCTCGGCAAGCCCGCCTTCGACGGCGGCGCGCCGACGGCAGCGCTGGGGCTGGCGCTGCACTACGGCATCATGGCGGGCATGGCGGCGGCCTTTTACGCCATCAGTGCGCGCGTGCCGGCGCTGCGCGCGCGGCCGCTGCTGTGGGGGCCGCTGTACGGGCTGGGCCTGTACGCGGCGATGAGCTTCGTGGTGCTGCCGCTGTCGGCCTATCCCTACCCGGTGCGCTTCTCGCCGGCCTATCTGCTGGCGGCGAACCTGATCGTGCACATGGCGATCGGCCTGATCATCGCGGCGCTGGCGGGGTATGCGCGGCGGCGTTAGCTAGCGTGCCTGCCATCCGGCTGCACGCTGCGGGCCGGCAGAGGCGCCATTCACTTCGCGCACCGCATCCCGCAGACTGGCGCCATCATGCCGCCGCTGCGCCGCCCACCCGCTATCCTTGCCGTCCTCGGCGGCGGCGCTGCCGGCGCGGTCCTGTTCATGCTGTACATGGTGATTTACTCCGGCGTGCGCGGAGTGCCGGCTTGCCGCATCCTCCAGGCGGTGGCCAGCGGCGTGCTCGGCGGCGCAGCTTTCGAGGCCGGCGGCTGGACCGTGGCGCTCGGGGCGCTGCTCCACCTGCTGCTGGTGCTGGCGATGGCCGCTGCCTTCTACGGCGCCGGCGCGCTGCTGCGGCCCCTGCGCCGCTGGCCGCTGCTGTGGGGCCCGCTCTACGGCTTCGGCCTGTATGTGCTGATGTATCGCGTGGTGCTGCCGTACTCGGCTTATCCGTTCCCGGTGGCCATCCTGCCGTGGTCGTATTTCTGGGCCAATGTGGCGGCCCACGCGGGCCTGGGTTCGCTCATCGCCCTGGCGGCGTGGTGGGCGCGGCGCGGTCCCGGCTAGCGGCGCCAGCGCCTCGTTCCCGCGGCGCGGAAAAATGCAACCAAAGAGTTGCATGTGCGCCGCGCCGGTGCTACAAATAAGCAACCTAATGGTTGCGTATTAGCGGAGAGGTACATGAGCACCGATCGCATCGAGAAGCAGATCCTGCTGCGCGCGCCGCGCCAACGGGTGTGGCAGGCGATCAGCGATTCCGCCCAGTTCGGCTACTGGTTCGGCGTCGACTTCGACGGGCCCTTCGTCGCCGGCGCCTCGATCACCGGCCGCATCACGCCGTCCAAGGCCGACCCGGAGATGGGCAGGATGCAGCAGCCTTACCAGGACGTGC
The DNA here is from genome assembly GCA_035651715.1 of Nevskia sp. Taxonomy (GTDB): domain Bacteria; phylum Pseudomonadota; class Gammaproteobacteria; order Nevskiales; family Nevskiaceae; genus Nevskia. The sequence goes on from DASRFD010000069.1 coordinate 12,018, forward strand.
GCTTCGAGTGGCTGGTGGAGAAGGTCGAGCCGATGGACCGCATGGTGTTCCGCTGGCATCCCTTCGGCGTCGACAAGTCCATCGACTACAGCCACGAGCCGATGACGCGCATCGTGTTCGAGCTGCAGGATGCCGAGGATGGAGTGATGCTCACCGTCACCGAATCCGGCTTCGACCGGCTGCCGCCGGAGCGCCGCGCCAAGGCCTTCGCCGCCAACGACGGCGGCTGGACCCGGCAGATGGGCGCGATCCGCAAATACCTCGAGCAGGCGCGCTGAGTGGCGCGGTCGCAGGCCGCCGCGGCGCGGCTGGCGCAGGCCGCGCCGGTGTTCGCCGCGCTGGGCGATCCCAGCCGGCTGCGCATCGTTGCGCGGCTGTGCGAGGGAGGGCCGCTGAACATCGTGCGCCTTACCGAGGGCGGCGCCGTCAGCCGGCAGGCGGTGAGCAAGCATCTGCGCGCACTCGAGCAGGCCGGCCTGGTGCGCAGCAGCCGCGCCGGCCGCGAGCGCATCTGGGAACTGGAGACGCACCGCCTGGCCGAGGCCGGCCGCTGGCTGTCGGTGATCTCGGCGCAGTGGGACCAGGCCCTGGGCCGCTTGAAGGCGTTTGTCGAACGCCAGGCGTGATGCCGCCGCGGACCGGCGCGGCTGATTCCCGGTGCAGTCCGCCGTGCCCGCGGCAGGCGGCGCCTCAGGCTTCGAGATACGGCCGCATCGTCTCCGCCACCCAGTCCATGAACACGCGCACGCGGCGCGGCAGATTGCGGCGGTGGGCGTATACGATGGACACCGGCATCGGCTCGGGCGGGTGCTGCGGCAGGATCTCGACCAGCTCGCCGGCCTCGATGCGCCCGCGCAGGCCTTCGTAGGGGGCCTGGATGATGCCCAGCCCGGCGAGGCAGGCGGTTTCGTAGGCCTCGGAGTTGTTGACGGTGAGCGCGCCGGCCATCGGCAGGTTGCGGTAGCCGCCGGCGCCGTCGGGCGCCTCGAAGCCGGCGCTCTTCGCGCCGAGCACGCTGACGTAGTGGATCAGCCGGTGATGAGCCAGGTCTTGCGGAGCGCGCGGCGTGCCGTAGCGCTTCAGGTAGGCCGGGCTGGCGCAGCTGATGGTGCGGAAGCTGCCGAGCGGCCGGGCGATGAGGCTGCTGTCGCGCAAGGTCCCGACACGGACCACGCAGTCGAAGCCCTCGCGTACCACGTCGACGAAGCGGTCGGTGCTGCTCAGCTCCAGCTCGATCTGCGGGTGCGCGTCGAGGAACTGCGGCAGGCGCGGCACCACGTGCTTGCGCGCCATGCCGCTGGGCATGTCGACGCGCAGGCGGCCGCGCAGGGACTGCTCGCTGCGCTGGAACATGGACTGCAGCTCGTCCATGTCGGCCAGCAGATCCTTGCAGCGCTCGTAATAAGCCTGGCCGTCCTGGGTCATCTGCACCTTGCGCGTGGTCCGGTGCAGCAGGCGCGTGCCGAGTGCGCTTTCCAGCTGCTGCACGGCGTGGGAAATGCTGGCCTTGGGCAGGCCCAGGCCCTCCGCGGCGCGGGTAAAGCTGGCCAGCTCCGCCACCCGCACGTAGATCTGCATGGCTTCCAGGCGGTTCATGGACCCTGATTGTTGTTGAATATTGAACAGTTATATCAGAACGGCCATGTTTATCAATGCAAGACGGGACAATAAAGTGAGCGCCATCGCAGCAGCACTTCATCTCACCCCCTCACCGGGTCCCAGACACAGGAGACAGTCATGAGCCAGCAGACCCCCATCGCCCTCGTCACCGGCGGCAGCCGCGGCCTCGGCCGCAACACCGTGCTCAAGCTCGCCGAAAAGGGCAGCGACGTCATCTTCACCTACCACAGCAACCGCCAGGAGGCCGACGCGGTGGTGGCGCTGGTGGAAAAGGCCGGCCGCCGCGCCGTGGCGCTGCAGCTCGACGCCGGCGACATCCGCAGCTTCGACGGCTTCGTCAGGCAGGTGGGCGAGGCGCTGCAACGCAGCTTCAAGGCCGAGCGCTTCCAGGTGCTGGTGAACAACGCCGGCACCGCGTTGTATGCGCCGTTTGCCGAGACCACCGAGGCGCAGTTCGACCAGGCTCTGAACATCCATTTCAAGGGCGTGTTCTTTCTCACCCAGAAGCTGCTGCCGCTGCTCGCCGACGGCGGCCGCATCGTCAACGTCTCTTCCGGCCTGGCGCGCTTCTCCTTCCCCGGCTCTTCCGCCTACGGCTCGATGAAGGGCGCGGTGGAAGTGCTGACCCGCTACATGGCCAAGGAGCTCGGGCCGCGCGGCATCGCGGTGAACGTGGTCGCGCCCGGCGCCATCGAGACCGACTTCGGCGGCGGCCGCGTGCGCGACAACGCCGAGATCAACCGGCAGATCGCCGGCCAGACGGCCCTGGGCCGGGTCGGCGTCCCGGACGACATCGGCGGCGTCATCGCCCTGCTGGTGGCGCCGGAGAACCGCTGGATCAACGGCCAGCGCATCGAGGTTTCGGGCGGCATCTTCCTGTAAGCCGCGCGGCGGTACTGCCGGGTCCGCATGGCCCGGCAGGCGGCCGGCCTCCCGTAAATAACTCCCCATCCCCTCGCGCCGGGCATCCCCGAACGGCTACGATGTCCGCGGGGCGCTCCGCGACGCGGAGCGTGGGAGGTTCAGGGAGAAGCGGAAAATGGTGGAAGCCGTGTTCCTGGGCAGGGACGGGCAGCAGCTGGGGCCGTATACGCGGACCAACCTGGTGGCGATGGCCGCGCGCGGCGAGATCCGCGACGACGATATGGCCTGGCACGACGGCCTGGCCGAGTGGGAGCCGGCGCCGGCGGTGCTGGACCGGCTCGGCATCCGCCGCATGGCGGCGCCGCCGCCGGTGCCGCCTCCGCCGCCGGTCGAGGCCGCGCCCCGGCCGCGCGAGGACGTGCGCTTCCCGGGCGGGCGGCGTGCGGACGGCTCGATCCACCGTCTCGGCGACCCCGAGCCCGAGCCGCCGCCGGTCGACACCAGCGGTCCGGGCCTGCCGGCCTGGATGCGCAGCGAGGTCGAAGAGACCGAGCTCTACCGCGCTTTCCTCGGCCCCAACAACGCCGAGCGCTACCTGGCGGTGTTCCAGCGCTTCGACTCCGGCGGCGGCAGCGCCACCTGGAATCTCGCCGGCGGCCTGATCACGCAGCTGTGGATGCTGTACCGCGGCATGTACCTGTGGGGCCTGCTGTTCTATCCGCTGCTGGCCATCGCCGGCGGCGTCGCGCTGGGCGCGGTCGGCGGCCTGCTGCGGCTGGACGCCGGCGTGGGCGTGCTCAGCTTCATCCTCGGCATAGCCCTCCCCGGCATGTACGCGGACAGCATCTACCACGGCCACGCCCGCAAGCTGATCGAGCGCAGCGCGCGGATGGGCCTGGCGCCGCAGGCGCGGCGCGAATGGCTGATGCGCAAGGGCGGCACCAATCTGCTGGCCCCGCTGCTGCTGGTCGCCTTCAACGTCGTGGTCATCGGCATGCTCGCCGCCATCGCCGTCCCGGCCTACCGGTCCTACGTGGTCCGCGCCGAGGTGATGGAAGGGCAGTCCCTCGCGCTCAAGGTGCGGCTGGGGGTGGAGCACTATTACCAGGCCATGCACGTCCTGCCGCTGGACAACGCCAGCCTGCGGCTGCCCGAGGCGGGCGAGATCGCCGGCCGCTACGTCAAGAGCGTGGAAGTCTCCAACGGCGCGGTGCTGATCACCTTCGGCGACCGGTCCGACCGCCGCCTCGCCGGAGCCGTGCTGGCTTACATTCCCGAGCCGGACGGCGGCACCGAGCTGCGCTGGAACTGCGCCACCGAGGCCACCACGCTGGACAAACCCTATCGCCCCGCCGAGTGCCGCCCGTAGGCACCCTCGACCCCAAGGAGAAACCCGCAATGCCGGACGCCATCTTTCTCGGCCGCAATGGCCAGCAGCTGGGGCCGTATTCCCAGGCCCAGCTGGCCGCCATGGCGGGGCGCGCCGAGATCCATGCCGGCGACCTGGCCTGGCACGAGGGCATGGCCGGCTGGCTGCCGGTGGCCGAGGTGCTGGCGGCCCTGGGCATCGCCGTGACCATCGCGCCGCCGCTGCCGGTCTCGCAGATTCCGATCACCCGCGGCGGGGCGCCGGCCGCGGCGCCGGGCGGCCCGATGACCAAGAAGGACATGTACGAAGCCTTCATCGGCCCGGAAAAGGCCGGCTACTACGTGCCGATCTTCGAGGGCTTCGACCAGGGCGGCGGCGCCGCGTCGTGGAACACGCCGGCGGCGCTGATCACGCAGTGGTGGATGCTCTACCGCGGCATGTTCCTGTGGGGCTTCCTGTGGTACCCGATCCTGTCGTCGGTGGCGTCGGTGATGGCGACGGCGGTGCTCTCGGCCGTCAGCCCGGCGCTGGGCCCCGTCGCCCCGTGGCTGGTGATCCTGGCCTCGGTGGTGGTGATGGGCCTGTACGGCAACAAGATCTATCACGGCCACGTCGACAAGCTGATCGAGCGCAGCGGCCGGCTCGGCCTGAGCGACCAGCTGCGGCGCGAGTGGCTGATCCGCAAAGGCGCCGCCAGTTTCATCTGGGTGTTCATCGTGCTGATCATCGGCGTCGCCATGATCGGCATCCTCGCCGCCATCGCCATTCCGGCCTACCAGGACTACGTGATCCGTTCGCAGGTCAGCGAGGGCGCTGGGCTCGCCGACGCAGCCAAGACTGCCGTGCTCGATTACCAGCGCCAGCATCACGCCATGCCCGCCTCCAACGCCGACGCCGGCATGGAAGCGCCGGCGCGGATCACCGGCAAGTACGTGCAGCAGGTCGAGGTGCGCGACGGCGTGGTGTACATCACCTACGGCGGCGAGGCCAACCGGCTGATCCAGGGCGGCGTTCTGGCCTATGTGCCGGAGGAAGTCGGCGGCGGCGGCAATCTGCTCTGGCACTGCAACGGCGAGCAGACCACGATCAAGAACAAGTACCGGCCGCCGATCTGCCGGGATTGACGCGCGGGGTCCGATCCTCCCGCGGAAAGAGGGATGGGATGAGGGCGCCGCCTTGGTGCAGGCGCAGCCTCGGGCGAGGCATCGCCCCCTCGTTCCCGGCCGCGCCCCCGCGGGCAGCGGGAGGAACGCCCGCGCCGCTCAACGGTTCGCGTACACCGTGTACTCGAAGGCGTAGTACAGCGGCATGGCCTTGACGTCGGCGAACGGCAGGATCTGGCTGAGCATCACGCCGCCGATGCCGCTGGCCGGGTCGATCCAGTAATAGCAGTTGGTCAGGCCGGCCCACATCAGGCTGCCGGCGGGGCGGCCGGTGGGCAGCGGCTTGGTGTTGATCAGCCAGGCCAGGCCCCACTTGTGCGGGATTTCCGGCGGCAGCACCAGGTCGTTGGTCAGGGCCTTGTCGATGCTCTTGAGCGAGGGCACGTTCATCTCGCCGAGCTGGTTGCGCTTCATTTCCTCCAGCGTCTCGCTCTTGAGGATGCGTCCGCCCGGCGAGTTGCCGCCGTTGAGCACCATGCGGATGAACTTGAGGTAGTCGCCGACGGTGGCGTAGAGGCCGCCGCCGCCCATGTCGAAGCCCGGCGGCTGCGGCACTTCCAGCGGCGCGGGCACCAGCGTGCCGTCCGCCAGGCGGGCGTGGACCCGGGCCAGGCGCGCGCGCATCGAAGGCGTGATCACGAAGGCGGTATCGTGCATGCCCAGGGGGCCGAGCACGTTCTCGGCCAGGTATGCGCCGAGCCGCTGCCCGGTGACAGCTTCCAGCACCTGCCCGGCCCAGTCGATGCCGATGCCGTAGTTCCAGCGCGCGCCGGGATCGAACAGGATCGGCTGGCGCAAGGTCGCCGGATCGGTGTGGAAGATCGGGGCCAGCTTGTTCTCCGCTTGGTAGCGCGCGGTTTCGGTGTTGAGGAACTCATAGCCGAAGCCGGAGGTATGGCTCAGCAAATGGCGCACCGTCACCGGCGTCTTCGGCGCGCGCAGCAGCGGCCGGCCGGCGGCGTCGTAGCCCTCCAGCACCTGCACCTGCGCCAGATGGGGCTGCCACTTGCCGGCGGGTGCGTCCAGGTCCAGCTTGCCGCGCTCCACCAGCTGCATCACGGCGACGGAGGTGATGGCCTTGGTCATCGAGGCGATGAGGCCGACGGTGTCCGTGGTCATCGGCGCGCTTTCGCCCGCCGTGCGCACGCCGAAGGCGCCCTCGTAAAACGTCCCCTCGCGGTCGGTGGCCATCGCCACGACGCCGGGCACGTCACCATTTGCGGCCGCGGCGCCGAGCAGGCCGTCGAGCTGGGCTTTCAGGGACATGGAATCTCCTCCTTATATTTGGGATGTGGATGCGGCATTGAAGCCCGCCAGCCGGGCCGGCGCCATACTCGATCGGGTAGGTCTTGCGCATCCTACCCGTCGCGGCCGGGCACAGGGTCCGGTCCGCCGCGCCCGGCCGCAACTGCTGCATGCGGCCGCGAATGCCGCTATGCTCGGTGAAACAGAAGAACACAATCATGAGCCACCGCATTCTCCGCCGTGCCGCGCTGCTGGCGCCGCTGCTGCTGGGCGCCTGCGTCGAAACGCATGCCTACCTCGGCGCCGGCTATGAGAGCAACCTCGCCCTGCCGCCGCAGCCCCTGTCGCAGCCCCTGCCGGTGCGTGTGGAGACCGAGTTCCGCACCAACGAGGAACCGTCGCCCGGCGCCACCAAGGTGCTGGCGCGCGAGGTGAAGCGGGTGCTGGAGGACAGCGGCGTCTACCGGCCGGCAGCCGACGCCGACCTGGTCCTGCGGCTCCGCGTGGACGACCGCGCCGACCTGCACCAGGCGCGGCACAACGGCTTCATGACCGGCTTCACCGTCGGCCGCTCCGGCGAGGCCACCGAGGACCGCTACGACTTCACGCTGGCGCTGGAGGGTCCGCGCGGCGTGGTGCGCAGCGCGCGCTACCAGGCGGTGCTGACCACCACCGGCCTGAGCCAGGTGCCGGCTTCCTACGGCCAGCCGCATGCCGCCGAAGACGCCTTCAACATCATCGTGCGCGACACCGTCAACCGCTTCCTGGCCGTGGCGGCGGCGCCTTGAAATCCGCCGCAATCGGCCTGGCAGGCCGCCGCCGGCGGAGGGGGAACAGAAGCCCGGCGGCGCGGTCCAAGCCCCTGCGCGTCAGCCCCCGCCGCTCCCGGCGCTTGAAGGCCGGCGCAGCGGCCGCACATTCTCATTGCCGCGTGCAAGCGCGCACCGTGTCCACAACCGAGGAAGCAGCAACATGCCCATCGATCTGAATTCGATGCGTAACCCCCGCGTGATCCAGGCCCAGGCCGACACCGGACTGCGCGAGTATTTCCGCTCCATCTACACCTACATGACGCTGGCCCTGGCGCTCACCGGGCTGGTCGCCTGGTTCGCCTACGACAGCGGCTTCTACGCGCAGATCGCGCGCACGCCGCTGATCTGGGTGGTGATGCTGGCCCCGCTGGGCCTGGCCATGTTCCTCGGCTTCCGCATCGAGAAGATGAGCCTGGGCGCGGCGCAGGCGGCGTACTGGGTGTTCTCCGCCGTGATGGGCCTGTCACTGGCCGGCATCTTCGCGGTCTACTCCGGCCAGAGCATCGCGCGCGTGTTCTTCATCACCGCCGGCACCTTCGGCGGCATGAGCGTGTACGGCTATGCGACCAGGACCGACCTCACGCGCATGGGCAACTTCATGATCATGGGCCTGTGGGGCATCATCATCGCCAGCCTGGTCAACATCTTCCTGAAGTCCAGCGCCCTGCAGTTCGCCGTGTCGGTGATCGGCGTGATCGTGTTCGTCGGCCTCACCGCCTACGACACGCAGAAGCTGAAGAACCTGTATTACCAGGTGGCCGGCAGCGACATGATGGGCAAGGTGGTGATCATGGGCGCGCTGAACCTGTACCTGGACTTCATCAACCTGTTCATGATGCTGCTGCGCCTGTTCGGCGATCGCCGCAGCTGAAAGACGTAACGCGCTGCGAAAAAGCCCCGGCATCGCCGGGGCTTTTTGCATGGCGCAGCGGCAGTCATGGTGGTAGCCCGCAAGCCAGGGACGGTTCACAATGCGGCGGGCATGAGTCACCCAGCCAGCCACCTCTACGAGCAGGCGCCGCGGGCGGCGCTGCGTCCTTTCGTCCGCCGCTTCCTGGTGGTGGAGTTTTCCGCGCCCCACCACGACGCGCACCTGCCGGACACCAGCCCGGTCGCGGCCTTTTCGTTCCGCGGCGGGTGCCGCGGCGATGCCGGCGCGGTCGTGCCGGTCTCGGCTTTCACCGGCCTGCGCGAGACGCTGCGCGCGCACCAGCACGCGCAAGGGCACGCCGTGCTGCTGGCCAGGTTCACGCCGGTGGGCGCGGCGGCCTTCCTGCGGCCGCCGCAGCAGCACTTTGCCGGGATGACCACCGACCTGGCCGGCGTGCTGGCGCCGCCGGCGCAGCTGGAGGCCCTGCACGAGCAGCTTGCGCTGGCGCCGGACCACGCCTGGAGGGTGCGCCTGCTGGAGGACTTCCTGCTGGCCCGGCTGCGCCTGCCGGCGCCAGACCCGCTGGTCGCGGCGGCGGCTGCTTGGCTGGAGCGGGGCGGCGGCCGCATCGAGACCCTGGCGCGCCACCTGGGCCTGAGCCAGAGCACGCTGGAGCGGCGCTTCCGCCGCGTGGTGGGGCTCACGCCGAAGAAGTTCGCCTCGCTGGCGCGGCTGGGCCGCGCGGTGCGGCTGCGTGCCGGCGGCGCCGACCTCACGGCGGTGGCGCACGGCGCCGGCTACTTCGACCAGGCGCACTTCATTCATGACTTCCGCCGCGTCACCGGCAGCGCGCCGGAGGCGTACTTCCGCCAGGCGGGGGCCTAGGTTCCATAGGGCCTGTTGACGCTATTTTGATCGCGGCGGGATGCGCCGGCGCCGAATTCCTACAATGCGGCGCGGCGCAGCCGCCCTAAGCTGCGGCGGTCTTCCACCACCGGCAGCCGTCATGAACACTTTCGTCATCATCTTCCGGCAGGGGCCGCGCGCCCTGAGCGAGGCCGAGCTGAAGCAGCGCGCCGAGGAAACCTCGGCCTGGGCGCAGCAGCACAACGGCGCCGGCCACCAGCTGGTGCCGCATATCCTGGCGCCGGAGAGCGTGCTGCGCGGACCGCAGGATCCGGCGGCGGCGCAGGCCTGGCCGGTCACCGCCCTGCTGCTGCTGCAGGCCCGCGACCTCGAAGAGGCGGCGCGGGTGGCGGAAGCGCATCCGGCGTTGCGCTATGGGGCGGGGGTGGAGGTGCGGGCCTGGGCGCCGCCTGCGCCGCCGCGGAAAAAGCCGGCGGCGACCTAGCGAATCTCTGAACAAGTCCAGCCCTGCCGCGGCTTGCCTGGATGCAAATCCGGGGGCAATGCAGCGATCGAATAGCGTCGACAGGCCCTAGGCCGCCGTCAGCGCGTAAGTGCGGTCGAGGTAGTCGAGGATGTCCTGCGACTCGTACATTGCCGTGCCGGTGTTCGGGTCGATCAGGTACGGCAACTGCACCCGGCCGGTATGCTCGGCCAGCCACTTGCGGTTGCGGGTGGTGTCCATCGGGGCCTTGAACAGCTTGTCGCGGAAGACCGGCGGCCCCATGTCCTTCCAGCCGCCCTTGCCGGCGCTGCGCAGCAGGTAGGGCAGCTCCAGTTCGCACAGGCGCATGCGCACCGGCTTGGAATAGGGGCTGGCCTCGAAGCTGAACAGCACCAGCGGCTGCTCCGGCGCGCGGGCCGGCCGGGCACGCAGGCCGCCGAGGCCGCCGCGACGCAGCATCGTCGCCGAGGCGAGCTGCGAGGTGAGCACGTCGAGCGGCCGCGCCAGGGCGCCGGCGCCGCGCTGGCGGTTGCCATACGTCCGCCACAGGTAGGCCACGATATCGGCCGACTCGTACAGCGTGGTGCCGGTGTTCTCGTCCACCAGCAGGGGGAACTGGGTCTTGCCGCCGATGCCCTTGGCCTCTTTGCGGTAGCGCCGGCCGCCGCGCGGGCAGGGCAGGATCATCGCGTCGAGGTCGAGCTCGGTCAGCGCCTCGCGCACCAGGCGGCAATACGGGCAGGCCTCGATGTCATAGAGCCGGATGGGACGCTCCGGCGGCGCCTCGCGCTTGCGCAGGGCCATGGTGCCGCGCCAGCCGCGGACGGTGCCGGCCACCATGTTGATCAGGGCTTCCGCTTGGGTGGACATGTCGCCGCCGGTGTGAAGGGTGCGTCATGATAGAGGAGCGCCGCGCCGGCGGGGCAGGCGGGCGGCGCATCCGTGCCATGCCATCACGGCAAGGTGCAGGAAAGGGTGGAAGCATGCCCGGCCCATGGGCGCAGCCTGGCGAAAAGGCGTGAGGCGCTGCCGTGCCCTCCACGGGCGGTCGCGCCCGCGCGGGTAAGCAGCGCGGTCCGCAGCGGTCATGACGGGCGGGCGGGCTGGTGCCCGCCGCGGCGCCGCTCAGCGGCCGGGCTGCTCCAGCCAGAGCTGGGTCGGCAGGTCGAAGCTCAGGGCCGGGTGGGTCTGGCGCAGCCGGGTCAGCAGGCTCCGCACTTCCTCCTGGCGCCACAGGCGCAGGTCCAGCCGGATCAATTCCCGGCTGCCGCTGCGCAGCGCCAGTTCGCGGATGCCGCGGCCGGCGCGGCTGCATTCGATTGCGGCCAGCTCGCTCAGGTCCACCACCGAACCGACCAGCCAGGAGCTGATACCGAGCCACCGTCCGTCGCTGATCAGCCGGCGGCTGGCGCGGGTGCGCTGCCGCAGCACGCTGACCGCCAGGGTCGCGCAGATGGCGCCGGCCAGCGCCATGGCGTGCCTGGCGCAGAACTCCGGCCTGGTCGCGGCCAGCCAAGCCGTGACGGCCGCGCCGGCCAGGGCCAGCATCAGGCCCGAGCTCTGCGGGCAGGGCCGGGCGCGCACCACGGCCACCGCGGAGCTCGCGGCGGGCGAGGCAAGGCGGAGTTTGCCGAGTTGGTCGTATTGCAGGGTGTGCATGAACTGACTTCCGGTCCGGGTCCTTGGATCCCCGTCGCAGGGACGCCGCCAGCTTGCGCCGCGCCGGCGGGGAGCCGGGCACGGCGCCGCCGAAAGGGCGCGGATGGGGGGACAAGAGGTTGCCCAGCTGACTGCCGGTCCAGATGACGCGGCAATCCGTACCGGGTGCGCGGTCGCTGCCGCGCCGTCGCGATGGACAGCGAGGGCGGCCTCAGGCGGGCAGAGCCGCCGTGGGCGCCGCCTCGCCGGCGACGGTGGCGCGGACCGCGTCTGCCGCGACGAGCGGATCGCCGCTGCGCTGGAAGGCGGCGAGCCAGGTGTCGTAGGTCTGCATGCCGCCGTGCTTCCACGGGTGGAAGCCGGGGCGGTACCAGGCCCAGTAATGGCCGGCGACGCCGCTGTACAGGCCGTTGCGCCCATACATCCAGCGCAGGCCGCGCCACCACAGGCCCAGGCGCCGGCGCAGGCTGAAGCCGTCGATGCGGAACATCAGGTTCATGATGCTGAATACGGTCAGCGGAAAGGTGATGCTGGTGTAGAGCATCGCCAGCAGGCGCACCAGGTAACCGCCGCGCGCCACCTGCTGCCGCACGTCGAAGGCCACCGCCTTGTGCTCGATCTCCTCCATGCCGTGCCACAGGTACATGGCGTTGACGCGGCGGTCGGCCTCGAGGAATTGCTGGCCGTTGACCGAGAAGCCGTGGGTGGTGACCGCCGTCATGTGCTCGGCGGCGGCGGTGCAGGCGAGGGTGAAGCGCCGCGGGAAGAAGCGGCGCTCGTCCTCCATCAGCCGGTGCAGCACCTGCTCGATCTTCTTCACCGGGATGCCCTGCCGCTCCAGCCGCCGGTTGAAGGCGTCGTGCACCATGCCGTGCTGGCCCTCCTGGCGGATGAAGTCCCGGACCTGCTGTTGCTGCGCCGGATCGGTGACGCGGTCGCGGTAGTCCCGCACGCAGTTGATGAAGAAGCGCTCGCCCTCGGGGAACAGCACCGAGAAGGCGTCGAACAGCCGCGTCTTGAACGGATCGCCGCCGAACCACCAGCGCGGGATATCGCCATCCAGGCCGAACTGCAGGTCCTGGCGTGGCACGATGGCAGGTTGGTCGCTCACGCGCCCTCCCGAGCACGGGGCCTGATGCGGTCAGCCTACGCCGGCTTCGACAATGCCGCCAGGGGAAGTCATGGGACCGCAGCCGCTTCCGGCGCTTCACGGTAATCAGGCTTTTCCGGCCGGATGCGCTAGGCTTTGCCGGACCGTCCCCAGCAGCCACTGCCATGCCCAAGCTCAATCCCGAATACCAGCAGCGCCTGCTGCAGTCGGTGAACACCTCCGCCTACCCCGCGCACCTTGGCTTCCGGCTGGCCGAGATCACCGACGGCGGCTGCCGCGTCGAGCTGGACGTGCTGCCGCAGCACTTCCAGCCGTTCGGCATCGTCCACGGCGGCGTGCTCGCCACCCTGCTCGACACAGCCACCTTCTGGGCCGGCTTCTATGTGCTGCCGGAGGACGCCGGCCTGGTCAACGTGGACCTCAAGCTCAACTACCTCAAGGCGGTGATGAGCGGCAGGCTCGTCGCCACCGGCAAGTGCCTGCGCGCCGGCCGCCAGCTCAGCTACACCGAGGCCAGCGTGCACGACGACAAGGGCGAGCTGGTGGCGCATGGCACCTCCACCCTGATGGCGCTGCCGGGCAAGGGGCTGAAGCTGGGTGTGGCGAAGTTCCTGGGTTGAGCCGCGCTGCGCCGTCACCTCATTCCGCAGCAAACGGCTAAGCCGAACGGGTGAAACCGGCCAACGCCGGCGGGGCTAAGCTCGGCCGGCGACCCAGAGCAAAAAAAGGGGAGGAGCCGTGTCGTCCAAGGAAATCTTCTACGTCGTTGTCGGGCTGGCGCTGGTGGCGCTGACGATCTGGCCCAATCGCCATCTGCTCAACCGCCGCGCCGGCGGACTGTCGGCGGTGGAGGCGCTGTACTACGTCACCGCGCTGGCGGCGCTGCTGGTGGGCTGGTATTTCAATTTCCAGTTCATGCGCGAGTACGGTGACCAGGCGACCTGGAGCAACTGGACGAGGATGCTGTTCGTCAACCCGGCTTCGGCTTCCGGCGGCCAGGACCTGCTGTTCGCCAACGTGATCCTGTTCATCCCCTGGACCCTCATGGACGGCCGCCGCGCCGGCATGAAGTGGAACTGGATCTGGTTTCCGATGAGCGCGCTGACCAGCTTCGCGTTCGCGATGGCGCTGTTCCTGGCGTTGAAGGAGCGGCAGCTGCGCTACAACGCGGGACAGGCCAGTGACAAGCCGCGTGGATGATTGTGACTGCAGTGACGCCTGCTCCCGCTGATGCGGCCGAGTGCGTGGACTGTGCAGGTCTGGATTGCGCTCCGGACTGCTCCAGCCTGCGACTGCGGCGGCTGCGCCGGATTCAACTTGCGGCGTCGTAGCCCGCCGAGGGACCAGCGGCTTTACTCGGCGTAAGCCGGCACCTCGGCCCGGGTCAGACGTTCGCACTTCCGGTCCAGCGCCTGGTACTCGGCGGCATGGCCGCGGCGGAAGGCGGCGTAGTCCTCCTCGCGCCGCCAGCGGTCGAGACAGCGGTACCAGCCGGGCAGGCCGGGCATCGGCAGCAGTTCGGTGCCGAGGTAGCCGGCGCCCTTGCGGAACAGTTGCACCCAGTCGCCTTCGCTGCCGTAGGCGGCCAGGAATTCCGGCAGGCGATCCTCGGCCGGAAGGAAGTCCCACTGGATCAGGTGCATTGGCGTTCAACCGCTGGAGTTTCCCGCCAAGCCTAACCGACCGCGTGCCGTCCGCCATGAATTTTGCACAGACCGGACATGACCGCGGCACCCGGACACGGCAGAATGCGCGCCATTCAATCGAACACTCCGGGAAAAAAATGATGATCCGCGCCGCCGCCTGCCTGCTTGCCTGCTGCCTCGCCGCCTGCGGCGCGCAGGAACCCCGGGCAGGGGGATTTTCCACCAGCGTCGAGGCGGCCCCGCCGGCGGCCCCGCCCCGGCTCGGGCTGGCCCTGGGGGGCGGCGCGGCGCGCGGCTTCGCCCATGTCGGCGTGATCAAGGTGCTGCAAAGCCACGGCATCGAGCCGGACCTGGTGGTCGGCACCAGCGCCGGCTGCATGGCCGGCGCGCTGTATTCGGCCGGCTACTCCGGCTTCGACCTGCAGCAGATGTCGTTCGACCTCGACCGCGCCGCCGTGGCGGACTGGTCGGTGTTCGGCAACAGCCTGATCAAGGGCGATGCGCTGCACGCCTTCGTCGACCAGGCGGTGAAGCAGGTGCCGATGGAAAAGCTCAAGCGCCGCTTCGCCTGCGTGGCGGTGAAGCTGCGCAACGGCGACGCCGTGCTGCTCGATCGCGGCGACGTCGGCGACGTGGTCCGCGCCTCCACCGCGGTGCCGGAGGTGTTCGCGCCGATGGTGATCGGCGGCGAGCCCTATGTCGACGGCGGCCTGCGTGCGCCGGTGCCGATCCGCCAGGCCCGCGCCATGGGCGCCGACCTGGTGATCGCGGTGGACGTGTCCTCGCCGCCGGGCGCGCTGCCGGACGGCCGCGTGGCGACGCTCAAGCAGACCATCGCCATCATGAGCATGGGCCTGCGCGAGTACGAGGCCAGGGAGGCCGACGTGATGATCACGCCGGACCTCACCGGCATCGGCTCCACCGATTTCGACGACCGCATGCGCGCCATCCTGGCCGGCGAACGCGCCGCCCAGGCGGCGCTGCCGCAGATCCGCGAGAAGCTGGCGGCGCGGGGCGTGGTGATCGGCGGCTGAGCTGCCCTTGGCGTTGCTCGCCTATGGATTCGTCAGATACCCGCTGAAAGCGAAGCGCTGCCCGTAGATCGTCGCCCCGCTGAACTGGGCGAAGGCGGTGAGGGTCTCGCCGCCGCCCAGGTAGAAGCGGGTCGACACGGTATTGGCGTAATGGTTGATGCCGTCGCTGCCGACGAAGGTGGGGGCGAATGCGAAAGCGGCCACGCCGGAGGTGTTGCCGAAGGTGGCGCCGTAGGGGAAGCCGGTGGTCTCGATGGCGAGCTGGTACATCACCGTCTCCACCACCAGCCGCTTGCCGGCGGGCACGGTGTAGAGCGTGCACTGCTTGAGGTTGGTGACGGTGCCGTAGATCGCATTGCACTCGCCGCTGACCGGCTGCAGCGCGGCGTGGTCGACATCGCGCACCGGCACCGGGCTGCTCGCCGGGTTGGCCACGGTGACGCCGGGCGAGTTGATGACGTTGACGTCGGTGGCGATGGGCAGGCCGATGGAAGAGGCCTGCGCGGCAGGGCAGAGAACGGCGGCGGCGAGGGCGGCGGACAGCAGTTTTGCGGATGTGTGCATGGTGATCTCCCGAGCGGCTGGCCTCAGTCCCTGAGGCCCAGGGGAGGGCGCAGCGTCGCGGCCCTCGCGGACAAGTCGTAAAGCCCGGCCAAAATCCCCGACCGCCTGTCGGGACCCCCGCTTTTGAGGGGCCTTCAGGAGCGCAATGCACCGGCAAGCCGCTTCGGCCCGGCCAGGCTGCCCCGGCGTCCGCTGCGGTCCACCCGGCCGGGGTGGCTTCCGCGCCGCGCTTTTGCCGGTTGGGGCGGTTCAAGGCGACAATTGCCGCGGATTTCGGACGGCCGAGCGGAATGACCCGGGACGAGTACTACATGAATATCGCCCTGGCGGTTCGCAAGAAGGCGAACTGCCTGGGGCGGCGGGTGGGGGCGGTGATCGTGCGCGAGAACCGCATCATCTCCACCGGCTACAACGGCACGCCCGAGGGCATGACCAACTGCACCGACGGCGGCTGCGTGCGCTGCCGCGAGCGCGACACCTACAAGGCCAGCGTCGGCTACGACGTGTGCATCTGCGTGCACGCCGAGCAGAACGCGCTGATCACGGCGGCGCGCTTCGGCAATGCGGTGGAGGAGGCGATGGTCTATTCCACGCTGCGGCCCTGTTTCGACTGCACCAAGGCGATGCTGCAGGCCAAGGTGCGGTCGATCCGCTACCTGCACGACTGGCAGCATCCCATCGGCGAGCTGCGCGACCAGTATCAGCTGTTGCAGGACATGCTGCCCGACGGCGTGCTGCAGGTGGCGATGGACGACCCGGAATCGGACTGGGCCAATGCGCGGGTCCCGGCCTGAGGAGACGCCGCCCGACGCTCCCTGGCGGCCGCTCGACGAGCAGCTGCGGCGCGAGCAGGCGGAAGCCATGGGCGTGGCCGGCCGGCGGCTGCGGCAGGCGCTGGATGCGCTGGCGGCCTTCGACCGCGGCGGGGTGCGGGGCGAGCGCGAGCCGCTGCTCGGCGCCGCCGCGGAGGCGCTGCGCAATTACAGCATCCAGAAGGAACTGCTCGGTGCGGCCGACGATGCGCTGGTGACGCGGGTCTACGGCGTGCCCCCGGAAGTCTGGCGGGCAACCGGACTGATCCGGCGGCGCAGCGGGCGTTGAACCCCGCGGCTCAGGCGCCGATGCCGTACAGCTTCACCTCGCGCGTCTCGCCGGGCATGCGGTGCAGGCCCACCAGGCGCAGGCCGATCTTCTCCAGCAGCTTGCCCGAGGCGGCGTTGTCCGGCGAGGTGATGGCGAGAACGCGCTCCAGGCCCAGGGGCCCGCGCGCATGGGCGAGGGTTGCGGCGGCCGCCTCGCGGGCATAGCCCTGGCCGCGGTACTGCGGCAGGAAGGCGAAGCCGATGTCGGGGTGCGGCAGCGTGTCGCGGCTGAGCAGGCCGCACAGGCCGATCGGCGTGCCGTCGCGCAGTTCCACCAGCCACAGGCCGTAGCCGCAGCGGGCATACGTCGCCGCGGGTCCGTTGGCGATATAGGCGCGGGCACCGTCGAGATCCCGCACGTTCTTGTCGCCGATGAAGCGCAGCCAGTCGGGATCGTTGACCAGCACCAGGATGAAAGGGGCGTCTTCCGCAACGAGCCGGCGCAGGGTGAGGCGTGGAGTCTGGAGGATGATCATGCCGGCATTCCCGTGAACGGCGCCCAGTATGCGGCAAGTCGCCGGCGCGATGCCGCGGGTCGCGGCCGGCCCGGAGGCCGGCCGCGATGTCGCCGTTTGGCGCGCCCTTACTTGGTCGGGGCGGGGGCCTGGACCGGAGCCGGGCTGGCGGCCGGGGCCGCGGTCTTGGACTGCGCCTTCTTGTGGTGCTTCGCCTTGTGGGCCGTCTTGTGCAGGGCCTTGTGGGTCTTGTGCTGGACGGCCTGGTGCGCCACCGGCTTGGCGGCGGGGGCTGCAGTGCCCTGCGCCATCGCGGCGTTGGACGCCACGGCCGCGGACAGCAGCAGGCCGGCCAGGGTGATACGGGAGAACAGGGTGGTCTTCATGGTGCTGCCTCGCTTGAGCAGGTTCTGCTCGGTACCGCTTGATGGATGGTGGACGTTCGCCTTGCGGGTCTGCCCGGAAGGTGTGCGCAGATTAAGGCCGGGCGGCTTGCCGCCGGCTGAACGGAAACGCCGGCGCCAGGACCAGTATGTTTTTCCACCGCCGCCCGCTTGGCGGAGTTTCGACAGCGCCGGCGGTGTCGGCCGCCCGGGTGATCCGGCACTCGAGCGGCCGCGGCGAGGTGCGCGCCCGCGGCAGTGACGGGCCGCTCCGGCCGGCCTCCTTCGACGCAGGCTTGGCGTTCGACCGCCGTTTCCGCAGAGCGCTCACCGGGCGGTGCGCCGCGCCGGCATCTGCATTAACCTCGGCCGCATGAGAGTCCATGCGGCCCTTTTGCTGCTTGCGCTGCCGGCGCTGTGCGCCGCGGACTGGACACCCCCGGCCCAGCCCGATCCGCGCGCGATCCTCGGCGAGGCCGAGCGTGACACCCAGGCGCGGCGCTACCCGGATGCGCTGGCGAAGTACGCCTGGTTCCACGAGCATGCGCTGGACACGGCCCGGGGGCTGTACGGCCTGCGCCTGTCGCGCGCGCTGCAGGACTGGGCGGCGCTGGCGCGGGACTATCCGCCGGCGCTGGAGCGGCTGCGCGCGACGCGGGAGGCGGCGGCCGAGCAGGTGCGCCAGGGCGTGGGCGCGCGCGGCTATTTCAACGAGGTGGTGGCCATCGACCGCGTGCTGGGCCAGGACGCGGCGACGCGCGAGCTGTTCCACTGGCTGGACGCGCACCGCAACGACATCGCGGCCCAGGTCTACGACCAGGCGCAGGCGGCGCTGGTGCGCGGTGGCGAGTATGCGCTGTGCGGCAAGTACCTGGCGCCGGACCAGACGCTGGCCAGGGCGCTGGAGCAGTACCGCATCACCTTGCAGCTCGCGGCGGGCGCCGACGACGAGGCGGCGCTGCGCGAGTTTGCCCGGCACACGCTCGGCAACAAGCTCGGTCTGCTGGTGGGGTTGCTGGCGCTCAACCATCGCCCCGATGACGCCAACCGCATCGCCGCGGCGGCGCTGCAGGAGTGGAACGACCCGGGCTTTCGCGCCCTGCTCGGCCAGGCGCTGGGCGGCAGGCTGCCGGAGCCGTGGCCGCTGTGAGCCGCCGCCTTGCCCGCCGCTTGCGCCGGACCGGCCTCAGGTTTCGCCGAAACCTTCCCCGGGCTTTCCCGGGCGCAGCCGGATCAGGCGCGAATCCTCCACCGCGGCCTGACGATGCAGCACCGCCTGGCGGTATTCCGGGTCGCGCAGCATGGCGATGAAGGCGTCCGCGCTGGGGTATTCGGCGATGAACACCAGATCCCATTCCTCGTCGGCGGGACCGATCAGGGTCAGTTCGAACTTGCCGATCCAGAACTGCCTGCCGCCGAGCCGCTTGAGGATCGGCGCGGTCTGGCGGCCATAGGCACGGTAGGCTTCCAGGCCGGTGGCCTGGCGCCCGTCCGGATAGGCGGCCTGCGCCCGCAGGCGGACCAGGTTCAGCATGTGGATGGCGCCTTCGCGCGGCAAGTCCTTGAAGACGGCGAACTGCTCCTTGGTCGGATCGATGTGGCCGTTCATGTCGTCGTTCTCCTCCGGGCGGGAGCAGCGTAGCACGGAGGCCGGGAACCGCCGCATGCGCCCCTCTCCCGGCCGGAGAGGGGCGCGGCAGGCGTCAGCGTCAGCAGGTGATGTCGATCATTTCCGCGGTGGTGGCGGAAGGCAGCAGCGAGGGATCGATCTTGAAGTTGTACGACCACTGGTAGGTCTGCGGGTGGCCGTTGTTGTTCTCCATCTTCGGCGAGTTCAGTTCGGGCGAGGTGAAGATGGTGGTGCCGGCGACGTTGCGCAGACGCACGCGGGCTTTCCAGATGTCGTCGGCGCCGGTGGTCATGGTCGCCAGATGCACGGTGCCGTTGCCGGCGGAATCGAAGATCAGGGTGCCGTTCTGCATCACGCAGCTGCCGGTCGAGGTCTGGCGGAAGCTGAAGCTCTTGCCCATCGTGTTCGATTCATGGTCCTGGGCGGCGGCCAGGCACGCGGGCAGGCACAGGGCCGCCGCCGCGTAGCGAAGTCCTTTCATTGAGGGGTTCTCCTTGTGTCCTTCCTGGACCCCCGTAAGACCGCGCCGGCACCGGGCGGTTCCTTCCTATAGGCCTAGCCGGCACGGGCCTGGCGCGGCGGACCGTCGTGCAGGCGGCCCCAGGCGCGGCGCAGCTGCCGGGTGGAGGCGAAGCCGGCGCGCTCGGCGACGCGTTCCATGTCCAGGCGGGTCTGGCTGAGCAGCTCCCGCGCCAGCGCCACGCGCAGGCGGTTGGTGTAGTCGGTGATGCTCATGCCGGCGTGCTCGTTGAACAGCCGCGACAGGTGGCGCGGGCTGGCTCCGGCGATGCGGGCCAGGCTGCCCAGGGTCCAGCGGCGCGCCGGGTTCCCGGCCACCGCGTCCTGGGCGCGGTGTACGGCCGGGTGCAGGTGGTTGCGGCCCTCCAGCCAGGGCGAGAGCTGCGGCTCAGCGCCGCCGCGCCGCAGGTAGACGACGAGGTAGCGCGCCACCGATACCGCGGTGCCATGGTCGGTGTAGCGGGCGAGCAGGTGCAGCATCAGGTCGATGCCGGCGGTGACCCCGGCGCTGCTGTAGCGGCCGCGGTCCTCGACATAGAGGCGGTTGTCGAGCACCTGCGCCTGCGACGCCAGCGCCGCGAGGCGGGCCACGTCGCTGTGGTGCGTGGTGCAGGCGTAGCCGTCGAGCAGGCCGGCGCGGGCGGCGAGCATCGCGCCGGAGCAGATGGTCACGAGGGTGTGCTGCGGCGCGACGGCGGCGCGCAGCCATTCGACCAGCTGCTGCTCCTGCGCGGCGTCGCCCGGATCCTGCGGCAACGGGGCACCGTCGTCGCCGGTGGGCTGGTCGACGCTGCCGGGGACGATCAGCAGGGCGCCGTCCGGCAGGCTGCGCGGCAGCGGCTCAATGCCGCACAGCCGCAGGCCGACGGAACTGCGCAGCGCCGCCCGCGGGCCGATGTAGCGCAGCTCGAAGCGCACCGCGTCCTGGATCAGGTTGGCGCGGCGCAGCACCTCCATCGGCCCGGCCACGTCGAGCAGCAGCAGGCGCGGCGGCAGCGCGGTGTAAACCGGGACCCGCCGCGGCGCGGCCGGAGGTACGCCCTGCGCGCCGCGTCCGGCCATCAGGCGGCGCGCCTCGCGGCCGGGCCGGCGAGGGCTTCCGCCACCGTGGCGACGCGGGCGAAGCGCTGGTCCAGCGCCAGCTCGGTGCGGGCCCTGATCTCGGCGGCGCTCCAGGTCCGGCCATGGCGGTCGGTCATCGGGAAGGTGAGCGTGGCCTCGCCGACGAAGTCCACCGCGTAGCCGCTGTCCGAGGCGTGGCGGGCGGTGGTTTCGCAGCACTGCTCGGTGCGGATGCCGCTGACGATGATGCGGCGGACGCCGCGTTCGGCCAGCCACACCGGCAGCGGGCTGCCGACCAGGGCGCTGTGGCGCCGCTTGTGGATCACCAGCTCCGGCTCGATGCGCAGGCCGCGCAGCGCGGTGACGTGGCCGGAGGCGGGAGAGAACACGCCGTGGTCCTCGACGTGGAGCACCTGCACCACCGCGATGCTGCCGGCGCGGGCGCCGTCGATCAGGGCCTGCTGGCGCTCCACGAAGGCCGGCAGCCCGGCCTCGCTCCAGTAGGGGCGGTGGCGGAAGGATTCCTGCACGTCGATGACCAGCAGGGCGGTGTCGGTGGAAGCAGCGGACATGTGCGGTCTCCGTGGCTGAGGATGAAGCACATGCTGGAGCTTTTCAATCCGCGCTTAAATGCCATCCTTCCGCTTCGAGCGGACAAAAAACGCCATTGCTGCCCGGCTCAGAACCCGACGTAGGAAAGCCCGGCGGTGGGGCCGTTGAGGCGGGCATGCAGCAGGTAGGGATCGTCCTTCACCTTGTAGAGCTGCTCCTGGTAGCCGAGCGTGATGCTAAGGCCCCGGTACAGCTCCAGTGTGCCGACCGCGCGCATCTCGCCGGCGTGGCTGCCGTTGTGGGCGAAATAGCCGCCCGACAGTTCCAGGTGGACCACCGGCCAGGGGTTGAACTCGACGCGGCCATGCAGCAGCGGCACCGGCTGGTCGAGCGCGAAGCGCTCCTGCTGGATCACGGTGCCGAGCGGGATGCCGATCACGCCGATGGTGGTGGTGCCGACGACGTTGGCGTGGCCGGCCAGGTATTTCAGGGCGATGCCGGGCTGCACTTCGAGGATACTGCGGGTCCTGGCGTCGGCCTGGTGCTCGCGCCAGGCCAGCAGGCGCCAGTCGGCGTCCAGCTCGTAGTCGTTGAAGTTGACGCCGGCAAGAATCAGGGTGTTGCCGGAGAGAATGGTGATGCCGCCGAACTGCAGGCTCGCCGGCGCCAGGTACTGGCCGGCGCCGCCGACGTGCATGTAGGCGGCGGTCAGCGCGGGAATCCAGCGGTTCTCGAAGCCGTAGTGCAGCAGCACCTGGGCCTGCGGGTTGGCCTTGATGCCGTTGTCGCTGTCGATGGTGATGCGGTTGCCGCCGGTGGCGATGTCGCCGCCGACGCCGTAGTCCCAGATGCCGGCGAACAGGCTGAACTCGTGCGGGTTGTTCTGTGCAAAGAACTCCAGGCCGTCGGCCCGCACCGGCAGGGCGCCCAGCAGCAGGGCGCAGCACAACAGTCGGCTCATGCGCATCGTTCCCCCTTTTTTCCTGCGGCCGCCGCGGGCGGCCGGTCCTGTCGCCTACTGCTTGGCGCTGAGCGGATGCTCGCGCAGCCAGGCGAACATGCTGGCGTTCTGCTTCTGCGGCCACAGCACATGGTTGAGGTTGCCGGCCGGGTCGCCGGCGATGCTCTGGCTGGCGCAGGCGGCATTGCAGGCGTCGACCTCGTTCTTGCTGGAGTCGACGATCACCGACTTCTGCGGCAGGCCGGGGAACAGCTGCGCCAGCTGCCGGTGGAAAGCGGTGCCGGTCTGGCAGATGCCGATGATGTCGCAGGCGTTGTGGATGTCCATCAGCGGGGTCATGGTGGTGATGAACGGCGTCTGGTAGCAGGGGTCCTGCACGTCCTTGAACGGGTCCGGCGAGGAATACACCGCGGCCGCGGCGATCGACGGCGTGTTGAGGGCGTAGAGCTGGGCCATGGCCGCGCCGTTGGACCAGCCGGTGGCGTAGACGCGGCCGGTGTCGACGATGTTGCGCGCCTCGACCTGGGCGATGAAGGCGTCGATGGCGGCGACGTCGAGGTTCAGGTCCGGGCTGCCGCGGTCGAGGTTGCGGTGCCAGTTGTCCCAGCCCAGGGCATAGTCGTCCGGGAAGGGGTAGAAGTGGTGGGTGTTGCGGCCGATGGGCAGCAGCAGGATGAAGCCGGGATGCTGCGGATCGCCGTTGAGGTCGGCGGTGGAGGACTGGGCGATCCAGTCGGCGAGGATCAGCTGCACCGGCGCCGGGAACAGCGAGCCCTGCAGGAACACCACCAGCGGCAGCTTGCCGGCCGGCGTGGCGCCGGCCGGCGTCACCAGGCAGGCCTTGCGCGGATTGCCGTTGGCGTCGGTCCAGCTCAGGGTTTCGGCGCCGTCCTGCTCGCAGAAATTGAGCACGTCGAGCACGTCGCCGAGCGCGCCACTGACGGTGAGGGGCGTGGAATCGGCGGCGGGCGGATCGCCGTAGGGGGCGTCGCAGTGCTGCGCGTCGCTGGCGCCGGGACCGCTGGACGCCCGCGCCGCATCGGTCGGCGTCGCCGGCAGGCTGGCGCTGTCGGCGCCGCTGCCGCTGCCGTCGTTGCCGCTGCCGCCGCAGCCGGTCAGGCCGAGCGCCGCCAGGGCGAACACGCCCGCGAATGTCCTGAGCCGCATCTTGTTCTCCTCCGTCCCTGTCGCCGGCCGGCGTCGAAGGCCGGGCGGCGCTGCGGCTAGCATGCCACAGCGGCCGGCCGGGGAGAGGTAAGACGGCCGGAGCCTCGACCGCGGGCGGGAAGCAGCAGGGAAGTACCCGGCGGCCTGTGGGGACAGGGAGCGGCTCCGGCCGCCTTGCCGGTAAGTGCCGCAAGGCGCGCCAAAGGTTGCCCGGCACCAGGCCTATGCCGCCGCCGCGTCCCGCAGCAGGTCCGCCAGCCGCGCCTCGAGCCCGGCCGAGGCGGCAGCCATCGGCGCGCGCAGCACATTGCGGACCAGGCCCTGCCGCGCCAGCGCGGCCTTGATCCCGGCCGGGTTGGGCTCGGCGAACAGCGCCTGGATCAGCGGCCACAGGCGGTGGAACATCCGCTGCGCCTGGTCCAGGCGGTTGTCGCGTACGGCGCGGTACAGGGCGGTGTAGCGCCCGGGATGGATGTGCGCGGCGGCGGCGATGGCGCCGCTGCCGCCGGCGCAGAGCGTGGTGAGGATGTTGCCGTCCTCGCCGGCCAGCACCTGCAGGCCGGTGCGGGTGATCAGGTCCAGGGTCAGGGCATTGCTGCCGCCGCAGTCCTTCACCGCCTGGATGTTGGGATGCCGCGCCAGCTGCTCGAAGGTGGCGAGGTCGACCGCGACGCCGGTGCGATAAGGGATGTTGTAGAGCAGCAGCGGGCAGTGCGCGCGGTCGGCGAGATCGCGGTAGTAATCGGCGATGGCGGGCTGCGAGGGGCGCACGTAGTACGGCGGCGTGACCAGCAATCCGGCCAGGGGACGGCTGCGCAGCGCGGCGAGCTGGGCATGGAGGTGGCCGCGGTGCGGGCCGCCCAGCCCGAACAGCAGCGGCGTGCCGGGCACGGCCGCCAGCACGGTGTCCAGCACCGCCAGCTGCTCGTCGGCATCCAGCGCGTGCGCCTCGCCGGTCGAGCCGCAGACGACCAGGCCGGCGACCTCGGGCGCAAGGTGCCGGGCCAGCGCGCTCAGCGCGGTGAAGTCGATGGCGCCGTCGGCGCGGAACGGGGTGACCAGCGGAATCCAGATGCCGGCGTAGCTTTGCGTGCTGCTCATGTCATTCTCCAGTGCGTGCGTCGTCCGACCGTGTTCGGCCAGGCGCTGAGGAGAATGCGTTGGAGGCAACGATGCGGCGCGCGGTCCCGTCAGCTCGCCTGACGGGACACGGGCCCGGTCAGGTGAGCCCGTGTTTTTTGCCCTGCGCGCGCGCCGCCGCGCCGCGGTTGCGGCAGGCGTGGACGGCGAAGATGGCGGCGCGGTTCATGGCGCGCGCAGTATCGGTGGGCGTGCCGGAGCCGTCAATGCACAGTTGCGGCACGGCGGGTGCGGCGCAGCGGGTTGCCCCGTCGCGCGGTTCAGGTGCGCAAGCGCCCGATTTTCCGCCGGGCGGTTGGCGCTGGGACTCGAAAACGACGCGCTGAACCGCCTACACTGGCCGCCTGTTCCGCAGGGGATGCTAAGGATGAGCGAATACGCGGCCACGGAAATCCGCCGCCTGGTGTGGTCGGGCTTCTACGACGCGCCGGAGGTGCGGGAGATCGTGCTCGAGGAGATCTTCGAGCCGGGCGAGGTCGACCCGGAGTGGGTCGAGAAGCGCATCGACGAGGAGTTCGGGCGCAAGCTGGAAGTGGAGCGCGCCTGGCCGGTGGTGACGGATTGCGACAAGCTCGATCGCGCCTTCGACGAGCTCAACGGCATGGGCATCATCGCGCTGCAGAACGCCGGCTACACCCAGGACGAAGGCATCGAGGACGTCACCGAGATGTATGAGGAGCTGGGCGGCGAGGACTCGCTGGTGGAAGGCTATTGCTTCTACCACGGCCAGGATCTGGAGCGCGCCGTGGACGGGCAGGGCCTGCTGCTGACCTTCGGCGACATCCTCGGCAATCAGGCCAAGGGCGAGGAGATCGGCGAGCGCATCGTCGAGGTGCTGCACCAGCACGGGCTGGCGGTGACCTGGTCGGGGACGATCGACGAGCGGATCGAGCTGCCGGAAATCGAGTGGCGGCGGCGCAACCTGAAATAGGCGCTGCGGCGGCGCGGTGAAAAAACGCCGCGGCCTCAGGATGGAGCGGTGGGAGCCGCGGCGGCGCTCCTGGCGGCCCGGATCAGGCAGGTGGCGAAAGCGGCGAGTTCCAGCAGGGTGCGCAGGCGGGTCATGGGGCGTCCTTGCGTGCGTGACGGTGCCTGGACTGATACGGCTCGAGTCCTGAACTGGATGAGCCTGGGCCGGCGCCGAAAGTTCCCCGATGATCCGGCTCGATGCCGGCCGCCCGATTCCTTTACGCCTGCCGCGCCTTCCGGAGAGGATGGACCGCGCCGCCGCTCAGCGGGCGGCGACGCTGGCCGTCGCCGGCAGCGGGGCCCCGCCCAGGGCCAGGTACAGTTGCGCGGTGTCCTGGTAGCGCTGCGCCTGCGCCCGCACGTAGCCGAGGCGCGCCTGCTGATGGAGGCGCTCGGCGTCGAGCACCTGCAGCACGCCGCTGTTGCCGGCCTGGTAGCTCTGGCGCGTGAGGTCGAGGTTGGCCGCGGCGGTGTCGAGCGCCCTCTGCTGCGCGGCGAGCTGCTCGGCGTCATGGTCCAGCGCGGTGAGCACGTCGGCGACCTGGCCGAAGGCGTTCAGCAGCGCCTGCTCGTAGTCGGCGAGCGCCGCCTTGGCCGCCGCCTCGGCGCCACGGCGCTCGGCGCGCAGGGTGCCGCCGTCGAAGATCGGTCCGGCGAGGCCGGCGGCCAGGCCCCAGGCGTTGGCGGACTTCTCGAACAGGTGCGACAGCTGCGTCGATTGCTGGCTGACCGAGGCGGTCAAGGTCAGCTGCGGATAGAGCCGCGCGGTGGCGACGCCGACATTGGCGACGGCGGCATGGACGCGCGCCTCGGCGGCGAGGATGTCCGGCCGGCGGTGCGCCAGCTCGGAGGGCAGGCTCAGCGGCAGCTGCTGCGGCAGCTTGAGCCGGTCGAGATCGAAGTCCGGCGCGGTCCAGGCGGCGGGCGTCCTGCCGGCGAGGATGGCCAGCGCGTGGCGCGCCACGCTGAGCTGCTGGCGCAGCGGCGGCAGCAGGGTCTGGTCGTTGGCGAGCTGGCTCTGCGCGCTGAGCAGGTCGATGCGGCTGACGGTGCCGGTCTCGAACGCGGTCTGGGTCAGCGCGACGTTCTTCTGGTCTTCCTGCAGCAACTGCTCGACCGCGGCGATCTGCGCGCGCAGCGCGGCGATGTTCAGCGCCTGCTGCACGACATTACCGGTGACGCTGAGGTAGGCCGCCTGCGCCTGGTACGCCTGCGCCTCGGCCAGGGCCTGCTGCTGCTCGATGGCGCGGCGCTGGCCGCCGTTGTAGTCGAGCACGTAGCTGACGCTGGGGCCCACCGCGAAGTAGGTGAACGGCGGGAACACCTGGCTGCCGCTGAACTGGGCCCCGTACTTTTCGCGGCCGGCGCCGGCGCTGCCGCTGACCTGCGGGTAGAGCGCGCCGCCGGCGGCGGCGACGGCTTCCCGCACCTGCGCCAGGTTGGCCTGGGCGGCGGCGAGGCTGCGGTTGCCGGCCAGGGCCTGCAGTACCGAGCGGTTCAGTTCGGGCGAGCCGAAGCCGGTCCACCAATCGGCGGCGGGATTGGCGCCGGAGACCAGCTGCTGGCCGCCGGCGCCGCCGAGCTGGCCGAGCGCCTCGCCGGCATAGGCCTGGTCGGTGGACGCGGCCGGCCGCTGGAAATCCGGGCCGACGGTGCAGGCGGCGAGCAGGGCGCCCGCCGTGGCGGCGGCATGGCGGAATACGGGCATCTTCGGGGGGGCTGGCATGGGCTTTACTCCATCGCCATGGCCGGGGCCTCGTCGCCCCTGGCCGGCTTGCGCGCGATGCGCACCAGCAGGAGCAGGGGCATGGCGGCCAGGGTGAGGATGAACATGAGCTGGAAGTCGTCGAGGTAGGCGATCATCGCCGCCTGCGCGGTGACGCCGGCGTTGAGCGCGGCGGTGCCGCTGTGGCTGGCGAGCTGCGCGGCGAGGCCCGGGTCCCGCGCCATCAGGTTCCACGGCGAGATGTGCTCCGCCAGGGCGGCGTGGACGACCTGGGTGTTGCTGACCAGCAGCGCCTGCACCGCCGAGATGCCGACGCTGCTGCCGATGTTGCGGGTCAGGCTGAAGAAGGCGGCGCCTTCGTTGCGCAGCTCCGGCGCCAGCGTGGCGAAGGTCAGGGTGGCCATCGGCACGTAGGCGATGCCGGTGCCCAGGCCCTGGAACACGCCGGACCAGAACACCGGCACGCCGTTCATCTGGATGTCGAAGCGGGTCATCAGCCACAGCGACAGCGCGGTCAGGGCGAAGCCGCTGCCGATGATGAGGCGCGCGTCGATGCGCCCGACGATGCGGCCGACGATGAACATGGCGGCGAGCGAGCCGAGGCTGCGCGGCGCGGTGAGCAGGCCGGCTTCGTACACCGGATAGTTCATCAGGTTCTGCAGCAGCGGCGGCAGCAGCGCCAGGGTGGCGAACAGCACGATGCCGACGACGAAGATGAAGACGTTGCCGGTGAGGTAGTTGCGGTCGGCGAACAGCGAGGGCCGGATGAACGGGGCGGGGCTGGTGGCGCTGTGCACCATGAACAGGTAGAAAGCCAGGCCGCAGACGGCGGCCTCGGTCCAGATCTCGCCCGAGCTGAACCAGTCCTTCAGCGGCCCGCGGTCCAGCACCAGCTGCAGCGCGGCGATGGCGACGCTGAGCAGGGCGAAGCCGAAGAAGTCGAACCGGCTGCGGCGGGTCTGGCCTTCCTCCATGTAGATCAGCACGCCGAGGAAGGCCAGGATGCCCAGCGGCACATTGATGTAGAACACCCAGCGCCAGCTGTAGTTGTCGGTGAGCCAGCCGCCGAGGATGGGGCCGAGCATCGGCCCCAGCAGCACGCCCTGGCCCCACGCGGCCATGGCCTTGCCGTGGTTCTCGGGCGGGTTGATGTCGAACAGCACCGCCTGCGACATCGGCACCAGCGCCGCGCCGGCCGCGCCCTGCAGGAAGCGGAACAGCACGATCTGCGGCAGCGACTGCGCCAGGCCGCAGAGCATCGAGGTGAAGGTGAAGCCGGCGACCGAGATCAGGAACAGGCGCTTGCGGCCGATGACGCCGGCCAGCCAGCCGGTCAGCGGCGTCATGATCGCGGCGGCGACGATGTAGCTGGTCAGCACCCAGGTCATCTGGTCCTGGGTGGCGGACAGGGTGCCCTGCATGCGCGGCAGCGCGACGTTGGCGATGGTGTTGTCCAGCGTCTGCAGGATCGACGTCAGCATCACCGTGCCGGTGATCATGCCGCGGTGCTTGACCGGGTAAGCGGTCATGGCGGCGCCTTCCCGCCCGCCGCCGCGGGCGCGGCCTTTCCCGAGGCGCGCCGCTGCGCGGGATGAGCTGAAACGGCTGGCATCAGCTGAGGCAGCATCGGCTCAGTGCCGGCCGCTGTCGCCGAACAGGCTGCGGCGGTGGCCGGTGTCGACTTCCACCGTGGCGCTCAGGCCGGTGTGCAGCGGCAGGCCGGGATCGGGATTCTCCAGCTCCAGGCGCACCGGCAGGCGCTGCACCACCTTGACCCAGTTGCCGGTGGCGTTCTCCGGCGGCAGCGCGGAAAACTGCGAGCCGGTGCCGGGCGACAGGCTGGCGACTTTGGCCTTGAAGGTCTTGCCCGAGTAGGTGTCGATCCTCACCTCCGCCGGCTGTCCGGGGCGCATGTGGGTGAGCTGGTCTTCCTTGAAGTTGGCCTCGATCCACACGTCGCGGGTCGAGATCAGCGCGAACACCGGCGCCGCGGCGGTGATGTGGTCGCCGACCTGGAGCTGCTCGACCTTGGCGACGATGCCGTCGTAGGGCGCCACGATGCGGGTGTAGGACAGGTTCAGCTTGGCCCGGTCCAGCTCGGCCTGGGCCTGCTCCACGCTGGGGTGCCGGTCCGGATCGATGTCGGGCTGGCCGGCGAGCATCGCCAGCACGCTGGCGGCCTGTTGCTGCGCGGCGGCGGCGGACTGGCGCGCGGCGTCGAGGGCGTGCTGCGCCTGGTCGAACTGCGCCTGCGAGGCGATACCGGAGGCGAGCAGCTTCTTCTGGCGTTCATACTCGCGCTGCTGGTACGCCAGCGTGTCCTGCGCCGAGCGCAGGCTGGCGAGCTGCTGCCGGTAAGTGGACTTGCCGGCGACGACCTGCAGGCGGGTGGCGCCGAGCTTGGCCTGGGCCTCTGCCACGGCAATGCGGAACGGCGCGTCGTCGAGGCGGAACAGCAGGTCGCCCTGGTGTACCTGCTGGTTGTCGTGCACGGCGATCTCGGCGACCTGGCCGGAAACATTGCTGCTGATCGAGGCGCGCGCCGCCTGGACGTAGGCGTCGTCGGTGGACATGTAGCGGCCGCCGAGCAGCCAGAACAGGCCGGCGCCGACGGCGACGACCAGCACGCCGCCGATCATCAGCGGCAGGCGCAGGCGCTCGGCCAGGCTGCGGGACTCACGGGCGCCGGGGACGCCGTCGATGGCGGGGGAAGTCGCGTTCATGGGCTTGCCTTGGTCTTGCCGGCGCGCCGGGCGGCGGCGGTCTTGCCGGGGGCCTCGCCGGCCGGAAGCGCGCAGGGCACGGCCGGGTCGGCGTTGGGCACCAGGTTGGTGAGGTTGTGGTGGATGCGGCCGAGCAGGCTCATCAGCGTGTCGCGCTCGGCCGAGCTGAGGCCGGCGAGGGAGGCGGCGCGGGCGCGGTCGGCGATGCGCCAGATTTCGTCCACCACCGGGTAGGCGGCGTCCTTCAAGTAGAGACGGCGGGCGCGGCGGTCGGCCGGGTCCGGGCGGCGCTCGATCCAGCCGTCCGCTTCCATGCGGTCGAGGATGCGCACCAGGGTCATGGGATCGGTGTCGGTGAGATAGGCCAGGCGCACCTGGGTGATGCCCTGGTTGCGCTGCAGGTAGACCAGGACCTTGCACTGCGCCATGGTGAGGTTGAGGCCGGTGGCCTCGCGCTCGAAGTTGAGGCTCGACAGGCGCGACACGTCCTTGAGCAGGAAGCCGAAATTGCGCAGGGAGTCCATGGAATGGCCGGGTCGAAATAAATCGCAGGAGATAATATCACTTGATATTACTTCCCGCCAGAGACTTTACCCGGCCAGGCCCGCGAAAAAGCGCGTCAGCCCGCTACGCTAAGATGAAACCGCCGCGAATCGCGGCGCGTGAGGACGGCATGGGTCATTGGCAATCGTTGGCGGGTCTGGTGGTGAGCGGAGCGCTGGCGGCGTTCCTGCTGGCAATCGGCCTGCGCGGACTGATTCACCGGCGGCCGTTCCTCATCTCCTCGCGCTGGCTGTTCCTGCTCTGCGTCCTGGCCTTCGCGCCGGGGCTGCGGCCGTTCCTCGCGCAGGCCGGCCCCGTTTCGCCGCTGGCCTGGATGAACCTGGTCATGCTGCTCCTGTTCGGCCTGGCGATGTGGCTGGTCACGGCGGGCTATTCGGCCTTCGGCGTGACCGAGGCTTCGTTCCGCCAGGGCCTGTACGAGGCCCTGCGCCGGCGCGGGCTGCCGTGGGAGGAAGCCCTCGGCGGCATGAACCTGCCGACCGAGGATGCGGCGGTGC
Organism: Nevskia sp.; assembly: GCA_035651715.1. Classification (GTDB taxonomy): domain Bacteria; phylum Pseudomonadota; class Gammaproteobacteria; order Nevskiales; family Nevskiaceae; genus Nevskia. The sequence continues at coordinate 42,817 of DASRFD010000069.1, forward strand.
AGGTCGGCGTGCACGGCTGGATCGGCACGGCGCAGATCAAGGTGCTGCCGCGCGGGCGCGCCTCCCTGCTGCGGGACATCGCCGCCGGCATGAACGCCTACTACCGCTCGGCCACCGTACCGGTGAACCTGGCGCCCTGCCTGGTCTATGCCGCGATCGGCGGGATGTTGCTGGTGTTCGCGGTGCTGCTGCTGTGAGGCGCGGCGCCGGCGGCGGGACGCCACGATTGCCGGACGCGCAGCGGCCGGAGGAGGCTGAGATGGGCAAGCGGATGATGGCGACGGTGTGCGCGGCGCTGCTGGCCGGCTGCCGCATCTGGGCGGCGGGCGACGACCCCACCGGGCGGGATTTGATGCCGCAGGCGCAGGCGGTGCTGGCGGCGGTGAACCAGTATGCGCGGGCCAACGGCAAGCGCCCGCCGGAGCTGCGGTCGCTGGTGCCGGACTACCTCAAGGCCCTGCCGGCGCAGCCGGCGCTGGACTATTCGGCCCGGCGCGGCACCCTGGTCTTCAACTACCCGACGAGCTGGCCGCCGGGCTCGACTTCGGCCTGCCAGGCGCAGGTGGGCGACAGCGCCTTCCACTGCGCCGTTTACAACTAGGGCCTGCTAACGCTATGTCGATCGCCGCGAAGGGGTTTGTTTTGGCGCAGTGCAAGGCGCGACCGACGCGGTGTACCGGATGGTCACAAGGGGGGAGCAACGTGGCAATGCGCCAAAACAGGCCCCTTCCCGGAGGAATGCAAATCCGGGCCAACGCAGCGATCAAAATAGCGTTAACAGGCCCTGGTGGCGACGCAGCGCGCGGCGTTCGCCGTTAAACTATCCGCACCGTCCGCCGGCACCGCCGGCGGCGCAGCTTGCAGGATTGGATGAATTCCAGGTTACCCCCCTCCCGCCGCTCGGGCACCGCGCAAATCGGCCGTGGTTCGCAAGTGGTCTTCGGCCTGCCGGAGACCTTCGAATCGGTCCGCGACACCTTCGAGGAAAAGCGTTCCTTCACCCGCCGCATCATGGTGGCCGGCGTGCTGGTGCTGCTGCTGAGCGGCCTGCTGGTGGCGCGGCTGGGCCAGATCCAGCTGGTGCAGCACGACTACTACACCACCCGCGCCGACGACAACCGCATGCGCCTGATCCCGGTGCCGCCGGTGCGCGGCCTGATCTACGACCGCAACGGCGCGCTGCTGGCGCAGAACCAGCCCAGCTTCGTGCTGGAAGTGACGCCGGAAAAGGTGCAGGGCCTGGACAACACCCTGGCGCGGCTGGCCGACCTGATGCAGCTCAGCGACCGCGACCTGCTGCGCTTCAAGGAACGCATGCGCAAGATGAAGCGCTACATGGCGGTGCCGCTGCGCACGCACCTGTCGATGGAGGAGGTGGCGCGCTACGAGGTCAACCGCTACGACTACCCGGGCGTGGACGTCAGCGCGCAGCTGGCGCGCGACTACCCGATGGGCGACGTGACCTCGCACCTGATCGGCTACGTCGGCGGCATCTCCGACGCGGACTACGCCAACCTCAACGAAAGCGAGTACCAGGGGCTGACGCAGATCGGCAAGGCCGGCATCGAGCGCAGCCACGAGGACGAGCTGCGCGGCATGCCGGGCAACAAGGTGATCGAGGCCAATGCCGCCGGCAAGCGCCTGCGCGACCTGCCGGGCCAGGGCACCCTGCCGGCCTCGGGCCAGGACCTGTTCCTGAGCATCGACGCCAAGCTGCAGAGCGTGGCCGAGGAGGCCTTCGGCGATCTCGACGGCGCGGCGGTGGCGCTGGACCCGAAGACCGGCGAGGTGCTGGCGCTGGTAAGCAAGCCCGGCTTCGCCCCCGCGCCGTTCGTTGAAGGCATCGACGGCGACAGTTACAAGGCGCTGCTGGAGGATCCGGACCGGCCGCTGTACAACCGCGCCCTGCTCGGCACCTATCCGTCCGGCTCGACCATCAAGCCGTTCCTGGCGCTGGCCGGCCTGCACTTCGGCACCATCAATCCGGAAAAGGCGGTGTTCGACCCGGGCTACTTCCAGCTGCCCGGCGTGGCGCGCAAGTACCGCTGCGACAAGCGCCAGGGCCACGGCTGGCTGGCGCTGGACCAGGCCATCGCCCAGTCCTGCGACGTGTATTTCTACCAGGCCGCGGTGAACCTGGGCATCGACCGCATCGACGAGGTGCTGAACGAATTCGGCTTCGGCCACGTCACCGGCGTCGACATTCCCAACGAGAAGGCCGGCATCCTGCCCTCGCGCGAGTGGAAGCGGCGCGTGCGCCACGACAGCTGGTACCTGGGCGAGACGGTGAACATGGGCGTGGGCCAGGGCTATTTCACGGTGACGCCGATCGAGCTGGCGCTGGCGGTGTCGCGCCTGGCGATGCACGGCGGCGGCTACAAGCCGCACCTGGTGCACGCGCTGCGCGATCCGCAGAGCGGCGACCAGAAGGCGGTGACGCCGGAGCCGCTGCCGCCGATCAAGACCATCGAGGAGGCGACCTTCCAGCGCGTGATCAAGGGCATGACGATGGTGACCTCGTCGCCCACCGGCACCGCCTACGGCGTGTTCAAGGACGCGCCCTACACCTCGGCCGGCAAGACCGGCACGGCGCAGGTCGCCGGCCTGCGCCAGGACGAGACCTACGCGCCCAAGCTCGACACGGTGCAGAAGAAGCTGCGCGACCACGCGCTGTTCGTCTGCTTCGCGCCGGTGGAAGACCCCAAGATCGTGGTGGCGGTGGTGGCCGAGCACGCCGGCTTCGGCGCGCACTCGGCGGCGCCGGTGGCGCGGCAGATGCTGGACCAGTACCTGACGGGCAAGGTGCTGTACATGACGCCGCAGGCCAAGGAAGCCGTCAGCGCGCAGGACAGCGTGCCCGACGAGTCCGACAGCGACGCGGACGAGAGCGCCGCCGACAGCAACGCGCAGGAGCCGGTGCAGCCCGGGCGCGACGCGCCGCCGGTGCCGCAGAACTAGGACGTCTCCGGGCCAGCGGCAGCGCCGGCGCGGCCAGGCCTGGTCAGCGGCTCCGCCGCCTCACGGCGCAGTCTTGTCGCGGAAGAAGGCCCAGGCCTCCTCGGCGCTTTCGAAATCGCGGTTCTGGACCCCGACCAGCTGCCGGTAAAGCCAGCCGTAGTGGTAGCGCAGGCTGGGTTCGACGTGGCCGCCGTTCTGGATGGTGATCGCCTCGACCTGCGGGCCGTGCGCCGGACCCCAGGTGAGGCGGATCGCGCGCGTCGGGTCGTCCGCCGAGCGGTGCGGGACGCTGCCGCCGGTCGCCGGGGTGTTGGCCAGGCCGTCCACTCCGAGCCAGAAGTCGCGGGTGGCGTCGGCGCCGATGACCGTGCCGGTCTTGTGGCCGCGCAGGCCGGCCCTGCCGCCCAGGTAAGGCACGACCGGATCGTCGGTGCCATTGATCAGCAGCACCGAGACCGGCACCGGCTCGGCGTCGCAGGCGCTGTGGCCGGCCATGGTGCCGGAAACGGCCGCGATGGCGGCAGGCGCCGGCCGCAGCTCCAGCGCCAGGCGGTAGGCCATCATGGCGCCGTTGGACATGCCCATGACATAGACGCGGTGCGGATCGGCGCGGCCGGACTGCACCAGTCCGGCGATGACGGCGCGGGCGAAGGCGACGTCGTCCGCGCCGGTGTCCTCGGCGGCGTCGAGGCGGCAGTCGTGCCAGCCGGTGTGATCGTCGGCGCCTTTCAATCCCTGCAGCGCGGCGACGAGGATGTGCTCGCGGTCGGCGATGTCGAGCCAGGCGGAGAGCGGCGAGGCGACGGCGCCCGCGCCAAGGGCGTTGGCGGCGGTGCCGAGATGGCCATGGAGGAGCAGCACCAGCGGTCGCGGGCCCGCCGGCACGCTGTCCGGCGTGACCAGGATGTATTCGCGCTGCAGGCCGCCGGCCACGACGGCGGCGCCATGCTGGCTCGCGGCCTCGGCCGCGGCGGCGCAAAGCAGGCCCGCTGCGGCGCAGCTGCGGGCAAGGGTGCGGAGCTTCATGGGCGGCGGCATTCCAGGTGCGTGCTGCGCGACAGTACGCCAGCCGCCGGCTTGCCGGCGGCTGAATTCATCGGCTGGCGATACCCCATGATACGCCGAAAAAATGAAATTCCCGTGCCGGCCGCTTGCTATGCTGGCGCCGCGCAAGGGAGGAGCCGGGAATGGGCATGGGCTTGCTGGATCTGCCGGCGGAGCTGCAGGCGCGGGTCAAAAGCGAGTTGAAGCCGGGCGAGGCCGTCACCTGGGCCGGGCAGCCGCTGCCGCGCCGTTATGCGGCGCGGGGCGGCTGTCTGTGGCTGTTCTTCATTCCGTGGACGGCCTTCGCGGTGTTCTGGGTCTGCGGCGCGGCGCGGTTCCGCCTGCCCACGTTCACCAGCCCGGCGGATTTCTTCCCCTTGTTCGGCCTGCCGTTCGTGGCGATCGGGGTGGCCGGCCTGTCGTCGCCGCTGTGGTTGCGCTGGGCGGCGAAGAAGGTGGTGTACGTGGTGACCAACCAGCGCGCCTTCTCGATCGAAGGAATGCGCACGGTGACGGTGCGCAGCTACCTGCCGTCGCAGATCGCCAATGTCACCCGGCGCGAGCGCCCCGACGGCAGCGGCGACCTGGTGCTGGCGGTGGAATCGTATGCCGGCAACCGCGGTGCGACCAACACGCGCGAGCGCGGCTTCTTCGGCCTGGCCGAGGTCAGGCGGGTGGCGCGCCTGCTCGAGGATCTGGCGGCGCGGCAGCGCGAGCCGGCCTGAAATCCGCATCTTGTGGCCGCGCGTTCGCCGCGCCTTTGGCGCCGCGGCCGATTGGTTAGCCTTCGCGCAGACCTATTGCGGGAGGCTGGCGATGTTCGATGCGGAGACCCTGGCGGCGCTCGCCGCCTTTCCGGACCGGCTGGAGCGCTGTCTCGCGGCGGTGCCGGCGCCGTACCTGAGCTGGGCGCCGCCGTCGTGGGAGGGCATTCCCAGCGAAACCCTGACGCCGCTGGAACAGGCGTGCCATGTGCGCGACATCGAGCGCGAGGGCTACCTGCTGCGTTTCCGCCGGCTGCTGCGCGAGGAGCAGCCCCTGCTGGCCTCGATCGACGGCTATGCGCTGGTGCGGGAGCGGGACTACGCGCACGACGATGCGCAGCGCGCGCTCGCGGCGTTCCGCGCGGCGCGGGCCGAGACGGTGACGCTGCTGCGCGGGCTGGATGCGGCGCAGTGGCGGCGGCGCGGCGCGTTCGAAGGTTACGGCGCGGTGACGGTGCGCGGCCTGGCGCACTACCTGTGCAGCCACGATCACCAGCACCTGGCGGGGCTGCAGTGGCTGCTGGGAAAGATGGAGGAGCGTTGAAGCGCGGCTGTTGCCGCCCGCGGCGGGGCGGTCAGGCGGCCCTGGTCTGCGCCGCTGGCTCGTTGGCGCGGATCAGGTGGATATTGCCCGCCTGGTCTTCGGCCAGCGCGGTGCAGGAATCGACCCAGTCGCCGCAGTTGTAATAGGTCACGCCCTCGCCGAGGTCGCGGATTTCGGCGTGGTGGGTATGGCCGCAGACCACGCCCTGCAGGCCGGCGCGCTCGCAGCGGCCCTGCATGCGCATGTCGACGCCGCAGGCCAGTTGCACGGCGGTCTTGACCAGGTCCTTGGTGCCGCCGGCGAGGTGCAGCCCCGGCCGGCCCATGCCGGCGCGGGCGCGGTTGACGACGGCATTGACGGCGATGAGCAGGTTGTAGAGGCGGTCGCCGGCCTGGGCCAGCCGCGGCAGGCGCGTGATGAGGTCGTCGTAGATGTCGCCGTGCAGGACCAGCAGGCGGCGGCCGTCGGCGGTGGTGTGGATCGCCTCGTGGGCGAAGTGGATCTTGCCGAACGGCAGTTCGCTGGTGATGAATTCGCGCATGAAGCCGTCGTGGTTGCCGGTGAGGTAGCAGACGCGCGTGTGGTGGCGCGCCTTGGCGATGATGGCGTGGATCACGCGGCTCTGCTCGGGCGTCCAGTAGAAGTGGCTGCGCATCTTCCAGCCGTCGAAGATGTCGCCGACCAGATAAAGCTGCTCGCAGTCGTGGCTCTGCAGGAAGTCGGCGAGGCAGGCGGCCTGGCAGGCCGGCGAGCCGAGATGGACGTCGGAGATCCAGAGGGTGCGATAAGCCGTGCGGCGACGGGCTGCGGACATGCGGTTGCCGGTTCCCTGGGTGCAGGTGGCCCGTCGCGTCCTTCCAGTGGCGCGGCAGGTACGTAAGGCTTCTGACGCCTCAAGGATGGGAAGGTTCCAGAGGATCGGGACCGGAGGCCGGCAAAAAAACGGGCTGGCCCCGGTATCCGGCCAGCCCGCCGTGTGCCGCTTTTTTTTCTACTTCAGGAATTCCGCAACGCCGCCATGGCGGGAGCAGGAGCCGCTGTGCTTCTGGGAATGGGAATAGGTGCCGTCCTTGCACTTGGCGGTGGCGCCGGTGGGATCGGTGTTGCCGCTCTTGCCGCTGGCCGCCGTGGCCGGCGCGCTGCTGGCGGCGGGCGCAGCCGCCGGTGCGGGAGCGGCGGCCGGGCTGGCCGGCACAGCCGCGGGGGCGGCGGCGGTCGCGGGCGCGGCACCGGCGTTCTTGTTCACGCCGCCGTGGCCGCGGCAGGCGCCGCGGCCACCCTTGGCGGAGGAGCCGTCCTTGCAGGTCACGGTGTTGTCTGCGGCCGCTGTGGCGGCGGCCGGCGCGGCGGGAGCGGCGGCGGTCGCGGGTGCGCCGCCGGCGTTCTTGTTCACCCCGCCGTGGCCGCGGCAGGCGCCACGGCCGCCCTTGGCGGAGGAGCCGTCCTTGCAGGTCACGGTGTTGTCCGCGGCCGCGGTGTCGGCGGCCGGCGCGGCAGGAGCGGCGGCGGCCGCAGGCGCGGCGCCGGCGTTCTTGTTCACGCCGCCATGGCCGCGGCAGGCGCCACGACCACCTTTGGCGGAGGAGCCGTCCTTGCAGGTCACGGGGTTGTCGGCAGCAGTGGTATCGGCGGCCGGCGCGGCAGGAGCGGCCGCTGCAGGCGCGGCGGCGGAGGCGCTCTTGTCGACACCGCCATGGCCGCGGCAGGCGCCGCGACCGCCCTTGGCACTAGAACCGTCCTTGCAAGTGACGGTGGCGGCGCTGTCGGCGGCGGCGCAGGTGACGGTGGTGAACATGCCGGCCGCGGCCAGCATGATGGTTCCAAACGCGAGATGGATGGCTTTCATGGTGCTCCCCTGGATCGAGTGGTTGCGGGCCGCTTTAGTCCCTGCGGCCTTTCGCGGCCATGATGCGCCGGAGGCGGGTGGCGATTCAACGGCCGGGGTTCAGGCCTTGCACCGGTTTTGCACGAGGACGCCACGGCTTCGGCAAGCGTCCGTCCTAGAGTGGGCCGATCTCAAGAAAGCGGGGATGCCATGGACCTGCGGCTGGCGGCGGTGCTGGTGCTGGGTGGGTGGACTTGCGCGGACGCGGCCGGGCCGCCTGACCCGCTGACGCGGCCCTTGCGCTGCGAGCAGTGCGAAAAGTGGAACGAACCCGCTGCGCCGTTCCGCATCTACGGCAATTCCTACTACGTGGGCGTGCGCGGGCTGTCTTCGGTGCTGGTGGCTTCGTCGCAGGGCTTGGTGCTGCTCGACGCGGACCTGCCGCAGTCGGCGCCGCTGATCGAGGCCAATGTGCGGGCGCTCGGCTTCCGGGTGCAGGACATCCGGCTGATCCTGAATTCGCACACGCATTTCGACCACGCCGGCGGCATTGCCGCCTTGCAGCGCGACAGCGGCGCGCAGGTGGCGGCCAGTCCCCGCGGGGCAGAGGCGCTGCGCCTGGGCCATCCGGTGGCGGACGACCCGCAGGCGGGCTTCGCCGAGAACGGGTTCCCGGCGCTGAACGCGCCGGTGCGCACGGTGCGCGACGGCGAGGTGCTGAAGCTGGGCGAGGTGGAAATCACGGCGTATCTCACGCCGGGGCATACGCCCGGCAGCACCACCTGGACCTGGCGCTCCTGCGAGGACAACCGCTGCCTGGACCTCGTCTACGCGGACAGCCTCAACTCGATTTCCGCACCGGGTTTCCGCTATACCGGCGACGTGGACCACCCGGATGTGTCGCAGCGCTTCCGCGCGAGCATCGACGCCGTCGCGGCCTTGCCCTGCGACATCCTCATCACAGTGCATCCCGGGCTGGGACACCTGTGGGAGAAGCTGGAAGCCCGGCGCAAAGGCGTCAAGCCGGATCCCTTCATCGCCCCGGAGGCCTGCCGTGCCTATGCGGACGGGATGCGGACGATGCTCGACGCGCGCCTCGCGGCCGAGCGCGCGGAGCCGGCTCCGGCAAGATGACTTCCGGGCGCTCCGCTACTTCTGCGGCAGCTCGACGACCGGGCCGTTCTCGCCGCCGCGCAGCCGCGTATTCTCGCTGCGCGCCTGGGTCTCGACCGTGGGTGCCGGCGCCTTGGCCGCGGCGTATTCGTCGCGCGGCGGCGGCAGGGTGACAGTCGGGCCGGCCTCGGCGGTGGGAACGACGGCGACCTCGCCACCGGGGGGGAGCTGCACCACGGGAGCGGTGTTGCGGGGCGGCTTGCCGGCCACCGCGGCGCCCGCGGCGCCCGCGGCGAGCACGCCGACCACGGCGCCTAAGATCCTGAGCTTGCTGATTTTCATGGCGGTTCTCTGGTTCCGCTGGTGCTGCTTGGACCGGCCGGTTCGCGGCGAAGTTCTGCATTCGCGCAGCCCGCGGCGGGCTTGGTTATCCTTGCATGGTAGCGGAAAGGGGATGGAGCGTGAATTTTCGAGGTTTGACGGCCCTTGTGGCGCTGACGGCGGCCGCCGCAGCGCTGCCGTCGCAGGCGGGGGAGGATGGCGCGCGTTTCACCACCTTCCTCGGCGCCAGGCTGAACATGGGGACGCTGGACAATGTGCAGGCGCGGCTGGGCCGCACCCGGCTGATCGAACTCAACGACGCCGACGACTACGAGGCGCGGATCTGCTACCTCGGTTCCAACGGCGTGGTGAGTTTCCTCTCCGGCGTGCCGCGGCTGGAGCTGTCGGGTTTCGAGATACGCCAGCCGGACTCGGCGGCGGCCGCAGGCTGCCGCGAATTGCACGGCCGCTACGCGGCGCAGGCCCGGCAGCTGGGCGGGCTGCGCCTGGGCATGAGCAGGGCCGAGTTCACTGCGGTGGTCGGCGATCCGGTGCGCTGGGACGGCGATTCGGCCGAGCGCGTCTACGAGAGCGAGCAGAAGATGTCGCCGGAAGACCGCGTCCTGTTCAAGGACTCGCCCGAGCTGCTGGCGCGCGGCACCTTCAACGTGCTGGTCACGGTGACGGGCACCTTCGCCGATGGGCAGCTGGTGGGATTCCGGGTGTGGAAGGTGGTGACGGCCTGAGCGCGGCACGCGCGCCGCAATGCGGGCGTGCATGAGGTCCGGAAGGCTCGCGGCAGCGGGGCTGGCGATGCTGCTGCTCCTGCTCGCGGCCATCCAGCGCCTGCAGCCCGAGCCGGCGCCTGTGCTGCTGAGGGCCGATCGCATCCTCGTCGAGAAAGCACAGCGTCGCCTGACGCTGTATCGAGGCGCGGTGGCGCTGCGCAGCTACCGGATCGCCCTCGGCGCGCAGCCGGTGGGGCCGAAATTCCGCGAAGGAGACGGGCGCACGCCCGAGGGGATCTATTCGATCGACCGACGCAACCCGGCCAGCCGCTATCACCTGGCCCTGCATCTGTCCTATCCGGCCTCGCGGGATCGCGCACGGGCGGCGGCGGAGGGTGTGGCGCCGGGCGGCGAGGTGATGATCCACGGCATGCGCAACGGGCTGGGATGGCTCGGGCCGCTGCACCGGCTGAGGGACTGGACGCGGGGCTGCATCGCCTTGACGGACGCCGAGATCGACGAGGTTGCCCGCGCCGCGCCCGATGGCACGGTGGTGGAAATCAGGCCCTAAGGCGTTCGTAAGGGGCTCCATGCCAGCTTCGTGGCGTCGACTCCCGGAGGAGTCCGCACGACTACAAGGGAGTCCGACGTGAGCCTGCGCCTCACCTACGTGGATGAAAAGAGCGGCGCGAAGCGAATCATGCCGCGCTACAAGTGGGCGTTCTGGGCCTTTGCGAGCGGCATGATTCTCGGGTTCTTCATCGGCGTGGCCGCGGCCAGCTGAACCGCGGTCCGCCCTGGCGCCCTACCCGAGGGAGCGCGAGATCAGCTCCTTCATGATCTCGTTGGTGCCGCCGTAGATGCGCTGCACGCGCGCGTCGGCGAACATGCGGGTCACCAGGTACTCGTTCATGTAGCCGTAGCCGCCGTGCAGCTGCACGCATTCGTCGAGCACTTCCTGCTGGGTGTCGGTGATCCAGTACTTCGCCATCGAGGCGGTGGCGGTATCGAGCTTGCCGGCGAGCTGGTCCTGGATGCAGCGGTCGATGAAGACGCGCGCGATGCGGGTCTTGGTGGCGATCTCGGCCAGCTTGAACTTGGTGTTCTGGAATTCGGCGACGGTCTTGCCGAAGGCCTTGCGCTCGCGCACGTACTGCTTGGTGGCCTCCAGGCCGCCTTCCATCGCGGCGACGCCGCCGAGGGCGACGATCAGTCGCTCGTAGGGCAGGTCGGACATCAGCTGGAAGAAGCCCTGGCCCTCGCGGCCGCCGAGCAGGTTGGCGGCCGGCACGCGCACATCCTCGAAGAACAGCTCGGAGGTGTCCTGCGCCTTCATGCCCATCTTGTCGAGGATGCGGCCGACGCGGTAGCCCTTGAGCCCCGGGGTCTCGACCAGGAAGATCGAGGTGCCCTTGGCGCCCTGGGTGGGATCGGTCTTGCACACCACGATCATGATCTCGGCGAGATAGCCGTTGGTGATGAAGATCTTGGAGCCGTTGATGATGTAGTCATCGCCGTCCTTGACCGCCTTGGTGCGCACGCCCTGCAGGTCGGAACCGGCGCCCGGCTCGGTCATGGCGATGGCGCCGACCAGCTCGCCGCGGGCCATGCGCGGCAGGAAGCGCTGCTTCTGCTCCTCGGTGCCGTGGTTGAGAATGTAGTGGGCGCAGATGCTGTGCACGCCCTGGCCGAAGCCGGACAGGCCGCGCCGCTGGGTTTCCTCGTACACCACCGCCTCATGGCGGAAGTCGCCGCCGGCGCCGCCATACTCCGCCGGAATGTCGGTGCACAGCAGGCCCTGCGCGCCGGCCTTGCGCCAGATCTCGTGGCCGACGTGCTTCTGCTTGCGCCATTCCTCGTCGTGCGGAACCATCTCCGACTCGACGAAGCGCGACACGGCGTCGCGGAACATGACGAGATCTTCGTCCATCCAGGGAGAGACGTAGGGCTGGGCGGGGGCGGGTGCAGTGCTCATGGGATTTCGCGGTGACGGAAGGTGGGCTGAAAAAAGCCCGCCGATTCTATCGCGGCGCACCGCCTGCGCGCAGGCGGCGGTAATCCGGCTTATTGCGGCCGCCGAGCTCGGGAATAAAATAGCTTGCAATTAGATAGTGCACTATGTAATATGCGCCGCATGTCAAGCAAGCGCGCCAACGCCTCCGCCAAGCCGGCCCAGCCGAAAGGCTCGCTGCTGCTCGGCGACCAGCTTTGCTTCTCGCTCTACGCCACCTCGCTGGCGATGACCAAGCTGTACCGCAAGCTGCTGCGCGAGCTGGACCTGACCTATCCGCAGTACCTGGCGATGCTGGTGCTGTGGGAGCGCGACGGGCTGACGGTTTCGGAGATCGGCGAACGCCTGCACCTGGATTCGGCCACCCTGACGCCGCTGCTCAAGCGCATGGAGGCCTCGGGCCTGCTTGCCCGGCGCCGCGCCGAGGACGACGAGCGCCAGGTGATCGTCAGCCTGACGCGCGCCGGCCGCGAGCTGCGGCACAAGGCCGAGGCGGTGCCCTACGGCGTGTTCTGCGCCGCCGGCTGCAGCCTGGAGGAGCTGGCCGCCATCAAGGGACGGCTGGACCAGCTGCGGCGCAACCTGGCGCAGAGCGCATGACCATTTTTTTGATGTAAATAGATAGCGAACGATTTAATAGCGTAAAATAGATCATCCGGCGCTGGCGGCGAACCGGACGATCCTCCCGAATCGCCGCCAAACCGAAGATCCAAAGGAGTTGTGCCATGTCGATCGAAAAAGTGCTCTACACCGCCCATGCCAAGGCCACCGGCGGCCGCGACGGCCGCGCCGTTTCCTCCGACAGCGTGCTGGACCTGAAGCTGACCACGCCGCGCGAACTCGGCGGCGCCGGCGGCGCCGGCACCAACCCGGAGCAGTTGTTCGCCGCCGGCTATTCGGCCTGCTTCATCGGCGCGCTGCGCTTCGTCGCCGGCAAGCAGAAGATCGCGCTGCCGGCCGACACCAGCATCGAGGGCAGCGTCGGCATCGGCCAGATTCCCACCGGCTTCGGCATCGAGGTCGAGCTGAAGGTCCATGTGCCGGGCCTGCCGCGCGAGCAGGTGCAGGCCCTGGTCGAGCAGGCCCATGTGGTCTGCCCGTACTCCAACGCAACCCGCGGCAACATCGACGTGCGCCTGCTCGTGGTCTGAGCCGGACCGGTGGTCGGAAAGGGGGCGCCCATGGCGCCCCTTTTCTTTTGCGCGGCGCTGCCGCGATCCGCCGCGAGGGCTCGCCGCGGCTGCCGTGATGCGGTAAAGCCTTGGTAAAGAAACCCCGCGCGGCCGCCTGCCGCCGCCAAGATGCAATCGCAAACCGGAAGCGGGGATGTGGACGATGCAAAACGAAGCGATCGAAAAGCGGCTGAGCCGGCGCCGTGCGCTGGGACTGCTCGGCGGGGCGGTGGGCGGCCTCACCCTGGCCGCCTGCAACGGCGGCGGCGGAACGGATGACGGCGGCTCCTCCTCGGGGTCGAGCAGCTCGAGCAGCAGCAGCTCCGGCAGCTCCAGCGGCTCCGCTTCCAGCTCCAGCTCGGGCGGCAGCGCCGCGTCCTGCACCCTGACGCCGGAAGGCGAGGTCGGCCCGTACTTTACCGACGACAGCGCCTCCGGCTACAACCGCAGCGACATCCGTTCCAACATCGACGGCAGCAGCACGCAGAGCGGCATTCCGCTGACGCTGCACCTCTACGTCTACGACTTCGACAACAACTGCGCCGCCATGGCCGGCGTGCAGGTCGACATCTGGCACTGCAACGCCTCGGGCGTGTATTCCAACGAGTCGGTCGAGAGCACCCTGGGGCAGAGCTGGCTGCGCGGCTATCAGATCACCGACGCCAGCGGCGCGGTCACCTTCAAGACCATCGTGCCGGGCTGGTACCAGGGCCGCACCACCCACATCCACCTGCGGCTGCGCTCCAGCTACAACAGTTCCGCTTCGCTCAGCGACGGCAGCAACACCACGCAGCTGTTCTTCCCGCAAGCGCTGGTCGACAGCATCGACACCACGGTCGCGCCGTACAGCGCCGAGGGCAGGAACAGCACCACCAACGCCGCCGACCGGGTCTACACCGAGCAGACCGAAGGCAGGATGGAGATGACTCTTTCCGGCGACAGCGCCAACGGCTACGTCGCCAGCGTCATCATCGGCCTGCCCGTCACCGCGGCGTAGCGCCTACCCGAGGAACGCGGCGCGCAGCGCCTCGGTCATCGCCGCCACCGCGCCGGCGGCGGGGCGCACCGCGCCGCTGGTGTTGAAGTAGCCGTGCACCAGCCCTTCGCTGTGCAGCTCCTGCACCGCCACTCCGGCTTCGCGCATCTTGCGCGCGTAGGCCTGGCCTTCGTCGCAGAGCGGGTCGAAGCCCGCGGTGGCCACCAGTGCCGGCGCCACGCCCGCAGGGTCGCCGAACAGCGGCGAGGCGCGCGGCTCGCGGCGGTCCTGTTCCGGCCGCAGGTAATTGCCGCGGAACCAGTCCATGCTGGTCTTCTCCAGCAGGAAGCCCTTGCCGAAGGTGCGGATCGACTCGGCCGACATGGTCAGGTCGGTGGTCGGATAGATCAGCAATTGGAAGCAGGGCGGCACCGCATCGCGGCGCGCATCCTGCGCCACCACCGCCGCGAGATTGCCGCCGGCGCTGTCGCCGCCGACCGCGATGCGCGCCGGGTCGATCCCGAACCCGGCGGCGCGGCGCGCGACCTCGCGGAACGCCGCCAGCGCATCGTCGGCCGCGGCGGGAAAGGGATGCTCCGGCGCCAGGCGGTAGTCGACCGCGATCACCACGCAGGGCGTTCGCGCCGCCAGCTGGCGGCAGGGCAGGTCGTGCGAATCGAGCGAGCCCAGGGTGAAGCCGCCACCGTGGTAGAACACCAGGCAGGGCGCGGGCGTCGCCACATCCGCGGGGCGATACAGGCGCGCCGGGATGGTCCCGGCCGGGCCCGCCAGCTCCACCGCGCGCACTTCCGCCAGCGCCGGCGCCTGCGGCGCCAGCATCGCCGCTTCGACGTCGAAGTCGGCGCGCACCCGCGGCAGCGGGTAGGACTGCCAGGGTTTGGTGCCGCTCAGGCGGCGCAGCTTCAGCAGCAGCTGGATTTGCAGGTCGAGGGTGCGGCCGGCCAGGCTCAGCGGCGCGCCGACCAGGCGGCGCTGCAGCGCGGCGGGCAGGCGCAGGATGCCGCGCGCCACCGCGCGCTCGATGCGGGCCTTGAGGTTCAAGCGGATCTCCGGTCGCGGGGCAGCCCGCGGCGGCATTGTGCCGCGGCGGGCCGCGCAGCCGCCTTGGCCGGCGCGCCGGCATTGCGGTGGGGCAAGGCCAGCGGCGCGCGGACGGCGCCTAGTCGTGGTCCTGGTGCAGGGCCACGGACTCCGCCGGCCTGGTGCTGCCGTCGTTGCGCGAGGCGGTGCCGTTGACGCGGATCTCCACCGCATCGCCGGCCACCCAGAAGCCGTGCGGCAGGCCGAAGTCCGAGCGCAGGATGTTGGCCGAGGCGGTGAAGGTGCAGGCCTGGCGCTGGTCGGGCAGGCGCCCCTCGCAATCCAGGCGGCTGATGCTCAGGTTCACCGGGCGGCTGACGCCGTGCATGGTCAGCTCGCCCTCGGCCAGCGCCTCCCCGGAAGGCTTGAATTCGACATGGGTCGAACGGAAGCGCATCAGGGGATAGCGCTGGGTGTCGAGCCATTCGCTCGAGCGCAGGCGTTCGGTCCAGCGCGCGTCCGGGCCTTCCAGCGAATCGGTGGCGATGGTGACGTCGATGAGGTTGTCGGTGCGCTGGCGGTCGAGGGTGAAGATGCCGTCGAGCTGGCGGAAGCGGGCGTCGAGCCACTGCACGCCGAAGCGGT
Source organism: Nevskia sp. (assembly GCA_035651715.1). Taxonomy (GTDB): domain Bacteria; phylum Pseudomonadota; class Gammaproteobacteria; order Nevskiales; family Nevskiaceae; genus Nevskia. Next base: position 57,959 of record DASRFD010000069.1, read on the forward strand.
GCACGTTGATCAGCAGCTGGGTCTGCTCCGGCTCGATGCGATAGGCGTCAGCCGCCTGCGCGCCGAGCGCCAGCAGCCACAGGCCCAGACCGATTCTTGGTTTCACCACCGCCAACTCCATGCAGGCGCGTTCAGGAGAGTAGACCTCGTCCGGCAAGGGTAAGTGCATCGGGGACGCCGAATGGCTGCTTTGGTCAGCTGAACGTGCGGTCAGGTGTGTCGCCCAGGTTCCGGGGGCGAGCCCGGCGGGGCCATGAGTATGCCGCGCAGCCGCACCTTCCGGGTGCCGCGCCGCCCCGGCATACTGCCGCCATGTCCGAACTTCCAGACCCGGACGCGGAGCAGCCGGCAGCGCCGCCCGCGCCCCTGCTGGCGCCGTTGCCGCCGCCGCGGCCCGCTCCGCGGCGGTCGGGCCTGGGCAATTTCCTCGGTGTGCTCAAGGCCGGTTTGCGGCTGGCGCTGCTGCGCCCGCCGCGGGTGGACGCGCTGCGCCTGGGGCCGGGGCTGTTCTGGCTGCTGATCCTGCTGTGCGAGCTGCCGCTGTCGCTGCTGCTGGACTATTTCAATGTCGAGGCGCCGCGCCGCTTCAGCCGCTGGGGGCTGGAGAGCCTGGTCGCCTACGACCTGCTGACCGTGTTCGTCGCCTTCCTGCTGGCCCGGCTGGCCCGCCGCGCCGAGCTGCTGTGGCCGCTGGCCGCGCTGCTTGCCGCCGCCGGCCTGTATACCGACAACATCGCCGACCTGGCCCAGCACCACCTGGCGCCGCTGCTGGCGGACCGGTATCCGCGCCTGCCCTGGCTGGTCTACTGGCTGTACCTGCTGTGGGTGTTCCTGCTGGTGCCGCGGCTGTTGCGCGCACTGCAGGCGATGCGGTTGCGGCGCGCCTTGTTCGGCGCGGCCGCCGCCGTCGCCTGCTTCGTCGCCGCCGCCTGGCTGATGCCGCCGGTGCCGCTGTGGTATCACGACTACAGCGCCGAACGCGCCGGCAAGGACAAGGCGCCGCCGCTGGTTGCCGAGGAGGTGTTCGGCCGCCAGGACGAGTTGCTGGAGCGGGCGCTGGCCGGCATCGCCCCCAGCCGCCCGGGCCGGCCGAGCCTGTATTTCGTGGCCTACGCCCCGGATGGCGAACAGGACGTGTTCATGAAGGAAGCCCGTTACGGCACGCGCCTGTTCCAGACCCGCTTCGGCGCCGCGCAGCGCAGCCTGGCGCTGGTCAACAACCGCCAGACCGTGGACGAGCTGCCGCTGGCCACGGCGGCCAACCTCAGGCACGCGCTCGACGCCATCGGCCGCAAGATGGACCCGCGGCAGGACATCCTGTTCCTCTACCTGACCAGCCACGGCTCGCGCGACGCCCGGCTGGCGGTGGAACTGGAGGGCCTCAGCTTCAGCGACTTCAACGCGCCGCGCCTGGCGCAGATGCTCAAGGACTCGGGCATCCGCTGGAAAGTCGTGGTCGTCTCGGCGTGTTACAGCGGCAGCTTCCTCGACAGCCTGCGCGACGATCACACCCTGGTGCTGACCGCGGCCCGCGCCGACCGCACCTCCTTCGGCTGCGCCGACGACGCCGACTTCACCTATTTCGGCCGCGCCTACCTGCAGCAGGCGCTGAACCACACCACCTCGTTCACCGAGGCTTTTGCCGAGGCCCGCCGCCTGGTCGAACAGTGGGAAAACCGCGACCACGAAGTCCACTCCGAGCCGCAGATGGCCGCGGGCGCCCTGATCGGGGCGCGGCTCGAGCAGTGGCGCGCCACGCTCCCGCAGGCCCCGCTCGCCGGGGCCGCCACAGCCGCCCGCGCCGGCCATTGAGGTAAGGACTATTACCGTACTGGCGGACGCAAATGTTGTGCGGATTCAACAAACTGAGAAAAGGAGTCGCACTCATCAATTTGGATGAGGCTTGGCCGGCGCGCGGCCGATAAGGTAGCGATTACAACGAAGAGGAGGGGGTTTGCGAATGCCCAGGAAGCGCGGGGGAGATCCCACGTTTGTGCTCAGGAACGGGACGCCGCTGGCGGCGCTGTTCCTCGGTGGCGCGGTCTGCTGCGGTACCGCCCAGGCCGGCACCTTGGACCTTTGGAGCGATGCCTCGCTCGACTACAAGCTGACCGTGTCGTATGCCGCGGCGGTCCGCACCGGCAATGCCAATGACGCCCTGATCAACGGCCCGGTGGACCCGTTCCAGTCCTATCTGCTGCCGACGCAGCAGGCGGGACAGCCATTTCAATTCTTCTCCTTCACCCATACCGGCCTGCCGACCACCATCAACTACGACGATGGCGACCGCAACTTCAAGAAAGGCAGCCTGATCAACAACCGCATCACCGGCCTGGGCGAGCTGCAGTTCCACTGGGGCAACTACGGCATCGTCGCCAGCGGCGACGGCTTCTACGACCAGGTTTACCATCACCCCAACGACAACAACTCGCCGGACACCAACAACACCCAGGGCATTCCCAACAGCCACTGGACCGACGGCGCCCGCTACTACGACGGCCAGCGCGTGCGCCTGCTCGACGCCTACGCCTACGGCGACTTCGCGCTGCCCTGGGGGATGAACCTCAACCTGCGCGCCGGCCAGCACCTGGTCGCCTACGGCCAGAGCCTGTTCCTGTCCGGCATTGCCCTGGCGCAGAGCCGCGCCGACGCCACCAAGGCTTTCGTGCCCGGCGCCGAAGTCAAGAGCATCCTGCTGCCGACCAACCAGGTTTCCTTCCGCCTGGGCGTGAGCAACACCCTGTCGGCGGTGGGCTATTACAAGTTCGCCTTCCGCGCCAACGAGATCTTCCCCGAGGGCGACTACTTCTCCCCGGCGGACGCGGTCGGCCCGGGCGCCACCTTCGTCTACGGCTCGGCCAACCCGCTCTACGGCGGCGCCAATTCCTGCACCGGCCTGCTGGCGAACTTCCACATCGTCAATACCGGCATTCCCGGCGGTCAGGCGGTGGAAAACCTGGTCTGCACGCTGCTGATGCCGGTCGGCGGCCTGCTCAATTCGCCCAGGACGATCAACGCCACGCGCGGCCCCGACCTGCGGCCCAGCGACTGGGGGCAGTACGGCGGCGGCCTCGAGTACCAGATCACCTCGCGCACCAACGTCGCCGGCTACTACCTGCGCTACGACGACACCAACCCCTCGGTGAACCTCAACGTGGGCTATGCGCCGTTCGGCTTCCTGCCCAACGGCCAGGCGGTGACGACGCAGATCATCAACCAGCCGGTGCCGAACACCTACAACGTCAAGTACTTCGACGGCATCCACCTGTACGGCCTGACCTTCAGCTCGGTGGTCGGCCCCTTCAACGTCGCCGGCGAGCTGAACTTCCGCGACGGTGCCTCGGTGGCGCTGGACTCGACCATCTCCGGGGTGGTCAGCCCGGTGTTCACCCGCGGCCAGATCAGCCAGGCGCTCGTTTCGGCGATCTACGTCACCAACCCGAAGTTCTTCTACGACGACCTGGCCTTCACCGCCGAGGCCGGCTACATCCACGTCAACGACGTCGATCCGATCCAGTCCTCGCCCGGCATCATCATGCACGGCAACGGCGACACGCTGTTCTATAACCGCAATGCCTGGGGCTTCCAGACGCTCACCATCCCGACCAAGCACAACATCTGGAACGGCTGGGACATGTCCACGCCGATTTCCTTCGGCATGCTGGTCAAGGGCAACCCCTCCATGCCGGGCGCCTTCGGCGCGCTGTACGGCGAGGGCGACACCCGCCTGGGCGTAAGCGCGAACTTCCAGTACCTGGGCAATCTGGAAGTGGGCGTCGGCTACAACTTCTTCTTCGGCGACCCGAACAAGCTGATCGGCGACAGCCTGCTCAAGGCCAATCCGTACATGGATCGCGACTACGCCACGTTCCACGCCACCTACAACTTCTAGCGTTCCAAGGCTTCAGGGGTACAAGCGGCACCGTCAGGCCCGGGGCAACCCGGGCCTTTTTTATGCGAGGCTCAGTAGCGCAGCAGGCGGCTGGTACGCGGCGCGATGGCGTAGTGCAGCTGGATCAGCAGGATGAAGCCGATGCTCAGATAGGTGCTGAACAGGCACAGCGCGGCGCCGAAGGCGTACAGCGACTGCGCCACCACGATGCGTCCCAGGATCAGGCGGTCCAGGTCCGCCGGCGCGTCGGCCTTGACCAGGCCATGGCGGCGCGCATAGAGCCAGCTGCCGGCCAGGGCCAGGCCGAGGGCCAGCACGTTGCCCCAGTACAGCAGCAGCGCCACGCGGTAGTCGATGAATTCCGCCAGCAGGGAAGTGGCGAAGGGCAGCAGCGTCACCCCGAACAGGAAGCCCAGGTGGACCCAGGCGAGGTTGCGGTCGGCGCGCTCGATGTGGTTGAGCTGGGTCTGCTGGCCGACCCAGAAGATGCCCAGCGTCAGGAAGCTCATCAGGTAGGCCAGCAGCCGCGGCAGCAGCGGCAGCAGCTTGTTCCTCAATTCGCCCTCGGAGTGGACCGCTTCGGCCGCCGGCGCATGCAGGTCGAGCACCAGCAGGGTCATGGCCACGGCGAAGACGCCGTCGCTGAGCGCCGCGATGCGCTCCAGGCTCTGGCCGGAGATGCGGTTGTAGGCGGTGGTGGGCATGGTCAGGCTCGGGCGGGTTCCGGGTGGCGGCGCAGGAAGGCCAGGAACAGGGCGGCGAACACCAGGTCCGAGCCGCCCAGCGCCACCAGCCGCCCGCTGGCATGCCCGCCGAGCCAGCACGCCGCCAGGGTCAGCGGCACCGCGACCTTGCCGACGATGCTCAGTGGAATATACGGCCGGTAGCGGACCGGGTCGTTGGCCACGCACCAGTAGGCGTAGCCGAACACCGCGATCATCAGGGCCAGCAGGTCGGCGAAGGCGACGTTGCTGCCCTGCACCGGGTCCAGGCGCAGCAGCGGCAGCAGCACCGGCCGCAGCAGCAGCAGGCCGGCCGCGACGGTGAAGTTGAACAGCGCGGCGACGCCGAACAGCCGGCGGGCATGGTGGTGCATCGGTCACTGGCGGGCGGATGAGGTGCCCGCCAGTGTAGCCGAGCGCCGCCGGCCTCAGCCGAGCAGGATCTTCGACTTCGGCGCCAGGCCTTCCAGCATCAGCTGGTTGACCTGCTTGACGAAGGCCGCCGGGTCGTCGAGCTGGCCGCCCTCGGCCAGCACCGCCTGGTCGTGCAGCAGGCGGGCAAGGTTGGAGAAGGCCGCCTCGTCGCTGGTCTCCCGCAGCCGCTGCACCAGCGGGTGCTGCGGATTCAGCTCCAGGATCGGCAGGGTGGCGAAGGGATTGGCCTGCCCGGCCTGCTTGAGGATGCGCGCCATGCGCAGCGAGATGCCGTGCTCGCCGGCCACCAGGCAGGCCGGCGACTCGGTCAGGCGGCCTGACACCTTGGCGGAGGCGATCCTGCCGGCCAGTGCCTTCTGCAGGCGTTCGAGCGTGTCCTTGTAGGCGGACTCGGCGGCCGCCTTGTCGGCGGTCTCGATCACCGACTCCACGTCGGCCGCGGCGCGCGCCACGCTTTCCAGCTTCTTGCCCTCGAACTCGTGCAGGTGGCTGGTGACCCATTCGTCGACGCGGTCGGTCAGCAGCAGCACCTCGTAGCCGCGGGCGGCGAACCCCTCCAGGTGCGGGCTGTTGCGCGCGGCCGAGAGCGTGTCGGCGGTGAGGTAGTAGATGGTCTTCTGCTCGGGCTTCATGCGGCCGACGTAGTCCATCAGCGAGGTCAGGGCATCGCCCTCGGTCGCGGTGGAGCTGAAGCGCAGCAGCTTGGCGATGCGCTCCTTCAGGCCCTCGTCGTCGATGACGCCTTCCTTCAGCACCGTGCCGAAGGTCTGCCAGAACCCGGCGTACTCCTGCGGCTTGTTCGCCGCCAGGTCCTCCAGCAGGTCCAGGGTGCGTTTGACCAGTGCGGCGCGGATCTTCTCGACGGTGCGGTTGTTCTGCAGCAGCTCGCGCGACACGTTCAGCGGCAGGTCGGCCGAATCGACCAGGCCGCGCATGAAGCGCAGCCAGGGCGGCAGCAGCTCGGCGGCCTTGTCCATGATGAAGACGCGGCGCACGTAGAGCTGCACGCCACGCGCCTGCTCGCGGTCGAACAGGTCCAGCGGCGCGCGCCTGGGCAGGTACAGCAGGGAGGTGTACTCGAGGTTGCCTTCCACCTTGTGATGGGCCCAGGCGCGGGCGTCCTCCCAGTCGTGCGTCAGGTGCTTGTAGAAGGCCTGGTAGTCCTCGTCCTTCAGCTCCGACTTGGGCCGGGTCCAGAAGGCCTTGGCCTGGTTCAGGGTCTCGCTCTTGCCGTCGTGGACCAGGGCGATGGGCAGGCTCAGGTGGTCGGAATACTTGCGCACCAGCTCGCGCAGGCGCTCCGCCTGCAGGAATTCCTTGTCCTCTGCGCGCAGGTGCAGGATCACCTCGGTGCCGCGCTCCTCCTTGTGGTGGGACTGGATCTCGTAGGCGCCCTCGCCGTCGGAGTCCCAGCGCACCGCCTCGCTGCCGGTCTTCCTGGTGATCACGCTGACCCGTTCGGCGACGATGAAGGCCGAGTAGAAGCCGACGCCGAACTGGCCGATCAGCTGCGAGTCGCGCGCCTCGTTGCCGCTCAGCGACTCGAGGAATTTCCGGGTGCCGGAGCGGGCGATGGTGCCGAGGTTGTCGATCACCTCCTCGCGGCTCATGCCGATGCCGTTGTCCTTGATCGTCAGGGTGCCGGCGGCGACGTCCGGGATCAGCTCCACGCCCAGGGTCTCGCTACCGAGCAGCTCGGGGCGGCCCAGGGCTTCGAAGCGCAGCTTCTCGCAGGCGTCGGAGGCATTGGAGATCAGCTCGCGCAGGAAGATTTCCTTGTGCGAGTAGAGGGAATGGATCACCAGGCGCAGCACCTGGCGGGTCTCGGTCTGGAATTCGCGGGTTTCTGTCGTCATGGTTTTGAGTTGAAAAGTGGTCAGGCGACTCCTGCCGGATGGGGATTGCGGGGCGCCGGTTCAAGGCCCGGGCTTGCCGCCGGCCGGGGCGGCAAGTTTGCCGCAAGGCCGCGGCGGGGTGAAGCGGGCGGGTCGGCGTGGTTTTTGTGACGGAATCGACAGTTGCCGCCGCCGCGGTTTGCCCGGGGGCGACGGCGGGCGCTAGGCTGTAGCCGGCCCGGCCGCCCCGGGCACTCATAAAATCGAAGGGAAGGGATCGATGTTCGCTGTCCGGCTGTGCCGCCGTTGGAGGTGGTGCCGCGCCCGGATGGACAGGGAGGTCCGCGCCGGATCCGTGTGGCGCCGCAAGGCCTTGAGCCTGTGCCTGTCGCTGCCGTTGCTGGCGGGTTCGGCCGTGGCCGCCGCCCCGCCCGGCGCGCCGCCGATCACCCGCTACACCCCCGACGTCGAAACCTATCCGCAGACCTTCGATCTCGCCCAGGACGACACCGCCGCGATCTACGTGGCGGCCAACGACGGCGTGCTCAGCTTCGACGGCTCGCGCTGGAAGCTGATCCGCCTGCCCAACGGCGACATCGCCCGCTCCCTCGCCGCCGATGGCCACGGCCGCGTCTATGTCGGGGGCTACGGCCTGTTCGGCTACATGGAGCGCGACGCCGCCGGCGTCGAGCAGTTCCACGATCTCACGCCGCTGTACAGGGAGCTGCTGCACGGCGAGACTTTCGACGACATCTGGGACACCCTGGTCAGCGCGCAGGGCGTGTTCTTCATGGCCCTGGGCCACCTGTTCCAGTACCAGCCGCGCAGCGGCGCGGTGCGCCTGTGGCGCTACCCGAGCCACTACGGCTCCATCGTCGAGCAGCACGGCGAGGTCCTGGTGCAGTTCCGCGAGCAGGGCCTGAAACGGCTCAAGGACGGCGGCTGGGAGCCGGTGGCCGGCGGCGAAGGCCTCAAGGACTTGGTCTATCACCTGCTGCCCCTGCCGGACGGCGGCCTGCTGACCCTGGCCCGCGACGGTCGCTGGCGCGAGTTCCGCGACGGCAGCCTGAGCGACTACGCCATGCCGCCGGGCTTTCCGCCATCCTCGTTCATGATGACCGGGCGCAGGCTGGCCGACGGCAGCATCGCCCTTGCGGGCCAGGACGGCCAGCTGCACCTGCTCGACCCGCTGCGCCACAGCGTGCGCAGCTTCCGCGTCGACAACAGCGCCCTCAACGGCATCGTGCCCGCGGCCGACGGCGGCCTGCTGACGCTGAGCAACCTGTCCGTGTTCCACGTCAGCTGGCCCGCGGCCTGGAGCGTGGTGCGCCCGGACAGCGGCCTGAGCGGCGGCATCCACCACCTGGCGCAGTGGAACGGGCGCTGGCTGGCGCTGTCCGACGCCGGGGTTTACGAAGCGGGGCAGCAGCAAGGCGCGGCCGTGTTCAGCCGCCTCGACTGGACCGACTTCGAGGCCTGGGACCTGCTGCCGCTGGACGCGGACCAGGCGCTGCTGGCGGAGTCCTACAACGTCAAGCTGGTGCGGGGCGGGCACGCGCGCAACCTGTTCGATGCGCGCATCGCGCCCTACCTGCTGCAGCGCTCCCGCTTCGACCCGGACCTGATCTACGTCGGCACCGAGACCGGCCTGGCGGTGCTGCGGCGCGAGCGCGGGCAATGGACGCTGCGCTTCAATGCGGCCAACCTCGACACCAGCCGGGTCGGCAGCCTGGTCGAGCTGGGGCCGCGCGACATCCTGGTCGGCTCCGATCGCGGCGGCGTGCACCGCATCAAGCTGGCCGACGACGCCTCGCGCATCGTCGAGTCCCGGGCCTATGGCCAGGAGCAGGGCATCCGCTACGGCCGGCTCGCCGCCGCTGTCATCGCGCCGCTGGACGGCGGCGCCATCGTCGCCGCCACCGCTGCCGGGCTGTACCGCTGGACCGGGCAGGGCTTCGAGCCGACGGCGCTGGACGGGCTGGAGAGCCTGCGCGGGCAGGACGAGGAACTGACCCTGTCCGTGGCGCCCAACGGCGACCAGTGGGCCTGGAGCTATCGCAGCGTCTACCGCCGGCCGGCCGGCGGCGCCTGGCAGCGCGAACCGGTGGACAGCATCCGCCATGGCGCGATCGAGGCCCTGGCCTACGACGGACGCGACACCGCCCTGCTCGCCGCCAACGGCGAACTGCTGCGCCATGACGAGCTTGCCGCCGCGGCCGCCGCCAGCCCGGTGCTGAGCCTGCGCTCGGTCGAGCACCTCGACGACCAGGACCGCAGCGAGCCGCTGCCGCTGCGGCCGGCCAGTCCGCCGCGCTACACCCAGCAGCAGCTGGCGCTGCGCTTCCGCTATGCCCTGCCGGATTACCGCAGCGTCGGCGAAGTGCGCTACCAATCCTGGCTGGAGGGCTTCGACCAGCACTACAGCGACTGGTCCGACTCGCGCTCCCACACCTATCGCCAGCTCCAGCCCGGCGACTATGTGTTCCGCGCCCGCGCCCGCGACAGCCTCGGCCATATCAGCGAGATGACGCCGTACCGCTTCGCCGTGGTCCAGCCCTGGTTCAACACCGGCTGGGGACGCGCCGTCAACCTCACCGCGCTGGGCTTTCTCGGCATCGCCATCGGCATGCTGGTGTCGCGCCTGCGCAGCCGCCGGCTGGCGCTGGAGAAGTTCAAGCTGGAAGGCCTGGTGCTGGTGCGCACGCGCGAGCTGGAGGCGGCCAACCGCCGCCTCGACAAGATGGCCCATCTCGACAGCCTGACCGAAATCCCCAACCGGCGCCGCCTCAACGACTACCTCAGCGAGGTCTGGGCGCGCTGCGCCGGGCAGGGCAAGCCGGTGTCGGTGCTGGTCATGGACGTCGACTACTTCAAGCAGTACAACGACCGCCACGGCCACCTCGCCGGCGACGAAGTGCTGAAGAAGGTGACGCAGATCCTCAGCGCCTGCCTGCGCCGCTCCGAGGACCTGGTGGCGCGCTACGGCGGCGACGAGTTCGTCGCCGTCCTGCCCGGAGCCACGCTGGCGGCGGCGCGCGAGGTGGCCGAGGTGATGCGCAGCCGTGTCGAGGCCAGCGGCCTGGGCATCACCATCTCGATCGGCTGCTCCAGCCGCGTGCCGCAGGCCGATAAGAGCGTCTGGGCCCTGGTCCACGAGGTGGACGGCGCGCTGTACGAGGCCAAGCGCGCCGGGCGCAACCGGGTGGCGGAGCACGGCGGAAGCTGAAGCGCATTCCTTCCGTGCGGCGCCGCGTGTAGTCTGCGCCGATGAGCCGCCATCCCGATCACGGCCCGTGAGCCTGCACGGCCAGTTGCGCCTGCGCCTGATGCTGGGCCAGGACATCGCGCTCGGTCCCGGCAAGGCCGACCTGCTGGAAGCGATCCAGCGCCACGGCTCGATCTCGGCGGCGGCCAAGAGCCTGGACATGTCCTACCGCCGCGCCTGGCTCCTGGTGGAAACCATGAACGCCTGCTTCGCCCAGCCCCTGGTCAGCCCGGTCAAGGGCGGCAGGGGCGGCGGCGGCGCCGAGTTGACCGCGGCGGGACTGCGCATGCTGGCGGCCTATCGCCGCCTGCAGCGCGAGGCCGAGCGGCTGGTGGACGCGCACCTGGCGGAGTTCGAGCCGCACCTGCGGCGCCGCGGCCGGACGCGCTAACCCGGAAATTGCATCGCGCGCCCGGCGCGGCGATGCGATATATTCCTGAAAATATATCGAAGCCGTTGCGGAGCCCCAATGAGGAAGCTGCTGCTGTTGCTGGCCGGCGTGCTGTGCCTGGGCCCGGCCCGGGCGGCAGAACCCCAGACGCTGTACATTGCCGCCGCCGCCGACCTGACGCTGTGCCTGAAGGAGCTGGACGCGGCCTTCGCCAGGACCCATCCGGGCGTCGAGCTGAAGCCCACCACCGGCTCCTCCGGCAGCTTCCTGGCGCAGATCAAGAACGGCGCGCCGTTCGACGTGTTCCTGTCCGCCGACATGTCCTATCCGAAACAGCTGGTCAAGGACGGCGAAGCCGACGAGTCCTCGCTGACCCTCTATGCCGCCGGCCACCTTGTGCTGTGGAGCACCAGCCCGGCGGTGGACGTGAGCCAGGGCCTGGCGGTGCTGAACACCGCCGCGGTGAGGAAATTCGCCATCGCCAATCCGGATATCGCGCCCTATGGCCGCGCCGCCAGGGCGGCGCTGGAGAAGGCCGGCCTGTGGGATGTGCTGCAGCCCAAGCTGGTGCGCGGCGAGAACATCGCGCAGACCGCGCAGTTCGTGCAGAGCGGCAATGTCGACGCCGGCATCGTCGCCCTGTCGCTGGTGGCGGCGCCGCCGGCCGCCGGCGCCGGCAAATACTGGCGCGTGCCCGAGGATCAGTATCCGGTGCTGGAACAGGGCGCCGTGATCACCGCCAGGGGCGCCGCCAATCCCGCGGCCAGGGCCTATATCGAGTTCCTGCGCACGCCCGAGGCGCGCGCGGTGTTGGATCGTTACGGTTTCCTGCTGCCGTCCAGGCCCTGAGCCGGTGCAGCGTGCACGCGAACGGGGCAGCGCGAAAATCCGGACAAGGGCCGGCGCAACGGTTAGAATCGAAGCTCCCGACCTGACAAGAGCCGGAGCCGCGTCATGAAGCTGATCGTCGCCGTCATCAAACCCTTCAAGCTCGACGAAGTGCGCGAGGCGCTGTCGGACCTGGGCGTGTCCGGCATCACCGTGACCGAGGTCAAGGGCTTCGGCCGCCAGAAGGGTCACACCGAGCTGTACCGCGGCGCCGAGTACGTGGTCGATTTCCTGCCGAAGATCAAGATCGAGGTCGCCATCGTCGACGAGCGCGTCGATGCGGCAGTGGAGGCGATCAGCAAGGCCGCCCACACCGGCAAGATCGGCGACGGCAAGATTTTCGTCTACACCCTGGACCAGGCGATCCGCATCCGCACCGGCCAGACCGGCGCTGACGCGCTGTAACGCCACGCCCCCGTACGCCCGGCTTCCCCGCCCGTGCAGGGCGAGGAGGCTTTTGTTTGTCCGCGGCCCGCTGCGCGCCGGCCTCAGCTGAAAAAAGGCCGGGCGCCGCGTCCTGCGGCGCCCGGCCGGCACCTCTCACGCGGCCGTCAGATCACGATGCCCTCCCTGCACCGCCTGCCGAGGGCATTCATTTCACTTCACCGTCAAGGTCACGTCGTCGAGCACGAACGAAGTCTGCAGCGACGAGTCCTCGGTGCCGGTGAACTTGATCGTCACCGTCTTGCCGATGTACGCCGACAGATCCGCCGTGTGCTGCACGTAGCCGGCGGCGGCATTCAGGTTCGAGTACGTGGCCAGCGTCGCCAGCACCGTGCCTGAGCTATTGAGCACCTGCACCTTCAGCGTGTCGTAAGCGGTGGTGCGGGTGGTCTCCGCCGTGTCGATGTGCAGCCAGTAAGCCAGGGTCGCGCTGGTCTTGCCGGTGGGGATCGCCACGCTCTGCGCGACGGTGTCGGTGTGGCTGACGCCGTAGCCGTCCATCCAGGCATCCCAGCTGCCGCCGTGCGGCGGTTCGGAGGCGGCGTTGTTGAGCACGCCGCTGCTCAGGCTCCACGGCGCGCTGCCGCTCTCGAAGCCGGTGTTGCCCAGGATCTGGGTCGGCGTGCCGCCGCCGCTGCTGCCGCCGCTGGAGCTGCTGCTGGAGCTGCCGCCGCCGCTGGAGCTGGAGCTCGAGCTGCTGCCGCCCGAGCTGCTGGAGCTGCTCGAGCTGGAGCTGCCGCCGCTGCTGGAGCTGGAGCTCGAGCTGCTGCCGGTGCCGCCCGAACTGCTGGAGCTGCTGGAGCTGCCGCCGCCGGAGCTGCTGCTGGAGCTGCTGCCGCCGATGGTGGTCAGGACGTCGGCGTAGAGATTGCCGGCGTTGGGGCTGCCCCAGCCGCTGGCGTCGTCGTAGCCGGCCACCGCGTTGTAGTGCAGGTTGGTGCCGCTGGTCACGTCATGGAAATCGCTGGCGTACTTGCTGCTGCTCTTGGCGATGGCATAGATCGTCGGATTGGCGAAACCCGCCGCCCGTCCGGCGCCATGGCTGGCCAGGCTCCAGAAGCCGGCCCACAGCGGCGCAGCCGCGCTGGTGCCGCCGAACTGCAGCCAGCCGCCGTCGACGCTGTCGTACACCAGATAGCCGGTCGCCGGATCGGCGTCGAACGACACGTCCGGCACATTGCGCTTGGTGGTGGAGAACTGGCCCGACGGGGCGTTGGAGACGATGCCTTGCTGGTAGGAGGGGATGTTCCACAGCGAGCTGATGCCGCCGCCGCCGCCCGAGCCCTTCTGGCAGCGCCCGCCGTTGGTGTCGGTGGGATTGGCCCAGGGCACTTCGGAGGTGTACTGCTGGGTCGAGGTGGTGGTCAGGGTGGTGCCGCCGACGCTGGTGACGTTGGGATTGGAGCCCGGGTCGTCGACGTTCAGCGTGGTGCCGCCGCTGTCGTAGGCGCCGCAGTCGCCGGCCGCCGCGAACAGCGCCATGCCCTCGGCGACCATCTTGGTGAACTGGGTGTTCTCCGCGTTGGCGCCGCTGGAGCCCTCGCTGGCCTCGTCCAGGCCCCAGGAGGTGCTGACCTCGTGCACCAGGTTGTCGTTGGCGATCTGGGTGTAGGTGTCCAGGGCGCCGGCCGAGCTGTTCGGGCCGGTGTAGACGTAGATCGTGGCCGGATTGGCGATCGCCATGATCATCTCGATGTCGAGCATCACCTCGCCGGCGCCGCTGGTGTCGGTGGTGCCGCCGTCGACGGTCTTCTGCACCAGGGTCGGATTGTGCAGGCCGTACTTGCTGGCGTAGGTGCCGGCATCGGTGTAGGTGGCCTTGGACAGTTCGTACACCGCCACCGCCTCGCCGCCGTTCTGGATGCCATTGACGTTGTAGGCGGTCTTGATGTCCGCCGGCTGGTAGGCGCCGCCGCTGCCGGTGCCGGCGTGCGGGCTCAGCACATTGCCGTTGGCGTCGAAGCGCGCGCGGCCCAGGTTCACCAGGTGCGTGCGCAGCGGGTGGCCGTTGAGCGCGGCCACTTCCGCGCCCATCGCCGCCAGCGGGAACGGCACCTCGGCTTCGCGGTCCGGCGCCAGGTAGCGCTGGCCTTCATGCGTCTCCAGCGCATGCAGCTGCGAGCGCAGCACGTTGCGCACGGTCGAGGCCGGCGCGCTGACGCCGAGCACGGTGCGCGAGGAGGATTCGCCGCGGATGGTGAAGCCGTATTGCCGCGCCAGCGACTTGAGCGTCTTGTACTGCGCCGCCGAGGGCGCGAAGCGCTGGTCGAACTGGGCCGAGCTGAGGAACTTGTGGTACTGCGGGCTGCCCGGGGTGTACAGCTGCTGGATCAGGGCGTTGAGCTCGTCCTGGTGCTGCCAGGGCAGGGTCAGGGCGAAGTCCACCTGCTCGTCTTCCGCCGCCTGGCTGACGTACCGCTCCCCCGCCGGGACCGCGATGCCCGCGGCCGAGGCCGCGCCG